>NZ_JBKFTK010000002.1:0-773237 GCF_046507805.1 Alloalcanivorax sp. C16-1 | reverse complement strand
CCTTGAGAACAGGACGTTCGAAAGGGAGCCCCCAGGGACGGGTTCACGGCGTTCCCGGAAGGGCGTCGCGCCCTGAGCCGCGCCCCCGCTGACGGCAACCCCCTCAAGGCAACGGAATCGGTTCCTGCTCCAGGCTGACCCCGAACCGCGCCTCCACATCGGCGCGCACCGCCCCAGCCAGGGCCCGCACATCGGCGGCCCGGGCGCCGCCATGGTTGACCAGCACCAGCGCCTGCTCCCGATGCATGCCCACCGGCCCCAGCCGCCGCCCCTTCCAACCGGCCCGCTCGATCAGCCAGCCGGCGGCCAGCTTGTGGCCGTCCCGGTGGGCGAAAGCCACCAGCTCCGGCTCGCTCTGTTTCAGTTGCTGATAATGGGCCACGGACACCACCGGATTCTTGAAGAAGCTGCCCGCGTTGGGCAGCACCGCCGGGTCCGGCAATTTGCTTTGCCGCAGTTCGATCACCGCCGCCCGTACCGCCGCCGGGTCCAGGCTGGCCGGATCGGCGTCGCCGAAGCGCGCCGCCAGACCGCCATAATCCACCCGACAGGGTCCGTGGCGACGCAACCGCAGGGTGATGGCGGTGATGATGAATTCGCCCCGCCGCCGGCTTTTGAACAGGCTGTCCCGATAATCGAACTCGCACTCGGCGGCGCTGAAGCGCACCGGCCGGCCATTGGCCACCGCCACCGCGTCCACGCTCTCCAGCACGTCCGCCAGTTCCACGCCGTAGGCGCCGATGTTCTGGAACGGCGCGGCGCCGGCGGTGCCGGGGATCAGCGACAGGTTTTCCAGACCGCGCCAGCCACGCGCCACGGTGTCCGCCACCAGCCGGTCCCAGACCACGCCGGCGCCGGCGATGACCCGCGCCTGGTCGCCCTCCACCCGGTAGTCGATGCGGTCCAGGGCCGGGATCACCGTCAGGCCCGGCAGATCGCCGTCCAGCACCAGGTTGCTGCCCTGCCCCAGCACGTACAGCGGCTCATCGGCGCGCCGCCCGGCCAGCAGTTCGGCCAGCGCCTCGCCGCTGGCCGGGCGCGCCAGCCGCTCGGCGCGGGCCGGCAGTGCCAGGGTATTGGCGCCGGACAGATCCGCGTTCCGTTCGATCACAGCCGCTCCCGCAGGCGCTCCAGCCACAGGTCGCTGGCCTTCTCCACCAGGTTCAGCACCTGGTCGAAGCCATCGTCGCCGCCGTAGTACGGGTCCGGCACCTCATGGGGGCCGTCCTCGCCGAGCACGTCCAGGAAACGCGCCAGCAGGGCGTCGTCGTCCGCCGGACGCAGGGCTTGCAGGTCGGCCAGATTGTTGTCGTCCATGGCCAGGATCAGGTCGAAACGGCGGAAGTCCTCCGCGCTCACCTGACGGGCACGCAGCCGGTCCAGCTGATAGCCGCGTTGGGCGGCGGCGGCGCTGGCGCGCCGGTCCGGCGCCTTGCCGATGTGCCAATCGCCGGTGCCGGCGCTGTCGATGTGGATGCGCGCCTCCAGGCCGGCGTCGGTGACCCGCCGGCGGAACACCGCCTCGGCGGTGGGCGAGCGGCAGATGTTGCCAAGACACACGAACAGAACGGAAACGGAAGGGGTACTCATAAGCGGTCAGCCTCCGACAAATAGCGGCGCATGCGCGCCAGGTCGGCCTCGGTGTCGATGCCGCCGGGCACCGGCTCCCGGGCCGGCGCCACGTGCACCGGCGCGCCGTTGGCCAGGGCCCGCAGCTGTTCCAGGGATTCCAATTGCTCCAACGGCGCCGGCGGCCAACCGACGAAGCGGTGCAAAAAGCCCACCCGGTAAGCGTAGATGCCGATGTGCCGCCACCAGCGCCCGCCGCTCAGGTCCAGGTCGGCGCCGGTGCCGCCGGCGAAGCCGTCCCGGTGCCAGGGAATCGGCGCCCGGGAGAAATACAGGGCGCGACCGTTGACGTCGAACACCACCTTGCAGACGTTGGCGTTGAACAGGTCCTCGGCGCTGTCGATGGGCTCGCACAGGGTGGCCATCTGGCAGTCCGGGTGCAGCGCCAGATTCTCCGCCACCTGGTCGATCACCGCCGGCGGGATCAGCGGTTCGTCGCCCTGCACGTTGACCACGATGTCGTCGTCGGCCAGGCCCAGTTGCTCCGCCACTTCCTGCAGCCGGTCGGTGCCGGACGGATGATCGGCGCGGGTCATCACCACCCGGGCCGCGTCGCCCACCGCGTCGCGCACCCGTTCATCGTCGGTGGCCACCAGTGCCTCGCGGGCGCCGCTCCGCGCGCAGCGCTCCACCACCCGGGTCACCATGGGCTTGCCGGCCAGATCCGCCAGCGGCTTGCCGGGCAGCCGCGACGAGGCATAACGGGCCGGTACGATGACAAGGAAACTCATGCTTGCTGCTCCATCAGGGGCCGGCCAGGGCCCGGTCGAGAATCGCGTCCAGGGTGCCCGGCGGCAGCGACGCCCGCACCGGCAGCGTCCACAGGCGCGGGTCGTTGAAACCCTGGCATTTTACCGCGTCTTTTTCGGTCATGATCACCGGCAGATCGTCGCCGAACGCCAGATCCGCCGGTTGGAAGGCGTGGTGGTCGGCGAACGCATGCGGGGTCACCGCCAGCCCCAGCGCTTCCAGGGTGCGGAAAAAGCGCCGCGGGTGGCCGATGCCGGCGACACCGTGCACGCGGGGGAAACGGGCCAGGAACCCGTCCGCCGTCAGGCTTTCGCCGTCGCTCAATCGGATCGGGTCCGCCGGCTCCAGGGTCATGGTGGTGGCGCCGGGCCAGGGGCCGCCGTTGGCGAGCAGGAAGTCCACCGCCTCCAGCCGCGAGGCCGGCTCGCGCAGCGGCCCGGCGGGCAGGCAACGGCCATTGCCCAGGCCCCGGTCCGCGTCGATCACCACCACCTCGGCGGAGCGCGGCAGCGCGTAGTGCTGCAAACCGTCGTCGCTGATCACCAGATCGGCGCCGTGCTCGCGCAGCGCCCGTTCCAGGGCCCGGTCGCGCCTCGGGTCGAGCACCACCGGCACGGCGGCCCGGCGGGCAATCAGAAGGGGTTCGTCGCCGACCCGGGCCGGGTCGTCGTCGGCGGTGACGCTGATCGGGTAATCGCCGCCGTCGGCGCCATAGCCCCGGGAGATCACCACCACGTTCAGGCCGCGCTCGGTGGCGCGGCGCGCCAGCGCAATCACCAGCGGCGTCTTGCCGGTGCCGCCCACGGTCACGTTGCCCACCACCAGCACCGGCACCGGCGGCACCGGCGCCTGCTCACGGAAGCGCGCCAGCCGGCGGCGGGCCACCCGGCCCACCAGCCAGCCCAGGGGCCGTAGCGGGGTCAGCCAGGGACTGCCCCGGTACCAGCCCTGCTCGATGCGGCGCGCCCAATCAGCCATGGTCGGTGTCGGCGAAGTCCATCTTGTAGAGTTGGGTATAGAGGCCGTTGCGCTCGAGCAGCTCCTGATGGCTGCCCTGCTCGATCAGGCGGCCCTGATCCAGCACCAGAATGCGGTCGGCTTTCTCGATGGTGGACAGGCGGTGGGCGATCACCAGGGTGGTGCGCCCGGTCATCAGCCGCTCCAGGGCCTGCTGGATATGGTGCTCGGACTCGGTGTCCAGGGCACTGGTGGCCTCGTCGAGAATCAGGATCGGCGCGTCCTTGAGCAATGCCCGGGCGATCGCCAAACGCTGCCGTTGGCCACCGGACAACTGGGCGCCGTCCTGGCCCACCTCGGTGTCCAGGCCGTGTTCCAGACTCTGAATGAAGTCCCAGGCGTAGGCGTTGCGCGCCGCCTCCTCGATGGCGGCGTCATCGGCGTCGCGCATCTCGCCGTAGGCGATGTTGTTGCGCACCGTGTCGTTGAACAGCACCACCTTCTGGCTGACCATGGCGATCTGCCGGCGCAGCGCCGCCAGCTGGTAGTCCGGCAGCGGCACGCCGTCGAGCAGCACCTGGCCGGAATCCGGATCGAAGAAGCGGGGCAACATGGCCGAAATGGTGCTCTTGCCGGCCCCGGAACGCCCCACCAGGGCGATGGTCTCGCCGCTGTTCACCGAGAACGACAGGTTGTTGAGCACCGGATGGGCCGGGTCATAGCCGAAGGTCACGTCGCGGAACTCGATGTCGCCGTGGGTGCGCGGCAGGTCACGGCCGCCCACATCCGGCTCCGGCGGGCGGTCCATCAATTCAAACAGGGATGAGGCCCCGGTGACGCCGCGCTGGATTTTCACGTTCACATCGGTGAGCTGCTTAAGGGGTTTCTGCACCATGCCGGCGGCGGCGATGTAGGACAGGAAGCCGCCCACCGTCAGCGCTTCGCCCATCAGCGTGATGTACAGGTAGGTGACCAGGCCGATGGCGGCGGCCACGAACAGCTGCACGATCACCGTGGACGCGATCTTGCTGGCGTTGAGCTTGGTGTTCTGGCGGGAAAAGCGCCGGCTCACCGCGTGGAAACGGTCCGCCTCCAGCTTCTGACCGCCAAAAATCTTCACCGCCTGATTGCCTTCGATGGCCTCCCCCAGGAACTGGGTGATATTGCCCATGGACGCCTGGATGCGCCGACTGATGTGGCGAAAGCGTTTGCTGGTCAGTCTCACCACGGTGCCCACCAGGGGCGCCATCACCAGCAGGATCAGGGTCAGCTTCCAGTTCTGGTAGAGCAGGAAAGCGATCAGCCCGATCACCGTCAGCCCCTCGCGCAGCAGCACGATAATGGCGTCGGTGCCGGCGCTGGTGACCTGCTGGGCGTCGAAGATGATCTTCGACATGATGCGCCCGGACGCGTTGTTGTTGTACTCCGACTGGGGCAGCCGCAGCACATGGCCGAACACGTCGTTGCGCAGCCGGTAGACGATCTCCTGGGCCACCCAGGTCATGGAATAACTGCCCATGAACTGGCCGATGCCCTGGGCCAGGGCGATAAAGAACGGCGCGATGGAGACGATCAGCACCCGGCGCGGTTCCGGGTTGACCACGGTCTCGCCCAGATAGCCGGCCAGTTGGGCGGCGCCGGCCTGGGTGGCGGCGTAGATCGCGTAACCGATGAAACTGGCGAACAGGATCAGCCAGTGGGGTTTGACGTAATTCAGCAGTCGTTTGTAGGTCTGCCAGGCATCATCCGGGAGAGATTGGCTCATTGCGCCTCATCGTCGGCTTCGCGAGTGGTGAGCGACAGCTTATCAAAGCCGAGCTGCCCGGCCACGTCCATGACCCGTACCACCGCCTGATAGCTGGCGTTGGCGTCGGCGGTGATGATCATCGGCCGGGTGGTCTTGTCCTGGCCCAGCCGCAGCAGCGCCGAGCGCAGGCCCGCTTCGCTGTTGTCGGCGAGTTTCTCGCCATTGATCAGATAGTCGCCCAGCGGCGACACCAGCACCTGCACCGCCTCCGGCTGCGCCTCGGGGGGCGTGCCTTGCGCCTCCGGCAGGGTCAGCGACAGCTGGGTCTCGCGGGTGAAGGTGGTGGACACCATGAAGAAAATCAACAGCAGGAACACCACGTCGATCAGCGGCGTCAGGTTGACCTCCGCTTGCTCCTGACGGGGCCGGGGGAATTTCACGACGCCGCTCCGGCCGCCGGGGTCGCTTCCCGGTCGCCGTGCACCAGATCCACCAGATGCACCGCGTTCTGTTCCATGCTCACGGTGATTTCCTCCACCCGGCGCAGAAAGAAGCGGTGGAAGAAAATCGCCGGAATCGCCACCACCAGACCGGCGGCGGTGGTCAGCAGTGCCTGGGAGATGCCGCCGGCCAGCTGGGCGGCGTCGCCGGTGCCGTGAATCATGATCGCGGCGAACACGTCGATCATGCCGATCACCGTGCCCAGCAGGCCCAGCAGCGGCGCGATGGCGGCGATGGAGCCCAGGGTGGAGAGGTATTTCTCCAGGTCGTGGACCACGCCGGCGGCCTCCTCCTGGATGCTTTCCTTCATGATATCGCGGCCGTGGCGGGCATTGGCCAGGCCGGTGGCGAGAATGCGCCCCAGCGGCGACTGTTCACGCAGGGCGGCCAGCCGCTGGGCGTTGAGCTGGCCCTTCTGCAGCCAGACCCGCACCTGGGCCAGGGTTTCCGGCGGCGCCAGCTTGCTCGGACGCAGGGTCCAGAACCGTTCCACCACGATGGCCAGGGCCACCACCGAACCGATCAGGATCGGGAGCATCATCCAGCCCCCGGACTGCACTAGATCCTGCACGTAAAGATCCCCTTTGCGACGTTCACCAAACCTGCCCGCGCGCGGGCCGGTGCCAGGGACGCTCATGGTCCCGGCGCCACTTTGTTATAAGCGCGGCATTATCCGGGCCCCCCAGGCGAAACACAATCATACCGGCCCGGTCGGTGCGCAGAACCGTGACCCCGGCCGCTTCCAGGCGCCGCACCAGGGCCGCGTCCGGGTGCCCGAAGCGGTTGGCGTAGCCCACCGAGGCCAGCGCCCAGCGCGGTCGCAGGGCCCGCACCCAGGCGTCGGCGCTGGACGAGGCGCTGCCGTGGTGGCCGAGCTGCAGCACCGTCACCGGCGCCACGGAGCCCAGCAGCCGGTACTCCACCGCGGTGGTGATGTCGCCGGTGAGCAGTACGCTGGCGGCGCCGGCGTCCACCCGCAGCACGCAGCTGGCGTCATTGCCGCTCCAGGGCCGCCGGTCCGGCCACAGCACCCGGAAGTCGACGCCGTCGAAGCGCCAGTGCTGGCCGCCCCGGCACCGTTCCGCGCCGGGCACCCGGTCCGGCTCGCCGCTCAGCAACCGTCCGGGGTCGGGCAGGTCCGCCAGGCCGCCGGCATGGTCGCCATCGCCATGGCTGACCAGGGTCAGGTCCGGCGTCAGCCGGTGGCGGCGCAGCCAGGGCACCAGCACCGACCCGGTGGCGGAGCCGCCTTCCCAGCCCGGCCCCAGGTCGTAGAGCACCAGATGGCGGGCGGTGCGCAGCGCCAGCGCCTGGCCCTGCCCCACCTCGAACAGGATCAGGTCCACCTGGCCGGGGCCCGGGGCGGTGCTGGCCGGCCAGCACCAGGGCAACAGGCACAAGGGCAGCAGACGGCGCGGCCAGGGCCAGGCCGGCAGCAACCACAGCATCAGCGCGCCGCCCACCGCCAGGGCCGCCAGCCCGGAGGCCGCCGGCAGCCGCGGCGCCGGCCAGCCGGCCATCACCGCCATCAGGGCCACCGCCAGTTCCACCCCGGTGGCGGCGGCATGCAGCGCCGGCGCCCAATCCAGCAGTGCCCCCAGCAACGCCGCCGGCACCACCAGGGCGCTGAACAACGGCACCAGCAGCAGATTGGCCAGCGGGCTCCACCAGGCCCAGTCGCCGAACAGGGCGGCACCGGCCACCGCCATGGGCAGCGGCAGGGCCACCATCACCGGCAGCCGGCCGCCGCCCTCCAACAGCCACAGGATCGCCGCCACCGCGCCGAACGACAGCCACAAACCGGTGGACAGCGCCGCCAGCGGGTCCGCCAGCAGCACCGCCAGCAGCGCCAGGGCCAGCCCCTCGGCGGGCGCCGGCCAGCGGCGCCGCAGGCGGCACAGGGCCAGCACCGCCACCATGATCAGGGCGCGCCGGGTGGGCAGGCTGAACCCGGCCAGCGCCGCGTAGCCCAGCGCCCCGGCCAGGGCCGGCGCCCAGGCCAACTGGGCCAGTGTCAGCCGCCGGCAGGCCGGCCACAGCCACTGCAGCAACGGCGCCAGCAGACCCCGTCCCAGCCACCACAGCAGGCCGGTGACCAGGGTCAGGTGCAGGCCGGAAATGGCCAGCAGGTGGGCGGTGCCGGTGGCGCGGAACAGGTCCTTCAAGGGCCGGTCCAGCCCGCGGCGGTCGCCGGTGACCAGCGCCGGCACCACCGCCGCGCCCAGCGGGCTGGCGGCCAGCCGCGCCCGCAACCGGTCAGCCAGCCGCTCACGGAAAGCGTGCAGGCCGCCGTCGGCGTGCACCGGCCCTTGCACCGCCGCCAGCACCCCCACCGCGTCGATGCGTTCGGCGAGATCGCGGCGGGCGGTGTCCGGCCCGGTCTGGTTGTGCCAGCCATGGGGAAAATAAAGCCGCATCCGGGCCTCGAAACGGTCCCCCGCGCCCAGCGCCGGCAGCGGCCCCCAGGCGCTGACCCGCACCCGGTGGCGGCCCGGCCAGCGCCCTCGCCCTTCCAACAGCCGCACTTCCAGGGTCAGCCGCTGCCAGTTCACCGGCTCGTCGTAGCGAACCCGGCGCTGGCGCTCCACCAGGTCCACCACCCGCGCCTGCACCGCCAGCGTTTCGCCGTTGAGCGAGGCCGGCAGCCGCGCCGCCAGTCCCTGCTCCAGTGCCAGCAGCCCCAGGCCGCCGGCCAGGGCGGTGGCCAGTATCGTGCGCGCCCATCGACCGGAACACGGCGGCTTGCGCCGCGCACCCGCGCCCGCCAAGCCGGCGGCCAGGACCAGCAGCGGCAGCCACACCGGCCAGCTCGCGCCGCTCCAGACCGCCGCCACCAGGGCCGCGGCGGGCAACAGGTATCGCATCCTTGCGCTCCCTCAAGGCACCCTATCCCTTCAAGGTGTAGGCGCCGCCGCTCAGGATCGGCATAATAGCGCCCGCAACCGGAACCCTCGTACGGATCCCCCGACGCCGGGAAAGCAGTCGCCCATGCCGAAACGGTTATTCCGAAAATATTTGCCCTCCCCCGAGCGCCTCAAGGGTCACAAGTCCCTGAGCTTTCTGGGCGAGGTGTTGTCGGACCCCAATCTCTGGCACATCAACCGTCATTCCCTGGCCGGGGCTGCCTTTATCGGCGTCTTCACCGGCCTGTTGCCGATCCCCCTGCAGATGGGTCTGGCCGCCCTGCTGGCGGTGCGTTTCCACTGCAACCTGCCGCTGTCCGTGGTGCTGGTGTGGATTTCCAATCCGGTCACCTATGTGCCGATTTTCTACTTCACCTACCGGATCGGCGCCTGGCTGCTGGGCATGGAGCCCAGCCCGCCCCACGGCATCGACGTGGCCTGGTTCGTGGAGCAGCTGGTGCCGCTGTGGGTGGGCTCCCTGCTGTGCGCCTCCCTGGCCGGTCTGGCCGCCTGGCTGGCGGTGAAGCTGTCCTGGCGGCTGGCGGTGGTGCGCAGCTGGAACCTGCGCGCCCGCCGCCGCCGCCACGACCCGGATCAGGGTAACCCCTGACCGGGGGGCAGAGCCGTCAGCGGGTTGAGACAAGAGCCGTCAGCGGTTTGTGACAAGAGCCGTCAGCGGATTGAGGTAAGAGCCGTCAGCGTTTTAAGGTGAGAGCCGTCAGCGTTTTGGAACAAATTCTGTAGGCAGGAGCTTACAAGCCGCGCCCGGGCTACAGCGTGCGCAGCAGCCCTTCGTGCAGCTCGTGGCGGGTCTGGCAGCGGCCGGCGATGCGGTGATCGTGGGTCACGATCAGCAAGGCGGTGCCGAGCCGTTGGTTGAGGTCGAGCATCAGCTCCTGAACCTGATCGGCGGTGCGCTCGTCCAGGTTGCCGGTGGGCTCATCGGCCAGCACCAGCGCCGGGTCGGTGACCAGGGCGCGGGCAATGGCCACCCGCTGACGCTCGCCGCCACTGAGCATGGCGGGCTTGTGGGTTTCCCGGGCGGCCAGGCCGACCTGCTCCAGCAGCGTGGCGGCGCGCTCGCGGGCCTCCGCCGGTCGCAGCCCGCGGATCAGCAGCGGCATGGCCACGTTCTCCAGGGCGGTGAACTCCGGCAACAGGTGGTGGAACTGGTAGACGAAGCCCAGGTAGCGGTTGCGAATGCTGCCCAGGGCCCGGTCGCCGAGACCGGCCAGCGGTTGCCCGCCGATGGCCACGCGTCCTTCCGTGGGGGCATCCAGACCGCCGAGCAGATTCAGCAGGGTGGACTTGCCCGAGCCGGAGGCGCCGACGATGGCGGCGGTGTCGCCGCGCCGCACGGTCAGGTTCACGCCGCTCAGCACTTCCAGCTCGCCGCGCCCTTCCGGGTAGCGTTTGATCAGGCCTTCGGCGGCCAGCACCGCGTCGCGGGCGATCTCATTCATAGCGCAGCGCCTCCGCCGGTTGCACGCGGCTGGCCCGCCAGGACGGATAGAGGGTGGCGGCGAAGGTGATCACCATGGCGATGGCGACGATCGCCCCCACATCGCTCCACTCCAGCTGCGACGGCAGGTAGTTGACGAAATAGGCATCGAACAGCCGGGTGTTGAAGGTCTTCTCGATCCAGGCCGCCAGGTCGCTCACATTGTTGGCCAGCAGCACCCCGAGCACGGTGCCCAGGAAAGTGCCGGCCAGACCGATCACCGCCCCCTGCACCATGAAGATGCGCATGATGGTGCCCGGCGACGCGCCCAGGGTACGCAGCACGGCGATGTTGCCGCGCTTCTCGGTGACCAGCATCACCTGGCTGGAAATAATATTGAAGGCGGCCACCGCGACGATGAAGCTGAGCAGCAGCGTCATCATGCTCTTTTCCATGCGGATCGCCTGGAACAGGTTGCCGTGGGTGCGGGTCCAGTCGGTGGTGTAGTAATCCCGGCCCAGGGCCTGCTGCAATTGCCAGCCCACTTCCGGCGCCGCGAACAGGTCGCTGAGGCGCAGATGGATGCCCTGCACGGTGCCGGGCCGGCGGTGCAGCACCGCCGCGTCCGCGCTGGACACATAGGCGTACAGGCCGTCCACCTCGGCACGGGCACGGAACACGCCGACCACCTGGAAGCGTTTGAAGCGGGGCATCACCCCGGCCGGGGAGACGCTGGCCTCGGGCAACACCAGGGTGATCTTGTCACCCACCTCCGCATTCAGCTTGCGCGCCAGGCCGTAGCCCAGCACCACGCCGAAGTCGCCGGCGCGGAGGGCGTTGAAATCCCCCTCCCACATCATCTCGCCGACGATCGAGACGCGCTGCTCCGCCTCCGGGTCCACCCCGTTGATCAGGGCGCCGGCCACGTTGCCTTTATGGGTAAGCATGCCTTCCAGTTGCACGAACGGCGCCGCCGCTTCCACGCCGGGATAGCCGCGCACCTGGTCGGCCAGGGCCTGCCAGTCCTCCACCGGCTCGCGGCCGTGGATGGACAAATGGGTAACCATCCCCAGGATGCGCGTCTGCAATTCCCGGTCGAAGCCGTTCATCACCGACAGGACGGTGATCAACACGGCGACACCGAGCATCAGCCCGAGCGCGGAGATCAGGGTGATCACGGAGATAAAACTGTTACGGGCGCGGGCGCCGGTGTAGCGCAGGCCCACGAACAGGGCAAAGGGTCGAAACATGGCGCGCATTTAAGCACTAAACCGTCGGGCGGCGCCAGACACCCGCGCGGGGAAGCGAGGGTGTGACCGGCATCCACGACGATCCGGCACTCTCCTATTAAATTTTCGGGCTGTCCTAGGACCGTAACACTTGAACAAAGGTTCAGACTGTGGATGCTTACGGTCAGGACGACCAATGACTGGGGGAACACCACCATGAAGACCGCTCTAGCCGCGATGCTGGCCACGCTGCTCCTGTATCCGTTACTCGCGTGGGCCGACGACGGCCCCAGCCGTGGCATGAGCCAGGCCCAGGTGCTCCAGCACTATGGCGAGCCGCAGAGCCGCCGGGCGCCGGTGGGTCAGCCGCCGATCAGCCGCTGGTACTACCCCGGTTTCACCGTCTATTTCGAAAACGACAAGGTGCTGCACAGCGTGCGCGAACCGGTCGCCGACGACGGGCAGCCGGGCACCACCGAGCTGGAGCGCCAGGCCGGCCATCCTCTGCCGCCGGACGTGGAGGACGAGGAGGCGCAGATCGAAACCCGGTCCACGGTGCGCAACGAAGACGCGGACAGTGACGACGACGCCGACGATCGCCGGGAAGAGCGGCGCCGTAACGACAAGGATCGCCCCGACGAGTCCAACACCGCGCCGGGCAGCACCGCGGTGCGCGCCCGCGCCGAGGAATCCGGGCAACGGCGAAGCGACGATACCCGGCCGGACGCCGGGGAAACCGCCGAGGGTGACCGGGACGGCGAGAACGCCGGCCACTTCCGCTTCGATCCGGTCTCCGGCCGCATCGTCATTGATGAGGAAGAGGACCAGGACAACAACGACCGGGGCACTGCCGAGGACGGCGACGAGCCCCGCGCCGAGGCGCCGCCGGTGCGCCGCTCCCTGCGCGCCGACGCCGACTGACCGCCCCCTGCTCTCCTTCTGACCCTCCCGCCGGGCACGCTATTGACGCTGCCCGGCACCGGGCAGACAATCCCGCCGTTTATCCTCGAACGAGTGGTCCCATGTTATTGCCCGAATGGCAGCCCCAGTGGGGCGTACTGCTGGCCTGGCCGGATGCCGACACCGACTGGGCCGGCCAGCTGGACGCCGCCCACGCCACCTACACCGCCCTGATCGCCGCCGTGCTCGACCACGAGGCGGTGCTGCTGCTGTGCCGTAACGGGGACAGCGCCGACCAGGTCCGCCAGCGTTTGGCGGACGCCGGCGCCGACCTGACCCGGCTGCGCATCGAGCAGGTCGAGTTCGACGACACCTGGGCCCGGGATTTCGGGCCGATCAGCGTGCAACGGGACGGCGTGCTGACGCTGCTGGATTTCCGTTTCACCGGCTGGGGCCACAAATTCGCCGCCCAGCGGGACGACGCGGTCAACGCCGCCCTGCCCTGGCGCGCCCCCCGCCAGGCGGTGGACCTGGTGCTGGAAGGCGGCGCCATCGACACCGATGGCCGCGGCACCCTGCTCACCACCCGGGCCTGCCTGCGCAATCCTAACCGCAACCCGCTGCTCAGCGAGGCGGAACTGGAAAGCCGGTTGCGCGAGACCCTGGGCGTGACGCGCATCTGGTGGCTGGACCACGGCGAACTGGAAGGCGACGACACCGACGCCCACGTGGACACCCTGGCGCGCTTCGTCGACCCCACCACCGTGGCCTACGTGGGCTGCGACGATCCGGCCGACCCGCACCACGGCGAGCTGGCCGCCATGGCCGGTGAACTGGAAGCGTTGGCCTCGGCCCACGACCTGCGCCTGGTGCGCCTGCCCATGGCGGTGCCGCAGTACAACGGGGAAGGCGACCGTCTGCCGGCCACCTACGCCAACTTCCTGATCACCAATGAGAAAATTCTGGTGCCGGTGTACGGCTGCGCCACCGACCGGGCGGCCCTGGACGCCCTGGCGGCGGTGGCCGGCCCGCGCACCGTGCAGGGCATTCCCTGCCGGCCGCTGATCGAACAGGGCGGCAGTCTGCACTGCGTGACCATGCAACTGCCGCAAGGCATTCTGTAAATCCGCCCCCTTGAAAGGAGCCGCCCGCCCATGCGCGTTGCCGTCGTTCAGCAGCAAAACGGCGCCGATCCGGCCGCCAACCTGAACCGTTCCATGGAGAAAATCCGCGAGGCCGCCGCCGCCGGCGCGGAACTGGTGATGCTCCAGGAGCTGCACCGCAGCCTGTACTTCTGCCAGACCGAGGACACCTCGGTGTTCGATCTGGCGGAAACCATCCCCGGGCCCAGCACCGACGCCCTGGGCGCCCTGGCCCGGGAGCTGAACATCGTGCTGGTGGCCAGCCTGTTCGAGAAGCGCGCCACCGGCCTGTACCACAACACCGCGGTGGTGCTGGAGCGGGACGGCAATCTGGTGGGGCTGTACCGCAAGATGCACATCCCCGACGATCCGGGCTTCTACGAGAAGTTCTACTTCACCCCCGGCGACGCCACCTTCAACACCGGCCAGTCCGGCTTCACGCCGATCCGCACCAGCGTCGGCAAGCTCGGCGTGCTGGTGTGCTGGGACCAGTGGTACCCGGAAGCGGCGCGGCTGATGGCCCTGGCCGACGCCGACCTGCTGCTCTACCCCACCGCCATCGGCTGGGACCGCACCGACGAGGTGGAGGAGCAGGCCCGGCAGCTGGACGCCTGGGTAACCGTGCAGCGGGCCCACGCGGTGGCCAACGGCCTGCCGGTGCTGGTGGCCAACCGCACCGGCTTCGAGGCGGCGCCGAACGGCGACGGCGGCATCCAGTTCTGGGGCAACAGCTTCGTGTGCGGGCCCCAGGGCGAGTTCCTGGCGCGCGCCGGGAAAGACGGCGAACAGGTACTGCTGGCCGACATCGACACCGGGCGCAGCGAGGCGGTGCGCCGCATCTGGCCGTACCTGCGCGACCGCCGCATCGACGCCTACGGCGATCTGACCAAGCGCTTCCGGGACTGACGGCGCGCCGCCCGTGGCCCGCGCCCACGCCGCCGCCTGGCTGGCCCGATTCCGGCTCAAGCCGATCGCCTTCTGGCCGGCGTTGCTGGCGATGGTGGCGGCGCTGGCGTTGATCGCCGTGGACCAGGCGCGCTTCGTCGCGCTTACCACCTACCTGAACCGGCTGCTGATCGACACCCTGTCGCCGGTGTTCCTGTACGCCGCCCTGGGCCTGCTGGTGCTGTGCGTGCTGGTGTTTCTGTCGCCGCTGGGCGCCACCCGCCTGGGCGGCGCCGACGCGCGGCCGATCTATTCGCCGTTCCGCTGGTTCTCGGTGTCGCTGACCACGGTGATCGCCATGGGCATTCTGTTCTGGGCGGTGGCGGAACCGGTGGTGCACTTCCACGAACCGCCGCCGTTCACCGGGCTCGCCCCCGGCGGCGAGGCGGCCCAGCGCTTCGCCCTGTCCACGGTGTTCGTGCACTGGACCCTGGTGCCCTATGCGATCTACACGGTGGCGGCGCTGACCTTCGCCCTGGGCTTCCACAACCACGGCTACGGCTTCTCGGTGGACGCCCTGCTGCGCCCGCTGCTGGGTGACCGCCTGCGCGGCCCGGCCTCGGAGGCGGTGGACGGCCTGGTGCTGTTCTCGGTGGTGGTGGGCATGTCGGCGGTGCTCAGCGGCGGCCTGCTGCTGATCGGCGACGGCCTGCGCGCACTGTTCGACATCGACGCCGGCGCGCGGGTCCACGCGCTCACCGCCACCTTCATTGTCGCGGTGGCGCTGCTGTCCGCGGCCAGCGGCCTGGCCGGCGGCATCCAGTTGTTGGCGCGCCTCAATACCGTGCTGTTCCTGGCGCTGATGGTCTACCTGCTGGTGGCCGGCCCGGCCGGGTTCGTGGCCCACCTGGGCGGCGAGTCCCTGGGCCTCTACGCGCGGGAATTCCTGAGCCGCCACCTGATGCTCGACGAGCCGCCGGGCAGCCAGTGGTCCGGCTGGTGGACCACCGCCTTCCTGGCCAGCTGGTTCGCCTGGGCGCCGCTGTCCTGCCTGTTTCTGGGCAAGATCGCCCGCGGCTACACGGTGCGCCAGTTCATTCTGGTCAACCTGCTGCTGCCGTCCGCCTTCGGCGTGCTGTGGTTCTCCACCTTCGGCGCCTCGGCGCTGTACTTCGATGCGCACCATCAGGCCGCGCTGTACCGGGTTTACGAGGACCGGGGGCTGGCGGCCATCGCCTATCAGATGTTCGCCTACTTGCCGGGCGGGTTCGTGGTCAGCCTGTTGTTCATCGTCGCCTGCGTGATCTCGTTCATCACCGCCACCGACTCCAACACCGACGCCATCGGCGGGCTGTGCACCCGCTCGGTGACCGCCCGGGAGATGGACACCGCCTTTACCATCAAGCTGCTGTGGGGCGCGGTGATCGGCGCGGTGGGCTGGAGTAGCGCCACCTACCTGGGGGTGGACGGCATCAAAATGCTGGCCAATCTGGCCGGGCTGCCGGGGCTGGTGATCGTGCTCGGCGCCGCCGGCAGCCTGGTGCTGATGCTGGTGAAAAGCTACGCCACGAACCGCTACTCGAACTGATCGTTCTCGCTGGCGTAGGCCACGAACAGGCAGCCGGCGCCCACGTTGATGGCGCCGGTGGGGCTCATGGTGGAGATCAGCAGGCGCACGCCGCGCTCCTCCGCCGCCACCTTCAGATCCGCGTAACCGGGCATGGCCGGCACCCGCTCGATGTCGCCGGCATAGCTCAGGCACACATGGCGGGAAATCAGATGCCCGCCGCGAATGCGCGCGGCCACGTGTTCGAACAGACGGCGCACCGATTTCTCGTAGCTGCGATTGACGGTGGCCGGGTTCTCCTCGCCGCCGTGGATGCGGATGATCGGGTGCATGGACAGCGCCGACCCCACCGTCAGCGCCAGCCCGCGCATGGAGTCCGAAAGCCGCTTGCGCTCGCCCTTCTTGAAGCCCCGGTCGCGCACATAGCCCAGGTCCTCGGGCACCATGTAGCCGCAGATGTGCGGGATCATCTGGTCCATGTTCAGGCGGATGGCGTTGCGGTTGGCGCCGCTGCGGATCAGTTCCACCGCCTCGCAGACCAGCACCGCGGTGCCCGAGAACAGGGTCTTGCTGTCGATCACGCGCATGGAGAAGGGCCCGGGCACACCGGCCTCGGCGCGCACCTTCTGGTATTCCTTGAGGATCGAGAAGGACGCCTGGGTGGCGTTGTCGAAAATCTGGCTGCGCTTGCCGGACACGGTGATGCAGAACACCAGGTCGTAGTCGAGCACCAGTTCATCAAGAAACACCGAGCGGATCTGGTCCACGGAAAACGGAATCGATTCCGCGTCCCGGCCCTTGGAGTCCAGTTGATCCCGGTAGAACCGGGCGGTGTCGGTGCTGTCCCGCTTGTCCACCAGCAGCTCGTCGCCGAGCCGCACGGAAATGGGCAGGATGCGAATATTGTGATCGCGGAAATAGCCTTCCGGCAGATCGCAGGTGGAATCCACGACGATACCGATACGCATGATCGTTCCCCAGTCTTGTTGTTATTGGCCGTGCCCGCCACCGCACCCCGAACCCCGCGGACGGCGAACCTCCAACGATCAACCTAAGGGAAAACAGCGGCAACGCAATTGGCGCCCGGCCTGCCGCGCACGGGCGCGGCGGCAAGGCCGCCGGCGCACATCAGGCGGGCTTTTTCTCGATCCAGTACAGGTACAGCTCGCCGTCGCGGCCGCTGTCCAGCAGCCGGTGGCCGAGAAACTGGCAGAACTTGGGGATATCGCGCTCGGTGGAGGGGTCGGTGGCGCGCACTTCCAGCACTTCGCCGGGCGCCATGTCGCGCACCTTGCCGTGCAGCATCATGACCGGCTCGGGGCACAGCAGGCCGGTGGCGTCCAGGTGATGGTGGGCTTGAATATCAGTCATGGCGGGTATCGGCTTCCCCGGGGGCGGTCCAGAAAAGGGCGGCCATTATAACCAGCCCGCCAAGGGCGGCGGCAAGCAGGAAGTGCCCGCCGTAGCCGAAGGCGGTGGCGCTGTGGCCGCTGACCAGGGTGGCCAGACCGGCGGCCAGCGGAAACAGGGACGCCTGCAGCGTATAGTCGGTGCCCTCCCGGCCGGGCCGGCAGTAATCCATCATCACCACGAACAGGGCCACCGTGGACAGCCCGTCGGCGAACTGCTCGAACAGCGCCGCCGGCCAGATCCAGGACGGGTCGCCGCGCGCCGCCGCCATCCACGCCAGAAACGCCAGCGCCTGCAGCAGACCAAAGCCGATCAGCGCGCCGCGCCGGCTCAGCCACACCAGGCTCAGCCCGCCCAGCACGGCGCCGGCCAGCCCCACCAGCGAACTGATCAGGTCGAGCTGGCCGATGGCGGTCTGGCTCCAGCCCAGGTCCACCAGAAACGGCTTGATCATGCGCGAGCCGAAGCCGTCACCGATCTTGTAGCCGATCAGCAGCACCGCCCACACTCCCAGGCCGGGACGCCGCCAGAAATCGAGAAAATAGCGCGACCACCAACCGGCCCCGGGCCGCGCCGGCGCCGGCGCCGGCGTGGTGTCCGCCGGCTCGGCGAAGCGCAGCACCGGAATCAGCAACAGCAGGGACAGCGCCAGCATCAACAGCAGCACCGGCCGCCAGCCGATCCAATCGTTGCCGATCAGCAGCAGCCCGCCGCTGAACATCAGCCCCACCTTGTAACCCACCACCTGCACGCTGTTGCCCGGCCCGCGCAGGTCGTGGCTCAGCCGCCGCACCGCCAGGCCGTCGGTGGCGATGTCCTGGGTGGCACTGGCGCTGTTGAGCACCAACAGGGCCAGCAACAACAGCGGGAAACCGGCGCCGAACCAGAACGCCCGCTCGCCCAGGGCGAGCGCCACCAGCACCAGCATCACCACCGCCTGGCAGCCGAGAATCCAGCGTTTGCGGTGATCCGGCCGGCCCCGGCCCAGACGGTCCACCCAGGGGGCCCAGAAGAACTTCAGCACCCAGGGCAGCGCCGCCAGGCCGGCCAGGCCAATCCATTCCCGGGACAGGCCGCTCTCGCGGCCCAGGGACGGCACCGCGTCCGCCAGCAGTCCGGCGGGCAGCCCCTGCAGAAAATACAGCGCCGCCAGGGTGCCGAGCAGAATCGCGCCCCGCTCAGGGCGCACGGGTGTCCACCCAGACGGTGATTTCCTCCCGGTCGTGGTAGAGGTGCGCGGCCTGGATCAGGGCTCCCGGGCGCTGCCGTTCCAGGCCGCTGGCCAGACGCTCCAGCAGGGCCTGGCTCTCCCGGTAGCGGCGCGCCATGGGCAGCTTGAGATTGAACAGGGCCACCCGCGCCCAGCCCTGCTCCAGCCACTTCTGCATCAGCGCGGCGGTGCGCGCGGGCTTGTCCACCACATCGCAGACCACCAGATCCACCGGCCGCTCCGGGCGCCAGGTGAAGGCATCGCCGGACACATGGCGCACCGGGTATTCGTCCAGCAGCGCCGGCGCCAGCTTGCCGTGGTCCACGCCGGTGACCTTGAGACCCAGGCGCGCCAGTTGCCAGCTCCAGCCGCCGGGGGCGGCGCCCAGGTCCACGGCGGTGTGCAGGCCCGGCGGCTTGCCCCGGCCGACGAAGCGCAACAGCGCCTCCTCCAGCTTCAACGCCGAGCGGCTGGGCGCCTCCGGCGACAACCGCAGGCGGGTCAGGCCGCCCTCCGGCAGCGGGATGCCCGCCGGGCTGACGCCGATATGGCCGTGGCGGGAATCGTTGAAAAACAGATGCAAACGGCGGTCGGCGTTGCCGCGCAGCAGGCCAGCCTTGCGCAGCTTGGGCTCCAGGGCCTTGCGGAAACCGCGCAGAAAGCCGCCCAGTTCGCGGCCGGCATTGGTATCGGCGTGTTCCAGAAACAGCTCGGAGAACGGCCCCTGCAGCTGCAGCTCCGGCCACAGGGCCCCGATGCGGTCCTGCTCCGGCAGATCCTCGAAGGACGCCGTCAGCGGGTAGAACGAGCGCCCGAACACCAGCCCGGTTTGCAGCAACGCGTCCGGGTCCCCCTGCAGGTTGTTCCACAGCACATAGCCGCTGCCGTCGCTGGTGCGCGGGTAACCGGACGCCCCCAGCTCCGCGCAACGATCGCTAAGCTCCGCCGCCAGATCCGACTCGAACCCGGGCCGGCACAGGGCCAGGAACATTTCCTCATGGGATGACATCACGACTCCTGCCGTCTACTTAACAAACACCACCGTCTTGTTGCCGTCGACGATGATGCGGTCCTCCAGGTGCCAGCGCACCGCGCGCAGCATGACCTGACGTTCCACGTCCTGGCCCAGGCCACGCAGTTCCGCGGGGGAATGGCGGTGGGAGACACGCTGTACGTTCTGCTCGATGATCGGGCCCTGGTCCAGGTCCTCGGTGACATAGTGGCTGGTGGCGCCGATCAGTTTCACGCCCCGGTCCCAGGCCTGCTGGTAGGGATTGGCGCCGACGAAGGCGGGCAGGAACGAGTGGTGGATATTGATGATGCGGTGCGGATGCCGGGCCACGAACTCCGGGCTCAGGATCTGCATGTAGCGGGCCAGCACGATCAGGTCCACCTGCCCGTCCAGCAACTCCAGGGCGCGGGCTTCCGCCTCCGCCTTGTTGTCCTTGTTCACCGGAATGTGGTGGTAGGGAATGCCGAAGCGTTCCACCTCGTCACGCAGGTCGTCGTGGTTGCTGATCACCATGGGAATGGTGGCCGGCATGTCGCCCCGGGACACCCGCCACAGCAGGTCCATCAGCACGTGGTCGTGGCGCGATACCAGAATCGCCATGCGCTTCTTGGCGCCGGGCGGGCTGATGTGCCAGTGCATGCCGTAGCGCGACGCCACCCGGTTGCGGAAGTTGTTGGCCAGGGCCTCGTGGCTGCAGTCCAGGTCCGGGGTCTGGAATTCCAGGCGCAGGAAGAAGGTGCCGTCCTGCTGATCGCTGGAATGCTGATCGAAATCGGTGATGTTGGCGCCGTGGTTGTACAGGAACGTGGAAACGGCACTGATGATGCCCGGCTGGTCCGGGCAGGTTACGAGCAGGCGCGCGGTGGCGTCGTCAGCGGCGGTCATTGAGGTCTCCGTGTGCATCGCCGAAATAAAGCCGCCGGTAGGCGGACGGGGTCTGGTGGGTCCATTTCTTGAACGCCCGGTGGAACGAGCTGGCTTCGCTGAAGCCCATCAACAGGGCGATTTCGTCGATGCTCAGTTCCGGCTTGGACAGGTAGTACACCGAGGCGTCCTTGCGGATCGAATCCTTGATCTCCTGGTAACTGGTGTTGCCCTCCTTGAGCCGGCGGCGCAGGGTCTGCGGGGTCATGCCCAGCTTTTCGCAGATTTCCCCGAAGTCGGGAAAGTGGTTGCCGTACTCATCGGAGATAATGGCGCGGATGCGCGCCGGCAGGCCCACGTTGTGGACCTTGCCGTCAAACAGCCGGGCCAGGGAATCGCGCAGGAACTTGGACAGCGACAGCTCGTTCTGCACCAGCGGCAGGTCCAGATAATGGGCCGGGAACACCACCTGGTTCACCTCGCTGTCGTGGTAGGTGGGGCAATCGAACATAAAACGGTATTCGTCGTCCTCGCGCACCGGCTCATAGTCCAGATACACGGCGTCCGGCTCCACCGGTTTGCCCACCAGCCAGCTCATGAAACGCAGGGACAGAAACAGCATCGCCTCGATGATCACGTCGCGGAAGTCGAGCCGCGGATCCACCCGGGTGATCAGCCGGGCCTGGTCGCCATCGCGCACCAGCGTGCTGTCCATGCTCAGATCGAACAGCGCGTAGAAATCGATGCCGCGCTCCACCGCCGCCTGCAGATTCGGGCAGTTGATCACCGCGTGGGCCATCATCGAGAAGGTGCCGGGCTTGGACTTGCGGCCCTGGCCGAAGCCCAGGAACTCGTCCTGGGTCTGCTCCATCACCCGCAGCATCAGCCGGATAAAGGTGTCGCGCTCGATGCGCGCCTCCGGCTCCTCCAACAGGCGGCGTTCGATGCCGCACTGGTCGAGCAGATCGGGGATGCTGACGCCGCCGCGGGCGGCGCCCTGCAGCACCTTCACCACGCGCCGCACATTGATGGTTCGTCGCTGAATCATGGACCGTCCTGATACTCTCGGAAACCCGCCCTGGCCGGGCGAGCGCCCCATGATAATGAAACTGGGGCCGATTGGCATGGCCGTTGGCTTGACCCGATGTTGATGGCCGCGCGCTATGCTGGGCATCCCCACCCCGGCCAAGGACGTTTCATGCCCCGCCCCCGCCTGATTCTGGTGCTCGGCGACCAGCTCACCCCGGACCTGACCAGCCTCGCCGAAGGCGACCCGGGCCGCGACCGGGTGGTGATGGCCGAAGTCCGCGAGGAAGCGGAGTACGTGCCTCACCACCGCAAGAAGATGGTGTTTCTGTTCGCCGCCATGCGCCACTTCGCCACCCGCCTGCGCCGGCAGGGCTGGACCGTGGACTACTATGAGCTGGACCAGGGCCTGGGCGACCTGTGCGAGGCCCTGCGCCGCAGCGCCGAGGGCCAGGATATCGGCGAAGTGCTGATCACCGAACCCGGCGAATACCGCCTGCGCGAGGCCATGAAGCGGCGCTGGCCGCAAAGTCTGGGGCTATCGGTGCGGCTGCTGGAGGACCGCCGCTTCCTGTGCTCCCTGGACGCCTTTCGCGACTGGGCCGCCGGCCGCAAGCAGTTGCGCATGGAATTCTTCTACCGGGACATGCGCCGCCGCACCGGCCTGCTGATGGAACCGGACGGCGAACCGGTGGGCGGCCGCTGGAACTTCGACGCCGACAACCGCAAGCGTTACGACGGCAAGCACCGGCTGCCCGGGCCGCCGCGCTTCGAGCCGGACGCCACCACCCGCCAGGTGATCGAACAGGTGGCCGAACACTACCCGGACCGCTTCGGCGACCTGGAGCCATTCTGGTTCGCGGTCACCGCCAGCCAGGCCGAGCAGGCCCTGGACCATTTTCTGGAGCAGGCCCTGCCCCACTTCGGCGACTACCAGGACGCCATGACCGAAGGCGACGACTTCCTGTTCCACAGCCTGCTGAGCCTGTACATCAACGCCGGCCTGCTTGACCCGCTCAACGTCTGCGAGGCCGCCGAACGCCGCTACCAGCAGGGCCAGGCGCCGCTCAACGCGGTGGAGGGTTTTATCCGCCAGATCCTTGGCTGGCGTGAATACGTACGCGGCATCTACTGGCTGATGATGCCCGACTACAAGGAGGAGAATCGGCTGGACAGCCACGCCGACCTGCCCTGGTTCTACTGGAGCGGCGAAACAAAAATGCGCTGCGTGGCGGAAGCGGTGCGCGCCACCCGGGAACACGCCTACGCCCATCATATCCAGCGCCTGATGGTCACCGGCAACCTGGCGCTGCTGCTGGGCGTGGACGTGAAGCAGATCCATGAGTGGTATCTGGCGGTCTACGCGGACGCCTACGAATGGGTGGAACTGCCCAACACCCTGGGCATGGTGATGCACGCCGACGGCGGCTACCTGGGCTCCAAGCCCTACGCCGCCAGCGGCAAGTACATCCAGCGCATGTCCGACTACTGCGCCGGCTGCGCCTACAAGGTGAGCAGCGCCGAGGAAGACAACAGCTGCCCCTTCAACAGCCTCTACTGGCACTTTATCCAGCGCCACCGGCGCCGTTTCGAGAAGCACCCGCGCATGAGCCGGGTGTACAAGAACTGGGAGCGCATGGACCCCGACAAACGCCGCGCCATCCTGGCCCGCGCCGACGCCCTGCTGAAGCACCCGGAAGACCTGTAGGCGCGACGTTTGATCAATCAGCTTTGTGAAGCCCGCATCTCAAAGGTAATGCCGATGCGTCTGGCTTCTTCCGCCGCCCGTTGGCGGCGTTGTTCCGGATCGCTGATCAGGTCCGCGAGCAGTTGTTGCTGCAGTTGCTGGGCCTGGGACCTGTCCATTTCCCGTTGCTCCACGCGCCGTGGAATATCATCAAGCAGCTGCCTGGCGACGGCGTGGCGCTGATCCGCCTGGTTGCCGCCCTGGAGCTTGTCCCAGTGCTCGCGCAACTTGGCGAAACGTATGCGGTTGACCAGTCGCGTCAGCTCCCGGTCGCTGTCGGCGTTGCCGGCGGCCACACTCTTCAGCACCCGCCATTCCATCGGCGAAACAAAATCCGGACGTTCGCTGACCGGACCACTGAGTTCCGGTTTTCCCAGCTGATGTTCCACGGCCCGGGCGGCCTGTTCCTGCTGCCGGACCAGCTCCGGATAGTGCTCGTCGTCCTGCCCGGTCCGCGCCTCGCCACCGGGGCTGGCGGCGGTATCGGGGCTGGGGCGGTGGGTTGCTTCCGGGCTGCCGGACAACGGCCACCGGAGCAGTGCGGCACCGGCCACCAGGACCACCAGCAGCACTCCCGACCATTTCAATCTATTCATGATGCCTCCTTGATCAGAGGGCGCCGCGGACCCGCGGCGCCCCGGGTGTTGCCGCCATTACCAGGTGGTGGGCGCCGGCGGGCTGACGTTGAAGGAGTACTCCTGGCCCGGCCCTGACATCAGAGTGGTGAACAGGCTGTTGAACATGCCGCAGCTCTTCATGGGCGGGAAGGTGGTGGTGCCGGTGAAGGTCAGATTGCCCGCGCCAAGATCGGAGATCGGGCCGTCGAAAACCACCGGGAAGGCCACCGGACTTTCCGTCTTGCAACCAAAGGGAATCTGTAGCACGCCGGAGCCCGCGGACTTCACCGTGATATTGGCGAACGCCTGGCCGTCCACGTGCAGTTGCCCCTGATTATCCAGTGACGCGCTGCCGCTGGTGCCGCTGCTGGGCTCCACGGACAGATTCACATCCAGGGGAAGCACGATGTTGAGCTTGGTGGAGAAGTCCGGGACCGACAGATCACCGTCCAGGGTGCCGGCGGTCATGTTGGTGTCGGCGGTAAAGGTGGATTCCTCCGGCAACTTCACGTCCTGATCCAGGGTGGCGAGATGAATATTGGCGTCCAGCGGCCACTGGTCCAGGGTAACCACGAAATCGCCGCCGCCCGGGTTGGCATTGGCGGTGGGTCTGGGTTTCAGGGTGAGACAGGTGCCCAGGGTGAACTGGCCGGCCATGCGGTCGTCCAGCCATGCCAGCACCGTGGGCGCGGCCTGGAACTGCGTGACAATGTGTTCACTGGGGTACACGCCGAAGGTCACGTTGCTGAACTTCCGGCAGTATTTTTTCTTCAGCTCCAGATGCTGCTCCAGCGGAATGAACTCATCCGCGGTGCCGTGGTACTGGTAAATCGGCACCGGCATTTTCTCACCGCCCAGCGCCTGCTCTTCCAGGGTGTCATGGACGGAGGGAATGCTGATCAGTTGGCCCAGCGACTGGTTGCCGACGGTGTATTCGGCGATGTCCTTGTTCATGTAGTCGAACAGTGTGTCGAACACACACTGGTCCGCTTTGACCTTCTCGATTTCCGCTTTGCCGTAGGGGCTGGCCAGGGTGTCCAGCGGAATGCCCTGCGGATATTGCTCGGCCAGGCCGATCACCGCCTGCAGCAGAAAAGAAGAACCGGTGCTGGCGTTCAGGTAATCGGCGGTGTCAAAGAAGTCCGCCGGGGTACCGCCGGAGGCCACCGCCACCAGGTCCACATCCGGGGCATAATCCGGTTGCAGTTCACCGGCCCGGGCGGAGGTCTGGCCCCCCTGGGAGTACCCCCACACGGCGACCCGGGTGTTGCCGGTGACGCCACTGCCGGGCAGCTGGCGGGCCGCCCGTACGATATCCAGCACCGCGTGACCCTGGGCGGCGCCGGACATGTAAGTGGGCGTATCGCCGGTGGTATAGCCCGGATTATCGGAGACCAGAACGGTATAGCCGGCCTGCAGGGCGGCGGCGATATTGGCGTTCTCGTAGTCGGTGCCGTCGGCCATCTGCAGGGACGGCGCACAGCGCTGGGCGAGCCCGTGGGTGCCCACCGCATAGCTGATCACCGGTCGTTCCCCGGCGCCCTGCCAGGGGCTGTCCGGAACCAGGACGGTACCGGTCACCCGGTTGCCGTCGCCCTTGGCATCGGTGGAGCGGTAGACCAGGTTCCAGGCCTGGTGGGCCACCGCGCCGGTGCCCAGGTCCACGGTGGTTTGCCGGTACCAGGTGAGGTCGCCGGGGGCGCCGGACGTCATCTGGGGCGGGTCGTAGAAGCTCATATCGTCCGGGCCGACCATGGCCGCGTGAACGGTGAGCGGAGTAATGCCCAGTGAAACCACCAGCGCCAGCAAGGGGGAGGCCGGTTTTTTAGTCTTACGCATGAGAGTCTCCTTATGAATTTTTTTATATCCAACCGGCGGCGCCCAACGTAAACGCACACCGGGTAGCTGAAAGCTAATCAGCCGGGCCATCCGGTGCAGGATGATTCAGGACATTTATCGGTTAAATATGGCCACCGATTAACGGCGGCGCCGGGCGGGGGTGAGGAGAGACGGCCGGGGCGGTCAGCGCGCGGTGGGGTCTTTCTCCATGAATTCGCTGGGGGAGAGCCCGGTCCAGCGGCGGAATGCCTTGGCAAACGCGGAGGAATCGGCGAACCCGAGCATCATCGAGAGTTCGGTAATGGACTGCCCGCCACGGGCAAAATACTCCCGTGACAGTCGCTGGCGCACCCGGTCCAGTTCCTTCTGGTAGCTGGTGCCTTCCTCCGCCAGTTTGCGTCGCAGGGTGCGCCCGCTCATGCCCATCTCCGAGGCGGCATTTTCCAGCGATGGGAAAGCGCCATAGTAGCGCAACAGCATGCGGCGCAGGCGCAGCGGCAAAAACCGCCAGGCCCGTGTGGGAATATTCTCGAACAGGATCTTTTCCGCCGACATGGCCATCAGCCGGTTGGCCAGTGGCAGTTCCGCCTCGGCCAAGCTGGCCGGGCCGACGATGCGGGTTTCCGGCTGGTTAAACCGCACCGGGCACTTGAAATAGCGACGATAGATATTCCCCCATGCCGGCTCCGGGTAATGGAAATCCACGCGGAAGTCATGGCGCTCTTTATCGATAAGGTGCCACATGATGTTGTAGAAACTCACCATGTTCAGCTCGAAGAAAAAATGGCTGTAGGGGGCCAGGGAAATCTCTTCCCTGAGGGCGAAAATCCCCAAGCCACCTTCGATGCGCGGGGCCATGGAGAGGGGCGGAAACAGTTCATCGCAGAAGCGGGAAATCACCTGCAGACACTCGATCAAGGTGGTTTGGGTCACAGCGGCCACCCCGGCCATGCCGTGGTGGGAAATGGTCATCAGGTTACCCATGGCCAGCCCCAGATAGGGCATTTTCAGGGCTTTTACCGCCTGATCCACCAGCGCCACGACCTGCCCGGCGCTGACAAAGCGGTTTTGTTCGTCGGGGCGGTAATCAATGCCGGCGTTCCGATAAAACACCTGCTGATCGATACCAATGATCACCTCAAGAAGCTCATGCGGTTCATCGATGGTCAGGTGGGATTTTTTCAATAGCCAGTCCGGCTCCAGCCTCAGGCTTTTTCGTAAATCAAAATAGGTCTGTATGTGTCCCAGGGGAATGCAGGGAGTGTCTCTTTCCATGATACACCTTCGCCTTATTATTCTTGCCGCGCACCCGTCGTCCGGCAGGCTGAAAATATCCTGACAAAGAGCGGGATTTCAAGGCAGCGGAGACAGCGGTCACCGTTAACAAAAGACACCACCGCAAAAGCACCGCCCTCTTTTTTTGTAGTACATTGTCCGCCAGACTGGACAGCCCCCCTCACCACCAGGGTCCCACCACCATGAAAGACACGCCACGCCAACGCCGCCGTGGCCGCCGCCCCTCGGCGGACGGCGAACGCAAGGACCGGGTGATCCAGACCCGCGTGCCCCAGGACCTGGAAGACAGCCTGCGTACCGCCGCCGAGCGGGAAAGGGTCACCGTCTCCCATCTGATCCGCAACGTGCTGGAAGACAGCTTCCGGCTGGTGGACGGCATCGTCGCCGACTCCTCGCAACTGGTGGACAACGTGGCCCGGGACGCCCGCCGCCTGGCCTCCGCCGCCAAGGGCCAGCCCCGGGAGCCCGTCGCCTTCGTGCCCGCCGACCAGGGCGGCACCGTGGCCCGGGCTCTGCTGGAGAGCGTCGACGCCTGGCAGGAAGTGATCGTCAACCGGCCCACCCAATGCACCCGCTGCGGCATCGCCCTGCCCCGGGGCCACCAGGCCCTGCGCGGCCTGACCACGGAACCGGCGGCGCCGGTGGTGTGGCTGTGCCACGACTGCCTGGCCCGGGACGCCGACGACTGATTTTTGTAACAGGTGTTCACATTGCCATTGCCAGACGCTGGGACCTGTCCTATTTTGTACTACATTAAATGACGAAGGGGCATTCCATGAGCGTTACCGAGCACACCGCGCCGGCGCCGCCCGCCAGCCATGCGCCCGCCGGCGCCACCACCAGCGGGCAGGACTGGCCGGCCCTGAAAGCCTTCTCCGGCCACCAGCGCGACGGCGGCCTGCGCGCCTGGCTGGCGGTCCTGGAAGGCACGCTGAAGGCCATCGAGCGCACCGCCTGGCAGGGCCGGCAACTGGCGGACCAGGCCCTGGTCGCCTGGCGCGCCTTCGAGAGCGGCGCCGGCGGCGTGGCCGAGGAGTGCCAGGAACTGGCCCGCGAAGTGAAGCGCTGGCCGGCCCGCCTCAAGCGGCTGTCGATCACCGGCTGGATGCTGACCCGGGTGCTGGCCAGCTACCGCCTGTGGGGCACCCGCTCCGCCTTTCTGCCGTCCGGCATGCAACAGGCGGCCCTGGACGCCCTGCATCGCAAGAACGCGCGGCGCTTCCGGAAGACATCGCTGGAACAGGGCGGCGCCTTTCTGAAGATCGGCCAGATTCTCTCCAGCCGCCCGGACCTGCTGCCCGCCGCCTGGGTGGAGGAACTGGCCCAGCTCCAGGACCAGGCCCGTCCGGAGAGCTTCGAGGCGGTGCGGGCGGTGATCGAAGCGGAATTCGACGCGCCCCTGGAAGAGCTGTTCGACCAGTTCGAGCCAGAACCACTGGCGGCCGCCAGCATCGGCCAGGTGCACCGCGCCCGTCTGCCGGACGGTCGCGAGGTGGCGGTGAAGGTGCAACGGCCCGGCCTGGACGAGGTGATCGAACTGGATCTGTCGTTGCTGAAAATCTTTATCGACAGCGTGCGCGGCGCTCTGCCGCCGATGGATTTCGACACCATCATCGGCGAGATTCAGCGCACCGTGCGCGACGAGCTGGATTACCGCGGCGAGGCCCGTGCCATGCGCCAGGTACGCGCCGCCCTGGCCGACAAACCGGCGGTGACGGTGCCCGCCACCGTGGACGCGCTGTGCGGCCGGCGGGTGCTGACCAGTGAGTTCATCCAGGGCCGCAAGCTGACCACGGTGCTCGACGAATACCGGCAACAGGGCCGCGAACAGGCCGTGGCCGATACCCTGCACACCCTGCTGGACGCCTGGTTTCACCAGGTGCTGGTGGGCGGTGTGTTCCAGGCCGATCCCCATCCCGGCAATCTGCTGGTCGACGACGGGGGCCGTCTGGTGGTACTGGATTTCGGTTGCGCCATCGACCTGCCGGAATCCTTCCGGCGCGGCTATTTGCGGGTGCTGCAGGCGGCCATCGTCGGCGAGCGCCAGGTGATCGCCGGGACCCTGGACGAACTGGGATTCGCCACCCGCAGCGGCCAGCCGGACACCCTGCTGGCCTTCACCGACGCCCTGCTCGACCAACTGCGCGAGGCGCTGCTGACGGCGGGCAATGAGGGCACCGAATGGCCCGGCCCGGAACAGGTGATGGCCCGGGTTCGTGAGCTGCTGATTCGCATGGGCGACGATCCGGTGGAAAAAATCCCGCCGGAGTTCGTGATGCTGGCGCGGGTGTTCGGCACCCTGGGCGGGCTGTTCCTGCACTACCAGCCCCGGGTCGACGTGGCCCGGCTGGTGCTGGCCTACCTGAGCAACCCGGCCACCCTGGGCGACACCGGGCCGGCGCCGCGCCCCGACCCGGCGCCCTGGTGGCGCCGCTGGCGACCGCTGGCCGCCGCGAGGCCTGCAAGCAGTGTGAACTAATCCATCCAGGCCTGCTCGAGCGCCGCCGTCAGCCGTTCGTTGCCCCAGTACAATTCCCCGTTCACCACGAAGGACGGGGCGCCGAAGATGCCCCGCTCCCGGGCCAGGTTGACGTCGGCGCGCAGGCGCTGGCCGCCCTCCTCGGCCAGCGCCCGCTCCAGGGGCCCGTCGTCCAGACCGGCGGCGCGCAGGCAGGCGGACACCACCGTGGGCGCGGCCGGGTCGCGACGCTCGGCGAAGCCGGCCCGGAACAGGGCCTGGCAGTAGGCCGGCAGGCGCGCCTCCGGCTCGATCCAGGTGGCGGTCTTGGTGGCCAGGGCACTGTTGAACGGAAACCGCGCCGGCCTTTGCCAAGGGACCCCCAACCGCCGGGTCTCCCGTTGCAGATCCCGCCACAGGTAGCGACCCTTGGCGGGAAACAGATTGAACGGCGAATCGCGCCAGCCCTGTTCCTGAAAGATCGGCCCCAACAAAAACGGCTTCCAGCGCACCGCCACGCCCGCCTCCGCGGCGGCGGGCCCGATGGTTTCCGCCGCCAGATAGGCGTACGGACTGGCGAAATCGAACCAGAATTCCAGTTCGGCCATGGTTGCTCCCCGCTGGCTCCCCACAAACCTCCAGTTTAGGCGCAAAGCCGGCGTCGCTTCACTCTCCGCTTGCTCATTTCGCACCCCGTCGGCTTTTTTGCCCGGGCTCAGCGAGGGCGCCTGGTCAGGCCCAGCTGGTCCAGATGATAGCGGTACTGGCGCGGCGTCATGCCCAGCGCCCGGGCCGCCCGCGCCTTGTTGCCGCCCGCCTCTTCCAGAGCGCCCAGCAGCAGATCACCGTCCTGTGGGCGGACCCGCCGATAGGGACGCACCGTGGTCGGCGCCACGGCGGCCGGCACCGAGGGCGCCGTCGGCGGCGGATGATCCGCCGCCGGTGCCCGTTGCTCGATACTGGATTCCTGGGCCAGGATCGCCTCCACATCGGCGGCGGACACCTGTTCTCTCCGCGCCATCAGCACCGCCCGGCGGATGATGTTCTCCAACTGCCGGATGTTGCCCGGCCAGGCGTAGCCCTGCAGCCGCTCCAGGACGCCGTCGCCCAGCACCACATTGCGGCGGTATTCCCGGTTGGTGCGATACAGAAAATGTCGGGTGAGCAGACGCACATCGCCCTGGCGCTCGCGCAGGGGCGGCAGATGCAGCGGGAACACATTGAGCCGGTAATACAGATCCAGCCGGAAGCGTCCGTCGTTCACCGCCTGCTGCAGGTTTTTGTGGGTGGCGGCGAGGATGCGCACGGTGACCGGAATGTCGCGGTTGCCGCCGACCCGCTGGATCACCCGTTTCTCCAGCACCCGCAGCAGCTTGGTCTGCAGGTCCGGGCTCATGTCGCCGATCTCGTCCAGGAACAGGGTGCCGCCGTCCGCCATTTCGATCTTGCCTTTCTTCAAGGCGTTGGCGCCGGTGAAGGCGCCCCGTTCGTGGCCGAACAGTTCCGACTCCAGCAGCGGCTCGGGAATGGCGGCGCAGTTGATCGCCAGAAAGGGGCCATCGCGGCGGCCGCTCTGGTCATGCAGCAGTTCCGCGAAACGCTCCTTGCCGGTGCCGGACTCGCCGGTGATCAGCACCGTGACCTCGGTGTCCGCCACCTTGAGGGCGTTGTGCAGAGCCGCGCGCAGGGGCTCGCTTTCGCCGAGAATGCCGTGGGCCGGCCGGGCGCTGCTGAGGGCGTCCTTGAGCTGGCGGTTCTCATCGCGCAGATGAGCGGTGCGCGCCTCCAGCAGGGCGTTGAATTTGAGAATCTGGACGATGAACACGGCGATGGTCTGAAGGGTGCCCAGGTCGCGGTCGATCTTGCGTGGCCGCTGCCGCAAGCGGTGCGCCGCCAGCACCCCCATGGGCACGCCACCGTCCATCAGCGGCACGGCGATGTAGGCGACGATCTCGTCGGGCAACGTGCGGCGGCGCACGGCGCGGCCCAGGAACAGCGGTTCCTGGTCGATGTCCTGAACCACCGCCAGCTGGCCGGTGCGCATCACCCGGCCGGCCACGCCCTCGCCGGCCAGGTACCGGCCCCGTTGTCGCTCCTCGTCGGTGAGGCCGTAGGCATAGCGGATGCTCAGGCCCGCATCGTCGATGCGCGGCAGCATCACCCGGGCGCGGTTGAGGCCCAGCATCTGCGACAGCAGCCGCAGAATGCCACTGATCGCCAGTTCCGGCGACTCGGCGCGGCCGATCAATCGGGCCGCTTCGCGCAGCACGGTGAGATCCACGTCCTCGTCGCCGGCGGCCCCGTCCGGGGCGCGCGGCCCGCCGTCGAGCATCAGCCCTCCAGTTGCCAGTTGAAACGCCGCATCAGCATCACGCACAGGCTGTCCAGGGCGTAGCCGATCACCCCGATCACCAGCACCACGGCGGTCAGTGCCGCGTAGTCCAGGGTGTCGCGTGCATCATTGATGGCATAGCCCAGGCCGCTGGTGACGCCCAGGTACTCCGCCGGCACCAGCACCACCCAGGCCACGCCCACCGCCAGGCGGATACCGGCCATCATGTCCATCATCACCGCCGGCAGGATCACCCGGCGCAGCATCTGCAGGCTGTCGGCGCCCAGGTTGCGGGCCACCTTGAACCAGCCGGGATCGATGCGTTTCACGCCATGGGCGGTGGAGAACACGATCGGCCACAGCGACGCCATCAGAATCAGGAACACGATGGCGCCGTCCCAGGTGTCGAAGATCAGCACCGCCAACGGCATCCAGGCCAGCGGGCTGATCATGCGCAGGAACTGGAACGGCAGATTGGCCATGCGCATGGCCAGGGAGAAGTAGCCGATCAGAATGCCCAGCGGAATGCCGATCAGCGCCCCCCAGAACAGGCCGGCGCCGATGCGGTAAAGGCTGGCGCCGATGGCGTCCCACAGCGCCGCCTCGCCGAGCATCCGCCACAGGGCGGCGAAGGTGGGCCCGGGGGCGAAGCTGGCGAACATCAGGGTGTCCGGGTTGCCGGCCAGGTAGAGCCCGCCCAGCCACCACACGAACAGCATCACGGCAATGCCGCCCAGTGGCCAGGCCAAGGGCGCCACCCGACGCCACAGGGACGGCCAGGCCGATGCCGTGGGGCGCGCCCGGGAAGCGAGGGTATTCATACGCGGATCACCTCCTCGCGGACGAAGGGATCCTCGTCGTCGTCCCGCTTGCCACCGGGAAAGGCGATCAAGGACTTGCGCACGAAGCGGTCGTCGACCAGATCGCCGGCCACGAAGTCCGGGTCCAGGGCCTGCAGAAAACCGGTGTCGCCGCTGACCAGGGTGTCCTTCATCTGTTCGACGATGAAGCGGGTGGCGGACGGGTACGGCCAGGAGCGGAAGTCCACCCGGCCGGTGTGCCATTCCGGGTGGCGGATGGCGTCCGGATGCTGATAGTCGCCGGGGTTGTAGTGGGTCATGGCGCGTTCCACCACGTTGGCCGGCATCGGCAAATAACCCTCGCCGTCCCGGGACAGCAGTTTCGCCACCTCCGCCTTGTTTTGCTGGGCGTCATTCTGGGCGCGCACCAGGGCGTTCATGACTTTCTGGGTCCAGGTGGGCTGGGCGGCCACCTGGTTTTCATTCATGCACACCACACAGCAGGGGTGGTTCTTCCACATGTCGCCGGTGAAGCGCAACACCTTGCCGCCGGCCAGCAGCTCACCGGCGGCATTGAAGGGTTCGGCGACGATATAGCCGTCGATCTTGCGCGCCGCCAGGGCGGCGGGCATGTCCGGCGGCGGCATGATCTGCAGGTTCACTTCCCTGGCCCCCAGGGGCTCGCCCTGGGCCTTGATCACCGGTGTCAGGCCGGCCTGGCGCAGGCCCATCTGCAGCACCACATTGTGCATCGAATACCAGTACGGCACGGCGATCTGGGTGCCGCCCAGATCGGCGAACTCCTCCGCCTCGGTGTGGCGGCCGACCACGATGGCGGAGCCGTTCACATGGGCCCAGGACATCACCTTCACCGGAAAGTCGTTGCTGTAACGCATCCAGATCGGGATCGGCTTGAGAAAGTGCACCAGGTTGAACTTGCCGCTGGCGAAGCCTTCCACCAGCGGCGACCAGCCGCGAATCAGGGTGGGCCGCTCCGCCTTGACCCCCTCTTCCTCGAAATAACCGCGCGCATGGGCCACCAGCAGAACGGCGGCATCGACGATGGGGATATAGCCGATCTTCAGCACCGGATCGGCCTCCGCGGCGAACGCCTGGCGGCTCAGCCCCAGACCGCCGGCGGTGAACATGCCGGCGCCGGTGGCGGCGATGATGTCGCGCATGAAATCGCGCCGGCTCAGGCCGGTGTCGCAGGACTCGCAGGTGGGCAGCGTCGCGTCGCCGTCTCCGTGGTGGTGGCAGGAATCACTCATCAATCGCTCTCCTCGGGTGGGTTGGAATCAGCCGTTGCTGACGCGGCGCCAGGGGGCGCCTTCCCGGTCCTGTGCCGACGACGGCGGACGCTCGGTCCGTTGGCCGTCATCGCTTTGCTGGAATTGGTCGCTTTGCTGGAATTGCTCCATCAGCGCCCGCCGGCGCTGCTGGAAATCCACGCTGCCCGGATCCCTCGGCCAGGGCAGGTCCACCGCCAGCCGGGTTTCGATGCGCCCCGGATTCTGGCCCATGATCAGCACCCGGTCGGCCATCAGGATGGCCTCGTCGATGTCGTGGGTAACGGTCACCAGGGTGATGCCCAGATCGCCGCAGATGCCGGCCACTTCCTGTTGCAGGCTGGCCCGGGTAAAGGCGTCCAGGGCGGAAAAAGGTTCGTCCAGCAACAGCACGTCCGGCCGCGTGGCCAGCGACCGTGCCAGCGCCACCCGTTGCTGCTGGCCGCCGGACAGGCTCTGCACATTGGCCCCGGCCTTGTCGGCCAGCCCCACCAGCTCCAGCAGCCCGGCCACCCGCGCGCGGATCTCGGCCTTGCCGGCGCCGGCGAACCGCAACCCCAGCCCCACGTTGTCGCGCACGTTCATCCACGGATACAGCGAGGGCTTCTGGAACATCATGTTCCACTTGGCGGAAGGCCGAACCACCTGACGACCGGCGATCTTCACGCATCCCTCGGCGGGCATCAGCAGCCCGGCGATCATATGCAGCAGGGTGGATTTGCCGCAGCCGCTGCGGCCGATCAGCACCACGCGCTCGCCGCTTCTGATCTGATCGTCGATGTCCTCGAGAACGGTGGCCGCCCCCGCCTTGTAGCGATGCGTGATGGCATTGAGGTGAATGGTGGCTCCCATCTTCGTACTCCGGCTGGCAACGGGCCCCTGAACGGGTCGACGGAAAGTGAAGAGCAGTTTCCATGCCAGCCCGCCCACAAAACCGCCCCCAAAAACCCCCGCTAACGCCCCCAAACGCCCCAAACCCCCAACAAACCCCCACCAAAACAACCACTTGCCGGGGTCGGACCACGAGCCGCCCGGGATCCGGACGCGGGCGGCGGCGGGGCCGTCCGGTGGGATCGGGCGCCGCCCTCGGCCGGGGACGACGACAATGTCCGCCGACAAACACGGACATTGTTGCGCTTTGTCGCTTTTCGTAGGCAGGCACCGCTCGCCGGTGGGGCCTCGCGCCTTCGTGACGCGCCGGCTCGGACTTCCATAGATCGCTGAACAGAAAGGCTTTTTTCGTCTTTTCGCGGTTTCATTCCCGGCCTTTGCCGCTTCTGGCACAGCCCTTGCGATGTAGGCACTGACAGAGGCCCCGTTCGCGGGCCCGTTGCCCGTTTCGCCGATCAATCAGGACCGATTAACCAGGACCGATTAACCAGGAGAGTCCCTTGAGCACACAAACCGCCAACACCGTTCAAACCCATCTGCGTCCCATCGACCGCGACGGTCTGCTCGGCTTCGCCGAAAAGGGCCGCAACAACCCCCAGGCCCGTGGCACCAACAAGGTTCACACGGTGTGCGAAGGCCAGTACCGCACGCTCTCCTACGTGGGCGACCACGAGGCGGTGGTGGTGGACGAGCCCCTGCATTTGTTCGGCCAGAACACGGCACCGGCCCCGGGCGAGATCGTGCTGTCCGCGCTGGGCGGCTGCCTGGCGGTGGGCATCACCGCGGTGGCCACCTGGAAGAACGTGAAGCTGTCACGGCTGGAGCTGTTCCTGGAAGGTGATATTGGTAACAGCGCCGCCTGGGGCGCCGGCGGCGCCCACCGCATTCCCTCGCAGATGGGCTTTCAGGAGATCCGCGTGCGCGTGCTGGTGGAAGGCGACGCCGACCGCGAAGCACTCGACGAGATCGTGCAACAGGCCAACTACTTTTCGCCGGTGGCCAACAGCATGCGCAACCCGATCGCCTTCGATATCGCTCTGGCCGAGTAATCGGCCCGATCCACGCACATCGGCACCGGCTTCGCGCCGGCGCCCAGGGAGGAGCCCATGAACAGCGCCCAACCCCTTGATGTCACGCCGCCGGACAGCGACGCCGCCCTGCTCGAACGGGTCGAGGAGATCGCCGACGGCCCGCTGGCCGCCCTCGCCTACCGCATCGACCAGGAAGGCCATTATCCGCTGGAGATCATGCGCGCCCTGGGTGAGGCCGGCGGTCTGGACGCCCACCTGGGCGAGCACCCCCGTTTCGATCTGGCCATCGGTGCCATGCTGCGGGTGGCGCGCCGTTGCGGCACCACCGGCTTCCTGGTCTGGGCCCACCAGGTGTGCGGTCTGTACATGGAACGCTCCGGCAACCCGGCACTGACCGGCGCGCGGTTGCACGCCCATCGGCGCGGCACCCGCTTCGGCGGCACCGCCCTGTCCAACCCGATGAAGGCGCTGTCGGGCATCGAGCGCATGGCGCTGCGCGCCCGTGCGGACGGCCACGGCGGTTACCGGGTCAGTGGCGTATTGCCCTGGGTCAGCCACATCGCACCGGGCCAGTACTGCGGCGCCCTGGCCCAGGTTCGCGACGACCGGGACCGGATCCAGGGGGAAATCATGTTCCTGCTGGAATGCGACGATCAGGTCGAGCTGCGGCCCTGCCCCACCTTCTCGGGCATGGAGGGCAGCAGCACCTGGGGCATCCGCCTGCAAGACTATCCGGTGGGCGCGGAGCGACTGATCGCCGACCCGGCCCGCCCCTTTATCGCCGAGGTCCGCGCCGGCTTCATTCTGCTGCAGGCGGGCATGGCCCTGGGCGTGGCCCAGGGCAGCCTGGACTCGATCCTGGAGGTGGAGGGCCAGCTCGGCCACGTCAATCGCTTTCTGGATCAACGCCCGGATGCCCTGCAGGCGGAGCTGGAGGATCTGCAGCGCCGCGCCACTCTGCTGGCCGCCACCCCCGACGACGACAGCCGCGACTATCTGCTGGACGTGCTCGACCTGCGTACCCAGGGCGCCGATTTCGCCCTGCGCGCCGCCCAGTCCGCCATGCTGCACCAGGGCGCGCGCGGCTACGCCCTGTCCGCCGCCGCCCAGCGGCGCCTGCGCGAGGCGCAGTTCGTGGCCATCGTCACCCCGGCGATCAAACACCTGCGCTGGGAAATGGACCGGCTGTGCCGCGAGCAATGGCCGGCCGGGGAGGAGCCCTGCGAATGAACGCCCCCGACGAGCGCCCCTGGCGCCAGTACATCTGCCTGGCCTGCGGCCTGATCTACGACGAGGAACAGGGTGACCCGGACGGCGGCCTGCCGCCGGGCACCCGCTTCGAGGACATCCCCGACGACTGGGAATGCCCGCTGTGCGGCGTCGGCAAGGGCGACTTCGAACTCTACGACCCTCCGGCGGCGCCCCCCGCGCCGGCCGCGCCGACGGTGGCCCCGTCCCGCGACAGCATCGTGGTGGTCGGCGCCGGCCTCGCCGGCTGGAGTCTGGTGGAGGCGCTGCGCGCGCTGGATCAGGAGGTGCCGATCACCCTGGTCACCGCCTGCCAGGGCGATGTCTACCACAAGCCGGAGTTGTCGGTGGCGCTCAGCCGCGGCCTGCGCGCGCCGGCCCTGGCCCGGGAAAGTGGCCGGGAGGCCGCCCAGCGCCTGGGCGTGACGCTGCTGGCGGAGACCTTCGCGGTGGGCATTTCGCCGGCGCTGCGGCAACTGCGCACCACCCGGGGCACGCTCATCTACCGGGCCCTGGTGCTCGCCCACGGGGCCCGCCCGGCCCTGCCACCGGCCCTGCCGGAGCAGCTTTGCTGGCGCATCAACCACCTGCACGGCTGGGCCGGTTTGCAAACCGCCCTGGACGGCGCGCCCCGGCGCGTGGCGGTGGTCGGCGCCGGCATGATCGGCTGTGAGCTGGCGGAGGACCTGGCCCACGCCGGCCATGCGGTGACCCTGATCGATCAGCAAACCGGCCCGTTGGCCGGCCTGCTGCCGGCGCCGGCGGTGGAGCGATTGGCGCGACATCTGCAAAGTCTGGGCGTGACGTTCCTGGGGACCACCCGGGTGGCCGCGATCACGGCCACGGCGCCGGGCCGCGCCGTGCATCTGGAAGACGGCCACGCGCTGGCGGTGGATCAGGTGGTGGCCGCCACCGGTCTGATCACCGAGTCGCGCCTGGCCCGCCAGGCGGGGCTGGCGTTCGACCGGGGTATCGCGGTCAGCGCCGACACCCTGGCCACCAGCGTACCCGGCATCCACGCGCTCGGTGACTGCATCAGCATCGACGGCGCCCCGTGCCGCTTTATCGAACCGATCCCCCGCCAGGCGGAGGCCATCGCCCACCATCTTCTCGACCGCCCGCACCCGGGCTACCGCCACCAGGCGCCGGTGGTGCGGCTCAAAACCCGGCACCTGCCCATCGTGCTGCGCGGCGCCCCGGACCCGGCCCTGGACTGGGAGGTGGAACACGAAAACGACGATTACCTGGCCCTGCGCCAGTGCCGCGACGGCGAAACCACCGCCAGCCTGACGGTGGGCCGCCCATCCCGGCGGGACGCGGCCTGAGGTCTGGCCGCCTTGCCATTTTCCTACCCATCAATGGAGACACCACCATGATCAGCAACCGAACCCAAGTCACCGAAATGATCCGCGCCGCCAAGGTGGCCAAGGGCCTCACCTGGAAGGCGGTGGCCGACGCCGTCGGCAACAGCAAGGAATGGACCACCGCCGCCTGCCTCGGCCAGATGGCCATGAACAAGCAGCAGGCCGCCACCGTCGGCGAACTGTTCGACCTCTCCGACGAAGCGGTGGCCTGGCTGCAGATCGTTCCGTCCAAGGGCGGCGAGACCGACGCCCGCGACCCCTTGATCTACCGCCTGTACGAAGCCGTGCACGTGTACGGGTGCGCCATGAAGGAACTGATCCACGAGGAATTCGGCGACGGCATCATGAGCGCCATCGATTTCGACATGGACATCCAGCGCGAGGAAGACCCGAAAGGCGACCGGGTCAAAATCCTGATGACCGGCAAGTTTCTGCCCTACAAGGTCTTTTGATCAGCCCCGCACCGGCACGATGGACAGGGTCACGGTGGCCTTGGCCACCAGCTTGCGGCCACCCTGCCCGTCCTCGGCGAACACCTCGGATTCCGCCACGGTGATCGCCCGCCCGGCCTTCAGCACGGTGGCCTCGCACACCAGGGCCACGCCGGTGGCCGGGCGCAGCAGGTTGACCTTGTATTCGGCGGTCAGCGGCATGTGATGCTCATCCAGCAGGGTGCCGGCGGCGGCGCCGGCGGTGTGGTCGGCGACGCTGCCGATCACGCCGGCATGCACATAGCCGTTTTGCTGATGCAGCTGCTCGCGGATCGCCACCCGGGACACCACCCGCCCTTCTTCGATGGACACCGCCTCCACGCCCAGCAGGCGCAGGAACGGCGGGCCCATCAATTCGGCCACCCGCTCGAAATTGGTCATCGCGTTTTCCTCCAACGGCGAAAACCCAAAGCATTGCCGATCAGGCCGCGCCTGACCAGCGCGGGAACCCGTGGGTCACGGCCGGCGGATTGCTCCGCATGGTGCCACTGGCCCGCCGGGTTCCCGCGCGGCAGCACCGTATAGACCGCCGCGGGGTGGTTGTCACGGCTATCCAACTGCGCGTGGGAGGCCATGCCTCCAATTGACAATGATTCTCATTAAAAATAAAGTTCTCTCTTTCTTTGCACTCGGGGTGCTGGCGAATGAACGGGGACAACGACAAACTCAAGGTCTACCTTGAGCATCGCGCCGCCCTGATCAACTACGCCATTCCCTTGACCGGGAGCCGCGATGCCGCCGAGGAAGTGGTGCAGGATGCCTGGCTGCGCTTCGCGCGCGCCAATATGCCTCGCCAGCCCGCTCATTACCTCTACCGCATCGTCCGCAATCTGGCCATGGACCTGAGCCGGCGTCTCAACCTGGAGAGCCGCTACCGTCACGATCAGTACGATGCGAACCTGGAATGGATGGCGCCCGCCCCCCTGCCGGAACCGGAACGCAGCCTGCTCAATGAAGAACAGTTGAGCGAAGTGGCCAAGGTCATGGCGACATTGCCGGAAAACACCCGCAAGGCGTTGGAAATGCACCGTCTGGGGGGCGCCCGCCTGCAGGACATCGCGGACGCGCTGGGTGTTTCAACCTCTTCCGCGCAACGCCTGGTACACCAGGGAATGGTTAAAGTGGCATTGCATCTTGATAAAGCCAATCGGTCCGGGACAGACCACTAGGGTCGGGCCCGCCGTCTGAGCAAATCCCGCCTTTCATTCGTCATATAAGGGACGACCGCCTATCATGGTCAGCACTTTTCCTCCGGGGACAGCACAGCAGGACGGGACGATGACAGAGGAAACGACGCCGCGGGAACAGGCCATCAGCCAGGCCATGGATTGGTTGCTGCGCTTGCAGGCCGAGCCCGAAAGCGAGGCCCTGCGTCAACGTCACCGGCAATGGCTGGAAGACAGTGAACTGCACCGTGACGCCTGGGAACAGGCCCGTGTTTCGTGGCGGTTATTGCGCGCCCTTCCCCCCCAGACCACGCTGGGCGTCGATGAACCGAACGACCATGTCGCCGGGACCGCCGCCCGCCCTCCGCGGCGCCGGTCCCGGGTCCATGGCATCGCCGCGGTGGCGATCGCGGCCTGTCTGCTGGTGGCCCTGCTGCCCGGATTATTGTTGCACTGGCGCGCCGACCAGATCACACCGGTGGGCGTCACCCGCCTGGTCAACCTGCCGGACGGCAGCCAGGCCCATCTTGGCGCCGACAGCGCCATCCAGGTCGACTTCGCCGACGGCGCACGGCGCGTCACCCTGCTGCGCGGCGAAGCCTTCTTCGATGTCACCCGGGATCTCCGCCACCCCTTCGTGGTCCGTGCGGAGCAGATGGAGATCACGGTGTTGGGCACGCGCTTCAATGTGGCCATCGGCGCCCTCTCCGATACCGTGAGCGTGGCCAGTGGCAAGGTGCGGGTCACCGACCGTGGCACCGACCAGCCCCGGCCGTTGGCTGACCTGCTACCCGGCCAGCAACTGTCGCTCTCCCACGATGGAGAAGTACGGCAAAGCCGGCTTGCCATCGAGGATGTGGGCGGCTGGCGGCAGCGGCGGCTGTTCGTGGTCGACGCCGCCATCGCCGACGTGATCGCCACCCTGCGCCGCTACGATGATCACGGCATCGTGCTGACCAGCGAAGCGCTGGGCGCGCGCCGCGTGACCGGCGCCTACGACCTGTCGACGCCGGATCGCGCGCTCAACAATCTGGTGGAACCCCACCAGGGCAAGGTGCTCTCCGCGCCGCTGCTGCCCCACCTGGTCCTGCCCTGACCCACCTCTGAATATTTTCTGGGAAAATCCGGCGGCTGCCGCGTCTTAAGGATTCAAGAGAATAACTCTCATTCTCGACATCCTGGACAGGAGCCGTTTCATGGTCCCACCGCTACCTTGCCGACTGCTGGCGCTGGTACTGATCGGGCTGACGCCGGTGGTGAGTCACGCCGCCACACCCGACCACGGGGAACCAAGCGCCGTGGTCGGGCACGACCGTATGTTTCAGATCCCCGCTCAGCCTTTGGCGGGCGCCATCAGCGCCTTCGCACGCCAGTCCGGCTGGCAGGTGTCATTACGCTCCGAGCTGGCCGAGGGCCGACAGTCCACGGCGGTGGATGGCCTGTTACCCGCCGACCAGGCGCTTACCCGATTGCTCGCCGGCACCGAACTGTATTGGCGCGCCACCGCCCCCCAGGCGGCGGTGATTTATCCGTTGTCCAACACCGCCGGCTTCACCCTGGCGCCGGTGCAGGTGCACGGCAAGGCGGTGGCCTCCGACGGGGTTTACCGCAGCGCCCACTCCGCCAACGTGATCGAACAGCGGGAGATCGAACGCTTCCGTGGTACTTCAGTGGGCGACATTTTCCAGGGCACGCCCGGTGTGCTGGTCGGCGAGAACCGCAACAGCGGCGGCCTGGACATCAATATTCGCGGGATGCAGGGCCAGGGGCGCGTGCCGGTACTGTTGGACGGGGCCCGCCAGGAAACCACCGTGTACAGGGGCTATGCCGGCGTATCGTCACGCACCTATATCGATCCCGACATGATCGCCAGCATCAATATCGACAAGGGCCCGGTGATGGACGCCGGCGCCAGTGGCGCCACCGGCGGTGTGGTCAGCATGCGCACCATTGGCGCCAATGACATCATCAAGCCGGGCAAGGACTGGGGCCTGCGGCTGCGTGGCGGCGCCATGGGCAACAGCAGCGCGGCCCCGCCCGGCGGCACACCGGCGGGGATGGACGGCACCGGCCGCACCTATTACGTGGACTGCGCGGTCGCCAGCCTGTGCCAGGGCGAGAACGCGCTGCCGGAGCAGTTCGGTTCGCCGGAGGGCATGGACCGCCCCGGCCTGCTGGACATGCGCAGTTGGTCGGGCAGCATCGCCGCCGCCCGGCGCTTCGAGAGCTTCGACCTGGTGGCCGCCTACGCGCAACGCAATCAGGGCAACTACTATTCCGGCGCCCATGGCCCTACTCCGGAAGTGGCCTTGGAATACCGGGAGTTGCCGTTCTATACGGAAGTCACCGCGATCCGCGAAGGCGCCTCCCGGTTCCGCGGCGAGGAGCGCATCGTCAACAGCAACCTGCGCAGCAACACCCTGCTGTTGAAAAGCAACGTCTACCTGCCGGCGGACCAGACCCTGGAACTGGGCTACCAGCGCTATGACAGCGAATACGGTGAGCTGATGCCGTCCCAGTTGATCTGGTTCGACCAGATCAAACAAACCGACGACAGCACCGTGACCGCCCACACCTACACCAGCCGCTACCGCTGGGACCCGGTGGACAAGGCCTGGCTGGATCTGAGCTTCAATCTCTGGCATACCCACACCCGCAGCCTCAACCGCAGCTATTCCGAGGATGTGTACGGCATGTTCACCGCCACGCCCACCCCGGAACGCTACGACCGTTGGGGCGGAGACCTCGGCAATGAAACCGCGATTTCCTTCGCCGGCGAGCACACCCTGAATTACGGCCTCACCGCGCAACGGGAGGACATCGATACCCGCGTCCCCGCCGACGCGGACAACGATCCGTCGCGCAATACCGCCTTCGGCCGCATCGGTAACCGGGACGAGCTCGGCGCCTTTTTCAACTGGCAATGGAAGCCGGTACGTCCGCTTACCCTGAATGCCGGCATCCGTTATATCCGGGTAGAAACCGAGGACGATAAGCTTGTCGTGCCGGAGGGCCACCAGGAAAACCTCTACGACGACGACGGCAATCTGGTCGACACTGTCTACGTAGAAAGCGTGTTCTGCGTGGACGACGACGGTAACGGCGCCTGCGATCCGATTCGTTATCGCACCCGCAACAGCGGCAGCGCCCCGGTGTTCAGCGTGGCCTGGGAACCCTGGATGAACGGCCTGCAGTTCTATGCGCGGCACGCCGAGGCGCTGCGCATGCCCAGTCTGTTCGAGGCCACCCAGGGCTGGTCGGTAGCGCCGGCCCTGGACGTGCCGCTCAAGCCCGAGCATGCCACCAACCGGGAAGTGGGTATCAACTTTCTGGGCCATGACGTCTTTCTGGGCGGCGACCGGCTCGCGGTCAAGCTGGCCCGCTTCGAGAACCTCACCGAGGATTATCTCACGCGTACCTCCCCGAATCTCTGGGAGGAAGGCAACCAGACCTTCGTGGTGCGCAACATCGAAAGCGTTTCTCTGCGCGGTACCGAGCTGTCCCTGGAGTACGACGCCGGCTTCGCCTACACCAAGCTCGGCGGCACCCGGTACGACCACATCGAGGTGTGCCATTACGGCAGCTACCGGCGCGACCGCTGCAACGACTACGGCGTCGCCAATTCCTATTTCAACAACATGATTCCGCCGGAATGGCATGCCTCCGCGACGCTGGGCGCCCGCCTGTTCCGGCGCCGGCTGGACATCGGCACCCGCGTGACCTTCATGGGAGAGCGCACCGAGACACCGGAATTCGACGATCAGACCTCCTACGGCTTTCTCAGCCCGGTGCCCTGGCACGCTTATCGGATCGTCGACCTGTACGCCAGCTGGAAGCCCAACGACACCCTCAGCGTCGACTTCAACGTCGATAACGTCACCGACCAGTATTACCTGGATGCGCTGGGCCTGGGTCTGGTGCCCGCCCCCGGCCGCACCGCCCGTTTGAGCGTGACGCTGAACCTCTGAACATCACCACTCCAATGGAGACAAGTCCATGCAATCCCTGAAAACACCGTGCGCGTTTCTCTTCGCCACCTTGCTGCTGGTCGCCTGCGGCGGCGGCGGTGGCGGTAGCGATGGCGGCGACGCCGTGGAAAGACCGGTCGCCAACGCCGGCCCCGATCAAACCGTGGAAATGGGTGGCACCGTGACCCTGGACGGGTCCGCCAGCCATTCGCCGAGATCCGAGGCCGAACTGAGCTATACCTGGACCCTGGCCGATAAGCCCGCCCGAAGCACCGCCGAACTCTCCGATGAGAGCGTGGCGCAGCCCCAGCTGGTCACCGACCTGCCCGGCACCTACGCGGCCGATCTGGTGGTCAATGACGGCACCGCCGACAGCCGCCAGGACCGGGTGATCATCACCGCCACCAACCCGGACCCGGTGGCCATCGCGCAAACCGAATACCACGAACTGATCGGTACCACCGTGTTACTGGACGGTGGCGAAAGCGTGCCGCCCACCGGCGGCGACGCTGCCCTGCTCACCTATCAGTGGACCCTGGAATCAGCGCCCACCGACAGCACCGCGATGCTGGCGCAAACCGGCACCGCCATGACCAGTTTCTACGCGGACGTGGCCGGCCAGTACAGCGTGACGCTGGTGGTTCATTATCAGGAGCGGGCGAGTGCCCCGCTGACCCTCACCATCACCGCCAGCGAAGCCAACACCACACCGGTGGCCAACGCCGGCGGGCCCTATACCGTCGAACGCGGCCAGACCCTGACCCTGGACGGCTCCGGCAGCTCCGATGCGGACGGCGATGAACTCAGCTATCGCTGGTACATGATCAGTCCTGGCAGCGACACCGGTTTCGCTCCGATCTGGATTCCCAATGGCTCCGCCCTGACCGTGGAAACCGCTTTGCAGGATCACGATACCGCCACGCCCACCCTCACCCCGGACGTGGCCGGTACCTGGGACGCCTATCTGGTGGTCTACGACGGCACCTCCATCAGCAATTTCAGCAATGCCAGCATTACCGTGACGGCGCCGCAAGGCGCGCCGAATACGCCGCCGGTGGCGACCTTCCAGGGCACGCCCCGGATCGGCTTCATCACGCCCGGCCAGGCCAATGAAGTGGAGCTCGGCGACACGATCTGGTCCAGCGGCAATTCCTACGACATCGACGGCACCCGCATCAGCAGCGGCAACCGGCGCTACCAGTGGATCAGCACGCCGGCGGGTTACGCGCAAAGCGATCTGACCGGCCAGGGCTCGTTCAGCTTCACGCCCACCGAGGAAGGCCAGTACACCGTGGAGATGGTGGTCAATGATGGCGAAGCCGACAGCGAACCCGCGCGGCGCACCTTCATCGCCCGTACCGGCGCCAACCGCGCCCCGTCGGCGGCCATGACGCTGGACTCGCAAACCATCATGGTCGGCTCCGACGCCTGGTTTGACGGTTCCACCAGCTCCGACCCGGACGACAACCGGCTCACCTATCACTGGCATCTTCTCGATCGCCCGGATGGCAGCAACGCCCAGCTTCGTTTCCGGGATGTGACCCGCCCCGACGGCGCGGTACTGAGCAACGCCCGCGCCGGCCTCACCGCCGACCGGCCCGGCATCTACATGGTGCTGCTGGCGGTGCGCGACAGCCATGGCGTGACCAGTACCACCACGTCGACCACCTATGGGCGGGTGCTCGCCAAATCGGAAAACAATCCGCCGGTGATCGGCAGCATCAGCAACGATAACGATCACTTCATGGCGCGTCGCCGCAATACCCATTTCAACGACACCGACCAGCCCTACGTGATCGGCGGCAGCGAAGCGCTGACCTTCTACGCTCAGAACGCGGTGGACCCGGACCTGGACACCCTGTACTACCTGTGGACCCTGGACCAACCGGTGGGCAGTGACCTGACCGAGGCCGGCGTGGAGGCCACCTTCGCACCGGGCACGCCCACGATCCCGGGCACCTACAACGCCACCGCCGTGGTCAGCGACGGCATCGAAACCTCCGAACCACAGACACTGTCTTTCAGAGCGGTCGAGCGCGCGGACTACCCCAGCCTGATGCTGGAGGATTACTACTCCGCCGAACTGAACTACTGGGACCGGAACATGACCACCCTCCACGGCGCCGACGCCCTGCCCTTCCAACGCGCCTTCCCTTACTGGCACCACGACGACACCAGCTTCCCGGTGTTCTCCCATCAGCTGGAGCAAGGGGACAACGTTATCAAGAACTATCGGCTGACCGCTTACCAGGGCAGCTACACCATCACCAACCTGCGGGTCGCCACACCCACGCGGGACGGCGCCCAGGTCTTCTCCGGCGGTTTCGTCGGCTTGAGCGAAGGCATGGTGATCGGGCAAGGCGAAAGCATCGACTTCAGTCTGGCGTTGAACGCGCCGGCGGACGCCAACGATTACATCAATGCCGGCAATATTTCGCCGGACCCGGACCGGCCCTATGACCAGAATGTTCTGATCGGCATGACCTACACCTTTGAAATCGCCGAGAAACCCGGCTGGCGATTCGAGTATCAGCCCGCCTGTTACTGAACCGGCCATGAAGGGCGCGATCCTGGGATCGCGCCCGATGGAGCACCTCATGATTGTTGATTTCAAGCCCCTTTATCTGGGCGTCGTGCTCGCCTTGGGCACACCGGCCCTGGCGGCCGACCCGCAACACATCCAGGCGCTCAACGACGAGGCTCTCTCCCTGCATGCCGCCGGCCGCTACGACGAGGCCGCGCGGCACTACCGGGAACTGTTGCCCCTGTTGGATGAGCACTTCGGGCCAAACAGCCTGGAGGTCGCCCGCATCAGGGCCAGCCTCGGCGCCACCCAGCTCGCCCGCCGGCAATACCGGGAAGCGGCAAAAACCTACCGGGCGGTGCTCGACGGTCTGCCCGAAGCGGGTTCTCCCCGGCTGCGCGCCGACGCCCTCAACGGCCTCGCCTCGGCTCTGTATATGCGACGCCAGTACGGCAAGGCCGAACCGCTCTACCAGCAGGCCCGGGAAATCCTGGAGGCGCAGCCCTCCGTCCCCCGGGAACAGCTGCTCCTGGTGCTCGACAATCTGTCCTCGCTGTACCGTACCCTGAGGCGCGATAGCCAGGCGGAACAGTACCGCCAGCAAGCACAAGAACTTCGCCGTGAGAGAGAGGAGGCGGGGGAAGACGCGCCCTGAGCACACCAGCCGCGATGCGGATGTGACCTGCGCTGTTCCTGATTGGTATTCGGTATTACGGCATGGACGACCGGGACTGACCCTCCACCCCCGAGCGGGGCAAGGCGCCCTCCACATGCAACACCGGCCCATCCGGGTGCTCGAGCCAGCGGCTTCGCAGCCCATAGACCCGTGCCAGGCGCTCCGGGGTCAGCACCCGGGCGGGCAGATCATCCGCCAGCAGCCGACCCTGGTCGAGCATCAGCACTCTTGAGGCGAAGGCGCCGGCCAGGGCGAGATCATGGCAGACCAGCACGATCAGAAAACCGCCCTGCTCCGCCAGCCCCGACAGCGTCTCCAGCACCCGATACTGCTGCGCCGGGTCCAGCGCCGAGGTGCTTTCGTCCAGCAGCAGCAGGCGCGGCCCCGGCGTATCCCATACCTGGGCAAGCACGCGGGCCAGATGCACCCGCTGTTGCTCGCCGCCGGAGAGGGACGGGTAGGCCCGCCCGCGCAGATGGGCGACGCCGAACCGGTCCAGCAGCTGGCCCACCAGCGCATCGCCGGCGTTGCCATGGCGCCGCCCGGGCAGCCCCAGGGCCACCACTTCATCGACGCGCACCGGAAACCCCACCGGGGTGTGTTGCAGCATCACCGAACGACGCCGCGCCAACTTCGCCAGTGGCCAGTCCGGCAGTGGCCTGCCCCGCAGGGTCACGGCGCCGGCGTCCGGGGTCAGGTCGCCGGCCAGGGCGCGCATCAGGGTGGATTTGCCGGCGCCGTTGGGCCCCAGCAGCGCCAGCCGTTCGCCGGCGCGGGCCTGGAAAGTGATATCGGACAACAAGGTCCGCTCGCCCGCCTTCACCGTGACGTTGGTGACCTCCAATAACACCTCACTCATCGCTCAGACTCCATGGCGGCGCAGCAACAACACCAGGAAGAAAGGACCGCCCAGCAACGCCATTACCAGGCCGATGGGCAGTTCCGCCGGCGCCACCAGGGTGCGCGCCAGGGTGTCGGCGAACACGGTGAGCACCGCGCCCAGGGCGGCGGCGCCGGGGATCAGCCAGCGGTGATCGACGCCGATCAGCAGCCGCACCAGATGCGGGGCCACCAGACCCACGAAACTGATCTGGCCGGCGGCGGCCACCGCCGCGCCCACCGACACCGCGCCCAGCACCATCACCGCGCGCTTGGCCCGGGGCACCGCGTGGCCCAGGTGCAGGGCCGCCTGCTCGCCCAGCATCAGACCGTTCAGCGGCCGTGCCAGCAGCGGCATCAGCACGATACCCGCCAACAGCCAGGGCGCCACCAGGGCGACGTCGGACCAGCGGCTGTGGGCCAGGCTGCCCATGGCCCAGAACGTCAGGGTGCGCAGCTCGTTGTCGTCGGCCATGAAGGTGAGCACGCCGGTGAGCGCCATGGCGATGGCGCCAATGGCGATGCCCGCCAGCAGCAACAGCGCCACCCGGGTTTCGCCGCCCCGGCTGGCGATGCGCCACATCAGGAAGGTGGTGACCAGGGCGCCGGCGAAAGCGGCCACCGGCAGCGCCTGAGGGCCCAGGGCACCGCCACCGAGCACGATCACCGACACCGCCCCCAGGGCGGCGCCGGCGGAGATGCCGATCAACCCCGGGTCCGCCAGCGGGTTGCGGAACAGGCCCTGCAGGGCGGCGCCGGTGGACGCCAGCGCCGCGCCCACCAGGGCCGCCATCAGAATGCGCGGCAGCCGCAGGTCACGCACCACCAGGTAGCCGGGCTGGTCGCTGCCTTCCCAGACACCCCGCCACAGGGTCACCGGGGCCACCGACAAGGGGCCGGCCAGAGCGGCGATCACCATGCCCAGGGCAAGCAGCGCGGCCAGCGCGGCGAGGGTCGGTGCCACCGGCCAGCGCCGGGGCTCAGCGGCCCTCACCGGTGGCCACCTCCAGCACCGCTTCCATGGCGTCCGGCAGGCGCGGGCCGAAGCCCAGCAGGCGCATGCCGTCATCCACCAGCACCCGGCCGTGGGCACCGGCGTCGGTGCTTTCCAGCAGCGGCAACTGCTCCGGCTGGAAGCTGCCCGGCCGGGTCTCGGCGATGATGATCAACTGCGGATTGGCGGCCAGCACCGCCTCCGCGTTGAGCGGTTTATAGCCCTCGCCATCGGTCACATTGGGCAGCCCCAGGGCATCCAGCAGGGCCTGGCCCTGGGTGCCCTTGCCCGCCACCTGCACGCCGTGGCGGCCGGCGGACAGCACCAGCAGGGTGCGCGGCGGGTCCGCCAGCGGCAGCCGTTGATCAAGGGCGGCGAAGCGTTCGCGCAGACCGGCGTTCAATTGCTCGCCGCGCGCTTGCAACTCCAGCGCCTCGGCGACCTGCTCCACCCGGGCCAGCAGCCCGGCCGGGCTCCACTCCGGGTCGATCAAGCGCACCTCCGTGGCCTGTTTCAGCTGAGCCACCGCCGGCGGCGGGCCCGCCTCCCCGGACAGCAGCACCAGGTCCGGCTTCAGGGCCAGGGTGCCCTCCACCGGCAGCGCCCGCACATAGCCCAGCTTGGGCAATTGCCGCGCCGCCGCCGGGTAATTGCTGGTGGAATCCACCGCCACCAGCCGGTCGCCGGCGTCCAGCGCATAAACGATTTCGGTCAGTTCGCCGCCGGCCACCACCAGACGCTGCTGCGCCTGACCGGCTATCGAAAGACACAGGGCCAGCAGCCCGATCACAACTCGCATGCCAGCCCTCATGCCATTACCGCTTCCACGGATTCCCGCACGAACGCGAACGCGGCCCGGGCGCCGCGCACCGCCTCATCCTGCTGCCCATCGTTCAGGCCGAGTTCGTCCAGCTGGGCCTTGAAGCGCTTCCAATGCAGGCCGCGACCGTCCGGATGGCCGGCCAGATGGCGGGCGCCGAAGTCGGCGCTCAGGTCCAGTTCCTTCCGGGCGCGCTTGAACAGAAAGGCGGCGCCCAGGTTGGAGCCCTCGTTGGTGTACAGCCAGCCGATCACGGCGTCGCCGTCTTCGATGGCCACCGCCCAGCCGGCGGCGCGGTCCGCCTCGATGTCGGCCTCGGCGAGGCCCAGATCGCGGCAATCCGCCTCGATCAGATCCACCCGACTGCGCTCCAACAGGTCGGGGAACCGGCGCTGCAAATCGTCACGCTCATAGAGCGGCGCGGTGGCGGTCTGGAAACGCAGCTGCACGCGCAGGAAACGTGCGTAGTGCGCGCGGTCCAGAAACGGCGACAGGGCGCTGATGCGGCTGTCCAGCGCGTCATGGATGGCGTGGGTTTCCTGCTTGAGGCGGGCGGACAGAGTGCGGTCGGCTTGGGCCGGATCGGCAAGCGTGGTCATTAGCGTTCCTCGTGGTCGTCAAACGGGGGTGGGCCATTCAGGTCCCTTTCCCCCCTAAAACGAACGAGAACGGATTTTTTCCCAGAAAAGTCTCAGAACGCGGCGAACCGGTAACGCACGCCCAGGGCCGGCAGATCGGTGTCTTCCCCTGCCAGTCGGTAACGGGTCCAGGACAGGGTGGCGTCCCAGTTGTCGGTCAACCGTCGTTCGACAACGGCGCCAAGGACCAGGCCGGTGCCCCAGCGGGTGCGTTCGTCGCCGGCCACGTCCAGCTCGGCGCGCCAGTGGATCAACCCCAGGCGGGCGGCCAGGGACCAGGCGTCGTTCAGGGCCCAGCGGTGGCCGGCGCTGGCTTCCAGGCCCTGGCCGGCCACCGGGGTGGCGGCGGCCAGAGCGGCGGCGGACACCGGACCGGTGTTGTCGTAGGCCACCGCCAATTCGCCGAGGTCCGTGTAGCCCAGTTGCGCTTCCCAACGCCCGCCCCACTGGTAACCGACGTACAACCGGCCAGCGACGCGGCGGCGGTCGCCGACCCGCGCCTCCCCGGCCTGCCCGCGCCGGGCCAGCCTTTCATTGATGTCGCCGGTGTCCGCCCGGCTGTGGGCCTGACCCAGTTCCGCGCCCAGGAACAGGCCCTCGGCGCGGGCCAGGGGCGGCGCCAGCATCAGCACCGCCAGGGCCAGCGCGGCGGCGCGGCGGCCGCCGGCGGCCCGCCACAGCAGCAGCGGCGCCAGCAACCACCAGGCCAGACCGCCGGCACCGCCGCCGCTGTCCACGGTCACGGCGGTGATGGTGTAGCGAGCACTGGCCACCTCGGACACGTTCAGCCCGGCCTGGTAGCCGATCACCTTCACGGTGGTGTCGGTTTCCACGGTCAGACGGGTGCCGTTGGCCACCTCGATGCCATGACTCAGGCTGGGTGTGGTGCCGTCCAGGGTGTAACGCAGGGTGGCCCCGGGTGTGGTGCTTTCCAGGGTCACGGTGACCCCGCCCGGGTAGGCGCCGGCCGGCGGCGTGAAGCGCGGCGTGGCCACGTCCTCGGCGGCGGTGAGCGTCAACACGCAGGGCGACACGGCGCAGTCCGCGGCCTCCCGGCGGGTGGCCACGTAGTAGGGCGCCGTGGCTTCCAGCCAGTGGACGGCGCCGGCGTTCGGCGGCGGGGCGTAGAGCACGAAGTCGCCGTTGATGTCGCTAGTGGCCAGATAGCGCTCGCCATTCTCATCCTCCAGGGGCGGCAACAAGGCACGGGCGCGGGTCTCCTGGAGCAGCACCACCTCGGCGTCGGGCAGGGGCGCCCCCAGCGGGTCCAGGATCATGCCCTGGTACACGGTGGCCGGTTCGGCGCGCATGTCCAGGCTGCCGTCCGTCAGTCCCGGCGAGGCGGCGGTCAGGGTCACCGGCAAGGCCGTGGCAAGGCCGTCCGGCACGGTCACCGTGAAGCCGGCCGGGTTACCGCCACTGGCCTCATCGACGGCACTGGCCGGGCCGTCGGCCTGAATGCCGGCGCCCTGGGCGATGGCGTCCGGGGACAGGGTGACGGTAGCGCCGGGGGCGGCGCCGGTGACCATGACGGCGGCGGAGTGGCGTTGCGGGTCCAGGCTCAGCAGGGTGGCCCGGTCCGCGCTCACCGACAATGGCACGACGATCTCCACCACACGTTGCCAGCCGGTTTCGCGGTCGATCACGGTGACCTGATAGGTACCGGCGAAAGCGCCGGTGTCCGGCGCCTGGAAGCGCACCGTGCAGGTGCCGGCGCCACAGGCGGGCGTCAGGCTGGACAGACCGCCACCCGGGGCACGCACGTCCACCAGGTAGTCACCGCCCTCGCCACCCTGGATGGTCAGGGTGCGGTCGCCGCCCGCGGGCAGCGGCGCGCCGCCGCCATCGTCCACCGCCAGCGGCGGATAGACGGCGCCGGAGGCTTCCGCCCAGTCGCTGGCTTCGTGGGTGGCGTTGCCCGGGAAGCGGGCCCGGAACCGGTACTCACCGGCGGCCAGGCCGCCGCTGATGGTGTAGACGGCGGTGTCGGCGGCCAGGGCACGGCTGCCCAGGTCGGTCCAGGTGCCGTTGTCCTCAATCTGGAAATCCACCGCGCCGCTGGGCAGGGCCGCGTCGGCACTCAGGGTGGCGGTAAGGTCGAAGTCCGTGTTCACGGTGGCTGGGGTCGCCGCCGCCAGGGTCAGTTCGGTACCGATGGGACGGTTCTCCAGATTGAAAGTCACCGGCGCGTCGGCGCCGGCGGCATCGGCGCTGACCAGGTACTCGCCCACCACGCCGTTGGCGGTGAGCGTCACGGACGCCAGGCCCTCGGCGTCGATGGCTGCGGTCAGCGGGGCGCCGTCCAGGCCGGCCCCGGTGGCCGGTGCGGTGAAGGTGACTTCACCGCCGGCCACCGGTTCGTTCTGGCCACTGGTCACGGTCACCGACAGAGGCACGTCGAAGTCCGCGTCCACCAGGGTTTCCTGATCGTCGCCGCCGGCCAGCGTCAGCGTGAAGCCGCGCGACTGCCAGGCCCCGGCGTCACAGCGACCGGTGCGGGCCACGCCGCGCTGATCGGCGGCGGCGCACCGCCCGGTGTCACCGGCGCCGATGGCCGGGCTGCCGGGCAGCAACGCGAACAGATCGCCCTGCCGGGTCCACAGCGGCGCGGCGTCAATGATGGCGGTTCCGGCGGCATAGCCGCCTTCGACCACCGAGTGGTCCAGGGCCACCGTGGGCACCCCGGCCGGGTCTGCGGGCAGCGCCGCCGTGATGATGGCGGCATCGCCGGCCACCACACTGTTACCCAACGCCAGGGTCACCGGCCCCCGCAGGTCGGCGAACGCACCGAGCGGTGCGCTGTTGCCGGTGACGCTGAGATGGCTGGCGGTGACCGTGAGGGCGCTGTTCGCGGTCACGGCGAGCGCCCCGCCCTGCCCGTCCGTGCTGTTGGCGGCCAGGGTCAGGTTGGTCAGCTCGGCGCCGGCGCCGGTCAGAACCAGGTTCAGAGCGCCGCCCCGGTTGCCGGCCCGGTTGTCGATCAGACTGAGGGCCTCCAGGGTCAGCGTGCCGCCGAGATTCTCCGCGTTGAGGCCACCGCCAAAGGCGGCATTGCCGTCACGCAGGGTCAGGCCCGCCACCCGCACCGGACCGGCGGTGGCGGCCACGCTCAGAACACCGACCCGGCCTTCACCGCTGATCTCGATGTCCGCGCCCTGGCCGTCAATGTCCAGAGCCTGGTCGATCACCAGGGTGCCGCCATCGGCGATGCGGATGGTGCTGGCGCCGGTGCAGTCCAGGCCGGACCGGAAGCCCACCGTATTGCCGTCCACGGCGTTACCCAGAATCACCCGCAGGCTGTCCGGCTCGCCGCCGTCGGCGCAGTTGCCCACGGTCCAGCTGGCGTCATCGGCGGCGCGGGACTGGAAACTGCGCGTCGTGCTGGCTTCGGCCACTTCGTCGTTGCCAGCCTGCTCCGCCACCACGGTGATGGTGCCGGTGCCGTTCACGGTGAGGGTGTCTCCGGCCACGCTGGCCGGGCCGCTGTCCACCCGGAAGGTGATCGGCAGGCTCCGGTCGCTGCGGGCGCTGAGCGGCACCTGGATCGGCGAACCCGGGTAATCCTGGTCGGCGATGGCGTCGAAGGTCAGTGTCTGACCCTGCTTGGCCACGGTCAGGGTGCGGCTGACGCTGGCGGCCAGGTAGTCGTCATTGCCGGCCTGGGACACGGTCAGTTCAGTGCTGCCCGCGCCCACCGGCGTCACGTTGCCGGCGCTGTCCACGGTGGCCACCGCCGGGGTGGCGCTGGCATAGCTCAGGGTCAGGCCGGAGTCCACGCTGGCGCCCAGGTTGAAACCCGGATCTCCCACGATGAGCGGGGCCGGCGCCGGGAAGGTGATGGTCTGGGTGGCTTTTTCCACCACCAGGGTGCGCGCCACGTCGTCGGCCGGCAGGTAGTTGTCACTGCCCGTCTGGCTGGCGGTGATCGTGGCGCTGCCGGCGCCGATGACGGTGGCGGTGCCGCCGCTGACGGTGACCACGCCTGGGTTGTCGCTGGCGTAGCTCACCGTCAGCCCGGAGGAGGCGCTGCCGCCCAGGGCGAAGGCGTCGTCACCCACGGTGTACGTGGCCAGCGCAGGGAAGGTAACGGTCTGGCCAGCCTTGGCGATGGTCAGGGTGGCGTCGGTGCCGCCGGCGTAGTTGCCGTCGTCGGTCTCCACGTGAACCGCGTAGTCGCCGGCGTCGGTGGGCGCGGTGGCGCCGCCGTCATAGGTTACCGTCACCGGCACGCCGGCGGGGGTGGTGGTCACGGTCACCGCCTTGGGGCTGCCGTCATAGGTGCGGTCGGTGTCGGTGACGGTGAGCGTCACCGCACGCGGGTCCACGGTCACCGTGCGGTTCACCGGGGTGGCCGCGTTGTAATTGCCGTTGCCCGCCTGGCTGGCGGTGAGCGTCACGCTGCCGGCGCCGACGATGGTGGCCGTGCTGCCGCTCACCGCGATCACGTCGCTGTCGGAACTGGCGAAGCTGGGCGTCAGGCCGGCGTCGCTGCTGGCACTGAGGGTGAAAGCGCTGTCGCCGAAGGTCACCGTGGACGGCGGCGAGAAGGTGAGGGTCTGGTCGGCCTTGGTGACCGTATGGCCGGTGCTGGTGGGGCCGCTCTGGTAGTGATCGTCGTCGCCGGGATAACGGGCCCGGAACGTATAAGCGCCGACACCGTAACCGTCCGGGATGCTGAAGACAGCGGTGCCGCCGTTGAGGGTGGCGGTGCCCAGGCTATCCCAGCCGGTGCCGTTGGCGCGTTCGAAGCTGACGTTACCGGTGGCGCTGCCCGGGCTCACGGTGGCGACCAGGTTGATGGTCTGCCCGTAGGCGCTGGCGCCGCCGGTGGCCAGGGCGGTGGTGGTGGCCACCAGGACCTTGGTGGGGTCCGTGGCGGTGGCGCCGTCCACGTCGCCGCCGCCGGTCACCATGGCCTGGTTGGTGAGGCTGGCGGCGGCGTCGCCGGCCACGTCCACGGTCAGGGTCACCGACGGATAGCTGCCGCCGTTGTCGAGCACGTCGTCACGGGTGCAGCTCACCGTGGCCAGGGTACAGGTCCAGCCGGTGCCGCTCAGGGCGGTGGCGGACAGGCCGGCGGGCAAGCTGTCGGTCAGGGTAACGGTGCTGCCCAGGGTGTCCCCCGGGCCCTGGTTGCCCACGGTCAGGGTGTAGGTGGCGCCGGTCTGGCCCTGGTGGAAATCGCCGCTGTGCGTCTTGGTCAGAGTCAGCTCCGGTGGCGGGATCACCCGGAACTGGAAGGTCTCCTGACTTTGCTGGCTTTCCTGGACGCCACCGTTATTGTCGTAGCCGGTGGCGGTCAGGGTCACGGTGGTGGTGCCGTACTCTCCCTCCGCCGGGGTCAGAGAAAGGGTGCGGGCGCTGCCGCTGCCACTCAGCCGCAGGCCGGATGCGGGCAACAGGGTGGTGTTGTCGGCGCTCACGCTGAGTGTCAGCAACGGGGTCTGGTCGGCATCACCCACATAGAAATCCAGGTCCCGGGTGGGCGCGCCCTCGAGCAGGCCAAGGATCTCATTATCGGCGATCAGGCTGAGGGTGGGATGGGCCTCGTAGGCGCCGATGTCCGGGGTCGCCAGGGGGGTGGCCGAGGCCGCGGCGACCGCCCGCCGCCAGCCGCGCTGGTCGGTGGCGAGATTGGCGCCGGGCAGGCCGGCATCGCCGGCGTCCAGGGCCGGGCTGCCGTTGGCCAGGGCCACGGTGCGGGTGAAGCCGTTGTTGTCGGCCAGCTCCGTCAGGCCCGGTTCGGCCACGCCCACCTGGTTGCCCTGGACACCGTCCACCAGGCCGCCGGCGCCGCCGGTGCCGACCAGGTTGTGGGCGCTGTTGCCATCCAGATCGCCGCCCACGTCGCTGGCATCGTCGTTACCCAGACGGTTGACCGCCACCAGGGTGTTGTAAAGGGTCACCGGGGCGTTGCCGTTGGCCACGTTCAGGCCGCCGCCCCGGCCGTTGCCGGTGCCGCCGCTATCGGCGGTGTTGCCGGTGGCGGTGACGTGCACCAGCCGCAGCTCGGAGGCGCCGGCCGCCGGCGCCAGATTCAGGCCGCCGCCGTTGGTGGCGGCGCGGTTGCCCGAGAAGGTGCTGTTGGTGAGGTGTGCTTCGCCGTCCAGATCGGCGATCACCAAACCGCCGCCGGGGCCGCTGGCGGCTTGGTTGTCGGTCAGGGTGCTGGCGATGACCTCCGCCCGGGTGCCGATCTGATAAAGGCCGACGCCGCCGGCGCTGCCGGCCCGGTTGCCGTCGATGGCGACCCGGTCCAGGATCACGGTGCCGGTGTGGCTCACCGACAGGGCACCGCTATCACCCGTCGGGGTGCCGTTGTGCTCCACCCGGTTGTCGCGGAAAACGGAGCGCTCCACCCTTACCTGGGCGCCGTAGAAGGCGGCCACGGCACCACCGGTGCCGGCCGGGTTGTCGACCACATTATCGGTGAACAGGGTGTTGTAGAGGGTCAGGGTGCCGGCGCCGTTGCCGGCGGCGTCCTCGCTGCCGTCCCAGTCCAGGGCGCCGCCGTAGCCGTTGCTGTTGTTGTGGCCATGGCGCAGCCACAGGGCGGCGAAGCGGGTGTCGAAGGCGTTACTGTAAGAAGGATTGATGCGGAACAGCTGGCCATTGGTCGCCTCCCCGGCGGCGGTGCCCGCCTGCAGGATGGTGGCGGTGGGGTCCGCGTCCTGGTCACCGCCGCCACCGACCAATGTCATGGCACGCTCGATCACCAGGGTGGCGCCGAGGGTGTAGGTCCCCACCGGCAGGTTGATGGTCACCAGCGCTTCGCTGCTCTCGGGAATGGCGTTGGCCTCGGTGACCGCCTGGCGCAGCGTGCAAACGCCGCCCCCCTGGCAATCGCCGCCGGCAGCGTCGGCGTTGCTGTTCACCGTCAGGGTGAGCGCCTGGGACAGGGAGGCCAGCCCCAGCAGCCCCAGAGTCACCAGCGCACGTCCCAGTAGCCCGGCCCGGCCACGGGGCCGAGCGGTTCCTTTATTGGTTCTCACATTGTCCCCCAAAAATAGCAAAGGCGCGGCGCGCCGCGCGTCACGACCTGGACGGGTAAAGCCCCACCAAGGCAATGATGAAGTTGAGTCCCAGGCCAGGTTGGCGATTGTTGTGCGGCTGGGAGCCACCGGCGGTTTGCAGCGCCTCCGGCGCCATGCGCGCATCGGCGACGCCGTCGCTGTATAGCCGGGCCCGGCTGCGCCGGTCCCCGGCCCAAATAGCGCCGTCCGGCGAGGCACTGTCCGGCCCGCCACTGCTGGCGCGGATGTCACCGTGGCCATGGGCCGGCATCTGCGCTTCGGTGAGCGTCACGGTGGCGGCACCGCCCTTTTCGCCCAGGCGGCGGTCGGTGAGACCCGGCCCCTGGCCAGGGTGCATGGGCGCGCGGCCCTGCAGGTCCGGCAGCGCGAAGGTGCTGCGCCCGTCGCCACCGTAGGTGGTGCCAGCCAGGGAAAAGAGCGCCGTGTTCTGGGAGATCGGCAGCAATTGACCGTTGCAGAACGCCCAGCCACGGGGCGCGAAACTGCCGGCGAAGATGCGGATTTCCGCGATGAAGGGTTCGGACATGGTCGCCTCTCAGTTCCGGGACGGAAACAGCCCCTGCAGGGCAATGCAGAAGTTCAGCGCCAGCGACGGCTGGCAGTTCTCGTGGGCCTGCACGGCACCGCTCCGGTTGGCGTCCACCGCCCCGGGCGCCATGGCCAACCCCGCCGCCGGGCCATAAAACGCCTGGCTGGTCACTCCCCAGGTGTGGCCGCCCGGAGTGGTGGCGTTGGCGGACTCACTGCTGGCGCGAACACCATGGCCGTGGGCCGGCATTTCCGCCTCGCTCAGGGTGTGCGTTTCCGCGCCGAATGCTTCCCCCTGGACGATGCTGTCGCCAGCGGCGCTGCCGGGGTGAGTCGGAGCGCGGCCGCGCAGATCCGGCAGCGCGAAGCTGGTTTGTCCGTCGCCGCCATAGGTGGTGCCCAGCAGGGAATACAGCGACTGATTCTGGTTGATGGGCAGAAGCTGGCCATCGCAAAAGGCCCAGCCCCGGGGCGCGAAGTTGAACCCGACAATGCGGATCTCGGCGAGAAAGGGTTCGGACATGGCGCGGCCCTCCTAAGTTCGGCTCGGGTAGATGCCGAACAGGGCGATAATGAAGTGCACCCCCAGGAACGGCATCATGTTGTTGTGCGACTGATCACCACCGGCCGGCTCCACCAGGCCGGCGGCCATGGTCTGGTCCGGGGTGTCCCGCCGGTAGGAAGCATTGGGCGCGCCGGCCCAGACATTGCCCTCGGGGAAGCGGCTGCTGGCCGCCGCCGCGGTGCCCCCTGGCCGGTGCTCATGGCCAGGTATCTGGTTGCCGTTAAGGACCACCTTCTCCACTCCCCAGGAACTCCCCAAACTCCGAGCGGCGAGGCCGGAGCCCTGACCGGCGTGCACCGGAACGCGCCCGCGCAGATCCGGCAAACCGAAGGTGGTCCGACCGTCGCCGCCGTAGATGGTTCCGAGCAGGGAAAACAGGGCGTCGTTCTGGCTCACCGCCAGCAACTGGCCGTCGCAGAACGCCCAGCCCCGGGGCGCAAAGTTACCGGCGAACAGGCGGATCTCGCCCACGAAGGGTTCAGACATGGGTTATTCCTCCTCGCCGGTATCATTGAGCTGGCTGAACACCGCCCGGTAGTGGTCCCTTTCCAGGTCATCGCCGGCGGGCTGGATGTACAGGGTCAAGCGGCCGGCGGTGGGGTGCTCCAGGGGCCATCGGCCTTCGGGCAGAGCCACCCCGGGGGCGGTGGAGAAATCCAGCATGAACTGCTCCACCGTATCGTCCACGGTGTGGTCCACCACCTGCTCCAGCACGGCGTCCACCACGCCGTAGGTGGGGTGGCCCAGATAAAACGTCTGTCCCTCCAGGGAACGGAACAGGCGGGCCCTCAGGGAGCGCGCCTCCTCCAGCGACGGCGTGACGGGCTCGGCGGCGGCATCGCCGCCGCCACCACCGCCACAGCCGGCCATCAACATGGGCAAGGTCGCCACCCCGACCAGAAAGGCGCGTCGGTCCATCTTTTCCCCCACAATCAACATGCCGGCTTACGCCGGTCGGATTCAGTTATTGAACAGCGCCTCGTAGACGGCACCTTCGCCCCCTTCGGAAAGCGGCACCAGGAACAGCCACTGCTCGCCCAGCGTCTCGTGGCGCAGGCGGTAGGTTTGCTGCGACAGGGCCGGCTCCGCCGGGGCATGGAAAATCATTGAAAAGGCCTCACCGGGGCCGGTGACCGGATTCACCTCCCGCAACCACAGGGTCAACGGCGGCGTCAGATCGAGCACGAAGCCACTATCCAGAGCCGCCCGGGCCTGGGTCAGGGTCAGGGTCAGACTCATGCCCGGGCCTCCACGGCCGGCGGCCACCACACCAGGGCTTCATGGAAGTCGCCACGGGCGCCTTCGGAGCGGAAACCGAGCCGGACGTAGAGCTCACGGGCACCCGCGTTTCCGCGGTCCACCGCCAGCATCACCGGCGCGGCCACCCGCTCGGCGGTACGCTGCATGGCCCGCAGCAGCGAAGCCCCATGCCCCTGGCCACGGGCGGCGGGAATCAACGACAGATCCACCACGTGCACGCGGCCGATGCTGAAATCCAGGATCAACCGACCGATACGGTCCTGGTGCAGGCCGATGATGAAATGCATGGCATCAGGGAAATCACGGCCGTAGCCCTCGGTTTGGGCGTTGAATTGCAAATCGATGAGGGAGGCGGCGAACTCGGCTTCAGGCAGCAGTCCCAGATCCGACCGGGTGGCCGCGTACAGCTCGCGCAGAAAGGCGGTGTCGGACGTCCGCGCAGGACGCAACGTCAACCCGCCGGGCAGGTCAAAGGTTCCGGTCAGCATTTATCCCCCACAATCCGGGTCGGGGCCTGTTATTCAGTTATCCGGCTCCGTCCCCTTAACGATCGAGAACGGGACATTAGCATGACCGATGGCACCCCGCCACTACCCCTGTTTAGGGGGGGTCAGAAGAAACCGGCGCTGGCGGCGCCCGGTTCTTCCAGGGCGTCGGCGATCAGATGCAGCGCCTGGGCCAGGTCCTGGCGGCTGGCCGGACCGCCCAGGCACAGGCGCACCGCTTCCGGCGGCTTGCCATTGAGGGCGAAGGCGTCGCTGACCACCACGTTGATGTTCTGAGCACGCAGCCGGGCGGCGAACGCCACCCGGCTCCAGGGCTCGGGCATCTTCAGCCAGACGTGGAACGCCTCCGGGTGGGAGCGGTAATCGGCGCCGGCGAGAATCTCGGTGACCAGGGCCTGACGGGCCTGGGATTCGCGCCGGGTAAGCGACAGCGCCAGATCCGCGGTGCCGTCCTGCACCCAGCAGGAGGCCAGCGCGGCGGTGATCGGCGAGGCCATCACGGTGGTGGCGCGCAGGGTCACGGTGAGCCGGGACCGCAGCCGCGCCGAGGGCAGCGCCAGGTAGGCCACGCGCAGCCCGGCCCCCAGGGATTTGCTGAAGCCGCAAAGATAGTAGGTCAGTTCCGGCGCCAGGCTGGCCAGCGCCGGCGGTCGGTGGCTGGGCAGCAAACCGTAGGCGTCATCCTCGATGATCGGCAGGTTGTGCTTGCGGGCGATCTGCGCCACCCGATGGCGGCGTTCCTCGCTGAGCGTCACCACCGCCGGGTTGAGCAGCACCGGGTTGCAGTACAGCGCCTTGGGGTGATGCTCGGCGCACAGCCGCGCCAGCACGTCCGGGTCGAAGCCATCCTCATCCAGCGGCAGCCCCACCAGGCGAATGCCGAGCTGGCCGGCGATGGCGCGCAGGCCCGGATAGGTCAGGGATTCGCACAGCACCACGTCGCCGGGCCGCGCCAGACTGCCCAGCACCGCCAGCAGCGCGCTCTGTACCCCCGGGCACACCAGCACCCGGTCCTCGCTGACCCGCAGGGGGCGGCGTTGCAGCCAGGCCACCGCCGCCGCCTTGTCTTCCGGCGAGCCGCCGAACTCCTGATAGCGCATCAGCGGCTGCAGATCCGGCCCCAGGGAACGCAGCCCCGCCTCCATGCGCTCGCGCAATAGCGGGTCCCGGGACTCCGGCGGCAGGTTCATGGTCATGTCCACGGCGCGGGCGGCGCTGGCGCTGCGCCGGCTGAGCCGGCCCGGCTGGCACACGAAGGACCCCTGCCCCACCCGCGAGTAGATCAGCCCCCGTCGCTGGGCCTCGTTGTAGGCCCGCGACACGGTGGCGTAGTTGAGGTTAAGCGCCGCCGCCAGATCGCGCAGCGGCGGCAGCCGTTCGCCCACGGTCAGCCGGCCGGCCAGAATATCGTCGCCGATGGCGTCGGCGATGCGCAGGTACACCGCCTTGCCCCCGGTCTTCAGTTGCGGCCGCCAGCCGTCCTGTTTCGCACTATCGATGGTCATGCTCTGCACCAGGGTTGTTCACCGGCGCCGGGGGGTGACGGGCGCCGCTTACCGCTTTGATTGGTCGCCGGCCCGGGCACCATCGCCGCACCCCGGCCAAACGCCGCCCATTGGGCCATAACGGCCCGAACCAATCAATCAATTTACCACTTGATTGGCATCTTGATTGCAGTTGTTTGCCAGTGCCCGATCACGGGCGCCACAACGACATACGCAGAGGGAGGCGGCTATGCCCACCGTAGAAAAAGCAGCGCATCAGAAAGGCGACTTCTTCGTCGACTACGAAGAGAAGGTGTTCGAGGACGTCAAGGCGGAACCCGGCGAGAAAGCGCTCGTGACCTTCCATACCGTGGCCTTCGAGGGTTCCATCGGCCTGGTCAACATGCTGCAGGCGACGCGCTTGCTGCGCAAAGGGTTTGATACCTCGGTGCTGCTGTACGGCCCCGGCGTCACCCTGGGCCTGCAGCGCGGGTTCCCGACCCTGGGCGACGAGGCCTTCCCGGGCCACCTGGCGGTGAACAACCAGCTCTCCAAGTTCATGGGCGAAGGCGGCAAGGTATTTGCCTGCCGGTTCGCGCTCCAGGCCCTCTACGGGCACGGCGAGCCTTCATTGATTGAGGGAATAAAACCAATCAATCCACTGGACGTGCTGGACCTGGTGCTGCTCCATCGCCGGGACAACGCCTTCATCCTCGACACCTGGACCCTGTAAGGAGGGCGCCATGAACGAGGCAAGGACGGTACGGGCGGCGGCGGCGCAGATCGCGCCGGACCTGGACACCGCCGGCGGCACCCTGGACAAGGTCTGTGACTGGATCGACGCCGCCGCCGAACGGGGTGTGCAGCTGCTGGTTTTCCCGGAAACCCTGGTGCCCTACTACCCCTACTTCTCGTTCGTGCGCGCCCCGGCGTTCTCCGGCCCGGACCACCTCGCCCTGTACCAGCGGGCGGTGACGGTGCCGGGCCCGGAGATCGACCGGGTCGCCGGGCGCGCCCGCCGCCACGGCATGGTGGTGGTGCTGGGGGTCAATGAGCGGGACCGGGGCACGCTCTACAACACCCAGGTGGTGCTCGATGGCGACGGCCGCCTGCTGCTAAAACGCCGCAAGATCACGCCCACCTATCACGAGCGCATGATCTGGGGCCAGGGCGATGCCAGTGGCCTGCAAGTGGTGGACAGCGCCGTGGGCCGCATCGGCGCCCTGGCCTGCTGGGAACACTACAACCCGCTGGCCCGCTACGCGCTGATGACCCAGCACGAGGAAATCCACTGCGCCCAGTTTCCCGGTTCCATGGTGGGGCCGGTGTTCGCCGATCAGATCGAGGCGGCCATGCGCCACCACGCCGCCGAGTCCGGCTGCTTCGTGGTCAACGCCACCGGCTGGCTGGAGGAGCACCAGATCCAGGCCATCACCGACGACCCGGCGCAGCAAAAAGCCCTGCGCGGCGGCTGCATGACAATGATCGTGTCGCCGGAAGGCAAGGTGCTGGGCGAGCCGGTCACCGAGGGCGAGGGGCTGTGCGTGGCGGACCTGGACCTGGCCCTGATTCTCAAGCGCAAGCGGATGATGGATTCCGTGGGGCATTACGCCCGCCCGGAATTGCTGAGCCTGCTGATCGACCGCCGCCCGGCGGCCACCGTCCATGACCTGCAGGATATTCACGGCCCGCACGGCGACGCCGCCGGGGCCCCCATCGGGAGCGATGAGCATGAGCAGCAAGAGTACCCGCTTCAATCAGCGGCTCATCAATGATCTGCAGACCCGGGGCGTGCGGCTGAGCGATCCGTCCGCCGGCGCCCCCAGCCGCCGTGGCGGCGCCGGCCCCTCCGACCACAAGGCGGTGGAGATCGGCGGCAAGGTAGTGATGATTCCGGTGCACACCGCCGGCGCCGGCGACTCCCCCTATCAACTGGACGGCAGCCGGGTCACCCGGGGTGGCCGGGAAATCGCGCGCATGGCGTTCACCGCCCGGCCACGCTTCTATGATCTGAGCACCGCCGACGGCGTGCCCTATTCCCACATCGCCACCCTGCACGGCAAGGACGTGCTCGCCACCACCGTGATGCAGACCTGCATTCGCTACAACAACCGCAAGGTGTCCTGCCAGTTCTGCGCCATCGGCCAGTCCCTGGACGAGGGCCGCACCATTGCCCACAAAACGCCGGCGCAGCTGGCCGAGGTGGCGAAGGCGGCGGTGGAGCTGGACGGCGTCAAACACATGGTGATGACCACCGGCACCCCCAACCTGCAGGATCGCGGCGCCCGGGTCCTGTGCGACAGCGCCAGCGCCGTGCGCGCCGCCGTGGAGCTGCCGATCCAGGGCCAGTGCGAGCCGCCGGACGACCGGGCCTGGTTCCGGCGGCTGCGCGACAGCGGCATCGAGAGCCTGGGCATGCACCTGGAGATCGCCACCCCGGCCCTGCGCGAAACGATCATGCCGAGCAAGGCGTCGATCAGCGTGGACCAGTATCTGGAGGCGTTCGCCGACGCCGTGGACGTGTTCGGGCGCGGCCAGGTGAGCACCTATCTGCTGGCCGGCCTGGGCGACACCGTGGACGACACCCTGGCCCTGTGCGAGCGGCTGGTGGCACTGGGCGTGTACCCGTTCGTGGTGCCGTTCGTGCCGATTTCCGGCACGCCGCTGGCACATCACCCCTCGCCCTCGGCGGCGCACATGCGCCGCATTCTGGAGCCGCTGGGCGCACTGCTGCGCGGCGGCGGCCTGCGCTCGGCGGACATCAAGGCCGGCTGCGGCCGCTGCGGCGCCTGCTCGTCCCTCTCCGCCTTCGAAGACGTGGAGCAGGCCTCATGATCCTGGAGCCGGTGACCCCGTTTCGCAGCCGCGAGTACGCGGTGAAGCTGACCTCCGAAGCCTGGGAACACCAGGCCGCCCGCGACCTGCGCCGCCGGGTATTCTGCGCCGAGCAGGGGCTGTTCGACGGCGACGACGGCGATGCCCTGGACCGCCGCGCCCTGACCATCGTGGCGGTGGCCTACGTGGCCGGCGGCCCGGACGAGGTGGTCGGCACGGTGCGCATCCACAGCGACCGCCCCGGCATCTGGTACGGCTCGCGGCTGGCGGTGGCACGCGGTTATCGGCGCGACGCCCACCTGGGCAGCGCCCTGATCCGGCTGGCGGTGGGCAGCGCCCGGGCGCGCGGCTGCCAGGCGTTCTTCGCCCAGGTGCAGGCCGCCAACGAAGCGCTGTTCCGCGCCCTGCACTGGGACAGCCTGCGTCCCCTCTCGCTGCACGGTCGCGACCATGTGCTGATGCGCGCGCGGCTGTCCCACTACCCGCCCCTGCCGGAGGGACGCCTGCCGCTGCTGGCCACCGGCCGGCGCGCGTCCTAGGGAGGCGCCGTGGATCTGGAGACGCTGATCACCATTCTGCGCGCGACCCCGGCGTTCGCCCACAAGGCCGACATCCGCCCGGTGATGGCCGGCCTCGCCGGCCTGGACAGCGGCCACTTGCCGTTGGGCGACGACGCCGCCGCTCTGGCCGACGGCGACGGCTTCCTGCTGATGGCCATGGAAGGCTTCGTCAACGAGTTCGTGGCCGCCGAGCCGTTCTTCGCCGGCTACTGCGGCGTGATGGTGAACGTCAGCGACATCGCCGCCATGGGCGGCCGCGCTCTGGCGGTCACCGACGCGCTGTGGAGCCGGGGCGACGATCAGAGCGCGGCGATCCTGGCCGGGCTGCGCGAGGCGGCGGGCAAATACGGCGTCCCCCTGGTGGGCGGCCACAGCAACGCCCATTGCGACCGGCCGCAACTGTCGGTGGCGATCCTGGGCCGCGCCCGGGCCCTGCTCACCAGTTTCGATGCCCGCCCCGGCGACACCCTGCTGGTGGCCTGTGACCTGCGCGGCCGCTACCGGGCCGTGGGCGACAACTGGGATGCCAGCAGCGACGCCCCCGGCGCGCGGCTGCGCGGTGATCTGGCCATCCTGCCGGGGCTGGCCGAGGACGGCCTGTGCCGGGCCGGCAAGGACATTTCCATGGCCGGGCCGGTGGGCACCGCCCTGATGCTGCTGGAAGCCTCCGGGGTGGGCGCGGACCTGAACCTGGATGCCCTGCCCCGGCCGGCCGAGGTGCCCCTGTCGCGCTGGCTGCGCACCTTCCCCAGCTATGGCTTCGTGCTGGCGGTGGCCCCGGACCGGGTGGCCGAGGTGAGCCGGCGCTTCCAGGCCCGGGACCTGGCCGTGGCCGAGGTCGGCCGGGTCACCGCCGGCGGCCAACTGACCCTGAGCCTTGGCGATCAACGGCGCCCGTTCTGGAACCATCATCAAACCCCGTACCTGGGCCGCCCTTTCGCCACGTCTTCCCCACTTTCCCGTCAAGGAGGCCACCATGCCTGAAGTGCATTTCAACGTGCGCTGGCCGGACCACAGCGAACAGCGCTGCTACTCCCCGTCCACCGTGATCCACGATTTTCTGCGCGCCGGCGAGAGTTACCCGCTGGCGGAATTCCTGACCCTGAGCCGGGACGCCCTGACCCTGGCCGGCGACCGCGTCGAGCAGAAATACGGCTTCCGCTGTACCAGCGCCGACAGCCAGCTGCTGGCCCTGGAAACCCGGGGCCGGCAATTCGCCGATCAGGCCGATGCCCGGGTCACCGTGACCCGGGTGGGTGCCGCCACCACCGAGGAGGAAACCCCATGACCTTCGCCAAACGCCATTACCCGGTGATCGTGGTGGGCGGCGGCCAGGCCGGCCTGTCCACCAGCTATCTGCTCCGGCAAAGGGACATCGAGCATCTGGTGCTGGAAAAAGAGCAGGCTTTCCACGCCTGGAAGGCACAACGCTGGGACAGCTTCTGCCTGGTCACGCCCAACTGGCAGTGCCGGCTGCCGGATCATCCCTACGACGGCGACGATCCCCACGGCTTCATGGTGAAGGACGAGATCGTCGCCTGGATGGAACGGTTCCGCGCCGCCTTCGAGCCGCCGTTGATCGAAGGCATTACCGTCCAGGCGGTGCGTGCCCTGCCGGTGGGCGGCTACCGCCTGGACACCGACCGGGGTCCGCTCACCGCCGACCAGGTGGTGATGGCGATCAGCAGCTACCACCGGCCCAAGGTGCCGGATTACGCGCGCCGATTGCCGGCGCGAATCAAACAGCTGGACGCCTCCGACTATCGTAACCCCGAGGCGCTGCCGGAAGGCCCGGTGCTGGTGGTGGGCACCGGCCAGTCCGGCTGCCAGATCGCCGAGGACCTGCACCTGGCCGGCCGCCGGGTGCATCTGGCGGTGGGCCCGGCGCCCCGGGTGTCCCGCTTTTACCGGGGCCGCGACGTGGTGGACTGGCTCGACGATATGGGCCACTACCGAATTCCGGTGCAGGCGCACCTCACCGAGGAACAGGTGCGCGCCAAGGCCAACCACTACGTCACCGGCCGCGACGGTGGCCGCGACATCGACCTGCGCCGCTTCGCCCTGGAAGGCATGCGCCTGCACGGACGGCTGGAAAACGTGGAAGCCGGCCAGGCCCGCTTCGGCGATGACCTGGGCAAAAACCTGGACCAGGCCGACGCCACCAACGCGCGCATCAAGAACAGCATCGACGATTACATCGCCCGCCAGGGCATCGACGCGCCCACCGAGCCACCCTATGAACCGGTGTGGCAACCGCCCCGGGACCTGGACAGGGAACTGGACCTGGAAGCGGAAGGCATCGCCGCCGTGATCTGGTGCATCGGCTATGCGCCGGACTTTTCCTGGATCGACGCCCCGGCCTTCGACGCCACCGGCTACCCCAAACACCGGCGCGGCGTCACCGCCAGCCCGGGCCTGTATTTCCTGGGCCTGCCGTGGCTGCACACCTGGGGCTCGGGGCGTATCTATGCCATCGCCGAGGACGCGGAACATCTGGTGGATCACATCGAGGCGGCGCGGCTGCCCCTGCGCGAGCAATACCTGGCCGGTATCGCCTGATGCCTGCACAAAAAAAACCCCGCCTTGCGGCGGGGCTTTCGGGTCGCGGGAAGCGGCGTGGTGGTTACTTGAAGATCTCGCCCTTTTCCGCTTTTTCCACCAGCAGTTTCGGCGGCGTGAAGCGCTCGCCGTAGGTGCTGGCCAGTTCCTCGGCACGGGCCACGAAGCCGCGCAGGCCACCCTCGTACTGGTTCATGTACTGCACCACGCCGCCGGTCCAGGCCGGGAAGCCGATGCCGAAGATGGAGCCGATGTTGGTGTCGCCCACCGAATCGATCACCCCTTCCTCGAAGCACTTCACGGTCTCGAGGGCCTCGGCGAACATCATGCGCTCCTGCATGTCCTGGAACGGGATCGCCTCCCGGGCCGGGAACTGCTCCTTCAGGCCCGGCCACAGGTGGGCCTTGCCGCCTTCCGGGTACTCGTAGAAGCCCTTGCCGTCCAGTTTGCCCGGGCGGTCCAGCTCGTTGACCATCTTTTCCATCACCGCCAGCGCCGGGTGTTGCCGCGCTTCACCGCCGCCTTTCTCGGCGGCCTGTTTGTACTCGCCGGCGATCTTCAGGGACAGCTTCATGTTGATCTCATCGATCAGCTTGAGCGCCCCCACCGGGTAGCCCGCCTGGGTGGCGGCCTGTTCGATGGAGTTGGCGTTCTGCCCTTCACCGACCATGGCGATGGCTTCGTTGATAAAGGTGCCGATCACGCGGCTGGTGAAGAAGCCCCGGGAATCGTGCACCACGATGGGGGTTTTCTTGATCTGCAAGGTGTAGTCGAACACCTTGGCCAGCACTTCGTCGCTGGTGTTCTTGCCACGGATGATTTCCACCAGCGGCATCTTGTCCACCGGGCTGAAGAAGTGGATGCCGATAAAGTTGTCCTGCTTTTTCACGCCCTCGGCCAGGCCGGTGATCGGCAGGGTCGAGGTGTTGGAGCCGAGCACCGCGTCCGGGTTGACCACGTCCTCGATTTCCTGGAACACCTTGTGCTTGAGCTCGGTGTTCTCGAACACCGCCTCGATCACGAAGTCCACGTCTTCCAGGGCCTTGGCGTCGGCGGCCGGGGTGATGCGCGCCAGAATTTCTTCTTTCTTCTCCTGGCTCATCTTGCCCTTGGACACTTCCTTGTCGAGCAGCTTCTCGGAGTAGGCCTTGCCCTTCTCCGCGTTCTCCATAGAAACGTCCTTGAGCACCACCCGGGCGCCGGAGCGGGCGGTGACGTAGGCAATGCCCGCGCCCATCATGCCCGCGCCCAACACCGCCACTTTCTCGGCTTTGTACTTGGGCACATCCTTGGGACGGCTGGCGCCGGCGTTGATCGCCTGCAGATTGAAGAAGAAGGCGTTGATCATGTTCTTCGCCACCTGGCTGCGCGCCAGTTCCACGAAGTAGCGGCCTTCGATGGTCAAGGCGTCGTCGAAGCCCACCTGGGCCCCTTCCACGGCGGCGGCCATGATGTTGCGCGGCGCCGGGTAGTTGGCGCCCTTGAGCTGTTTGCGCAGGTTGGCCGGGAACGCCGGCAGGTTCTGGGCGAACGCCGGGGTGCTCGGGGTGCCGCCGGGGATCTTGTAGCCTTTTTCGTCCCAGGGCTGTTTGGCTTTCGGGTTGGCCTTGATCCACTCCCGGGCCTTGGCCAGCATCGCCTCTTCGCTTTCGGCGATGTCATCGATGATGCCCACCGACTTGGCTTTCTCGACCTTCAGCCGCTGGCCCTGCATCAGCACCTGCATCAGGGCGTTCTGAATGCCCAGCATGCGCACCGTGCGCACCACGCCGCCGGCGCCGGGCAGCAGGCCCAGGGTTACCTCGGGAAAGCCGAACTGGGCTTTCGGGTTGTTCAGCGCCACCCGGTGGTGGCAGGCCAGGGCGATTTCCAGGCCACCGCCCAGGGCGGTGCCGTTGAGGGCCGCGACCACCGGTTTCCCCAGGGTTTCCAGGCGGCGCAGCTGGGCCTTGCCGGCTTCCACGCCCTTGGCGAATTGCGGGGCGTTTTCCTTGGTGACCTTGGACAGATCACGCAGATCGCCGCCGGCGAAGAAGGTGCTCTTGGCGGAGGTGATGATCACCCCGGCGATGTTGTCCTTCTCTTTTTCCAGACGGCTTACCGTTTCTTCCATGGAACGCATGTAGCGCTCGTTCATGGTGTTCGCGGATTGCTGGGGATCGTCCAGGATCAGGGTGACGATATTGTCCGCGTCCTGTTCCCAGCGGATGGTGCTCTCTTGATCGCTCATGATGTGTCTCCGAATCCGTTGGGTTACAGGCGCTCGATGATGGTGGCGATGCCCATGCCGCCGCCCACGCACAGGGTGCACAGGGCGAATTTCTTGTCGCGGCGTTCCAGCTCGTCCAGCGCGGTGCCCAGGATCATGGCGCCGGTGGCGCCCAGCGGGTGGCCCATGGCGATGGCGCCGCCGTTGACGTTGACCTTGTCGTGGCTGAGGCCCATGTCCTTCATGAAGCGCATGGCCACGGAGGCGAAGGCTTCGTTGATTTCCACCAGGTCCATCTGATCCACGGTCATGCCGGCTTTCTTCAGCACCTTGCGGCAGGCCGGCGCCGGGCCGGTGAGCATGATGGTGGAATCGGCACCGCTGATGGCGGTGGCGACGATGCGGCCACGCGCTTTCATGCCGTAATCCTTGCCCACCTGCTCGTTGCCGAGCACCACCAGGGCGGCGCCGTCGACGATGCCGGAGGAGTTGCCGCCGGTGTGCACGTGGTTGATCTTCTCCACCTGGTGATACTTTTGCAGGGCCACGGCGTCGAAGCCGCCCATCTCGCCCATCACCGCGAAGGAGGGGTTCAGTTCGCCGAGCTTATCGGCGCTGGTGCCCGGACGAATATGCTCGTCCTTTTCCAGCACCATCATGCCGTTGCGGTCCTTGACCGGCACCACGGACCGCTGGAAGTAGCCTTTTTCCCAGGCGTTGGCGGCGCGGGCCTGGGACTCGGCGGCGAATTCGTCCACGTCCCGGCGGGAAAAGCCTTCCAGGGTGGCGATCAGGTCGGCGCCGATGCCCTGGGGCACGAAACCGGTGTTGTAGTTGGTGATCGGGTCCATGGCCCAGGCGCCGCCGTCGGAGCCCATGGGAATGCGGCTCATGGCTTCCACGCCGCCGGCCAGGATCAGGTCGTCCCAGCCGGACGCCACTTTTTGGGCGCCGGTGTTGACCGCTTCCAGGCCGGAGGCGCAGAACCGGTTGAGCTGGTAACCGGCCACGGTGTCCGGCAGGCCGGCGGCCAGGGCGGCGGTCTTGGCGATGCAGGCACCCTGGTCGCCCACCGGCGTGACCACGCCGAGCAGCACGTCGTCGATGCGGTTCACATCCATGTTGGGGAAGCGGTCGCGCACTTCGTCGATCAGGCCCACCACCAGATCCAGGGGCTTGACGGTGTGCAGGGAACCATCGCTTTTGCCGCGACCCCGCGGGGTACGGATAGCGTCATAAATATAGGCTTCGGTCATGTAACCTTTCCTCTCGCCTTGGGCAGTAACCGGCGCGGCGCGGGCGGGGCCCGGCGGCACCGGCGTCGATGAACAGTAGACGGCCAGGGTGCCCCAGCCCCGCCGGCGCGGCAATGACAGGAGCGCTCAGCGGCCCTGAGCGGAACGGCCAGCGAAGGACGCGGCGGCGCGGCGGCCATTGCAAGCCGCGCGGGACGCCCCCAGGGTAGCCCCCAAAATCGACACAGGAGATCGTCATGCTTTCCCTGGATGAGGCCCGTTCCCTGGCCGCCAGCCTGGCCCAGCAGGGCCGTGGCATCGCCACCCGCCCGGCGGCCCGCCAGCCGGCGGAGCCCCTGGAACTGTACGAAATGGAGGGCTGCCCGTTTTGCCGGCTGGTGCGCGAAGCGCTCACCGAGCTGGATCTGGACGTGCTGATCCATCCCTGCCCCAAGGGCGGCGACCGCTATCGGCCGCTGGTGGAACGGCTCGGCGGCAAGCAGCTGTTCCCCTATCTGATGGACCCGAACACCGGCGTGGCGCTGTACGAATCCGCCGATATCATCGACTACCTGTACCGGGAATACGGCCAGCGCCCCGCCCCCGGCGGCTGGCGCCTGCGGGCCCGCGCCGCCGCGTCCATGGCCGCGTCGCTGACCCGCGCCGGCCACGGGCTGCGCGCCCGCGAGGCGGAGGTCCCCGAGCAGCCGTTGATTCTCTATTCCTTCGAGGGCAGCCCCTTCGCGCGGCTGGTGCGCGAGCGGCTGTGCGAGCTGCAGCTGCCGTATCTGCTGCGCCAATGCGGGCGCGATCAATGGCAGGACTGGGTGCTGCTGCCCATGCGCAAGGCCCTGGAGATGGCGTATCTGCCCACCCAGCGACACCGCCAGGAATTGCTGGCCCGGGCGGGCCGCGTGGCGGTGCCCTACCTGATCGATCCCAACACCGGTGAGGAGCTGTTCGAGTCGCGGCGTATTCTTGATTATTTACAGACCCGTTACGCCCGCTAAAAAAGGTGCGCGGGGACCTTCTCCACATCCGTTTTCGGTGCTATATAGGGATTGGGAGCCCGCTCCCGTCCACAACACAGCTTAAAGAGTAGTGAACATGAGTCGTCGCCAATTTGATGACTACGACGCCCGCGAGTGGGAAGAAGAACACCAGCGCGTCAGCAAGGAACGCCGTAAACGGGAAGCCAAACAACAGCGGCACCACCTCGACGACGAGGAAGCCGCGCCACAGGGCCGTTCCCGCCCGCAACGCCAGCCGCACTGACCCCGCGTTCCGCCGGCCCCACCGCCCGGAGCAGCCCGCCGCTGCTCCGCGCTTTCGCTTTGCCGGCGCGCGGGCCGGGGTGCCAGCGATCAACGGGGTTGCTACTATCTTCTGGTAGGACGAGCTTCTGGTAGGACGAGCCCCGACCTGTGACCGCGTTTCGAGGAGAGGAGCCATGGGCGATTACGACGATGACCTGTTCCGCCGTGAAATGGCCGGCGTGGCCCCCCTCACGGACGACGACCGGGTGCGCGAGCAGCGCCGCCGGGAACCCACCCTGGCCCAGCGGCTGCGACGCGCCTCCGCCACCGCCCGCCCCAACCGTGATCCCAACCCCCTGACCGTGCCCGAGCGGGTGCCCGAGGCCGGCCCCTACGACATCGTCGGCGTTAAGAAAAACGGCGTGCAGGAAGGGGTCTACCGCAAGCTGCGGCTGGGCAAGTACGATCCGCAGACGCGCCTGGATCTGCACCGGGTGCGTCTGATGGAGGCCCGCGATCAGGTTTACCTGTTTATCCGCGAAGCCCAGCAGAACGGACAGCGCACGGTGCTGATCAATCACGGCAAGGGCCAGCACAGCGAACGCCCGGGCCTGCTGAAAAGCTATGTGATGCATTGGCTGAGCGAGTTCGATCAGGTGCTCGCCTTTCACAGCGCCCCGCCCCACCAGGGCGGCGCCGGCGTCACCCTGGCGCTGCTGCGCAAGACCGGCGAGGCCAGCCAGAAAAACCGCGAGTTTTTCTATGAACGCAGCCGCGCCCAGCGATAGCTATCTTTTTACCCGATTGACGCCGTTGATCGCCGCCACCCGATAGGCCTCGGCCATGGTCGGATAGTTGAACGTGGTGTCGATAAAATAGTTGATGGTGTTGTTGGGCGCCGGCTGGCGCATCACCGCCTGGCCCACATGCACGATTTCCATGGCCTGGTAGCCGAAGCAGTGGATGCCGAGCACCGCCAGGGTTTCCCGGTGGAACAGAATCTTGAGCATGCCCACCCGCTCCCCGGTGATCTGGGCGCGGGCCAGATTCTTGAAAAACGCCTGCCCCACTTCGTAGGGCACACGGGCCTCGGTGAGCTCCTGCTCGGTGCGGCCCACGGAACTGATGCCGGGAATGGTATAGATGCCGGTAGGCACGTCGGTAACCTGCTTCACCGGCCCGCCGTCGACGATGCCGGCGGCGCAGAAACGGCCCTGGTCGTAGGAGGCGCTGGCCAGGGACGGCCAGCCGACCACGTCACCCACCGCGTAGACGCCTTCCACGGCGGTCTGGTAGCGCTCGTCCACCGCCAGCTGGCCCCGGCTGTTCGCCTCCAGACCGATGTTCTCCAGCCCCATATTCTGCGTGTTGCCGGAACGGCCGTTGCTCCACAACAGGGCGTCGGCGCGCAGCCGTTTGCCGGATTGCAGCTCCAGGGTGACGCCGTCGTCGTCCGCCACCAGTTTGGAATACTGCTCGCTGTGACGGATGGTGGCGCCCTGCTCACGCAGGTGATAGCTGAGCGCGTCGGAGATTTCCGTGTCCAGGAAATCGAGCAGGTGCTGGCGCGCGTTGATCAGGTCCACGCGCATACCCAGACCGGTGAAGATGCTGGTGTACTCACAGCCGATCACGCCGGCGCCGTAGACCAGAATATGGCGCGGCGTGTGGTTCATGCGCAGGATGGTGTCGGAGTCGTAGATGCGCGGATGATCGAAGTCCACGTCGTCCGGATGATAGGGCCGTGAACCGGTGGCGATCAGAATGTTGCGCGTGCGCAGCAGCCACTGGCGGCCGGCGTCATCGTCCACGCGCACTTCGCCCGGGGACTGAATCTCCCCGCGCCCGGCGAACACCCGCACCCGGTTACGGATATAGAAATCCCCGCGCACCTGGACCTGGGAATCCACCACTTCGCCGGAGCGCTGGATCAGATCCTGCCAGCGCACCTGGCGCGGATTGATCAGCCCGCGCAGCAGCGGGTTGCGCTGCGAGCGGATCACCTGGCGCACCTGGTGGCGCAGCGCCTTGGAGGGGATGGTGCCCCAATGGGTGCAGTTACCGCCGAGCTGTTCGCGGCGGTCGATCACCGCCACTCGCAGACCGCCCTTGGCCGCCTGCATGGCGGCGGCTTCCCCGGCCGGACCACTGCCCAGCACCACCAGGTCCCATCCCGAACTGATATCCATAGACCCCTCGTTGATTGGTCGATTCAGGCGTTTGATCGTTGCCGGAGCCGGCGCCGCGCTACCAGCCGAACACATCCTTGATAAAGGGAATGGTCGGCGCCCGCTGCCGGGCCAGGGCGGTGCGATCCAGCACCGCCAGACGCTCCAGCAGCAGCGCCGGTGACCGCTCGCTGCGCATCACCATGAAGCGCGCCACCTCGGCGCCCAGCTTCAGGCCCCGCTCGCGGGCCCGCTCCGCCAGCAGCGACGCCAGCTCCTCCTCGCTCAGCGATTGCAGCCGGAACACCGGCCCCGCCGCCAGCCGCGTGGCCAGGTCCGGCAACAGCCAGCGGGGCGCGCCGGGGGCGGCGGCGGCGCTGAACAGCAGCACGCCACCACCGGCCATCACCCGGTTGTAGAGATGAAACAGGGCTTCTTCCCACTGGGCGTGGCCGGCGAAGCGGTCCACGTCGTCCAGCGCCAGCAGGTCGAACTGCTCCATGGATTCCAGCACCTCCGGCACCAGCGGCAGCAGCTCGCCGGCGGGCAGCAGGCAGGCATCACGGCCCTGCTCCTGGGCGCGCCGCACGGCGCCTTCCAGAAGATGGCTGCGGCCCTGGCCGGCGCCGCCCCATACGAACACCTGGCGCTCCTCGCCGTCGGCGGCGGCGCGCACCGTGGCCAGCGCCGCGCCATTGGGGCCGGCGTGGAAGTTATCCAGGGTATGGCCCTCTCGCAGTTCCAGGGCCAGCGGCAACTGACTCATCGCAGGCAGTAGGTCAGCGGTGGGGCGCCGGCGTCGCCGCAGGCGGTCAGGCCGGCCACGCCGGCCATCAGCCGCTCCAGTTGCGAGCGGCCGCCGGAGAAGTCCAGCTCGAACTGCACCCGGTCGTCGCTGGCCACCCGCAGGGCCACGCCGCGCACCGGACCCGAGTCGGCCAGCGCCCGGTACAGGTCGTGCCATTGTTTGAGGGTACGCACGCCGCGCACGGTCACCACCCGGTCGTCGCGGATCAACACGTCGCCGGTGGGGGCGTCGCCGGTGAGCACCGGCGGCGGCGCCACCCCGCCGTCCGAGGCGCCGGGGGCGGGGCCGCCGTGATCCGGGTTGCCGCCGGGCTCGCCGCCCAGGGAATAGCGCTCGGCGATCTGATCGGCCAGGGCGCCCACGAAGGCGTCCAGGGCGGCGTCGGTGTCGGCGGCGCTGGCGCGCTGGCCGGCCACCTGGTCACCGTTGTCCAGTAGCCGCCAGTTGAGCGTGGTGGAGGCGCCGCCGTACAGTACGCCGGTGGCCACCCAGTCGGTGTCATAGCGGCGCGAGGCCTGCAGCACCGGCCCGTCGAAGCGGCCGCGCACGTCGGCCACCGCCACCACATCCCGATCGCGCTGATCCCACTCCGGCAATAGCAGCGAGACGCCGCGGCGGCCGGCGGCGGCGCGCAGGCGCTCCGCCAGCGGATCCCCGGCGGTCACCAGATCGCCGCGACCGGTGCCTTCGGTGACCAGCCATACCAGCACCGGCGGTCGCTCGCCGCCCCACACCGGGGTGCCCTGGTCAGCCAGATAACGGGTCAGGGAGCGCTCGTCGAACACCGCCCGCAGCCGGGGCGGCTCGCCGTCCTCATAGGAATAACGCGACAGCCAGCGCTGCGGCTCCGCCAGGGCCTCGGCCACGCCGGGCAGATCGGCCACCCGGTCGCGCCCGGTAAGCCGCGTGATGACCGTTTCCAGGCCCCGCTGCAGGGCGTCACGGCGGGCCTCGTCGCCCTGCGGCGCATCGCCGCGCAGCGGCACCGAGACCTGGCCGGCCTCCGCCGCCCAGGCCGGCGCGGCGCCGATCAGAGCCACCACCAGAATCAACAACAAGCGATACATCGACAGTTCCAAAGCCGGTTTTGTGAACGCGCGCCATTATCCCTGATCCGACCCTTTCTGGCGAACCGGATTCCCCGCCGGTAACAATATTGCCGGCGCGGTTCTCCCCGGGGGCCGGCATTGCTAGAATACGCGGCCTTCACGACCCCCAGGAGCCCCCAAATGAGCGAACAGAAACGGCCGTTGACCTACCGCGACGCCGGCGTGGACATCGATGCCGGCAACGAGCTGGTGAAACGCATCGGCCCGGTGGCCAAGCGCACTCAGCGTCCGGAAGTGCTGGGCGGCCTGGGCGGCTTCGGCGCCCTGTGCGCCCTGCCGGAAGGCTACAAAAACCCGGTGCTGGTGGCCGGTACCGACGGCGTCGGCACCAAACTGCGCCTGGCCATGGAGCACGACCGCCACGACAGCGTCGGCATCGATCTGGTGGCGATGTGCGTCAACGACCTGGTGGTGGGCGGCGCCGAACCCCTGTTTTTCCTGGATTACTACGCCACCGGCAAGCTCGACGTGGACACCGCCGCCCGGGTGGTGAGCGGCATCGGTGAAGGCTGCGAACAGGCCGGCTGCGCGCTGATCGGCGGCGAGACCGCCGAGATGCCGGGCATGTACCAGGGCGAGGACTACGACCTGGCCGGCTTCTGCGTGGGCGTGGTGGAACGGGACGGTGTGCTCGACGGCTCCGCGGTGGCGGCCGGCGACAAGGTGATCGCCCTGGCCTCCTCCGGACCCCATTCCAACGGCTATTCCCTGGTGCGGCGTATTCTCGAGCAGGCCGACAGCACCGAGGTCGACGGCCAGCCGGTGATCGACCTGCTGCTGGCGCCCACCCGCATCTATGTGAAGTCGCTGCTGGCGCTGATCAAGCAGGTGCCGGTGCACGCCCTGGCCCACATCACCGGCGGCGGCCTCACCGAGAACCTGCCCCGGGTACTGCCCAAGGGCACCCGCGCGGTGATCGACACCGGTGCCTGGGAATGGCCGCCGGTGTTCCGCTGGCTGCAGGAACAGGGCCAGGTACCGGCGGCGGAGATGTACCGCACCTTCAACTGTGGCGTGGGCATGACCGTGGTGGTGCCGGAAGAGGCCGTGGACCAGACCCTGGCGCTGCTGCAGGCGGCCGGCGAGACCCCGTTCCTGATCGGCGAGATCCGCGCCAGCGACAACGACGAGCCGGAAGTGTCCCTGCAGGGCCTGGGTTCGTGACCCACCGGCTCGCGGTGCTGATCAGCGGCGCCGGTACCAACCTTCAGGCCATTCTTGATCACATCGCGGCGGGCGACCTGCCCGCCACGGTGTCCCTCGTGCTCAGCAACCGGCCCGCCGCCAACGGCGTGGCCGTGGCCCGGGACGCCGGCGTGCCGGTGGCGGTGATCGACCATCGCGACCACCCGGACCGGGAAACCTTTGACCGGGCCATGGTCGAGCGGATCGACGCCCACGGCGCCGACACCGTGGTGCTGGCCGGCTTTATGCGCATTTTGTCGGCGCCGTTCGTGGCCCATTACCGGGGCCGCCTGATCAACATCCACCCTTCCCTGCTGCCCCGCTACCCCGGCCTGGACACCCACGCCCGGGCACTGGCCGCCGGCGACGCCGAACACGGCTGTTCGTTGCATTTCGTCACCGAACAGCTGGACGGCGGCCCGCTGATCGCCCGGGCGGCCGTGCCGGTGCGCGAGAACGATAGCGTGGAAACCCTGTCCAAACGGGTTCAGCAGCAGGAACACAGGCTGTACCCTCATATACTGCGCTGGCGCGCCGAAGGCCGCCTGCAACTGACCGACCAGGGAGTGGAATTGGATGGTGAACCCTTGCCCGCCGAGGGCCTGCGCCTCGACGCGACCCCGTGAACACCGTGGCTGGCTGGCCCTGCTCGCCGCCGCGCTGCTGCTGAGCAACGCCGCTTTCGCCGCCGATCCGCCGGTGGCCGCCTTTAACACAGAGTATCGTCTCAAAGCCGCCGGCTTCCCGTTCACGGTGGGCGCCACCCGCTCGCTGACCGCCGCCGGCGACGGCACCTGGAAGATGGAAGTGCTGGCCAGTAATTTCCTCGGCGAGATCCGCGAGACCTCGGTGTTCGCCTGGGAAGGCTGCGTGCCGGTCACCCGCTATTACAGCTATCGCCGCGCCGGCCTGGGTCGGGTGAAAACGGCCGAACTGCGCATCGACGCGACCAGCGGCGAAGCCACCAGCGAGCGCAGCAAGCACGATCCCTACCGCTACAAAACCGACGGCAACGCCACCGACGACATCGCCCTGCCACTGGCGCTGCAATGCATGCTGCTCAAAGGCGAGCGCGCCATGACCCTGGCGGTGGCCGACGAACGCGGCGTGGAAACCCAGCGCTACCAGGTGGAAGGCAAGGAAGCGGTGGAAATCGACGGCAAGGAAGTCACCGCCACCAAGGTGCGCCGGGTGCGCGACGACGACAGCGGCCGCCAGACCTGGCTGTGGTTCGCGCCGGACCATGACTTTGCCCTGGTGCAGCTGGTGCAGCGCAACGACGACGGCCGCCATGTGCTGACCCTGGAAAACCTGCCATGAGAGCGCGGCTCGCCGTGGTGGCGTTGCTGTCGCTGTGGGCGCCGTTGGTGATGGCCGCGCCGTTGCAACCGTTTTCCGCCGAGTACCGCATCTTCGTCAACAAGATCCCCACGCCGATCAAGGCCACCCTGCTGCTGGAGCCGGTGGCCGGCAAGGACCGCTACCATATGCTGTTCGAAGCGCACTCCTGGATGCTGAACAACCGGGAAGAAAGCTGGTTCCACTGGAATCAGTGCGCCCCGCGCACCGAGCGCTACGAACATGAGTTCAACGGCTTCGGCAAGCACCGCTACTACCACACCGATTTCGACTGGGATAAACCCGGCGTGATCAGTGAATCCGAGGAAGGCATCGAAGCCTTCCCGATCCCCGACGATGCCCTGGACGAACTGAGCATGCTGCTGCGCGCGCGCTGTGTGTTCGCCAGCGGCGACAAGGAATACGACGCCACCAGCGTGTACGGCGACGACCTGCGCCATCATCACTTCGTGGTGGTGGACCGGGAAACCATCGACACGCCCATGGGCAAGCTGGACACCCTGGTGGTGGAGAAAAAACGCGACAAGGACAAGGACGAGAAACGCCGCACCCTGTTCTGGGTGGCGCCCAAGGTGGGCTATATGGTGGTCAAGGCCCGCCATATCGAGAGCGCCCTGCTGCACGGGGAGCTGATCATGCGGGAATACAACGGGCCGCTTCCCGAGTCACAGCCGGAGTGATCGCCCTCAGGCGCGCGGCAGGGTGACGCCCTTCTGCCCCTGATACTTCCCGCCGCGGTCCTTGTAGGAGGTCTCGCAGATTTCGTCGGATTCCAGGAACAGCATCTGCGCCACGCCCTCGTTGGCGTAGATGCGCGCCGGCAGATTGGTGGTGTTGGAGAATTCCAGGGTGACGTGCCCTTCCCACTCCGGTTCCAGCGGCGTCACGTTGACGATGATGCCGCAGCGCGCGTAGGTGGACTTGCCCAGGCAGATGGTCAGCACATTACGGGGAATGCGGAAGTATTCCACGGTGCGCGCCAGGGCGAAGGAGTTGGGCGGAATGGTGCAGTAGTCGCCCTTGATGTCCACGAAGCTCTTTTCGTCGAAGTGCTTGGGGTCCACGGTGGCGGAGTGGATGTTGGTGAACACCTTGAACTCGTCCGCGCAACGCACGTCGTAGCCGTAGCTGGACACCCCGTAGGAGATCAGCTTGTCGCCGTTGGCATCGGTGCGTACCTGGCCGTCCTGGAACGGTTCGATCATGCCGTGTTCCAGGGCCATGCGTTTGATCCAGCGGTCGGCTTTGATGCTCATGGGAGTCCTTTATGTCGATGTCGACGGAATCGGGCAATGGTACCCAAGCGTGCAATGAAAAACAGCCCCGGGCTGATCGCGGCTAAAGCGGAACGCCGCCCGGCCGCTCCCGCTCAATGCTGGGTGACCACCTTGGGAAACGGGCGCCGCCCTTCCCGGGTCAGCGACAGGCGCGCCGCCAGACGTCGGGCGGTATCGCGGTAAAGACGCGCCTCGGCGCTGTCCGGTTCCGCCACCACGGTGGGGGTGCCACCGTCGGCCTGCTCGCGGATGCGCAACGACAGTGGCAGCGAGCCAAGTACCGGGGCATCGTATTCGCGGCTCATGCGCAGGGCGCCGCCCTGGCCGAAGATGTGCTCCTCGTGGCCGCAGTTCGAGCAGATGTGCACCGCCATGTTCTCGACCACGCCGAGCACGTTCACATCCACCTTGCGGAACATTTCCACGCCCTTGATGGCGTCCAGCAGGGCGATGTCCTGGGGCGTGGTCACCACCACCGCCCCGGCCACCGGCATTTTCTGCGCCAGGGTCAGCTGAATGTCGCCGGTGCCCGGCGGCAGATCCACGATCAGGTAGTCCAGGCCCTTCCACAGCGTTTGCTGCATCATCTGGGTGAGCGCGCCGCTGGCCTTGGGGCCACGCCACACCACCGGCGTCTGCTCGGTGATCAGATAGCCCATGGACATGGTCTGCAGACTGTGGGCCATCACCGGCACGAAGCTGTTGCCATCGCGGACCTCCGGGCGGGTGCCCTTGGGCAAGCCCAGCATCACCGGCTGGCTGGGCCCGAAGATGTCCGCGTCCAGCAACCCCACCCGCGCGCCTTCCTCCTGCAATCCCAGCGCCAGATTGACGGCGGTGGTGGATTTGCCCACCCCGCCCTTGCCGGACGCCACCGCGATCACATTGGCCACCTGCAGCATGGAGGGCATATCGTGCTGGGCCCGGTGGGGCCGGATGCGCACCGCCAGGTCCAGGTCCAGGGCGCGGCCTTCCAGCACCGGCGCCAGCGCCGTTTCGATCCGCTCGCGCAGGTCGGCCAGCCGGGATTCACAGGGATAGCCCAGGCGCACCACCACCCGCGCGCGGTGGTCGTCGACCTCGATATCGCCCACCGCGCCGGCGCTGATCAGGTCCACGCCGAGATCGTCGGGGATCAAATTCGTCAGGGACTGTCTAATCGCCTGTTCGATTCGCATGTTCGGAACCTCCTGCATCCGGGAGGGGAATGATAAAGTTGCAGGCGAAGGCGAACCAGCATTCAACGAAACGGAGATCACACCATGGCAAAACCCGCTCATTTGCTCGCCGGCCTGCTGGCCGTGCTGACGCTTACCGCCTGCGGCGCGCAGACCACCACCGCCCCGGCGGCCGACCGCGACACCGTCAGCGTGTCCGGCGAAGGCAGCGTCAAGGCGCGCCCGGACGTCTTTTCACTGGTGGCGGTGGCCCGCGAACGGGGCGATGACATCGCCGCCATGAAAAACACGGTGGACGAGCAGGTGCAAGCGATGCTGGATCTGGCGGACGATCTGGACATCGAGGAAAAGAACGTCACCGCCAGCGACATCCAGATCAGCCAGGAATGGCAATACCAGCCGGAGCGCAAGCTGATCGGCCACCAGGTGAGCCGTGAAGTGACGTTCAAGGTGTCCGGCGTGGACCGCTACGCGCGGCTGGCGGACGGCCTGGCCGGCCAGGGCATCCAGGAAGTGCGCCCCGCCGGCAGCGAAATCAGCAACGCCGACGAGCTGGCCAAACAGGCACTGGAAAAGGCGGTGAAGGACGCCCGCGACAAGGCTGGCATTCTGGCCCGCGCCGCCGGCCGCGAGCTGGGCGAGGCGGTGATCATCAACGCCCAGGGCTACACCATGCCGCAGCCGATGATGATGCGTGCCGCCATGGCCAAGGACGAGAGCACGGAAAGCTATCGCCCCGGCGAGCAGAACGTCAGCGCCAACGTGCAAATCACCTTCGTGCTGAAATAACCCCATGGACCCGCTGGGCTTTATCTCGGTGGCGGCGCTGCGCCAGTACCTGGCCAGCGCCCGGGCGCGCGAGGTGGACGTGGACCAGGCCCTGGCGGCGGCCGGCCTCACCGAGGACGAACTCGCCGATCCGGAAGCGCGCATTCGCGGCGGGCGCTTCGAGCGGCTGCTCAACGAGCTGATCCGGCGCAGCGACGACCCGCTGTTCGGCCTGCACACCTGCGAACTGGTGCAGCCCGGTTCCTACAACGTGATGGGCTACATCGCCATGAGCGCCGCCACCATCGGCGAGGCCCTGTCCAAGGTGTCCCGCTACGAAAAGCTGGTCGGCGACATGGGCACCACCGAAACCCGCCTGCACGCGGACCGCTCGGAAATTCTCTGGCACTGCCGCTACCCCCGCCAGCCGGCGCGCCGGCACCTGATCGACAACGTGCTCGGCTCCTGGCTGCACTACACCCGCTGGCTCACCGGCGACCTGCATCTGGCACCGGATGAGGTGTGGTTCGAACATCCGGAGCCCCGTTACCTGCACGAGGTGCACGAGTACCAGCGCGTGTTCGGCTGCCCGGTGCGGTTCCGGCGGCCTTACTCCGCGCTGATCGGCCATCCACGGATGCTCGATTACCCCCTGCGCCAGCCGGACGCCACCTTGCTGTCCACCCTGGAAGCCCACGCCGCCCGTCAACTGCGCGCTCTCGGCATCGCCACCAGCCTGGGCGAACGGGTGCGCCAGTATCTGCAGGCCGCCCTGGGCGGCCCGCTTCCCGATCGGGATCAGGTGGCCCGGGCCATGCGCCTGAACACCCGCACCCTGCACCGCCGCCTGGCCGCCGAGGGCACCGGCTGGCAGCGCATTCTCGACGAGGTGCGCATGGAGCGGGCCCGCCAGCAACTGCGCGACAGCGACCTCTCCCAGACCGACATCGCCCTGGACCTGGGCTATGCGGACATCCGCTGCTTCCAGCGCAGCTTCAAGCGCCACACCGGCCTGACCCCGGGCCAGTGGCGGCGGCAGGCGCACGTGGAAGCGTTATCCTGACTCGTCTCTAACATTGCCTGATGTAATCATTACGTTTTTGTCGGACAATCCTTGTATTGTTGCCGGGAGGCGCGCCGCTACACTCGTGAAACGATTATCTCGCGAACGACAATAAGCCCGACAAGACGATAAGACGGGAGCACCGCATGAAACGCTCGCTCAAACAGCTTGAGCGCGCCATCGAGCACGCCAGCAATTACCAGGAATGGTTGGAAGCCAGCCGCGAACACGATCGCCTCTCCGGGGCCGACGACTGGAAGGAGATCGACCGCTCCCCCCATTACGACTATGAATTGATCCGCAACCGGCTCTGGCAGATCCGTCAGGCCCGCGAGCGCGGCGACGTGAACAAACTGGTGTTTCACCTGCACGAGGGCCTGCACGGCAACCTCGGCAATATTTCCAACCCGGCCCTCTACGGCCACACCCGGGTGGGCACCAAACGGCTGATCGAGCGCTATCTGGATGAGGTGTGCACGGCGCTGGAGTACCTGTGCGACGGGGATTTCGAAAACTTCGGCCTGAAGCGCAAGCTGGATTTCTTCGAGACCACCGGCGCCGCCTTCGGACAGAGCTGCCTGATGCTGTCCGGCGGCGCCGCCCTGGGGCTGTTTCATGTGGGCGTGGTCAAGACCCTGTGGGAACAGGGCCTGCTGCCCTCGGTGATCTCCGGCTCCAGCGCCGGCAGCATCGTCGCCTCGGTGGTGGGCAGCCACAACGACACCGAACTGGCCGCCAAGCTGGAACCGGAAAACCTCTACCTGGAAGCGTTCCGGGCGATCGGCTGGAAAGGGCTGCTGCGCGGCACGCCGGTGCTGGACGGCGACCACCTGGAGGCCTGCCTGGAGGAAAACATCCAGGATCTGACCTTCGAGGAGGCGTACCGCAAGACCGGCCGCGAGATCAACATCACCGTCAGCCCCTACGACCGCAATCAGCAGAGCCGGCTGCTCAACTGGCGCACCTCGCCGAACGTGTTGATCCGCAAGGCCGCCCTGGCCAGCTGCGCGATCCCCGGCATTTACCCGCCGGTGACCCTGTGGGCGAAGAACATCGAGGGCGAGCGGGTGCCGTACATTCCCGGCCGCAAGTTCGTGGACGGCTCGATCCAGGACGACCTGCCGATCCGCCGGCTGTCACGGCTGTTCGGCGTCAACCATTCCATCGTCAGCCAGACCAACCCCCATGTGGTGCCGTTCCTGCCACGCAGCGAACGCACCGATTCCAGTTTCAGCACGCTCAGCGACTGGGCCATCCGTAATGTGTCCATGAACCTGCACTACGGTCTGGAACTGGTGCGCCGGCGGGTGCAATCCAACGACCTGGGCCTGATCGTGGACAAGGCCCAGACCGTGGTCCGGCAGCGCTATATCGGCGACATCAACCTGATTCCGCCGCGCCAGCCGCTGAATGCCCTGCGGGTACTCAGCAACCCCTCGGTGAAGGACGTGCGCGCCTTTATCCGCGCCGGCGAACGTACCACCTGGCCGAAAATCTGGATGATCGGCAACACCACCCGCATCAGCCGCACCTTCCGCGCCTGCCGGGAACGGCTGGATCGCCTGGAGGCACGCACCCTCAACCGGTTGCAGCAGCGTATCGCCGTGGTCTGACCGGGAAGGTGTTGCCGAGGAAGCTAACGCTATTTGCTTAGCGCGTTTCCTTCTTTCGTCGCCCCTTTAAAGCCGGCGCACAAGTCTCTATGTTTGATGGACCAGCGACGGGGCGCCCGCGGGCGCCCCGCCTGATCCATCAGAACCAGGAGACCACACCATGGCACTGCAGCTCGGCGATATCGCCCCGGATTTCAAACAGGATTCCACCGACGGCCCGATTTCCTTCCACGACTGGGCCGGCGACAGCTGGGTGGTGCTGTTTTCGCACCCGAAGGATTTCACCCCGGTGTGCACCACCGAACTGGGTGAAGTGGCGCGCCTCAAGCCGGAATTCGACAAGCGCAACGTGAAGGCCATTGGCCTGTCCGTGGACCCGCTTGAAGACCACAACGCCTGGTGCGGCGACATCGAGGAAACTCAGGGCAGCGCTCTGAACTTCCCGCTGCTGGCCGACGCCGACCGCAGCGTGGCCAATCTTTACGGCATGATCCACCCGAACGCCAACGACACCCTGACGGTGCGCAGCGTGTTCGTGATCGATCCGAACAAGAAGATCCGTCTGACCATCACCTACCCGGCCAGCACCGGCCGTAACTTCGACGAGATCCTGCGGGTGATCGACAGCTTGCAGCTCACCGACGGCTACAAGGTGGCCACCCCGGTGAACTGGACCGACGGCGACGACGTGATCATCGTGCCCTCCCTCAACAACGAGGAAGCCGGCAAGCTGTTCCCGGAAGGCTGGGACGAGAAAAAACCCTACCTGCGCATGGTCAAACAGCCCAAGCGCGGCTGAACCTTTTCCCTCTGAAGCGGCCCGGCGGTTCCGCCGGGCCACCCTCCCCCGCTACGCCTCCGTTGCCGCCGCCGGGGCGGTATTCTGCGTGGTCACGAACATGGATCGCAGGTGCTCGCCGGAAGTGGTCGCCGGGTAACGGGGCGGCTCGCCCGCCCGGGCGCAATTGGGCAGGCACTCGATGCGCGCGTCGTAGTTCGGATTGTGGAAGAACACGATGGACAGCCGACGCGCCGCGCCGCCCGCCCCGGCCGGCGGATTGACCACCCGGTGCAGGGTGGAGACCCAGCGGTCGTTGCTCCAGCGTTCCATCAGGTCGCCGATATTGATGATGAAGGTGCCCGGCACGATGGGCACGTCCACCCACTCCCCTTCCGCGTTGCACACCTGTAGCCCGCCGGGTTTGTCCTCGGTGCAGAGGATGGTCAGGCTGCCGTAGTCCGAATGGGCGCCGGCGCGGATCTGGCCAGGCTTGGGCGCCTGCGCCTGGGCCGGGTAGTTGCGCAGGCGCAGGCGGCTGATGTGCCGGTCGATCTTGTCGTCGAAATAGTTCTCGTCCAGGTCCAGCGCCAGCGCGAAAATCCGCATGATGGTGGCCGCCAGATCGCCCATGGCCCGGTAGTACTCGGTCCACACCGGCCGCAGCGCCGCCGGCCGCTCCGGCCAGATATTGGGCGCGAAATGCTGGCCGGCGGCGGGCGCCGTGGCATAGGCCTCGTCCGGCCGGTCCACCGGCCCGATCATCAGGCTCTCGTTCAGATCGCCCTGGGTGGCGGTGGCGTCCCGGGAACGGGCCACCGACTCGTCCTCCAGGCCGGTGTAGCCCCGGGACACATCCACCCCGGGCCGCGCCACCCGCCGCTTCTCCGCCTCCGGCAGATCGAAGAACTCCCGCGACACCGCCCGGGTCCGCTCGATCAGAGCCGGGTCCACGCCGTGGCCGTCGATGATCAGAAAACCGATGTCGGTGCAGGCCCGATCCACCTCCCGGGCCACCGCCCGTCGGTCGTCCGCGTCGCCGGACCGGAACCGGGCGATATCGATCACCGGCACTTCAAGCAGCTTGCTCATGGCATCCTCCAATGTGCCGGGACACTGACCAGCCCGGCTTTCGATAACAGGCTTTCCATAACAAGAAACTGCAAGCAACGTGCCATTTTTTGTCGGCAAAAAATCGGGGAATCGGCGGCAATTAAGAGAGGACGCTGCGCCAAGTCAGCGCAAGTCGGGTCGTGGGAAAGGAACGGATGCACTGGAAAAGACCCGCTCCAAACCGAAAAGGGCCGCTTGCGCGACCCTTTTTGGTTTGGAGCGGGTGAAGGGAATCGAACCCTCGTATGCAGCTTGGGAAGCTGCCGTTCTACCATTGAACTACACCCGCGAAGGGGGGCTATTACACCGGGAATGGGGCGTGCTGTCCAGCACCGCGCCGTCGCGTGACGCTGTACGCTTTTTCCTGACCCGCAAAGCGGCGATGTCCTACAGCACGCTCATCCTTCCGGCGATACCCGCCGAGCGCTTACCCGGCAAGACTCGAAGAAGCGCGCGGTGGTGGCCGACGACCAGGCATCAGGTCCGGTCCCGCCCGGCTTACTCCTTCTGGACAATCTTTTTCTGGATAATCTGTCGCTTTCAGGCTACTTTCATGTTCCACCTGACTCATTATCTGACGGTCGATGGCCATGATCCTTTCCAGCACTGGCTGGAGGCGTTGAAACGCAAGGATCGTCGGGCCGCCATGCGGGTGCTGACCCGGCTCAACCGGCTGGCGCTGGGCAACGCCGGCGACAGCAAAGCCGTGGGCGGTGGGGTCATGGAGCTGCGGGTGGACCATGGCCCCGGCTATCGGGTGTATTACGCCCGGGTGGGCGAGGCGCTGGTGCTGTTGCTGACCGGTGGTGATAAAAAGCGGCAGCAGTCGGATATCGAACAAGCCAGGGCAAGGTTGACGGACTACCGGAAGAGGCACCGATGAAACGACACGACGATGCGGTGGTGGCCATGCTTCGCGATGACCCGGCCATGGCGCTGGATTATCTGCGAACCGCCTTCGATGAACTGGATAAACCGGACGGTGAGGCGGCCTTTCTGATGGCGCTGCGTCACGTGGTGGAAGCCCAGGGCGGCATGGCGGTGATCGCGGGCCGGGCCAGGCTGTCCCGCGAGAGCCTCTACCGGGCACTCTCACCGAAAGGAAACCCCACCCTGAAAACCATGACCGCCGTGGTCAAAGCCACCGGGCTGCGTTTTCAGGATCTGACCCGGGCCGGTTAAACGCCGGCCCCGCCCCCTGTACGCTTTTTCCTAACCCGCAAAGCGGCGATTTCCTACAGCACGCTCATCCTTCCGGCGATACCCGCCGGGCCCGTACCGGGCAAGACTGTCTGTTCATGTTCTGAACAGGGAGCCAAGGATGATATCCCGACCGATTCTCTTCTTCGTGGTCACCATGGTGGTGGTGTTCTTCGCGGTGGCGGCCACGGTGGGCCATGGCCGCAGCCAGCCGGCGCTGATGCTCGCCAATGTCTACCAGGACCACGTCGACCCGGCGGACTACTGGGTCAGCGAAAAGCTGGACGGCGTGCGCGCCTACTGGGACGGCCGGCGGCTGATCAGCCGCCAGGGCCACGTGATCGCCACCCCGCCGGGCTTCACCGACGGCTTTCCGGACGTGCCCATGGACGGTGAGCTGTGGCAGGGGCGCGGCACCTTCAGCCGGTTGATGGGCGCGCTGCAACGGGCCCGGCCCAGGCCCGAGCAGTGGCAGCACATCCATTACATGGTGTTCGACCTGCCCGACGCCGGAGGGCCGTTCGACCAGCGCCTGGCGGCCCTCCGCGAGCTGCTCGACGGACTCGACGCGCCCCACCTGAAGCGGGTGCCCCAGCGGCGCGTGGCGAACCGCGAACAGTTAATGGACTATCTGGATCAGGTGGTGGCCATCGGTGGCGAGGGCTTGATGCTGCATCGCGGCTCGGCGCCGTACCGGGGCTACCGGTCCGACGATCTGCTCAAGCTCAAGCCTTACCAGGACGAGGACGGCCGGGTGGTGGCGCATCTGCCCGGCGAAGGGCGCCTGGAAGGTCTGATGGGCGCCCTGTTGGTGGAAACCCCCAGCGGGCGGCATTTTCGCCTGGGCACCGGTTTCAGTGACGCGCAGCGTGCCCAGCCTCCGCCCATCGGCAGCGTCGTCACCTACCAGTTCCACGGCCACACCAAGAACGGCCTGCCCCGCTTCGCCAGCTACCTGCGCACCCGCAGAGAAGGACCGGGCTATGTGCGCTAGGTGCGCACCGCCCGGTAGACCCGGAAGCGGCTGGTCTCGCTCACCACCTGGACGTGCTTGAAGGCTTCGTCCAACCACTGCACGTAGGGCAGCTCCCGGTTGGCCACCATCCACAGGGTGCCGTTGTCGCCAAGATGCTCCGGAGCCTCGCGGATCAGCCGCCGGGTAATGGCCATGGTGCGGTCGCGGCCATCGTGGAACGGCGGGTTGGTGACGATGGTCTCGAAGCGGGCGCCGATGCTTTCGTACAGATCGCCGCCCACCACTTTACCCTGCAGATGGTTGCGCTCCAGGGTGGCGGTGGCGGCGGCCACGGCGGTGGCGCTCACGTCGGTGGCGGTCACCTGGCAGCCGCTGTGCGCCAGCCGCGCACTCAGGGCGCCGCCGCCGCAGCCCATGTCCAGCACCTTGCCCCGGGGCAGCCCCTCCGCCAGGGCGTCCAGCAGCAGCGCGCTGCCCTCGTCCAGCCGGCCATGGCTGAATACGCCGGGGTAACTGACCACCTGCAGATCGTCCAGGGTGATCAGCGACGCCACCTGCTCCAGGCTCAGCGTGTCCCCGGGCCGCAGACGGGCGCTGTACAGCTTGCAGTGGCGGGCGCTGTCCAGCAGCGCGACCTCGTCGGCGAACCGGGACAGGCGGGTCACCCCGCCCCGGATGCCGCCCTTGGCGGGGCCCACCAGCCACAGCTCCAAGGGCGCCTGGATCTGGCCCGCCAGGGCGCGCAGCAACAGCTCGAGACGCTCGGCGGCCTTGGGCAGCGGCAGGATCACCAGATCCACATCGTCCGGCAGGGTCGGCAGCGGCGCCCACTGGTGCGCGCCCACCGTGTAATCGTCGGCGTGCAGGTAGAGCTGCCCGGCCGGCAGATCGGCCAGCGCCGGGTCGTTGGCCTCCGTCACCAGGACCCGGCGGTCGGCCAGGCTCTCTTGCTGGCGCCAAAGCAGTTGCGTGCTGTTTTCCATAAAGGTCTCTAACGCGATCAAGCCGGGCAGTATAGATGAACCCGTCGGCGATACCCATTTCCAGGCCGTGGCGGCGAAGTTTTACATAAAGACCACGCGGAACACCCCGCCCCCTGGCTAGAATGGGGCGGTTAGATGCAGTCGTGGAGGCAAAGGATGGTCCGTTCCGCAGTTCTGGCACTGGTGATGCTCGCCAGCGTCTGTTCGTTTCCGGCGCTGGCCGCCGACACCCCTTTTCAAGAGGCGCTGCATGCCGCCCGCAACGATGACTGGGAAGGGCTGAGCCGGGCACAGGCCCGCCTGGGCGACGATCACCCCCTGCAGGCCTATCTGGACTTTCACCGCCTGCGCGCCGCCCTGCCGGATCTCAACCCGGACCGGGTCGCCGACTACGCGCGGCGCTACCCGGATTCCCCGTTGCCCAACGACATCCGCCAGCTGGCCCTGGTGGCCTACGCCCGCGATAACCGCTGGGACGCGGCCCGCGCCGTCTACGACGAGCCGCCCCGTTCCCTGGAACTGAACTGCCTGTACTGGCGCGCCCAATGGCAGGCCGGCAACGAACAGGCGCTGAGCCGGGCCCGGGAACTGTGGCTGTCCGGCAACTCGCGCCCCTCCGCCTGTGACGCCATCTTCAATGCCGCCCGCGAGCGGGGCGTGATCGGCCAGGCGGAAATCTGGCAGCGCATGGAGCTGGCGTTCTACGAGCGCGGCCCGGGCCTGATGCGCTACCTGCGCCCGATGCTCGACGACCAGCCCTACGGCACCGCCGCCGACTGGCTGCTGGACCTGTACGGCGACCCGCAGCAGCTCACCGGGATTCCGAAGAGCCTGCCCGACGACCAGCGGCAGGTGCTGCTGGCCGCTGGCTTCCGCCGTCTCGCCTACACCGACACCGTCAAAGCCCGGGAATGGTTCGAGGACGATCTGGGCGATCTGGGCTTTACCGACGCCGCCCTGATCGAGCGGTCCGGCCAGCGCATCGCCTGGTACTCCACCATCCGCGGCATCGAGGACAACCGCGACTGGCTGGACGGCTGGCTGCGCGACCACGGCGGCGACAGCCTGGTGGATCAACGCGCGCGGCGCGCGGTGATCGAGCAGGAGTGGGACGAACTGCCGGACTGGATCGCCCTGCTGCCGGAGGCGGAACGCAAGGACAGCCGCTGGCTGTACTGGGCCGGTCGCGCCGCCGAGGAAAACGGCGACGACCAGCGCGCCCGCAGCCTGTGGCAGCAGGCCGCCGCGCAACGCAACTTCTACGGGTTCCTGGCCGCCGACCGCATCGGCGAGCCCTATCGCTTCAGCAACGCCGTGCCCACCGGCGACCAGACCCTGCCCGACCTGCCCGCCCTGGCCCGCATCCAGCTGCTGCGCGAGCAGGACGAACCGGGCCTGGCCTGGAGCGAGTGGAACTGGCTGATGTGGCACAGCAACGAGACCCGCCAGCGCCAGCTCGCCCAATACGCCCTGGACGCCGGCTGGTACGACCTGACCGTGCAGGCCTCGATCCAGGCCCGCGCCTGGGACGTACTTGCCTGGCGCTTCCCGGCGGCCCACCAGCAACGCTTCCAGGAAGCCGGCCGCCGCCACCGTCTTGACCCCTGGCTGGCCATGGCCATCGCCCGCCGGGAAAGCGCCTTCTACCCCAACGCCCGCTCGCCGGTGGGTGCCATGGGCCTGATGCAGCTGATGCCCGGCACCGCCGCCAAGGTGGCGCGCGAAGCGGGCCAGGGCGTCCCCGCCGAACGGCAGGTCCTCGACCCGGCCACCAACATCGAACTGGGCACCCGCTACCTGGGCGACCTGCTCGACCGCTTCAACGGCAACCGCCTGCTCGCCCTGGCCGCCTACAACGCCGGCCCCGGCCGCATCGCCCAATGGCTGGCCGAGGAAGATGAGGCCGTGCCGGTGGACGTCTGGATCGAATCCATCCCGTTCCGCGAAACCCGCGACTACGTCCAGGCGGTGCTCACCTACCGGGTGCTCTTCGAGGGCCTCCACGGCAACCCGGGAAACCGCACCGCCATGCTGCTCCTGCCGGCGGAAAGCGGCACGCCCTACTCCCTGGCGATGATCGAGGACTAGAACGCAAAAGGCCCCGCAAAGCGGGGCCTTTCGATAACGGGTACGACAGCCTTTACCCGTCAGTATCCGCAACGGCGGCAAGCTGACCGCCAATTTGTGCCGCGCACTGCCGTGCCACGAAAGCCAGAGTGCGGGTCAGGATGGCGTCCCGATTCTCCGCGAAGTCTTTATAACCCGCGGTCCACTCGGAACCTTTTTCGGGCCGCACGCTGCAACTGCCCGTTCCCAAAACGGTATCCGTGTCCGCGTCGATAAATTGTGCTTTGGCGCGATAGGTGATCGAGTACGTTCCCCAGGCCGACTTGTAATAAATCAACTGCCAAACGCGGGTCTGCACATCCACCAGCACGTCGGGCTGTCCACCGGCCTCCACCATACCCGGGCCTTCCGACATCACCTCGGCGCCGAGCGCCTCCGCCAGCTGATCGGCCAACTCACTGGATACGCGGACGGCGGGATCGTCAACGCCATTCTCCTCAACGATTCTCTTACCTGCCGAGGCCATCGCCATCCCTCCCAGAAAACCGAACTGCGCCTTGGTGGGAGTGATGGCCGACAAAGCGGGCATCGGCCGTTCGGTGGTAGCCACTACGCGGGCACCGCTCTCTGTCAAATCAGCCAGATCCAAATTCACCGGCTTAACCGATGCGCAACCGGACACCCCCAATGTCACGGCAAACACAAAAGCAATACGCATAACACTTCCCTTCCTTTCCGTTTAAAATTAAAGCTCCATTTAAAAAACACCCTGGCAGGGCAGAGCCCTACCCCCCGTCTTTATCGAGCTTTTTTCTCAGCGATCTTTCCGACAAAACGGCTATCCAATAAGGAACAAGAGACACCAAAACCAAAAAACCAAAAAGTTCTAAAGAGCTTGTCTTTTCTCCATCCCTATAGGAAACCAACTCCCCCTCCATAAACAGGGGAAAAAAATTGTATACATGAATAGCAATAGCGATACTGACATAAATACAGGCACGGTCGGAGAGGAAAACCCTGTATTTCCTTAGAAAGTAAAATATCAAAAGGCCCACGACGAAGAAAATCGCAAGAAGGATCTTAAAGGCCAGCACTTGATCAGTCATTGCCCACCTTTTTTGTATAAAAATAGAGAGCACCTTTCACGGTCGCACCAACCTCCTGACCAGCTTTAATGGGAGTAAAAAAAGGACTAACTGGAATTCCATCTGGCACATAGGCAGGAGGCCCCGGCGTCCAACCAACAACGCCATCGATGAATCCGGCCACACTACCCCCCGCGACATAATATTCTGTTAATGCGCCACCACCATAAACCATATCGGTTATAATAATATTAGACTTCAATGCCGCTGCCGCAAGACCTTCCTCTGCGGCAGCCGTATTTACAATCAGCCTGGCACCTAGCGCACGAGAACCCGTTGCAGCGGTTTGAGCCCCAACCCCACTCCAAAAAGGCACTTGCACAGTAGCAGCACTACCGATACTGGCGGCGACAGGTGTCAATAGAGCTCCACCAAAGACCGTCGCTCCTTGCGAGAACATCGCATCAGCGGCGTTTAGCCGCGCTTGACCGAGGGCATCAAGGTACTCCCCTGCCCCAATATCAGATCCCATGTTCGTCAGAATCGGCGCTGGATAGCCAAACAATTCCTCTCCATAGGCGCCGTCCTCGATATTGTGAAGATGCGTCGCGTTAACGTAGCTGTTGTCATACTGCTCCGCCGTCGCTTCGAAAGGCGCCGTCACCTCACCATCGTCATGGGATATGGCTCCGGAATGCCCTGCCAGGCCCGAAAGAAAATCACCGGCGGCCTGTTGATCGTAACCACTCAGAATCGCCAAGTCGCGCTGCCCGCCATCTTCCGCATAGGCGCTATCGACCTGACTCTGAGCTTGATAAAGCAGCTCCTTCAAAGCCTGCTCGTCCGATATTCCTCTTTCTACTGCATATTCCTTGTAATGATCCGCAATGAGCTTCAGTTCCGCTTTGTGCAGTTGGCGGTTGTAGGTGTCCGCCTGCTTGGCGACCCAGGCGCCGGCTTCCACGTCACCGCCCGCCAGCGCGGCGCCGCCCAAGCCCGCCAGTTGTGCCGCCGCGGTGCGTGCCGCGTTTCCGTTGGAGAGAGTATCCAGGGAACCGGAAAGGAACTGGTTGGCGCCGGCGCCGGCGGCGCCGCTGGCGAAGTCGCCCTGAGTGAGCCCGGTAACGGCGCCTCCAGTCAGGGCATGGAGTCCGGTGCGGCCCAAACCTCCCTCCACAAACAAGTCAAAGCCAAGGGCATCTCCACCCGTCCCGGCACCTTCCGCGAGCCGGTCAGCCAGGGAGCCCACCTGATTGAAGGCCAACGCCGAAAGCACGTTATTGCCCTGGCTTTCCAGGTTCCCGATCAAATGGTCCTGGAAGCTGCCGCCCTGGATGGCGGCGGTGGCACCGGCGTTGATCAGGCCTTGTCCGGCGCTGTGCGCCGCGAAGCCCAGGGCTCCCTGGGCGGTGCCCAGGTCGAAGCCCCGTGTGATGGAGTTGATCGAGTCGCTTTGGATGCCGGCGGCTTTGCCGAAGTTCATGTTGTCGAAGGCCGGGTCCAAAAGGCCGGAGGTGAGCCCGGCGGTGAGGCCGCCCACTGCCAAACCGCGCAGGGTGTCTCCGCTGCCCAGGGTGTCCAGGGTGGCACCCAGATCACCGCCGTTGTTGATGGTGCTGGTCGTGGCGGTACTGGCGGCGCCGACCAGCATGGCGGTGGCGGCGGCATTGCCCCAACCGGCGGCCACGCCGGTACTGGCGGCCGCCATGGCGGTGCCGGACCCGGCGGTGGCACCGGCCATGCCGCCTACCGCAGCGCTGGCCGCGCCAGCGGTCGCGGCCGCGACCACGATGGTCACCGCCAGGGCGGCGGCGGGGCCCATGCCCTGGCTGCTGTATTCCCAGCTGTCGTGGAGTTCGCGGACCTGGCGCCAGTCCACGTCACCGCGTTGGTAGGCGTCCTTCATCCAGGCCAGGTCCGGGTTTTCGGCGGCCATGCCGTCGATCATTTGCTCGACGGTTTGCTGGTCCACTTGCTTGACGTCGATGTGGAGGCCTTCGGCGGCGTCGATGGCCAGGTTGCCGGCGGCGACGATTTCGGTTTGGCGCAGGGTTTCGTCGGTGAAACCGTGGCCTTCCATCTTCTGCCAGGCCAGGTCGCCCTGGCTTTTTTCGTGGCTTTCCTGGACCAGGTCCTTCACCGATTCGAAGGTGATGTGTCCGCCGCTTTTCAGGGTGGTGTCACCGCTGCTTTCCAGGCGGGCGGCCTGGTAGAGCTGGTCGCCGTCGCTGGTCAGAGTGAGGTCGCCGCCGGCGGTGGCGGTGCTGGTGACGTGGTCGATGCGGGTCACTTCGTCCCGGCGCATGCTGTGGGCGCCGTAGTCGCCGTCCTTTTCGCTTTTTGCCAGATGGTATTCGCTGTCGCGGGTGGCGAGGAAGGCGATGCCGCCGCCCGCCGCCAGGTGCATATCCTGGCCGCTGGCCAGGTCGCTGCCGGCCACCAGCAGGTCTCTGCCGGCGTCGACGGTGAGCGAGCCACCGGCGCCGACGGCGGCTTTGCGCTGGCGGACGGTGTCGTGGGTGTATTGCTTTTCTTCCTGGCGGGTTTGCCGGTGGTAGTTTTCGTAGTCCCGGTCGGCGGCGGACTGGATGATCACGTCGCCACCGGCGGCGAGGGCGGCGTTGCCGCCGGCGCTGACGTCGGAAGCGGTGATGCCGATGTTGCGGCCGGCGGTAATCAGCAGGTCGCCAGTGGCGTCCACCTGGCTGGCGACTTGTTCAGTGGTGCGGGTCTGGTAACGGCCGCCGTTGGCTTGCCCGTCGAAGCCCCGTTCCAGCGTCTGGCTTTCGATGCGTACGTCACCGCCCGCATTGAGCCCCACGGTATCACCCTGCACGCGGCTGCCGATGACGGCGATGTCGCCGCCCGCGTCCAGCGACACGATGTCGGCGGCCTGGATCAGACCGGCGTCGCCGTGCCGGGTACGGCCGTGGGTGCCGTGGTCCCATTCGGTGACCACTTGCTCGGTCCAGGACTCATTGATGATGTCGCCCTGGCTGCGAATCGACACCAGGCCGGCGCGGACGGTGCCGCTTTGGTTCTTAACATCGCCGCGGGAATCGATGGCCAGGCCGGTGCCCGCTTGCAGGGTGCCTTCCAGGTTAACCACGCCCTTGTTGCCGGCCTGGATGTTCAGGCCGTTGGCGGCGGCGATGATGCCGCTGTTGCCGAGACCGCCGGCCCGCACATTGACGGTGTCGCCGGCGATCACCGCGCCCTCGGCGGTTAGCCGGCTGCTGCCCGGGGCCAGATAAAGCACCGGTACCAGCACCGCGTGACCGTCCACCTGCCGCTCCTCCATCCACACCATGTCCTGGCGGAGACCGTCAATCTGCTCCGGGGTGAGGGCCACGCCCACAGCCAGTTCCAAGCGCTCCGCTTCAAGCAGCGCATTGTCCATCAACCGTTGAAACTGCTGTTGGTCGGAATCCACATCGCCGTCCAGAAAGCGGCGGCCGGTGGCGGCCAGCACGGCGTCACGAATCAGCCGAGTCTCGTAGTAGCTGTCGCCCAGGCGCCGGGAAGTCCGGTCCGGGTCCAGCGCCAGGCGATCAAGCAGATAGCCGGAGCCCAGAAAACCATCCAGAGTGGCGAACAGCGGGTTGGTCTCAATCAGGTAGGGGTGATCCGCGTCGTCCACCACGGTGTAGAGGCTGCTGCGGTGGTCGAGAATGTCGCGCAGGCCCGCGTTGACGGTATCGATGACACGGCTGTCTTCGCTCAGGTCCCAGGCCACCGGCGCGGGACCGTCACCGCCGGCACCGCCATCACCGGGCTCGCCGGATCCGCCGTCGCCATAGTCACCGTCGTCGAACACCACCTCCTGATCGTGGCGCTCCTCGGTGTAGTTGCCCGCTTCCTCCTGGAAATCCAGCGTCAGGTCGCCGCCAGCGCTGATCACGCTGGCCACCTGCTCGCCCAGACCGACGCTGATGTCGCGCACGTCGATGGCGACCATGCCGGCACCCGGCGCCGGCGCGTCCTTGGCGTTGTGCCATTCACGACGGCCGGTGTAGAGGCTGCCGTGCCGCTTCAGTTCCAGCGCCTTGTTGATCAGGCGGTCCCCTTCCAGGTGGATATTGCCCGCCGCGGCGAGCGTGCTGTAGGCGTTGTTCAGGGTATCCGCGACCACCGTCAGGTCGCCGCCGGAGGAGAGCACGGATTGCACCGCCTCGGAGCCGGGCGCGATGACGTCGTCGTAGAGTTCGTCGCCAAAGCGGAAGTAAGAGATGCTGCCGTTGTCACAGGAGACGCCGTCACTCCAATCGGCCCGCCGGGTGCCGCAGGTGAAATTACGCAGGTACAGGCCGCCACCGTCCTCGCTCTCCAGCTTGGCGCGGGTATGCGCCAGAAAACGCTGATATTTCAGGGGCGCGCGCTCCTTGAGCAGCTGGGTGACGCGGGCCACCACATAGAAGCTCTCCGCCAGCGGGTTATCGGTGGCGTCATCCGCTTCGCTGGGGCCGTGATAGAAGGTTGCCGGCTGGGTACCGATCATGGTGTCCTCGCGCGTGCCGCGCAGGGTCTCCTGGATAAACAACACATCCGCCTCGCTCAGCAGGCCGCCGATCTGGCCGTTGATGTAATCCGTGTATTGCTCGACCCAGTAATCCACCCAGGCCTGGCGGGCGCCGCCGTTGCTGGCGAAGCGCACCAGCGCCGAGGAAAGATCCGGATCGTGGATAAAGACCCAGTCGTCCTCGCTGAGCGCCACGTCGTCCTTGGAGAGGCCCACCAGCATCATTTCCAGTGCCGCCAGGCCGCTGAGCGGTTCGCTCTTGCCCAGGATCACCTCGCGGCTGTTATCCAGATAGCGGGTGAAAATCGACAGATCTCCGCCATTGGCGGTGATGGTGCCGGAGTGGTTATTGACGCGACCCGTCTTCGCCAGCGCCTCGTCCGCCGCGATCAACAGATCGCCGTTGGCGACGATATCGGCGCGGTCGTTGTCGAGGGTATCGATCACTCGCAGCGTCATGGCACCACCACTGCCGATCAGCGCGCCGTTCCGATTAAGCAGCCGCTCGCCTTCGATCAACACCTGGCCGGCGGCGCCCAGCGTACCCTGCCGGGCACCGGCGTCGGCGGCGCGCTCGTTGAGCAGTTCCCGCACCCGCAGCGCCAGGTCCCCCCGCGCCATGATCAGCCCCTGGTTGGTAAGCCGGTCCACGCCCTCGGCGACCACATGCCCCACGGCGGTGACCGCGCCGCCATCCCGGTTGTGAACCCGCTGCGCCGCCATCCGCAGATCGCCGTCGCTGCGCAGCACACCGGCGTTGTCCAGCACGGCCACCTGCTCGGACACGGACAGCAGGCCGCCGGCCTCAAGGGTACCGTGGTTGGTGATTTCACCGTGCCCGAGCAGCAGCCGCTCGACCACGCTGACCAGGCCCCCGTTGACCAGCTCGGCACCGCTCAAGGCGGCATCGCCGCCGGCGATCAGCCGCCCTGTTTGCTGGAACAGGCCAGCGCTTCGCGCACTCAGGTCCGCATTGGTGAGCAGGTCCCCGGTGTTGATCAGGGCGTCACCGGCATCCACCGCCAGCGCCCCTTCCGCCTGCAGGGAGCCCCGGTTTTCCAGCCTGCCGTCGGTGCCCACCGTTAGGTCGCCGACGGCGAGCAGGTTTCCGTCATTGTCCAGGCTTCCGGCGGTCACGGTCACGTCGCTCAGCCCCTGCAGGTCGCCGGTGTTGTTAAGGTTGTCGTCCACCGCCACCGTCAGTGACTGCTCGGCCACCACGGTGCCCCGGTTATCCAGGGTGCCGGTTTCGATCTCCACGCTCCCGGCGCCACTGATCAAGGCGCGGTTTTCCAGGCTGTCCGCTTTTACCCGCACCTCGCCGGCGGATTGCATCCGCCCGTCCAGGTGGCTGACCGAGGAAGCCTCCACATCGAGCCGCTCGCCGCCATGCATCAGGCCGCGCTGGGTGACATCGTCGGCGCGAACACGCAGTGTCCCGTCGGCGACGGTTTCGCTGCGCGCGGTGCTCTCCAGTCCGCTGGCGTCGATGCGCAGTTCACCGCCGGCGGTGGCGGCGCCGTCCTGGCGCACGGTGCCGGCGGTGATGCGCAGATCCCCATTGGCCGCCAGCGTGCCCTCGTTATCCAGGTGGCCGGTTTCAACCCGGGCCTCCCCACCGGCGACGATTGCGCCCCGGTTATCGAGCCGGTCGGTGGCACGGATAGAGAGCGTATTGCCGGCCAGCTCACCGGCGTTGTCGATGCTGTCCGCATGGACCGTCAATCGGTCCACGCCCAACCATCCCGCCCCGGCGTCCAGCCGCACCGAGTCCAGCGCCATCTCCACCACCTCGGCGGATGTGGTTCCGGCCACGGCCCGCCAGGCGTCGGCCTGCACGTCGATCCGATCCCCCGCCACCAGATGGCCGTTGGCGGTCACATCGGCGGCGGCCAACTGCACCGAGTCCGAGGCACTCAAGGCGCTGAAACTGAGGCGACCATTGGCACTCAGCGTCAGATCGCCGTTCTGCGCCGCCACCGGGGCGTCCAGACGCACGCCCACGCCCTTCTCGTTGCCGACCAGACGGATACGGTTGGCGTACATGCCGCCCAGGGCGGCGGCATCAATGGCGAAGGCGGGTATCTCGCCGTCCAGGCTCTCCTCCGACAGCCCTTCCGTGGCCAGCGTTCGCGGGTCCACCCGCTGGCGGCCGGCGATCACATTAAGCTGGTCGGCGTTGATGGCGCCGGCCAGCGACACCGACCGGGCAATCAGGTCGAAGCGATCCACATTGCCGGTATTGGCGCCGTCCGCGCCGATGTGAATACGCCCTCCTTGCACATCAAAGGCCCGCAGGGCGCCGTCCGCATCCATCAGGGCGCGGCCGGTGGTCAGGGTGGCGTGGTCGGTATTGATGAAGCCGCAGCCATTACAGGTGATGCCGTTGGGGTTGGCGATCACCACGTCGGCGCGGGCGCCGCCCACTTCCAGGTAGCCGTTCAGCGCGGAAGGATTGGCGCCGATCACTTCGTTGAGGATCAGGCGGGCCGACCCGTTTTTGAGATTGGGATTGCCTTCGATGTAGCCGGCCAGTTCGGTCTGACTGAGTCCCCTCCCGTTATTCAGGATCATGCCTTGCCGGCCGACGTTGAGGTCCTGGTAGAAGTTGTGCGAGACGCCGGCGCCATTGGGGTTGCGAATGTTGACCACCGGCACGCCGTTGGCGGCCTTGTCCACACCGCCGGCGGTGGGCGTCACGCCGTCGGCGGCGGCCAGCAGCGGCTGCCAGAGCAGCAGTAGCGAGAGCGCGTACGCCAACGCCGGCCGTGCCCTTCCGTGGGCGTCAGAACTGAACGTACAGACTTGCCAGGGCTGTGTATTCATGGTCCGTCATCTCCGTTGAATGTTGCTGCAAAGGCCAGCTCACCTGCGTGGTCAGTTGCAGGTCGCGATAGCCCACCGCCAGACCGGCGGTGGTCGAGGACAACCGGGCGAACTCCGTCTCGGGGCGATCGCCGGGCACCACGCCCAGATCCCAGGCGACAAAAGGCTTCAGGCTCACCGGGCCGGTGAGCGGCGGATACAGGTCGAACTGCACGGTGCCGGCGGCGGCGGAATTGCCGCTCACGGACAGGCTGTCGTAGCCACGGACCGCGGCGGCGGAAGCCAGGGACAGGCGCTCGGAGGGAAACAGGGCGTCGCGGCTGTACTGTCCGTTGAGGCGGACTTGCAAGGCCCCGTACCAGTCCGGGAAAAAGCGGCTGGCCGACAGAAACAGCTGGTAACGGCTATGAATCGGGTCGGCCACCTGCGCCCCCACGGGCAGGTCGGTGGCCGGGCCGGCGGCCCAGGCGCGTTCCGCGGTGAGGCTGCCGGCCAGTTGCACCTCCCCCACCCGGGACTTGCCGCTCAAGCGTAATCCGCCGGTGCGCAACCGGTAGCTGCTCACCTGGATGGTGGTGTCCTCGATGCGGTTGCCCACCCGGGTGTAGGCGCCCAGCAGCGTCAGCGACAACCGCGTACGCTGCGAGCGATGCAGCACCCGGGTCAGTTCCAGGCGGGAAATCTCGGTGATGCCGGAAGAATCGAAGCGCTGGAAAATGCCGGCCACGTCGCTTTGATAGGCCTGCCGGCTGTAACCTCCGGCCAGGTTCCAGTAGCCCAGGCTGACGTCGTAATCGAGGCTGGCGCCCCAGGCCCGGTCGGAGAACTCCCGGTCCAGGTCACTGTTCAGCCCCAGGGACAGCCGGTCGGCAAGACCGAAGGGACTGCCCCAGTCCAGGGACAGCTGCCCGGTACCGTGGGTGATGTCGCCGTAGTGCTTCTCGTTGACCACCAGGCTGCCCTGCCAGGCACGGGGCCAGTCAGCGCGGCCGAGCACCACGGTATCGCCCTGCTCCGTGCCCGGCGCCAGATCCATTTCCGCGTCCAGGTGAGGCAGCCGGGCCAGGTTCTCCACGCCTTGCTCCAGGGCGCGCAGGTTGAGCAGATCCCCCGGCGACAACGGCACGGCCCGCCGCAGCAGGGCGTCACTGATCCCCTCACCGCGCAGGGCTTCAACGCGGCCGGGCACCACCAGCAGAGTGAGCCCGCCATCGTCGATGTCCTGCTCCGGCAGCAACACCCGACTGGTAATGAACCCGCGCTCGATCAGGCGGTTGGTCAGCAGCGATTGCAGTCCGCGAATGTCCGTAAGGCTGAGACAGCGGCCTTGCCATTTCAGCAGAACCGCGGCCAGCCAGGCGCCGAACGGCGGCGCGTCGCCGTCTGGCGTGGTCAGGGTGAAATGATCGATCGGGAAGCAGTGATCCGATGCGGCGCCCTCGGGGCGCGGCGCGGGTATCGCCGGTCGCTCGCCGGGCACGCGCATTTCCTCGAGGCGCTGTTCCTGGCGTAACTGTTCCTGCTGTTGCAGACGGTCGTACATGCGTTGCTGTGGATCGGGCTGCGCCGCAGCGGTCCCGACGGCGGCCAGAGCGGTCGCGCACAGCACGGAAATGAAGAGCTTGATGGTTCCTTCCCCCGAGCCTGGTTCCTTGGCAATGTCCGCCCTCCGGCCCCCACCGGTTTACACAGGGTCAGACTTTATTCCGAAGCTCAGTATAGGAAGCGCGCCCCATCGATCCAGAGGAAGAGCAAGAAAATGCGTATTGAAGGATGTTTTTTTGAACTCATTCACACAGGCGCGGCGAGCCGGATCACTCCGATGCGTCCGTGGCCACCCGGTACAGCAAGGTGTCCTCGTAGCCGCTGGTGATTGGCCACAGCCCGCACAGCTGGCGATCCAGGTCCGGGTCGCCGGTGTCCACCACCAGGGGGCGGCCGTCCAGGGTGGCGAGTTTGGTGCGGCTGGCCAGGATCTGGATGTTGGCCTTGCCGAGGCGGCGGATCACCGCCGGGCTGAACTGCTGGTTGCCGCGGCCGAACAGGTGGCCCTGGCCGCCGATCACGGTGAGCAGGGCGCGGGCCGGGGCGTCATCGCCGATGATCTCGAGGATCTGTTCGGCGCCCACGTCGGCGGCCACCAGCTGTTGGTTGCGCACGATGTCCACGCCCAGCAGGGTGTTGGGCAGGTCCAGTTGTTCCATCACGGTGGCCACGGTGGAGCCGGAGCCCACCAGGTAATACGTGTCCGCTTCCAGGTGGTCGATCACCGAGGCGGCGATTTCGGTGACCACCAGATCCTCCACTTCGCGGCCACCGCATTTCACCTGCTGCAGGTAGCGGCCTTCGGCGGGCACCTGGAGTTCGCCGTAGTGGCGGGCGCGCACCTCGCCGCGGCGGAAGGCGTCCTCATCGATGTCGCGGACTTCCGCCTGATGCAGCGCCACCAGGCCGCCCTGGACCAGATCCGCCAGCAGCCGACCGGCGGCCTCCGGGTTGATGGCATAGACCGCCGAGTGCATTTTGCAGCCGGCGGGCACGCCCAGCACCGGGATCGCTTCGCCCACCGCGTCCACCAGGTCGCGGGCGGTGCCGTCGCCGCCGGCGAACAGCAGCAGCTGGGCGCCGGCGTCCAGCAATGCGCGGGCCGCCTGGCGGCTGTGTTCCGCGTCGCTGGGCGACGGGGAGGTGCCGAGCACCTCCGCCGGCAGGCCGGCGGCCCGGCAGCTGTGCTCGCCCATATCGCCGCCCCAGGTGAGCACGCGCAGGTGGCCGGCCTGATCGGCCACCGCCTCCAGGGCGCGGGTCATGCGCGCCACCGCCATCGGTTCAGCGCCCCGGCGCAGGGCCTCTTCCCGGGTGTCGGTGCCGTCACTGCCCTTGAGACCGACGGCCCCGCCGAGGCCGGCGAACGGGTTGACCAGCACACCGAGAATCAGCGGTTCAGGCGGGTTTGTCATAAAACGATCACACCTTTTTTGAACAATGGCCGCGTCAGGGAACACAGCGGAGAAATCGCCATGCACCGTCTCAACTATTCACAGGGTTCCAGCCGCCGGGAGTTCAACGGCGCCGCCGTGGTCGACGAACAGGGCCGCGAAATCCCCATCACCGACGCCATGATCCTGCGAGCCTGCAAAGAGCTGGAGCAAGCCTGGCACTATCCTACGCCGGCGCGAAAAGCCGGCTGACCAGCGGCTTGAACGGCGCCGCCACCTCGCCCTGGTGGCGCCAGTAGAGCAGTTCGTGACGGGGCGGATAATGCTTGCGCAGGGCGTCGAAGGCGGCGCCCGGGTCGTCGCCGGCGAGCGCCTCGCGCAGACGCCGGTCGTCCTCGTGCAGGCGGTAGGCCCGTCGCAGCAGCGCCAGCAGGTCCGCTTCATCGTGGACCGGCGCATCCAGGGTCTCGCCGCTCACTGGCGGGGTCGCGCCGGGGGCGGCTTCACCGGCCCAGCGACACCAGGCATCGTAAAGCATGGCGGTGCCACGCCATTTCCCTTCCACGCTGTAGCCCGCCACATGGGGCGAGCCCAGCCATACCCGTTCGAGCAGCGCCGGGTCCGGGCGCGGTTCGTTCTCCCACACATCCAGCAGCGTCAGCGGCCCTTGGCCGGCGGCCAGTTGCCGGGCCAGGGCCCGGTTGTCGACGACCGCGCCCCGGCAAGTGCTGATCAGAGTCTGCTCCGGCCCGAGCAGGGCCAGGCGCTCGGCGTTGAGCAGATGCCGGGTGGCGTCCTCTCCGTCCAGCGTGAGCGGCACATGCAGGGTAATCAGATCCGCGTCCAGCACCGCGTCCAGACCAGTCAGCGGCACTGGCGCGCGGGCGCCACCACGGGCCAGCGGCGGGTCGCAGCCGATCACGGTGGCGCCCAGGGCGTTCAGCCAGGTGGCCACCCGGCCGCCCACATTGCCCAGGCCGACCACGCCGACCCGGCTTTCGTGCAGGACCCGGCCCTGGCGCTGGCAGGCCAGCAGCAGGGCCTGCAGCACGTACTCGGCCACCGCCCGGGCGTTGCAGCCGGGGGCGTGGGCGAAGGCAATGCCGAGCGCGTCCAGCGCCGCCCGGTCCACGTGGTCGGTGCCGATGGTGGCGGAGCCCACGAAGCGCACCGGGGTGCCCTCCAGCAGCGCCCGGTCGACGCGGGTCACCGAGCGCACCAGCAGCACCTCGGCGTCGGCGAGGGCCTCGCGGGTCAGGGTACGGCCGTTGACGCGGGTGACGGTGCCCCGGCGCTCAAAGCTCTCCAGGGCGGGCATGTTTTCGTCGGCGACGATCTGCATTCGGGTTTCTCTCCTCAAGACCGCAACCGGTTTCGCAACAGCGCCTCGGCGGTGTCCTGGACCGCCCGGGTGTAGGACGCGCCGAACAGGTTGTGGTGGTTGAGCAGATGATACAGGTTGTAAAGCCGGCCGCGATGCTGGAATTCCGGTTCCCGGGGATTCTGGCCGTAGGCCCGGTAGAAAGCGTCCGGCACGCTGCCGAACAGGGTCAGCATGGCCAGGTCGGTCTCGGCGTGGCCGTGGTACACCGCCGGGTCGTAGACCACCGGGGTGCCATCGGCCAGGGCCGCCAGATTGCCGTGCCAGAGATCGCCGTGCAGCAACGCCGGCCGGATAGCCAGGCCGTCCAGCCATTCCGGTACGCGGGCCATCACCGCTTCCACGGCGTCGGCAATGTCCGCCGGCAGGCCCCGCTCCAGGGCCAGCCGCCGTTGCGGGGCCAGGCGCCGGTGCACGAAGAAGGTGGCCCAGTCGTCTTCCTGTCGGTTGCACTGAGGCGTGGCGCCGATCCAGTTGTCGCGGTGATGGCCGAAGCGCGCGCCGGTGACCCGGTGCATTTCTCTCAGGGCCTCACCGAACCGCGCCCACTCCCGGTGGCCCAACGCCCGCGTGTCCAACCACTCCAGAATCAGGGCGTGGCCGCCGGCCAGGGGCCCCTGGTGGACCACCTCCGGCACGCGGATGGCCGGCGCCAGCGTGCGCAGGCCGTCCGCCTCCGCCGCCAGAGCATCCTCGTCGGGCAACCACTTGAAGAAATAGCGCCGCCCGTCCCGGTCCAGGGCGCCGGTCTGGCCGGTGGCGCCGCCGGCGGACAGGCTCAGCCGGCAGCTGCCCGGCGGGCACGCCCACAGGGTGTCCAATTCCCGTTGTGCCCGGTCCCGGTCCAGAACCGTTGAGGGTCGGTCATGCTGAGTCATGGCCGCCATCATAGGCGCCGGCCCGGGCACCGGGCCAGCCCCGCTCGCCCGGCGCTTTCCGTCGGCCCGCTCAGCCGCTCAGGGCGCGGCGCCGGTATTCGCCGGGCGCGCAGCCTTTCCAGCGTTTGAAGGCGTGATAGAAGTTGGCGGTGTCGGAAAAGCCCAGGTACAGGGCCAGCGCCTGCATATCGCAACCGCTCTCCAGCAGCCGCTGGCAGGCGCAGCGCATCCGCACCTGGTCACGCAGCCGCGCGAACTGAACCCCCTCCTCCCGCAGCCGCCGCTGCAGGGTGCGCGGGGTCATGCCCAGATCCGCGGCCACCCGCTCCACGGTCAGCGCCCCCTGGCTCAGGCCCAGGCCGGCGCTCAGCCGCTCCCGCACCCGCGCCACGACGCCCCCTTCTCGCTGCCGTTGCAGCAGCAGCCGCTCGGCCCGGTACTCCAGGCGGCGCCGGTAGGCCGGCCGCGCCCCGGGCAGGGGCTGGCCGAGCAGCGCCGGTGAAAACTCGATGCCGTTGCGGGCGGCGCCGAAGCGCAGCGGGCAGTCGAAGAACCGTTCGTAGTCGCTCAGGCCGGTGGGCACCGGCCGGCGCATCATGGCCCGATGGATCGGCAGCTTGCCGCCCAGCAATGAACGGCCCACCGCCACCAGGGTGGTGACCAGCAGATCGTCCCGCGCCGGGTCGTCGGCGGTGTCCGGCCCGTCGCCGTCGTCCACGGTCAGGGCGCAATGGTGTTCGCCCCGGGTGAGCCGGAAGTCCAGATGCGGTACCAGCAAGTCCTTGTAATGGAACCAGGCCTGCAGGGCCTGCTCCAGGGTGCCCGAGGCCGCCATCAAGTGGCCGGGCAGACGCAGCCGGGTATAGTGTTGCCCACGGCCAAGCCGCAGCCCCCGGGTCGGGTCCCGCTCCGTGCCGACACCACCGTCGAGCAACCGGTCAAGCGGTTCCCGGCGTGAAAACGGATCGACCCCGGAGGCGGGCGGGTGCTTTCCCACCATGACGTTCCCTCTTTTCATTATTATTCGACGTCCCCTATGGGACGATGATGGCACCACGCCTGCATTGACCAGGTGATTCCCGGCCACCGTCGCATCGGTCAAGCCCCCCGGCACAAGCCGCTGGTGACCGGCAAACAGGATCGGTACTCTTGGAAGCCACGAAGAACGAGGACGTTATGCTGAAACGCTACTTCATCGACGAAGTGACCGGCACCCGCGCTTCCCCCCGCCAGGCGTTTTCCCTGTTCAGTCAGGTCCAGGACTGGTCCGACTGGTGTTCGGTGGTGCGCCATGCACGGCTGTTCGGCGGCCAGTGGCGGCCCGGCGCCGCCCTGCTGTTCGTCGCCGATCTGCCCCGGCTGCCGCCGGCGCCGGTGGTGGTCCGGGTGCACGAGTACCGCGAAAACGAATGCATCGCCTGGGGGCTGGATCTGCCCATGGCCCGGCTGATCCATCGCTTCACCTTCCTGGACGACGGCGCCGGCGGTTGCCGGGTGCATCAGGAAGAGTGGTCCGAGGGCCTGCTGACCCTGCTGACGCTGCCCGCCGGTCGCCTGATTCACCGCTTCGACCAGCGCTTCGCCGCCGAATTCGCGGCCATGTTCTAGCCGCTTCCACGGCACTCATTCAAGCACTCACTTTACGCACTCACTTTAAGCACCAGGGGGAATCCCAATGATGTCCAGACTGTTCCGCGCCTATTGCGCCCTGGTGCTGCGCCACCCCGTTTTCTGGCTGCTGGTGGTGGCGCTGGTGTGCGGCACCGCCGCCTGGCAGGCCCGCCACTTCAAGCTGGACGCTTCCGCGGAATCCCTGACCCTGGAGAACGATCAGGCCCTGGAATATTACCGGGGAATCGCCAAGCAGTACGGCGGCAGCGATTTCCTGGTGGTCACCTACACGCCCAAGGACGGCCCGCTGTTCCAGCGCGATACCCTCGATCACGTGGCACGGCTGCAGAACGAACTGAAAGACGTGGACCAGGTGGCCTCGGTGTACAGCCTGCTGGACGTGCCGCTGCTGTTCAGTCCCAAGGTGGAATTCACCGAGCTGTCCGACGGCTACCGCACCCTGCTCGACGAGAACGTGGACCTGAATCTGGCGAAGCGCGAATTCACCGAGGAGAACCCGCTTTACGAGGATCTGCTGGTCAGCGACGACGGCCGCACCACCGCCATGCTGATCACCTTCCAGCGCGACGAGCGGTTCTTCGAGCTGCTCAATCGCCGCAACGCCCTGCGCGAGAAGGAGCGCCAGGGCGAGTTGAATGACGCCGAAGCGGCGGAGCTGGAACAGGTGGCGACCACCTTCAGCGACTACAACAGCCAGGTGCAGGCACGCACCAGCCAGCGCATCGAAACCATTCGCGGCATCATGGACGGCTACCGGGATCAGGCCCAGCTGTTCCTGGGCGGCGTGCCGATGATCGCCTCGGACATGATCGGTTTTATCCAGTCCGATCTGGAAATCTTTGGCCTGGGCGTGTTGCTGTTCCTGATTCTGACGCTGTTCCTGGTTTTCCGGCGGCCCCGCTGGGTGGTGGTGCCGCTGGTCTGCTGCGCGGTGACCGCCCTGGTGGTCACCGGCTGGCTCGGTTTCATGGATTGGAAGGTCACCGTGATCAGCAGCAACTATCTGTCGCTGCTGCTGATCATCACCATGTCGATCACCATCCACCTGACGGTGCGCTACCGGGAACTGCACGAAGAGAATCCGGACGCCACCCAGGCCTGGCTGCTGCGCGAGACCGCCGCGCACATGATGCGCCCGAGCGTGTACATGATCCTGACCACCATGGTGGGCTTTTCCTCCCTGGTGATCAGCGATATCCGCCCGGTGATCGATTTCGGCTGGATGATGACCCTGGGCCTGGGCGTGGCCCTGGTGACCTGCTTCCTGGTGTTTCCCGCCCTGCTCGCCCGGTTGTCACCGGGCCAGCCCCGTCAGGGTCGTGACCTGACCCGGCAGTTGACCCTGGGCTTCGCCGGCTTCACCGAGCGCCACCGCGCCGCCCTGTTGCTGCTTACCGTGGTCGGACTGGCGGCGGCCCTGTGGGGCATGACCCGGCTGACCGTGGAAAACCGCTTTATCGACTATTTCCAGGAAGACACGGAAATTTACCAGGGCATGCTGCAGATCGACCGCAAGCTGGGCGGCACCACGCCCCTGGACATCGTTATCGACGCGCCGCCGCGCGACGCGGATACCGGGGCCAACACGTCTTCCGCCCGGTCCGGCACCGGTGAGTCGGACGGCTTCGCCCGGGTGGAAGCGGATCCCTTCGACGGCCCCGCCGGCCAGAACGGCGGCGACCGCGGCACCGGCCAGGGCGACGGCTTCGGCGCCGTGGAGCAGGACCCGTTCGCGCAGACCTCGGGCTCCGGAGATGATTTCGGCGGCGGCGAGGACCCGTTCGCCAGCAGCGCCTCCGGCAGCGACGCGAACGCCGAGGATCGCGGCCCGGACCTGCAAGGCGCCTATTGGTACACGCCGCAGCGTCTGGATCGGATCAGCGAGATCGAGAACTATCTGAAGTCCCTGCCGGAAACCGGCAAGGTGCTGTCCATCGCCACCACCTACGAGGTGGCCAAGAAGATCAACGAGGGTCCGCTCAGCTATGTGCAGCTGATGCTGCTGGCCAGTTTCATTCCCGACGATCTGCGCGGCCAGCTGGTGCGCCCCTACCTGTCCGACGACGGCCGGCAGATCCGCATCAGCGTGCGGGTGGTGGATTCCTACCCGGGTCTGAACCGCAATGATCTGCTGGAAAAGATCAACGACGATCTGGTGGCGAAGTTCGATCTGCAACCGGAGCAGGTGCATCTGACCGGCGCCATGGTGCTCTACAACAATATGCTGCAGAGCCTGTTCGACTCGCAGATCAAGACGCTGGGCTATGTGTTCGTGGCGATCATGGTGATGCTGCTGTTGCTGTTCCGGTCCCTGCCGGTGGCGCTGATCAGCATGGTGCCAAGCCTGGTGAGCGCGGCCACGGTGCTGGGCCTGATGGGCTGGATCGGTCTGCCGCTGGATCTGATGACCATCACCATTACCGCCATCACCATCGGCATCGCCGTGGACGACACCATCCACTATGTGCACCGTTTCCACGAGGAGTGGCCCCGGGACCGGGATTACGCCGCCACCATGCGCCGCTGCCACGCCTCCATCGGCAAGGCCATGTACTACACCTCGCTGGTGATCATCGCCGGGTTCTCGATCCTGGCGTTCTCCAACTTCAATCCGACGGTGTACTTCGGGTTGCTGACCGGGCTGGCCATGCTGGTGGCGCTGCTCAGCAACCTGACGCTGCTGCCGGCGCTGTTGATCACCGTGAAGCCGAAGCTGCGCGTGGCGGCCACCACCGAGATCGCCGCTGAAACCGAGGACCGCTGACGCGGAGCGTCGCCCGGCCCGGTAGCAGCGGCCGAGCGGCGTGCCGCTTCAGCGGCGATCCGGGTCGACGGAAACGTGCGGCGGGTTCGGCACCGGGTCGTGGTGAATGATCACCTCCGCCGCCGGATAATGGGCGACGATGTCGGCGCGGATGCGCTCGCCCAGGTCGTGGGCCTCGCGCAGCGACAGCCGCTCGTCCATGTCCACGTGCAGCTGAATGAACTGGGTGCGCCCGGACTGGCGGGTGCGCAGGTCATGGAAACCCAGCGCCTGGGCGTGCTCCGCCACCACCGTGCCGATCACGTCACGCACCTCGCCGGGCAGTTCCCGGTCAAGCAACAGCTGTACCGCGTCCCAGCCAATCTTCCAGGCGGAATAAAAAATGTAGAGGGCGATCACCAGCCCCACCAGGCCGTCCGCTTCGATAAAGCCGAAACCGCTCAGCACCAACGCCACGATGATGCCCGCGTTGACCGCCAGGTCGGAAAGATAGTGCAGGGAGTCCGCGTCGATGGCGGTGGAGCCGGTGCGGCGCACCACGTATTTCTGCACCACCAGCAGCAGCGCGGTGAGCACGATGGAGAACACCATCACGCCGACGCCCAGGCCGGTGGCCTCCAGGGGCTGGGGATCGAGCAGCTTGAGCACCGCCTCGCGCAGCAGGTACAGCGCCGACCCGGCGATCAGCAACGACTGGCCCAGACCGGCCAGGGCCTCGGCCTTGCCGTGGCCGAAGCGATGCTCGTCGTCCGCCGGCACCAGGGAATAGCGGATCGCCGCGAAGTTCACCAGCGAGGCCAGGGAATCCATGATCGAATCGATCAGCGAGGCCAGCAGACTCACCGACCCGGTGAGCGTCCAGGCCACGCTTTTCACCGCGATCAGAATCAGCGCGGTGGCCACCGAGGCGCTGGCCGCCAGGGTCAGCAAACGGCGGGCCTGATGGTCGTCCAGCGGTTCGTGCATGGTCAGGATTTCCTTGGCAACAGGGCCAGCGGGTCCACCGGCTGGCCGTCCTTGCGAATCTCGAAATGCAGCTGGGTGTGCAGGGTGCCACTGGCGCCCATGGTGGCGATCTCCTGGCCGGCGTCGACCCGGTCGCCCTCTTTCACCAGCAACTTCTTATTGTGCGCGTAGGCGCTCAGCCAGCGATCATTGTGCTTGATGATCAGCAGGTTGCCGTAGCCGGTCAGGCCGCTGCCCCGGTACACCACGCGCCCGCTGGCGGCGGCCACCACCGGGCTGCCCTCGCGGCCGCCGATGGCGATGCCGCGACGACCGCCGGCGGCGCTGGAGTAACGCTCCAGTACGTCGCCGCTGGCCGGCCACTGCCAGTTCACCGGCCCGGTGGCGGACGGACTGCTGGTCTTCGGCGGCGGCGGTGCCGGCGTGGGGGTGGAGGCGGTGGACGAGGAAGACGACCCGGCGGAAGAAGTGGGGCGGGACGGGGTCGAGGCGGCGGGCCGTTCCGGGGTGGTTTCCCGGGGGCTGCCGCCGGCGAAGGAAATCACCTGGCCGGGATAGATGGTGTACGGCGCGCCGATGTTATTGGCCCGGGCCAGGGAGCGGTAGTCCCAGCCGTAGCGCCAGGCGATGGAGTACAGGGTTTCGCCCCGTTGCACCCGGTGCTGGCCGGAGGTCACCTTGCCGGCGCGCTGGTCCTGCTGGTAGATGTCCACCACCGGCGGCGGGCTGCTCACCGCGCAACCGGTCAGGGTCATCAACAGAATTGTGACAAGACAAACACGCAAAAGACTACTCGTCCGTTGGGGTCGCCTCATTATGCACGGGCGCGGCAAAGGAGAGTAGCCACACCAGAACCAGCCCCACCGCCATCATCGCCAGCCCCAGCCCCAGATGGCTGGCGCCGTCGGTGGCGCGGGCGTAGTCCGCCGGCCACAGCCAGCGCTCCGCCACGCCCTGGTCCAGGGGCAGCCGCCAGGGCCAGAGTTTCACCAGCGAGCCGGCCATGAAGCCGCCGAGCAACGCCATCACGGTGTCGTGGTAATGGTGCAGCAGCCATTTCAGCAGCCGCACGAACGCCAGCAAACCCAGGGCGCAACCGGCCACGAAACTGAGCAGCAGCGGCCCGTCACCGGCGTCCACCGCGGCCAGCACCGAAGGGTACAAACCCAGTAATAACAGGATAAAACTGCCGGAGATGCCGGGCAGGATCATGGCGCAGATGGCCACCGCGCCGCCCAGAAAAAAGATCAGCGGCGACACGCCGAAGGCGGTGAGCCCCGGCGCCAGACTGATCGCCACCGCCGCGCCGGTGCCGACCACGAAGGCCAGCCATTGCGGCGGGCCGCGTTTTTTCAGCGGCGCCAGCACCAGGAAAATGCTGGCCAGAATCAGTCCGCAGAAGAACGCCCACACCGGCACCGGATGGTGCTCCAGCAGCCAGGTCATCAGCCGCGCCAGCAGCGCGATGCTGGTAACAATCCCGGCCAGCAGAGTGAAAAGGAAGGTAAAATTGCCGGCCCGCCAGAACGCGGCGAAGCCCTGCCGGCGCCACACGCCGAGCAAACCCGGGCCGATGCCGCCCAGGGTATCGATCAGTTCTTCATAGATGCCGGTGATCAATGCCAGGGTGCCGCCGGACACGCCGGGCACCACATCGGCGGCGCCCATGGCGAGGCCGCGCAGGAACACCCCGGGCCGGAAACTCATTGCACGCCCCGCTGGAACGGCACGAAGCGCACCGCGTCCAGCTGCCGGGTACGAATCTCATCGCCCACCCGGTCCACCACGGTGAGATGCTGGGTGCGATCACCCACCGGCATCACCAGGCGGCCACCGTCGGCCAGTTGATCGAGCAGTTCGCGGGGGATCTCCGGGCGGGCGCAGGCCACCAGGATGCCGTCGAAGGGCGCCGCCGCCTTCCAGCCGAAGCCGCCGTCCGCGTGCTTCAGCTGCACCCGCGCCAGGCCCAGGCTGATCAGCCGCTGGCGCGCCTGGTCCTGCAGCGGGCGAATGCGCTCCACCGAGTACACCTGCGGGCACAGCGCCGCCAGCACGGCGGTCTGGTAGCCGCAGCCGGTGCCGATTTCCAGCACCTTCTCCGGCACCCGCTCGGCGATCAGCAGTTCGGTCATGCGCGCCACCACCCAGGGCTGGGAAATGGTCTGGCCGTAGCCGATGGGCAGGGCGGTGTCGTCGTAGGCCTGGTGGGCCAGCGCTTCGTCGATAAAGTAATGGCGCGGCGTGGTGCGGATCACCTCCAGCACCCGATCGTCCGCGATGCCCACGTCCCGCAGGCGGTTGATAAGCCGCTCCCGGGTTCTCGCCGATGTCATGCCGATGCCGCGCAATTCCGTGTCCATGTCCGTTGCTGGATCCCCCATCCGGTTCCCGTCCGCTGTCCGGCCCCCGCCGAATTGATTGTTTGATTCAAGGTGTGGTCGTGGTCAACAACTCCGCCAGCACCGAGGTGGCGAAAGCGCCGGTGGGCAGCCGCAGAGCCAGCTCCAGCGTATCACCGGCCCAGCCCCATTCCAGCCCGGTCACCGGCAGGCGGGTGGCGCGCCGCTCCGCGTCCAGGCCCAGTTCCGCCAGGGCCGCGATCAACCCGTCGTGGGGCGCCAGCACCCGCTGTTCCAATCGCTGACAAGCCGCCGATGATGCCATGCCCGCCCGCCCCGGCATAGGGGCGGTGGGATGGACCTCGCCGGCGGCCACCCGGGCCGCCGAGGTGGTGTCCTCGTCGGCGGCGAACAGGCCACGGCTGCCGTCCGGGCGCAGCAGGTCGCCCTCCAGCAGCCGGTCCCAGACGCCGTCGCGCACCCGCTCCGCCAGCACCGCGTTGAACAGGCCGGAGCGCACCGCCGACAACCAGAAGTTGCGCAGCGTACGTTTGCGCGGCGCCTCGCCGCCCAGCAGCCAGGCCCGGCCACGGCTCCAGTTGGCGCCGTCGCGGCCGAAACGCTGCTCGCCGAAATAGTTGGGCACGCCCTGCCCGGCCACCGCCGCCAGCGTCGCCGCCAGCCGGTCCCGATCCGCCTCCACCTGACGCAGGCGCAGCTGGAAGGCGTTGCCCCGGTGGGTGCCCCGGTTAAGCTTGCGGCGGTGACGCACGGCGCGGTGGATTACCAGCCCCTCGGCGGCCTCGAAGTCCGGGTCCGGCTTGCCGGGCAGATGCAGGCTGAACCATTGCCGGGTCACGGCGCGGCGGTCCTTGAGGCCGCTGTAGCCCACCGCCAGCCGGTGCACGCCGGCCTGTTTCGCCAGCCACAGGGCCACGTCCTCGGTGTTCCAGTGGGTCTTCTCGATGTCCAGCCAAAGGTGTTCGCCCTCGCCGTCCGGCACCACCGTCATGATCTCGTCGACGCGGAAGTCCGCCGCCTCCACCCGCAACAGGGCGCTGCCGGCGGGGCCGCCGTGGGCCGCCGGCGTGGCCGGTGGTGTGTCGGTCACGGTTATTCCTTCCACAACAGTGCCGAAGCCTGCACGGCGATGCCTTCACCCCGGCCGGTGAAGCCCAGCTTTTCGGTGGTGGTGGCCTTCACCGACACCCGGCCCCGGTCACAGCCCAGCAAGGCGGCGATGCGGTCACGCATGGCGTCCAGGTGCGGCGCCAGTTTGGGCGCCTGGCAGATCACCGTCAGGTCCACGTTGGCCACCCGCCAGCCGGCGCCGGTGATGTCCTGCATCACCCGGGCCAGCAGTTTTCCGGAGTCCGCGCCCTTCCATCGCGGGTCGGTGTCGGGGAAGTAATGGCCGATGTCGCCCAGGGCCAGGGCACCGAGCAGCGCGTCGGTGAGCGCGTGCAGCGCCACGTCGCCGTCGGAATGGGCCTTCAGCCCGCGCGAATGGGGAATGCGCACGCCACCCAGCATCACGTGGTCGCCCTGGTCGTCGAAGGCGTGCACGTCGAAGCCATTGCCGATGCGCAGGGAATCTAGGCCAGGGGTCGCCATGCCAGCCCCTCCTCTTCCTGGGCCGCGAGGTAGAAGCGCGCCAGCGCCAGGTCCTCGGGCAGGGTGATCTTGATGTTATCGGCGCGACCTTCCACCAGGGCCGGATGCCGGCCGGCGGCCTCCAGGGCGGAGGCCTCGTCGGTGATCGCGGACAGGTCCCCGGCCAGGGCGTCGTACAGCGCGCCGGCGGGGAACAGTTGCGGGGTCAGCGCCCGCCAGATGTGGCGCCGGTCCAGAGTGGCGTCGATGCGGCCAGCGGCGTCGGCGCGCTTGATGGTGTCGGTGACCGGCCGCGCCAGGATGGCGCCGTCGTCGCTGTCGGCGCCACGGGCCACCAGCGACTGCACATCGGACAGCCGCACCAGCGGCCGTGCCATGTCGTGCACCAACACCCAGGCGTCGGCGTCCTCGTCCAGCACCGCCCTGACCCCGGCCCGCACCGAGTCGGCGCGGCTGGCGCCGCCGGCCACCGACCGCACCCGGCGGTGGCGGGCCACGCTCAGCTGCGGCCACCAGGGGTCGCCCTCGGCCACCGCCACCACCACCCGGCGGATCGGCGCGAACGCCAGCAGCCGGGTGACGGTGTGCTCGGCCACGGTGCGCCCGTCCAGGCTCAGGTACTGCTTGGGCAGGCCGGCGCCCATGCGCGCACCGACGCCGGCGGCGGGCACCACCGCGTAGAGCGGTCTATTGAGAGTCTTGCTGGGCGTCACTGGCGCGGTCCCCGGGTTCCACGATCAGGAAATAGGTTTCGCCGTCGCGGATCATGCCGAGATCCTTGCGGGCGATTTCCTCCACCGCTTCGGTGCCTTCCTTCAGGTCACGCACGTCGGCGGCCATCAGCCGGTTGCGCTCGGCCAGCTCCGCGTTGTCGCCGGTCAGCGTCTCGACCTGCTTTTTCAGGCTCGCCACATGACGCAGGCTGCCTTCCCCGAACCATAGCCGCGCCTGCAGCCCCAGCAGCACCAGGGCCAGCACGGCGAGCACCACCTGGCGCGCCGGGGAAAGCTTCACGCGCCCTCCCCGACCGTCGGCAGACCGGCCTTCAAGGGCTTACAGGAACCGGAATTCTTTGCGGCCGTTGTAAGCGGCACGTCCCAGTTCCTCTTCGATGCGGATCAGGCGGTTGTACTTGGCGACCCGGTCGGAGCGGCACAGGGAACCGGTCTTGATCTGGCCGGCGGCGGTGGCCACCGCCAGGTCGGCGATGGTGGTGTCGGCGGTTTCGCCGCTGCGGTGGGAGATCACCGCGGTGTAGCCGGCGTCCTTGGCCATCTTGATGGCGTCCAGGGTCTCGGACAGGGAGCCGATCTGGTTGAACTTGATCAGGATCGAGTTGGCCACCTTCTCGTCGATGCCGCGCTTGAGGATCTTGGTGTTGGTGACGAACAGGTCGTCGCCCACCAGCTGCACCTTGTTGCCGAGCTTTTCGGTGAGGATCTTCCAGCCGTCCCAGTCGGACTCGTCCATGCCGTCCTCGATGGAGATGATCGGGTAACGGTCGCACAGCTCGGCCAGGTAATCGGCGAAGCCGGCGGAGTCCATGCTGCGGTTCTCGCCGGCCAGCACGTACTGGCCGTCCTTGTAGAACTCGCTGGAGGCGCAGTCCAGGGCCAGGGTGATGTCCTCACCGACCTTGTAACCGGCCTTGTCGATGGCTTCCATGATCGCTTCCAGGGCCGCCTCGTTGCTGGGCAGGTCCGGGGCGAAGCCGCCCTCGTCGCCCACCGCGGTGTTCAGGCCGCGGGCCTTGAGCACGCCCTTGAGCGCGTGGAACACCTCGGCGCCGTAGCGGATCGCCTCGGCCACGGTGGGCGCGCCCACCGGCTGGATCATGAATTCCTGGATGTCCACGTTGTTGTCCGCGTGTTCACCGCCGTTGATGATGTTCATCATCGGCACCGGCAGGGAGTACTCGTTGTCGTCGTCCTGCAGGTCGGAGATGTATTCGTAGAGCGGCTTGCCCTGGGCCAGGGCTTCCGCCTTGGCGGCGGCCAGGGACACCGCCAAAATGGCGTTGGCGCCCAGGTTGCCTTTGTTCTCGGTGCCGTCGGCGTCGATCATGGCCTGGTCCAGGCCGCGCTGGTCGGCGGCGTCCACACCCACCAGCAGTTCACGAATCTCGGAATTGACGTTGCCCACCGCGCGGGTCACGCCCTTGCCCAGGTAACGGCTCTTGTCACCGTCGCGCAGTTCCAGCGCTTCCCGGGAGCCGGTGGAGGCGCCGCTGGGGGCGCAGGCGCTGGCGCTGTGGCCGGACTCCAGGATCACATCGGCTTCGATGGTGGGGTTGCCGCGGGAATCGAGAATCTCGCGGGCCTTGACGTCGACGATTTTGGACATGGGTCGGTCTCTCTAGATACGAACTCAGTGATTGTCGAAGGCGGGCAACGCCTTGACGGCATTATCCAGGGTTTGCATTTGCTCAAGGAATGGCTGCAGCCGGTCCAGGCGCAGGGCGCAGGGGCCATCGCACTTGGCGTTGTCCGGGTCCGGGTGGGCTTCCAGGAACAGGCCGGCGATGCCCTGGCTGATGCCGGCGCGGGCCAGCTCGGCCACCTGCTGGCGACGGCCACCGGCGGAGTCGGCGCGGCCACCGGGCATCTGCAGCGCATGGGTCACGTCGAAGAACAGCGGGTAGCGGAACTGCTTCATGATGCCGAAGCCGAGCATGTCCACCACCAGGTTGTTGTAGCCGAAACAGGAGCCGCGCTCGCACAGGATCAGCCGGTCGTTCCCGGCCTCCTCGCACTTGTGCAGGATGTGCTTCATTTCGTGGGGGGCGATGAACTGGGGTTTCTTGATATTGATGATGGCGCCGGTCTTCGCCATCGCCACCACCAGATCGGTCTGCCGCGCCAGAAAAGCGGGCAACTGAATGATGTCCGCCACCTCGGCCACCGGCGCCGCCTGATACGGCTCGTGCACGTCGGTGATGATCGGGCAGTCGTAGGTGTCCTTGATCTCCTCGAAGATCTTCAGGCCCTCGTCCAGGCCCGGCCCGCGAAACGAGTGCAGCGAGGAGCGGTTGGCCTTGTCGAAGCTGGCCTTGAATACCCAGGGCATGTCCAGGGCGGTGGTGGCTTCGGCGTACGCCTCGGCCACCCGCATCGCCATGTCCCGGGATTCCAGAACGTTCATGCCGCCGAACAGGGCCATGGGCTGGTCGTTGCCAAACGCCCGGTCGCCCAGGCGCAGGGTGATGGAATCCGTCATCGGCGGTGTCCTTTACCGTTGGTCGTTGCCGGCGGCCAGATGGGCCGCCAGGGCCGCTTCCACATAACCCCGGAACAGGCCGTGGCCGTCCCTCGGCGTGGAGGTGAATTCCGGATGGAACTGGCAGGCCACGAACCACGGATGGTCCGGCACCTCGATCACTTCCACCAGCTCGCCGTCGTGGGAACGACCGGCGATGCGCAGCCCGGCCGCTTCCAGTTGCGGCAGGTAATTGTTGTTCACTTCATAGCGGTGACGATGCCGCTCGATAATGTGGGTCTTGCCGTAGCAGTGCGCCGCCAGGGTGTTTTCCTCAAGCACGCATTCCTGGCCGCCCAGGCGCATGGTACCACCCAGGTCGGACGCTTCCGAGCGCAGCTCCTTGGCGCCGTCCTCGCGGGTCCACTCGGTGATCAGCGCCACCACCGGATCGCGGGTACCGGGCTTCAGCTCGGTGGAATGGGCATCACTGATGCCGGCCACGTCCCGGGCGTACTCGATCACCGCCAGCTGCATGCCCAGGCAGATACCCAGGTACGGCACGCGGTTCTCGCGGGCGAAGCGAATCGAGGCGATCTTGCCCTCGGTGCCCCGGTCGCCGAAGCCGCCGGGCACCAGAATGGCGTCCACCTTGTTCAGTTCACCGGTGCCGTGGCGTTCGATGTCCTCGGCGTCGATGTAGCGGATGTTGACCTTGGCCCGGGTGGCGATGCCGGCGTGCATCAGCGCTTCGTTGAGCGACTTGTAGGCATCCGCCAGATCGATGTACTTGCCCACCATGCCGATGGTGATTTCGTGCTCGGGATTCAGCTGCGCTTCCACCACCCGGTCCCACTCGGTGAGGTCCGGGGCCGGCAGATCGAGGCCGAATTTCTCGACGATGATGTCGTCCATGCCCTGCTCGTGGAGCACCCGGGGCACCGCGTAGATGGTCTTCGAGTCCGGACAGGACACCACCGCGCGGGCTTCCACATTGGTGAACAGCGCGATCTTCTCGCGGGCGCCCTGGGGAATCGGGTGGTCCGCCCGGCACACCAGTATGTCCGGCTGCAGGCCGATGGAGCGCAGCTCCTTCACCGAGTGCTGGGTGGGCTTGGTCTTGATCTCGCCGGCGGAGGCAATGTACGGCACCAGGGTCAGGTGCACCAGCAGCGAACGGCTGGAGCCCAGCTCCACGCGCATCTGCCGCACCGCTTCCAGGAACGGCAGCGATTCGATGTCGCCGGCGGTGCCGCCGATTTCCACGATCGCCACGTCGGCGTCACCGGCGCCTTCCTGGATCTTCAGCTTGATCTCGTCGGTGATGTGCGGAATCACCTGCACGGTGGCGCCCAGGTATTCACCACGGCGCTCCTTGTCCAGCACGTCCTGATAGACGCGGCCGGTGGTGAAGCTGTTGCGGCGGCTCAACCGGGTGCGGATAAAGCGCTCGTAGTGGCCCAGGTCCAGGTCGGTTTCGGCACCGTCCTCGGTGACGAACACCTCACCGTGCTGGTACGGGCTCATGGTGCCCGGGTCCACGTTGATGTAGGGATCCATTTTGATCAATGTGACCCGCAGGCCACGGGCTTCCAGCAAGGAAGCGAGGGACGCCGAGGTAATGCCCTTGCCCAGAGAGGACACCACCCCGCCGGTGACGAAAATAAAACGTGCCATGCACCCACCAGTCGCTCATGGATTGAACGTGCGCGTCTCCGAGCAGCCCGCGACCACACTCCAAAAAAATACCCTTGCCCGGGAGGCTGGGCAAAGGTTGTTTGTTCTGGATGCGTTGGATCGGGCCGTCGATGGCCGGAACCCCTCTGATATCAGGGGTTTGCGCGACGTCAGGATGGGAAGAAATGGTAACAGAACGGGTTCGCCCAGGGAACCGGAATGATGGCCTGGAGGTGTAAAAGGTACGCCGGAGCGAGCGCGGCTTCAGTCGCGATCCGGGTTCGCCACCAACGCCCAGGTCTCCAACGCCCGCCCGCGCCAGGCGTCCGCCACGCCCACCCCGGGCACGCACCGCAGCGCCTCGCCTTCGTAGACCAGCGGCCACTGGGCGCGCCGCCAGGGCGGCACCCCGGCGGCGCGCCACAGTTCCGCCACCCGCTGGTGGCAGCCGTTGCGGTGCAGGCGCTCGCCACCGGCGGCCGGTGCCAGCCGCAGGGGGCCGGCGTCCCGTGGCCGCCAGACCGTGGGGCGGGCGCCCGTTTCGCCGGCGGCGCACTCCCCATCCGGCGCCGGCACCAGCCGCCAGGCACCGAACGTCAGGGGACCGCTGCCCGGTGGCCAGGGCCGCTCGCCGTGCAGCGGCGTCAGATCCGCCTGTTCCAGCAGATACAGCTGGCCGGCGAAGCGGCGCAGTTGCCAGCCCCCCCATGCCACCCGGGCGGCCCGGTCCGCCGGCGCCGCCAGCAACGTCTCGATCTGGGCCAGCAGGGCCTGGCCGGGGGTGCCGGCGCCGGCCCGCGTCAGCCACCAGCGCAGCAGATTGCGCCGGCGGGGGCCGCTCAGGGCGGTCACGGTCAGGGGCAGCCGGTCCGGCTCCGCGCCCAGGGCGGCGGCGTCCTCGGCGGCGCGCTCGGCGAGCAGGTCGGCGGCCTCCGCCTGATGGCCCGCGGCCACCGCCAGGCGCCGGGCCGCCGCCGGCCAGCGGGCGGTCAGCGCCGGCAGCACGGTGCCACGCAGATAATTACGGTCGAGACTCTGATCCTGGTTGCTGGGGTCTTCCAGCCAGGGCCAACCGCCCTGCTCCGCCAGCGCCGCCAACCGCTGGCGGGATACCGACAGCAGCGGGCGCCACAGCGGCACGCCGTGCCAGTCGCCGTGTTCACGGATGGCCGCCAGGCCGGCCACACCGGCGCCGCGCAGCAGCCGCAGCAACAGCGTCTCGGCCTGGTCGTCCCGATGATGGGCGGTGATCAGGGTGGCGCCCCGGGCGCGGGCCGCGAGGGCCCGGTAGCGAGCCTCCCGGGCAGCGGCTTCCAGGCCACCGGTGCTGGCCACGGTGACCCGTTCGGTTTCAAAGGCCAGGCCCAGGGCGGCGGCCTGGCGGCGGCAGTGCCCGGCCCAGGCGGCGCTGTCCGGGTGCAGGCCATGGTCCACATGGGCCACGGTCAGGCGCGGGCCGAGGCCGGCGCCGGCCAGCGCATGCAACAGAACGGTGGAATCCAGGCCGCCGCTGAAGGCCAGCCACAGCGGCCCGGGCGGGGCGCGCCGGGCCAGGTCGGTGGTCAGTGTATCCAGGGAAATATCGCGGCGCGGGGCCATGGTCGGGTCGGTCGGGGACTAGTCGTCCACCGATTCACTGGTCACGTTGCCGTAGCTCATCAGACGCTGGTAGCGGCGTTCGACCAGATCTTCCACGGACAGCTCCGACAGGCCGGCGAGCTGTTCCACCAGGGCCCGGCGCACCGAATCGGCGGCCTGGTCGTAGTCCCGATGGGCGCCGCCCAGGGGTTCCTTGATGACCTGATCGACGATGCCCAGCTCGTGCAGACGACCGGCGTCCACGCCCATCGCCTCGGCGGCTTCCGGCGCCTTGTCGGCGCTGCGCCACAGGATCGAGGCGCAGCCTTCCGGGGAGATCACCGAATAGGTGGAGTATTCCAGCATCTGCAGATGGTCGCATACACCGATGGCCAGGGCGCCGCCGGAGCCGCCCTCGCCGATCACGGTGGCCACGATCGGCACCTTCAACTGGGACATCACGCGCAGGTTGCGGGCGATGGCCTCGGACTGGCCGCGCTCCTCGGCGTCGATACCGGGGAAAGCCCCGGGAGTATCAATAAAGGTGAGCACCGGCATCTTGAAGCGCTCGGCCATCTCCATCAGACGCAGGGCCTTGCGGTAGCCTTCCGGCTTGGGCATGCCGAAGTTGCGGCGCACCTTCTCTTTCACTTCGCGGCCCTTCTGGTGACCGATCACCATCACCGGACGATCGTCCAGGCGGGTAACACCGCCGACGATGGCCGGGTCGTCCGCGAAGCTGCGGTCACCGTGCAGTTCGTCGAAGCCGCCGAACAGGCGCTGCACGTAATCCAGGGTGTAGGGCCGTTTCGGATGCCGCGACAACTGGGAGATCTGCCAGGCGCTGAGATTACCGAAGATGTTTTCGGTAAGCGTGATGCTCTTCTCCTGGAGTTTGCTGATCTCCTCGGAGATGTTGACCTCGCTGCCGCTGCCCACCAGCCGCAGTTCCTCGATTTTCGCTTCCAGATCGGCGATGGGTTGTTCAAATTCGAGGAAGTTCGGATTCATGTGCTACCCCTTTCCATAGTGCGGACAAGTGTAGCCGCAAGCGCCGGACAGCGTCGAGGGACGCTGTCGCTTCTTAGGTTGCAAGTTGTTACCGGCGGCCCGCTTTTCCGCCGATCAGTATTCCAGCGTCACCGCTTCATCGCCATAACGTCCGCGCAGGTCGTCCACCAGGGACTCGTGGGGAATCACCCGCCAGTCCTCGCCCAGGAACAGGGCCGCGTCCGCTTCCCGGTGGCTCAGGTCCAGCAGCACCGCCAGCCCGCCGCCCTGGCCGTTGGCCCGGTACGGCGCCAGCGTGCGGTTGAGGGTGGCCGGCAGGCTGTCGTCCACCGGCACCTTGACCCGCAGCCGGCGACCGAAGGTGGCGCGCGCCTCGCGCATGTCCATCACTTCGTCGGCCACCAGATTGAAGCCGCCGGTGTAGTCGTCCATGCGCACGCCGCCACGCACCACCAGCAGGGCGTCCTTCTGCACCCGCTCGCCGTACTGGGCGAAGGTCTTGCCGAACACCGACACCTCCAGGCGCCCGGTTTTATCGTCCAGGGTGACGAACGCCATGCGCTCGCCGCTGCGTTTGCTGCGGGTGATGCGCAACGCCACCACCAGGCCGGCCACCGTGGCCGCCTCGCCCTTGCCGGTGGGCTGCAGCGCGTTGAGGCGGTTGCTGACGAACTGGCGCACCTCGGTCTCGAACTGGTCGATGGGGTGGCCGGTGAGAAACAGTCCCAGGGTGTCGCGCTCGCCGTTGAGGCGGATCTCGTCGTTCCAGTCCCGGGCCGGCTTCCAGGCCACCTCGGTGGTGGCGCTGTGGTCGTCGTCGCCGCCACCGAACAGGTCCATCATGCCGGCGGCCTGGTTGCGGGCGTCCTGCTCGGCGGCGGCGATGGCGTCCGGCAGGGTGGCCATCAGCACGGCGCGGTCGTTGAAGTGCTGATTCGGCCCCAGCTTGTCCAGGGCGCCGGCGCGCACCAGCGCCTCCAGGGAGCGCTTGTTGATCTTCTTCAGATCGATGCGGCGGCAGAAATCGAACAGGTCCTCGAAGGCACGCCCGGTGTCGCCCTCCTCGCCGCTGGCGCCCCGAGCGCTGACGATGGCCTCGATGGGGCCTTCACCAAGGCCCTTGATGGCGCCCAGGCCGTAGACGATGTCGCCCTCCGGGTTCACCGTGAAGCGGTAGCCGCAGGAGTTCACGTCCGGCGGCAACACCTTGAGGCCCATGGACTTGGCCTCGTCGATGAAGGTCACCACCTTGTCGGTGTTCTGCATATCCGCGGAGATCACCGCGGCCATGAATTCCGCCGGGTAATGGGCCTTCAGCCAGGCGGTCTGGTAGGCCACCAGGGCGTAGGCGGCGGAGTGGGATTTGTTGAAGCCGTAGCCGGCGAATTTCTCCACCAGGTCGAAGATCTTCATCGCCAGGTCCGGGTCGATGCCCTTGTCCTTGGCGCCGGATTCGAAGATCTCCCGCTGCTTGGCCATCTCCTCGGGCTTCTTCTTGCCCATGGCGCGGCGCAGCATGTCGGCGCCGCCCAGGGTGTAGCCGGCCAGCACCTGGGCGATCTGCATCACCTGTTCCTGGTACAGGATCACCCCGTAGGTGGGCTTGAGGATCGGCTCCAGCCATTCGTGCTGGTACTGCGGGTCCGGGTAGGCGAGCGGCTCGCGGCCGTGTTTCCGGTTGATGAAGTTGTCCACCATGCCGGATTCCAGCGGCCCCGGCCGGTACAGCGCCACCAATGCGATGATGTCCTCGAACACGTCGGGCTTGAGCTTCTTGATCAGCTCCTTCATGCCCTGGCTTTCCAGCTGGAACACCGCGGTGGTGTCGCCCTTCTTGAGCAGATCGAAGCTGGGCTTGTCCTCCAGCGGAATGCGCTCGATCTCCAGGGGACCCTCGCCTTCCCGCTCGCGGCGCACGTTGGCGGCCTTCACCGCCCAGTCGATGATGGTCAGGGTCTTCAGACCGAGGAAGTCGAACTTGACCAGGCCGGCGGCCTCCACGTCGTCCTTGTCGTACTGGGTGACCAGGTTGTCGCCTTCCTCGTCGCAGTGCAGCGGCGCGAAGTCGGTGAGCTTGCCGGGCGCGATCACCACGCCGCCGGCGTGCTTGCCCACGTTGCGGGTCAGGCCCTCCAGCTTGAAGGCCATCTCCATGATCTCGTTGACCGCTTCCTTGTCCGGGTTGCCGTCGTCTTCCAGGAATTCGCGCAGGTTGTCTTCCTGCTCCAGGGCCTTGGCCAGGGTCATGCCCGGGGTGCCGGGAATCATTTTGGAAAGGCGGTCGGCCATGCCGTAGGGCTTGCCCTGCACCCGCGCCACATCGCGCACCACCGCCTTGGCGGCCATGGTGCCGAAGGTGATGATCTGGCTCACCGCGTCGCGGCCGTACTTGTCGGCCACGTAGTTGATCACCCGGTCGCGCTTCTCCATGCAGAAGTCCACGTCGAAGTCGGGCATGGATACCCGTTCCGGGTTCAGGAACCGTTCGAACAGCAGGTCGTATTCAATCGGGTCCAGGTCGGTGATGCCCAGGGCATAGGCCACCAGGGAGCCGGCGCCGGAGCCCCGGCCCGGGCCCACCGGCACTTCGTGCTGCTTACCCCACTGGATAAAGTCCGCCACGATCAGGAAGTAACCGGGGAAACCCATCTGATTGATGATGTCGAGTTCGAACTGCAGGCGCTGGTCGTAGGGCTGGCGTTTGGCGTCGTAGTCCGGGTCGGCGCGGTCCAGCAGCACCGCCAGGCGCTCCTCCAGGCCCTCCCGGGAGACCTTGCCGAAATATTCCTCGATGGTCAGCCCCTCGGGGATCGGGAACTCTGGCAGGAAGTTTTCGCCGAGGCGGATGTCCAGGGTGCAGCGGCGGGCGATCTCCACGCTGTTTTCCAGCGCTTCGGGAAGATCGGAAAACAGCGCCGCCATTTCCTCCTCGCTTTTCAGGTACTGCTGCTCGGAGTACTTGCGCGGGCGGCGCGGGTCGTCCAGGGCGTTGCCGTCGTGGATGCAGACCCGCGCCTCGTGGGCCTCGAAGTCCTCCGGACGGATAAAGCGCACGTCGTTGGTGGCCACCACCGGCAGCCCCAGCTCCGCGGCCAGCGCCACGCTGGCGTGCAGACAATCCTCGTCGCCGGGCCGCTCGGTGCGCTGCACCTCCAGGTAAAAACGGTCGCCGAACACGCGCTGGTAGTCCGCCGCCCGCTCCCGGGCCTGGTCGGTCTTGCCGGACAGCAGCCACCGCCCCACATCGCCGACCCGGGCGCCGGACAGCAAAATCAGCCCCTCGTTGAGTTCCAGCAGCCATTCCCGGCGGATCAGGGCCCGCCCCCGGTGCTGGTTGCTCTGCCAGGCGCGGCTGATCAGCAGGGTCAGGTTGCGGTAGCCCTCTTCGTTCTGCACCAGGCAGCACAGATAGGACGGCTCGTCCTCCGGGTCGTCGGCCTGCACCCACAGGTCCGCGCCCATGATCGGCTTGAGGCCCGCGTTCATGGCACCGGAGTAGAACTTGATCAGGGCGAACAGGTTGTTTTCATCGGTGACCGCCACCGCCGGCATGCGCTGGGCGCCGCAGGCCTTGATCAGCTCCTTGACGCGCACCACGCCGTCCACCAGGGAGTAATCGGTGTGTACGCGCAGATGGACGAAGCGGGGTTCAGTCAAAGCCGGGCTCCCGGGCTGTGGGGTGAATGACGTCGAAGCAGGCCGCCACCGGCGCGAACGAGCGCCGGTGTTCGGCCAACGGGCCGTGCTCGCGCAGCGCCGACAGGTGCTGGGCGGTCGGATAACCCTTGTGGCGGTCGAAACCGTACAGCGGGTAGCGCCGGTGCAGCGCCACCATTTCCGCGTCGCGGGCCACCTTGGCCAGGATCGAGGCGGCGGCGATGGCCGGCACCCGGCCGTCACCCTTGACCACCGCCTCCGCCGGGCAGGCGAACACCGGACTGCGGTTGCCGTCCACCAGCACCGCGTCCACCCGGGTGGCCAGGGCCTCCACCGCGCGCACCATGGCCAGATGGGTGGCGTGGTAGATGTTCAGTTCATCGATCTCGTGGTGCTCGGCGCGGCCCAGGGCCCAGCCCAGGGCGCGCTCGCGGATCGCCACCGCCAGCCGCTCACGGCGGGCCGGCGTGAGCTTCTTGGAATCCGCCAGGCCATCGATGGGCCGCGCCGGGTCCAGCACCACGGCGGCGGTGACCACCGCGCCCACCAGCGGCCCGCGACCCACCTCGTCGACGCCGGCCAGTTGCATGCCGGCGCGCCAGGCGAAGGCACTGGGCCGGTACGGCTCGGGCAGCTCGTATTCGGCGAACGGGTCGGCGAAGGCGCGGCTCATCGGGGCATTTCCTCCAGCAGCGCCGCCACCGCCGTGGCGGCCTTTTCGCTGGCGCCGCCGCGCAGCTGCTCATGGACCCGGGTGAAATCGTCCTTCAGACGGGCCACCCCGTCCGGATCGTCCAGCCAAACGGCCACGGCGTCCGCCAGGGCGGCGCCGCTCAGATCCTTCTGCACCAGCTCCGGCACCAGGGGCTTGCGGCACAGCAGATTGGGCAAGGCCACATAGTCGCTTTTCACCAGCCGCGACACAATGGCGAAGGTCACGGCGCCGAGCCGGTAGCCCACCACCATGGGCTTCTTCAGCAGCATCCCTTCCAGGGTGGCGGTGCCGGAGGCCATCATCACCGCGTCGGCGGCGGCCATCACCGTGCGGCCCTGGCCATCCACCACCGTCACCGGCAGGTCGGTGCCGGCCAGGGCGGCGTCGATCTGGGCCCGGCGGGCACCGTTGGCGGCGGGAATCACGAAACGCAGGTCCGGATAACGGTCCCGCAGCCGCACCATGGCGTCGGTGAAATCGGGCATCAACTGTCCCACTTCGCCACCCCGGCTGCCGGGTAGCACGGCGAGAATACGGCCCTCTTCCGCCAGCCCCAGTTCACGGCGCGCCGCCCGGGCGTCCACCTCCAGTTCGATCATGTCCGCCAGCGGGTGGCCGACGAAGGCCACCGGCACGCCGTGCTCTTCGTAGAAGCGGGCCTCGAACGGAAACAGCGTGAGCATCAGGTCCACGTCCCGGCGGATGCCCGTCACCCGGCCCTGGCGCCAGGCCCACACCGACGGGCTCACATAATGCACGGTCTTGAGACCGGCGGCGTGGACCCGTTTGGCCACGCCCAGGGTGAAATCCGGGGAATCGATGGTGATCACCACCGCCGGGCGGCGGGCCAGCAGGTCGTCCACCAGTTGCCGGCGCAGCCGGAACAGCTCCGGCAGATGGCGGATCACCTCGGTGATGCCCATCACAGACAGTTTTTCCATGGGGAACAGGCTGTGCTGGCCGGCGGCGGCCATGCGCTCGCCGCCCACGCCGATAAAGCGGGCGTCCGGCCAGCGCCGGCGCAGTGCCTCGATCAGGCCGGCGCCCAGCAGGTCACCGGAGGTTTCACCGGCGACCAGGGCAATCAGCGGGGATTGACGGGCATCCATGGCGGATACCTTAGCGGGTGATGCCGCGCTCCGAGGCGCGCAGGGAATCCAGGAACAGGGCCAGCGGCGGACAGCCGTCCTGCTGAGGTTCCAGCTCGGCGATGGCCTGCTCCAGGGTCAGACCACGGCGGTAGACGGTCTTATAGGCGCGCCGCAGGGTGGCGATCACGTCCGCGTCCCAGCCACGCCGGCGCATGCCCTCGAAGTTCATGCTGCGCGCGGAGGCGGGATTGCCGCCCACCATCACATAGGCGGGAATGTCCTTGAGCACCAGGCTGCAGCCGGCGGTCATGGCGTAGGAGCCGATGCGGCAGAACTGATGGATGCCGGTCATGCCGCCCAGGATCACGCCATCGCCGATCTTCACGTGGCCGGCGATGCCGGTGGTGTTGGCGAAAATATTGTCGCTGCCGATGCGGCAATCGTGGGCCACGTGCACGGTAGCCATCAGCAGGTTGTTGTTACCCAGGCTGGTGATGCCTTCGTCCTGCACGGTGCCCCGGTGCAGGGTGCAGTGCTCGCGGATCACATTGCCGTCGCCGATTTCCAGGCGCGTGGGTTCACCGCGGTACTTCTTGTCCTGGCATTCCTCGCCCACCGAGGCGAACTGAAAGATGCGGTTGTCGCGGCCGATGGTGGTAGGCCCCTGAATCACCACGTGCGGCCCGATCACGGTGCCCGCGCCGATGGTCACATGGGCGCCGATCACGGAATAGGGGCCGACTTCCACGTCGCTGGCCAGTTCCGCCTTGGGGTCGATAATGGCTGTGGGATGAATCATGGTCGGGGGGTTCCGCCCTGGCGTTGCGAATGGGATGGAAAGGCGAGGAGTATACCCCGGGGCCGCCGCCTCTAGCGACAGCCCCTGGGGCTACTCACACTCGCTGTTCGGCCACCAGCAGGTCACAGGCCGCCACCAGTTTGCCGTCCACTTCCGCGCGGCAGGAAAACTTGGCGATGTTGCGGCGATGGGTGAGCCACTCGGAGTGCAGCGTCAGCCGGTCGCCGGGCACCACCTGGCGCTTGAAGCGTGCCTTGTCGGTGCCCACCAGCAGATAGATGAAACCGTCCGCCGGGCGTTTGTTCTCGGTGACGAACCCGAGGATCCCGGAGGCCTGCGCCAGCGCCTCGATGATCAGCACGCCGGGCATGATCGGTTCCTGGGGGAAGTGCCCGTTGAAGAACGGCTCGTTGATGGAGACGTTCTTGTAAGCCTCGATGCGCTTACCCGGCTCCACGGAGACCACGCGGTCGACCAGCAAAAAGGGATAGCGGTGAGGCAGGTATTCCCTCACCTCATGAATGTCCATCATGTTCTTTATCCAACCAAAGACAGGGAGCGTGCGCGACGCTATTCCCCGGCGTCACGCTCCAGTTTACGCACCCGACGGTGCAGTTCGTCCAGATGCCGGAATCGGGCAACGTTACGACGATAGCGGTCCTGCTTGTCCACCGGAAGCGCGGAACCGTAGGTGCCCGGCTCGGTGATCGAACGGGAGACCAGGGACATGCCCAGAATCTGAACCCGGTCGCAGATTTCCAGATGACCGGAGAGGCCGGCGGCGCCGCCGATCATGCATTGGGCGCCGATGCGCGTGCTGCCGGCGATGCCCACCTTGCCGGCGATGGCGGTGTGATCGCCGATCACCACGTTGTGGGCCACCTGGATCTGATTATCCAGAATCACGCCATTGCCGATCACGGTGTCGTCGATGGCGCCCCGGTCCACGGTGGTGCCGGCGCCGATTTCCACGTCAGCGCCGATGCGAACCCCACCCACCTGGGCGATCTTGGTCCAGCCGTCGGCACCGGGCGCGAAGCCGAAGCCGTCGGCACCCAGCACGCAATGGGCGTGTATGATAGAGCGCGGCCCGATGGTGACACCATGGTAAATTGTAACATTTGGCCAGAGATGACAGCCGTCGCCGATCTCACTGCGGGCGCCGATCACCGTATTGGCGCCGATCACCACGCCCTCGCCGATCACCACCTGCGCGTCGATCACCACATTGGGCCCGACGCTGGCGGACGCCGGCACCCGCGCCGACGGATCCACCACCGCCGAGGGGTGCACCCCCGGCGGGGCCACCGGGGCGGTGTCGAAATGCCGGCTGATGCGCGCGTAAGCCATGTACGGATCGGCCACCACCAGGGCCGCCACCGGGCAATGCTCGAGCTGATCGGCGCGCAACAGCACCGCCGCCGCGCCGGTGGTTTCCAGCTGCGAGCGGTAGCGGGGATTGGCGAGAAAGCTGAGCTGGTCGCCGCGGGCGGAGGCCAGGGTACCGAGCCCGGTGACCGTCAGGTCCCCCGGGCCGTGCAGTTCGGCGCCCAGTTCCTCGGCGAGAAAAGCCAGAGTCACCGACATTGGATTACTTCATGCTGTTGAGTTGTTTGGTGACCGCGTCGGTGATGTCCATGTTGGATTGCACGTACACCACCGCCTGGGCGTTCATCACCACATCCAGGTTTTCCCGCTCGGCCACGGTTTCCACCGCCTGCTTGAGCTTGGGTTCCATGACTTCCAGGATTTCCTGCTGGCCCTTGTTCAGCTTGCGCTGGGCGGACTGGCGCAGGTTCTGCAGCTCAATCATTTTCTGCTGACCCTGGGTCTGCAGGTCCTGACGCTCGTCCTCGCTCATGGTCATGCCCTCTTTTTCCAGGCGACCGCGCAGCTTTTCCACGTCGCCGCCGAGGCGGTCGAGGCGGGACTGCTCGTCCTTGAGGGAGGATTCCAGTTTGCCGAAGCGGTCCTGGAATTCATCCGCCTGTTGCAGAGCGCCGATCGGATCGACCACGCCGATCCGTTGTTCGGCGGCGGCCAGGGCGGGAACAATCAGCAAAGCGGCAAGCAATATTTTTTTCATCATTCACTCCTAAAAGGTTTGCCCCAGGGAGAACTGGAACACTTCCGTGTCATCGCCGGCCTGGTCGTTGAGCGGCGTGGCCAGGTTGAAACTCAGCGGACCGATGGCGGTCAGCCAGCTAAGGCCGATACCGGCGGAAGCACGCAGTTCGTGGGTGTCGAACTCGTCGAGCCCGTTGTCGAACTTGGTTTCGAACACATTGCCCGCGTCCACGAACAGGAAGGTGCGCACGCTGCGCGATTCCGCCGCGAACGGGGTCGGGAAGATCAGCTCCAGGCTGGCTTCGGTGAGCAGGTTACCACCGATCGGGTCCGGATCGGGATCGTTGACGCCTTCGTTGACGTAGTACAGCGCCGGTGAGCGCGGCCCCAGGGAACGGGACTCGTAACCGCGCACCGAGCCGATGCCGCCGCCGTAGTAGGCTTCGAAGAACGGCAGCCCCTGGTCGTCACCGTAGCCGTCGCCGTAGCCCACGTTACCGCGGGTGCGCACGGTCCAGTTGTTGGTGATCGGGAAGTATTTTTCCCCTTCCCAACTGGCCTTGTAGAACAGGTAGTCGGAGCCGGGCACCGCCGCTTCCAGCCGGAAGGTGCTGGCCCAGCCGCGGTCGGGCAGGATGCCCCGGTTCAGGGTGCTGGTGCGCAGCGAAGCGTTCAGTTTGAATTCGTTGAACTTCTCCCCTTCCCGCTCCAGGAAGTCATCGATGGCCACGGCGATGTAGTCGCCGCGCTGCACCTTGGTCTGCTCCACGCCAGCGCCGAAGTTCAGCCGGGTGTACTCGGAGATCGGGTAACCGAAGGTCACGTTGCCGCCGGCGCGGTCCGCCGCGTAGGAGGACAGCCGGGTTTCGTCGAAGTCGATCTTCGAATAGAACAGGCTGAAGCCACGGCTCACCCCGTCCAGGGTGTAGTACGGGTTGTAGTGCGAGAAGCTGTAGGAGTCGCGGATGTCACTGCGGCTCAGGGAGAACGATACCCGGTTGCCGTTGCCCCGGAAGTTGTTCTGGCTGATGTTGGCACCGAAGATCACGCCGGAGGCGTCGGAGTAACCCACGTTGGCGCCGATCGACCCGGACGGCTGCTCCTGCACGTCGTAGTTCACGTCCACCAGATCGTCGGCGCCGGGCACCCGGTCGGTGTCCGCTTCCACGGTGGAGAAATAGCCGAGCCGCTGCAGACGTTCGCGGGACAGATCGATCAGCGAGGTGTTGGCCGGGGCGTCCTCGAACTGGCGCAGTTCGCGACGCAGCACTTCGTCCTCGGTCTTGATGTTGCCGCTGAAGCCGATGCGGTTCACGTATACGCGACGGCCCGGGTCCACGTAGAACGTCACGTCCACGGTGTCGCCGTCGCCGGTTTCCTGCTCCACGCCGCGCACCTCGGCGAAGGTGTAGCCCTCGTTGCCGAGACGACGCTTGATCAGGTCACTGGTGTAGGTGACCAGCTGCTGGCTGAACACCTGGCCTTTCTGGATCACCACCAGCGGCTTGAGCTCTTTCTCGTCGACCACCAGGTCGCCGGACAGCTGCACGTCGTTGACGCGGAACTGCTCGCCCTCGGCCACGTTGACGGTGATCAGCACACGCTCCCGGTCCGGGGTCACCGACACCTGGGTCGATTCGATGGAGAAGTTGATGTAGCCCCGGTCCAGGTAGTAGGACCGCAGGCGCTCCAGGTCGCCGGCCAGGCGCTGGCGGGAATACTTGTCGTCGCCCTTGATGAACGACCAGAAGTGGGACGGGCTCAGCTCGAAGCCGTCCAGCAGTTCCTCGTCGCTGAACAGGGTGTTGCCGACGATATTGATGTCGCTGATGCGCGCCGCCTTGCCTTCGTAGATGGTGATCTTCAGGGCCACCCGGTTACGCGGCAGCGGCGTCACCTCGGTTTCGATGTCGGCGCCGTAGCGGCCCTGGGCGATGTACTGCCGCTCCAGCTCGCCGGAGATCGCCTCCAGGGTGGAGCGCTGGAACACCTCGCCCTCGGCCAGGCCGGCCTGGGTCAGACCCTTGCGCAGGTCTTCCTCCTCGATGGACTTGTTGCCCTCCAGCTCGATGCGGGCCACGCTCGGCCGCTCGGCCACCACCACCACCAGGTCGTTGCCGTCACGGCCCAGTTGCACGTTTTCGTAGTTGCCGGTGGCGAACAGGCGTTTGACCGCCTCGCGCACCGCCGCCTGGTCGATGGTGTCACCGGCCTGGATCGGCAGGGCCGCGTAGACCCGCTCCACCGGCAGCCGCTGCAGGCCCTCGACACGGATGTCGCGGACCTTGAACGGCAGGCCGGCCTCGGTCTGGGCCTGGGCCGGAAAGAAGATACAGAAACAGACGATAACCAGGGTGGCGCCCAGCAGGCGTCTCAGGGAGGTATTTGCGGCGAAATTCATGAAAACTGTCGCACCAGGTCGTTATAGATGGCCAACAACATGAAACTGACCACCAGCGTCAGCCCCACGCCCTGCGCGGTGGTCAAAAACCGCTCAGGCAGGCTGCGCCCGCGAATCATTTCAATGATGCCGAAGAGTATCCAGCCACCGTCCAGCATGGGCACGGGCAGCAAATTGATGATCCCGAGCGTGATGCTCAGGTAGGCCAGCAACATCAGGAAGCTGGCAAAACCCACGGCGGCGCTTTCTCCCGCCACCTGGGCAATGGTCACCGGGCCGCCGAGACTGTCCAGCGGCAAGTGACCGGTGAAGAGCTTGACCACGCTGGCCCAGATCACATTGACCTGCTGGCCGAACCGGTCGGCGGCGGCGCCCACCGCCTGGGCCGGCGCATAGGTGTGTTCCACCAGGCCGCCGGGGCCCACGCCCAGTTGGCCCACCGTGGTGCCCTCATAATCCACCGGTTGTGGATATAGGGTCAGGTCCAGCACCCGGCCGTCGCGCAGCACGGTGGCCGGCAGCGCCTGGCCGGCGCTGTTCTGCAGCAGCTCACGCCAGGCGCCCCAGCCTTCCACCGGCTCGCCGTTGGTGGTCAGCACCAGATCGCCGACCCGGACCCCGGAGCGCACCGCCCCGCTGTCCTCGGCGATGCGGCCAATCTGTACCGCCGGGCGCAGCCCCAGCACGGTGAGCGGCGACTGGTCCGGCTCGGCGGACCAGCGGCCCATGTCCAGCGGCCGGGTGGCGATGTCGCCGTCCGCCTCGCGGACCTTCACCGGCACCGGCGCGTCCTCGCCCAGATGCAGTACCAGGGCGCTGATCACGTCCTGCCAGCCTTCCACTTCGCGGCCGTCCACCGCCAGCCAGCGGTCACCGGCCTGGAAACCGGCCTCGGCGGCGGGCGACTGAGCCACCGGCTGGCCGATCACCGCCAGGCTGTCGCGCTGGCCCACGGACATCATCAGCAGCCAGTAGATCAGGAAGGCGAGAATAAAGTTGAACACCGGCCCGGCGGCGTAGGTGATCACCCGCTGCCAGGCCGGTTTGCCGGAAAATTCCTCGTCGTCGCGGGCGTCCGGAGGCAATTCGCCGTCGCGCCGGTCCAGCGGCTTGACGAAGCCACCCAGGGGGATCGCGCTGATCACCCAGTCGGTGCCTTTCTTGTCGGTGAAGCGCGCCAGGCGCGGGCCGAAGCCCACGGAGAAGGTGAGCACGCGCACGCCAAAGGCACGCATGGCCAGAAAGTGGCCCCACTCATGGAACGCCACGATGACCACGATGGTGACGACAAAGGCCAACAGCGTCAGCATGCCCACTCCTTGATCAGGCGCCGGGCCACAACCCGGGCCTCGCTATCCACATTCATGACCGCGTCCACGTCGGCGCAATCCGGGGCCGGCAACGCGGCCAGGGTGTCCTGGACCACCGCCGGAATACCGTTGAAGCCCAGCCGCCGGTCCAGAAACGCGGCCACCGCCTCTTCATTGGCGGCATTGAGCACCGCGGTGGCGGCGCCGCCCGCCTGCATCGCCTGGCGGGCCAGCCCCAGACAGGGGAAGGCGGCGTCGTCCGGCGCCCGGAAATCGAGCCCGGCCAGGGTCCGGAAATCCAGGCCCGGGGCACCGGATTCCAGCCGCTCCGGCCAGGACAGGGCGCAGGCGATCGGCGTGCGCATGTCCGGGGTGCCCATTTGCGCGAGCACCGAACCGTCCAGGTATTCGACCATGGAATGCACCACGCTCTGCGGGTGAATCACCACGTCGATGCGCGCCGGCGGTACGTCGAACAGCCAGCACGCCTCGATGAATTCCAGCCCCTTGTTCATCAGGGTGGCGGAATCCACGGAAATCTTCGGGCCCATGTCCCAGTTGGGGTGACGCACCGCCTGTTCCGGCGTCACCGCTTCCAGTCGCCCCCGATCCCAGCCCAGAAAGGGCCCGCCGGACGCGGTCAACAGCAAACGCCGAACCCCGGGGCCGACGCCCTCGCGGGGCAGGCACTGGAAGATGGCGTTGTGCTCCGAATCCACCGGCAACAGGGTGGCGCCGTGGCGGCGCACCGCGTCCATGAACAAGGCGCCGGTGACCACCAGGGTCTCCTTGTTGGCGAGCAGGATTTTCTTGCCCGCCTCCACCGCCGCCAGGGTCGGCCGCACGCCGGCGGCGCCGACGATGGCGGCCACCACGGTGTGCGCTTCGTCCAGCGCCGCCACCCGGGCCACGCCCTCATGGCCGGCCAGGACCTCGGTGTCTGACCCGGCCTCCCGAAGATGGTTCCGGAGCGTTTCCGCCGCCGCCGGGTCGGCCAGGGCGGCGAAACGCGGGCGCCAGGTCAGGCACTGTTCGGCCAGTTCCCGCCAGCGGTGGCCGGCGGTGAGGCCGATCACCCGATAGCGTTGCGGGTGCCGGGCCAGTACGTCCAGGGTCTGGCGCCCGATGCTGCCGGTGGCGCCGAGAATGGTAACCGCTTCGGGGGCTGTTGTATCCCCGCTCAGGGCAGTCTTGTCCCCGCTCAGGGCTGTTGTATCCCCGCTCAAAGCTGGCCCCCGGGGAGACCGAACCAGTTGAGGCCGGCCAGGGCCACCGGCAGCGCGGCGGTGACGCTGTCGATGCGGTCCAGCATGCCGCCGTGTCCGGGCAGCACCGTGCCGCTGTCCTTGATGCCCCGCTCGCGCTTGACCATGCTTTCAAACAGGTCACCGAGTACCGACGCCAGTACCGTGAGCAACGCCGCCAGCATCAGCGCCGGCAGCCGCGCTTCCAGCCAGCCGGTGTAGAACACCGCGGCCACCACCAGCAGCGCCAGCAGCACGCCGCCGACCAGCCCTTCCACGGTCTTGCCCGGGCTCACCCGGGGCGCCAGCTTGTGGCGGCCCAGGGCGCGGCCGGCGAAATAGGCGCCGGTGTCCGCCGCCCACACCCAGACCAGAATGAACAGCAGCGCCCAGGGGCCGGCCAGCCCCAGGGCGCCGTGGTCCTGCAGCTCCACCACCGCCATCCAGGACGGCACCAGCACCAGCCAGCCCACCGGCACCATCACCGCCGGACGGAACCAGTAGCGGGCGTTGCGCGGGTAGCCCAGTACCGCCGCCAGCGCCAGCAGCCACCACAACGGCAGCAGGGTGAACAGCCAGGCCGGGCGGAACAGCTCGGCGGCGGCCATCAAGACCGCCAGCGACAGGCACCAGAGCAGGCGCCCGGGGGGGCTCAGGCGACCGATCATGCCGGCCCATTCCCAGCCTCCGACCAGGAAAAACGCCCCGGCGACCACGGCGAACGGCAGGCGCTCCAGGCCGAACACGGCGCCCAGCACCACCGGCAGCAGTACCAGGGCGGTGATCACCCGCAATTTCAGCATTCCGCTTCTCCGTCGGCGTCCAGCTGTTCGCCGGAACGGCCGAACCGGCGTTGTCGGCCGGCGTAATCGGCCAGGGCGGCGTCCAGTTCGTCGCCGTCGAAATCCGGCCACAGGGCCGGCGTGAAGTAGAGCTCCGCGTAGGCCGCCTGCCACAGCAGAAAGTTGCTCAGGCGCTGTTCACCGCCGGTGCGGATCAACAGATCCAGCGGCGGCAGGTCGGCGGTGGACACCCGCTGGTCCAGAGCGGCGGTGTCGATGCGGTCCGGGTCCAGCCCGCCGTCGCGCGCTTCCCGGGCCAGGGACGCGGCGGCCTGGGCCAGATCCCATTGGCCGCCGTAATTGACCGCCACCACCACCGTCATGCGGTCGTTGCCGGCGGTACGCGCCTCCGCTTCCGCCATGCCGTCGCGCAGCGCCGGGTCGAAGGCGGAACGGTCGCCGATAAAACGCAACCGCACCCGGTTGTCGTGCAGCTGGTCGACGCGCTGGCCCAGGGCGTTAACGAACAGGCCCATCAGGTGATTGACCTCGTCCTGCGGGCGGCGCCAGTTTTCGGAACTGAAGGCGAACAGGGTGACCACTTCCACGCCGTGGCGGGCGGCGCGACGAATCACCTTCTGCAGGGTGCGTTCGCCGGCACGGTGGCCCTCCGCGCCGGGCAGGCCGCGACGGCGGGCCCAGCGATTATTGCCGTCCATGATGATCGCCACATGGCGGGGCACCGTGCCCTGGTGGCTATCGATATCCGGTGCGGAGGAGTCGGGTTTTTTATCGTCCATAAAAAAGGTCGGGCTGCCGACCAGCGGCATCCCGACGTCACCGTTCGATTGTATTCGGACAACGGCCGGAGGGGCGGGGCCCCGTCCGCTTACACCGTCATCAGCTCCTCTTCCTTGACCTTCAGCATCTTGTCCACTTCAGCCACCATCTTGTCGGTGAGCTGCTGGATCTGTTCCTCGCCGTGGCGGGCCTCGTCCTCGGAGATTTCCTTCTCCTTGAGCAGATCCTTGAAGTCGCCGTTGGCGTCACGGCGGATATTGCGAATCGCCACCTTTGCATGCTCGCCCTCCGCGCGCACGTGCTTCACCAGGCCCTTGCGGGTTTCCTCGGTGAGCGGCGGCAGCGGCAGGCGGATGACCACGCCGGCGGTGGACGGGTTCAGGCCCAGGTCCGAGGTCATGATCGCCCTTTCGATGTCCGGCACCAGGGACTTGTCGAACGGCGTGACCAGCAGGGTACGGCCCTCTTCCACGGAAATGTTGGCCAACTGGTTGAGAGGCGTGTCCGAACCATAGTAGGACACGTGCAAGCCATCCAGCAGACTCGGATGGGCCCGGCCGGTCCGGGTTTTCTTGAGGGCCACGTCCAGCGCTTCCAGGCTTTTTCTCATGCGCGACTGGGCGTCTTTCTGAATATCGTCGATCACCTTTATTCCTCTCTAGCGGCTTCCACCAGGGTGCCTTCACTGCCGCCCAGCATCAGGTTGAGCAGCGCGCCCTGCTTGTTCATGTTGAACACGCGCAACGGCATGTCGTGGTCGCGGCACAGACAGATCGCGGTGAGGTCCATGACGCCGAGCTTGCGGTCGATGACCTCGTCGTAGCTCAGACGCTCGTACTTCTCGGCCTGGGGATTGGTCACCGGATCGTCGTTGTAGACACCATCCACCTTGGTGGCCTTGAGCACCACGTCGGCGCTGATCTCGATGCCGCGCAGGCAGGCGGCGGAGTCCGTGGTGAAGAACGGATTGCCGGTACCGGCGCAGAAAATCACCACCTCGCCGTTCTTGAGATGCCGGTTGGCGTTGCGGTGGTCATAATGCTCCACGATGCCGCTCATGGGAATGGCTGACATCAATCGGGTACGAATGTTGGAGCGCTCCAGGGCGTCGCGCATGGCCAGACCGTTCATCACCGTGGCCAGCATGCCCATGTGATCGCCGGCCACCCGGTCCAGGCCGGCGGTCTGCAGCGCGGCGCCACGGAACAGGTTGCCACCGCCGATCACCAGGCCCACCTGCACACCGATGCCCACCAGTTGGCCGATCTCCAGGGACAGGGTGTCCAGCACCCGGGGGTCGATACCGAACCCCTCTTCACCCGCCAGCGCTTCACCGCTCAACTTCAGCAGAATACGGTTATAGCGCGGCGAGCGCTCCTTGCTCTTGGCCATCTCTTGTTCTCCGCCACTCATGAATACCCGCCGTTTGTCCGACCGCCGGTGATGCTCCGGCGGTTAATGAAACCATTTGGGGTCGCCCGCGCCAAGGGTGCGCCACCGGGTGCCGGGCGACCGGTCGAAAAAAACGCCTTGCTGGTCCTGCCAACAAGGCGTTTTTCGTACTTCAGACACAGAAGGCGCTCAGCCTTTCGCCTGTGCCATTACCTCAGCGGCGAAGTCCACTTCTTCTTTCTCGATGCCCTCGCCCACCACCAGGCGCTCAAAGGCCACCACTTCGGCGCCGGCGTCTTTCACCAGCTTGCCCACGGTGGTGTTGGGATCCTTAACGAACGGCTGATCGTTGAGGCTCACTTCCTTGAGGAACTTGTTGATGCGGCCACCGACCATCTTCTCGACGATCTCGGCGGGCTTGCCTTCCATGTCCGGCTGGGCGCGGATGATTTCACGCTCCTTGTCGAGCACTTCGGCGGGCACTTCGTCGGACTTGACCACCATCGGGCTGACCGCGGCCACGTGCATGGACACGTCCTTGCCCAGCTCGGCGTCGCCACCGGTCAGAGCCACCAGCACGCCGATCTTGCCACCGTGCACGTAGGAACCGACCACACCCTCGGCGCTCAGACGCACGGCGCGACGCACCTGGATGTTCTCACCGATTTTCTGAACCAGCCCCTGACGGGCCTCTTCCACGGTACCGCCACCCTCAACGCTGAGTTCGGCGATCTTGGCGACGTCCACTTCGTCCGCGGCCAGAGCGGCGGCGGCCACCTTGTCGCAGAAGCCCAGGAAGTTGTCATCACGAGCCACGAAGTCGGTTTCGGAATTGATTTCCACCATCACGGCGCGCTTGTTGTCGTCGCTGGTGGCCACGACCACGGCACCCTCGGCGGCGGTACGACCGGCTTTCTTGGCGGCTTTCGCCTGGCCGGACTTGCGCAGATCATCAATGGCCTTCTCGATGTCACCACCGGCTTCGACCAGGGCGTTCTTGCATTCCATCATGCCCAGACCGGTGCGCTCGCGGAGCTCTTTCACCATTGCAGCAGTTACAGCAGCCATGCTTACCTCTTGAAACTTTGAATTCGGGGAATGCGTGGGGCGGGCCGTGGCCCGCCCCGGGTGATCAGCCTTCGGCCTGCTCGTTCTCGGCCTGGGCGTCCTCGACTTCGACGAACTCGCTGTCACCGCCGCCCTGGGTCTGGGCGTACTCGCGGCCTTCCAGGATGGTGTCGGCGGCTGCCTGCACATACAGGTGGATGGCGCGGATGGCGTCGTCGTTGCCCGGGATCACGTAATCGATGTCATCCGGGTTGGAGTTGGTGTCGACCACGGCCACCACCGGGATACCCAGCTTGCGGGCTTCCTGAACGGCGATGTCTTCATGGTCCACGTCCACCACGAACAGCGCGTCCGGCAGGCCGCCCATGTCCTTGATGCCGCCGATGGAGCGTTCCAGCTTCTCCATCTCACGGTGACGCATCAGCGCTTCTTTCTTGGTCAGCTTGTTGAGGGTGCCGTCCTGCTCCTGGGCTTCCAGGTCGCGATAGCGCTTGATGGACTGACGGATGGTCTTCCAGTTGGTCAGCATGCCGCCCAGCCAACGGTGATCCACGTACGGCATGCCGCAGCGCTGGGCTTCCTCGCGGACCGCCTTCTGCGCGGCGCGTTTGGTGCCGACGAACAGGATCTTGTTGTTGCTGGCCGCCAGCTTGTTCAGGAACGCCATGGCGTCGTTGAACAGCGGCAGGGTGCTTTCCAGATTGATGATGTGAATCTTGTTGCGTGCGCCGAAGATGTAAGGCTTCATCTTCGGATTCCAGTAACGGGTCTGGTGGCCGAAGTGCACGCCTGCCTTCAGCATATCGCGCATGGTTACGCTCATTAGGTTATCTCCTGGGTTAGGCCTCCACGCCCCCCATGACTCAACCCCCTTCCCGAAGGAGCGTCCCGAAGGACGCTGGGGCACCCAGAGCCATGTGCCGGAGCGTGTGTGTGATTTCCCTTCGCCGACACCCAGCGGGTACAATGGCGCACCGTTTGGCGGCGCCCTGGCCGCCGGGATCGAGGAAGGCGCGCGCTTTATACCACAGCCCCCCTTCACGGGCAACGGAAAAGCCGCCGGCACACCCCGACGCCGCCCGCTTTCCAGCCGCCCAAGCCACTGAAAATGCTGGAGTTTCCCTTTTCACCATGAATGTCACGCTGAAAACCCCGGACGACATCGCCAAAATGCGCGAGGCGGGCCGCCTGGCCGCCGAGGTGCTGGACCTGATCGGCGAGCACGTGCGCCCGGGGGTCACCACCGAGGAACTGGACCGCATCTGCCACGACCACATCGTCAACGAGCAGAACGCCATCCCCGCCTGCCTGGGCTACCGGGGCTTCCCCAAATCCGTGTGCACCTCCGTGAACCACGTGGTCTGCCACGGCATCCCCAGCGACAAGAAGGTGCTCAAGAAAGGCGACATCATCAATATCGACGTCACCGTCATCAAGGACGGCTGGCACGGCGATACCAGCAAGATGTTCTACGTGGGCGAGCCCTCGGTGCTGGCCCGGCGCCTGGTGGACACCACCCGCGAGTGCATGCTGGCCGGCATCAAGATGGTCAAACCCGGGGTGCGCCTGGGCGACATCGGCCACCGTATCCAGAAACTGGCGGAATCCGAGCGCTTCTCGGTGGTGCGCGAATACTGCGGCCACGGCATCGGCCAGGTGTTCCATGAAGAGCCCCAGGTGCTTCACTACGGCAAGCCCGGCACCGGCCTGGAACTGAAGGAAGGCATGGTGTTCACCATCGAGCCGATGATCAACGCCGGCAAGGCCGCCAACAAGGTGCTGCCGGACGGCTGGACCGTGGTCACCAAGGACCGCAAGCTGTCCGCCCAGTGGGAGCACACCCTGGCGGTGACCGCCGATGGCTATGAAGTGCTCACCGCCCGTCAGGAAGAAACCGACCTTTATTAAGGCCGCCCCCTGTTTAAGGACGTAATGCCGCCGCTATGGATTTAACGCCTCCGCTCAGCCCCGACCAGCTGCTCGCCGCCCTGCGCGACAGCGAGCAACCCGGCCAGCGCGCCCGCGCCTTTCTCGAGGAGGGCCAGGCGCGCCTGGACCAGGCCTTCGACCAGGTGCCGATCGCCGAGCTGGTCCATGGGCGCGCCCGCCTGGTGGACCGGGTGCTGGTGGCCGCCTGGTCCCTGTTCGGGCTGGACGGCTTCCAGGACGTGGCGCTGGTGGCGGTGGGCGGCTATGGCCGTGGCGAGCTGCACCCCCACTCGGATGTGGATCTGATGGTGCTGTTCCGCGATACGCCGGCCCAGGATGCCTGCTCCGCCCTGGAAGGCTTCGTTACCTTCCTGTGGGACATCGGCCTGGAAATCGGCCACAGCGTGCGCACCCTGGATGAATGCGAGACGCTCGCCGGCCAGGACATCACCGTGGCCACCAATATCATGGAAGCGCGCACCCTGGCCGGCGACGACCGGGTCCGCCAGGCGCTGTCCGACCGCACCGGACCGGACCGCATGTGGCCCACCGACCGCTTCTTCGCCGCCAAATGGGAAGAGCAGACCGCCCGGCACCGCAAGTTCAACGACACCGAATACAATCTCGAGCCGGATCTCAAGAACGCCCCCGGCGGGCTGCGCGATGTGCAGATGATCGCCTGGGTGGCGAAACGGCACTTTGGCGGTGACAGCCTGGAAGCCCTGGTGGAAGCGGGCTTTATCACGCGCACCGAGTTCGACGCGGTGAGCCGCTGTCTGGACTATCTGTGGCGGGTGCGCTGGCAGCTGCACAGCCTCACCGGCCGCAATGAGAACCGGCTGCTGTTCGACCATCAACGCCAGCTGGCGGAGCGCCTGGGCCACCAGGATTCCAACGCCAACCTGGCGGTGGAACTGTTCATGAAGGAGTTCTACCGGGCGGCCCTGGCCCTGTCGGTGCTCAACGACATGCTGCTGCAGCTGTTCGACGAGGTGATCCTGCGTGCCGGCGAGCCGGACAAGGTGCGCCCGCTCAACCGTCGTTTCCAGGTGCGCAACGACTACCTGGAAATGAGCGCCCCGGACATCTTCCGCAAGCACCCCTCGGCGCTGCTGGAAGCCTTCGTGCTGATGGCCCAGAACCCGGACCTGAAAGGCATCCGCGCCGCCACCGTACGCGAGCTGATCCACTGCCGGCGGCTGATCAACGACGACTTCCGCAACGACAAGGCCAACAGCGCCCTGTTCATGCAGCTGCTGCGCAGCCCCCATGCCCTGTTCACCCAGCTGCGCCGCATGAAGCGTTACGGCATTCTCGGCAAGTACCTGCCGGAGTTCGGCCGCATCGTCGGCATGATGCAGTACGACCTGTTTCATATTTACACCGTGGACGCCCACACCCTGCTGGTGGTCAAGAACATGCGCCGCTTCCGCTACGAGGACCAGCGCGACGCCTTCCCGGTGGCCTGCGAGGTGTTCTACCGCCTGCCCAAGCCGGAGCTGCTCTATGTGGCGGGCCTCTACCACGACATCGCCAAGGGCCGCGGCGGCGACCATTCCGAGCTGGGCGCCGACGACGCCATCGCCTTCTGCCAGCGCCACGGCCTGACCAGCTGGGACGCCAAGCTGGTGGCCTGGCTGGTGCGCAATCACCTGACCATGAGCGTCACCGCCCAGCGCAAGGACATCTCCGACCCGGACGTGGTGCACGAATTCGCCCGCACCGTGGGCGACCTGGTGCATCTGGATTATCTGTACGTGCTGACCGTGGCCGACATCAATGCCACCAATCCGGCGCTGTGGAATTCCTGGCGCGCCTCGCTGCTGCGTCAGCTGTACCTGGAAACCAAGCGCGCCCTGCGCCGGGGCCTGAACAATCCCCAGGACAAGCAGGACTGGATCGACGAGACCCGCGACGAGGCCCTCAAGCTGCTGGCCGAGCGCGACCACGACATCAAGGCCATCGAGGCCCTGTGGGCCAATATCGGCGACGAATACTTCCTGCGCGAAACGCCCTGGGACATCGCCTGGCACACCGAGGCGCTGTTGGAGCGCAGCAACGACCGGGACCCGCTGGTGCTGATCCGCGAATCGGAAACCGGCCAGCAGGGCAACCAGGCGGAAGGCGGGTCGCAGATCTTTATCTATACCCCGGACACCCGCAATCTGTTCGCCGCCACCGTGAACGCCCTGGACAGCCTGGGCCTGACCATCATGGACGCGCGCATTATCACCAGCGCCGACGGCTTCAGCCTGGACACCTATATCGTGCTCGACGAACACGGCACGCCCATCGGCGACGACTGGCCGCGCATCGAGCATATCCGCAAGACGCTCACCGAAACGCTCAAGCACCCGGAGCAATTCGGCACCACGGTGAGCCGGCGCATGCCGCGTCGCAACAAGCACTTCGACGTGCCCACCCAGATCACCATCAGCAACGACATCGTCAACGACCGCACCGTGGTCGACGTGCAGACCCTGGACCGTCCCGGCCTGCTGGCGCACATCGGCCGCATCTTCGTGCGCTTTGAACTGCTGGTGCAGAACGCCCGCATCGCCACCCTGGGGGAAAAAGCGGAGGACGTGTTCTTCGTCACCGACCTGGACGGCCAGCCGGTGTCCGACCCGGGTCTGTGCGAGCGCCTGCGCGATACCCTGATCCAGGAACTGGACGATCGCAGCAAGGACGATGCCCTCTCCGTCACTATCTAGCCCCTGACAAGGAACACCATGAATCCCGATCTGGAACGGTTGCATCCGTACCCGTTTGAAAAACTCGGTGCCCTGTTCGCCGGCCTGCCGGTGGCGGACAAGCCGCACATCGCCCTGTCGATTGGCGAACCGCAGCACCCATCGCCGGACTTCGTCCAGCAGGTGCTGCGCGACAACACCGCCCTGCTCGCCAAATACCCGGCCACCGCCGGGCTGCCGGAACTGCGCGCCGCCATCGCCGGCTGGCTGACCCGCCGCTTCAAACTCAGCGGCGTGGACGCGGACCGCCAGGTGCTGCCGGTGAACGGCACCCGGGAAGCCCTGTTCGCCTTTGCCCAGGCGCTGCTCGACCGGGACCAGCAACCGCTGGTGCTGATGCCCAACCCCTTCTATCAGATCTACGAAGGCGCCGCCTTTCTCGGCGGCGGCGAGCCGGTGTACCTGCCCTGCACCGCCGCCAGCGGCCTGCAACCGGACTTCGACGCCGTCGACGAAGCGGTCTGGAAACGCACCCGGCTGCTGTTTATCTGCAGCCCGGGCAATCCCACCGGCGCCGTGCTCAGCACCGCCCAGCTCAAGGCGCTGATCCAGCTCGCCGACAAGTTCGACTTCGTGATCGCCTCCGACGAATGCTATTCGGAGATCTACCGCGACAAGGCGCCGCCGGGCCTGCTGCAGGCCTGCGCGGAGCTGGGCCGCCACGACTACCGCCGCTGCGTGGTGTTTCACTCGCTGTCCAAGCGTTCCAACCTGCCCGGCCTGCGCTCCGGTTTCGTGGCCGGCGACGCCGACATCCTGGCGAGCTTTTTGCGCTACCGCACCTACCACGGCTGCGCCATGCCCGTGCATCACCAACTGGCCAGCATCGCCGCCTGGAACGATGAAGCGCACGTGGCCGCCAACCGCGCGCTCTACAACGAGAAATTCAAGGCGGTGCTGGACATTCTGGGCGAGCCACTTAAGGTATCCGCCCCGGACGCGGGCTTTTACCTGTGGCCGAAGACGCCGGTGGACGACGAAACCTTCGCCCGTCGCCTCAAGGCGGAGGAAAACGTCACCGTGCTGCCCGGGCGTTACCTGTCGCGCACGGTGGACGGCCGCAACCCGGGCAAGAACCGGGTGCGCATGGCGCTGGTGGCGGAGCTGGACCAATGCATCGAAGGCGCGCAACGCATCCGCGCCCTGATCGAGAGGCTGTGACCATGGCGATCACCATCTATGGCATCAAGAACTGCGATACCATGAAGAAGGCCCGCACCTGGCTGGACGAACAGGGCGTGGACTATCATTTCCACGACTATCGCAAGGACGGCGTGCCCGAGGCCGCGCTGCGGGAATGGATCGCGGAACTGGGCTGGGACACGGTGATCAACCGTCGCGGCACCACCTGGCGCAAGCTGGACCCCGAGGTGCGCGAAAACATGGATGCCGACAGCGCCGCGCGGCAGGCACTGGCCAATCCATCCCTGATCAAGCGGCCGATCCTGCGTACCGACAAACACCTGCGCGCCGGCTTCAACGCCGACGAGTGGAAGACACTGATTCATTAAGCGCGGGCGCCGGACGCGCCACGCTAGAGGAGAACGACATGAGCACGATTTTCGCAATGGCACTGGGCTGCGGCACCAAGAACCGCGACGAGCAATGGCTGGAAGTGTTCTACCCGGACCCCTCCCTGAAACCGGACCCGAAACTGGTGGAAGTGGTCCGCGAGGAAGTGGGCTACGAAGGCGGCAACGCCGCCCTGGAACTGACCCACCGGCAGATTCAGCACCTCGCCCGGGAATGGCGCGAAGCCGGCTTCGAACACGAAGCCAGCTACGCCATCGCGTTCCAGGAAAGCGAGCGCCCGGTGGTGCTCACCATTCTGGAAACCGATGCCGAGCCGGCGTCCACCCCGGAGGCCTACCTCAAGCTGCACCTGCTCTCCCACCGCCTGGTCAAACCCCACGGCGTGGTGCTCAGCGGCATCTTCCCGCTGCTGCCCAACGTGGCCTGGACCAGCGAAGGCGCCATCGACCTGAACGAACTGCCCGAGCGGCAACTGCTGGCGCGCCTCAACGGCACGCTGCTGGAAGTGAACAGCGTCGACAAGTTTCCCAAGATGACCGACTACGTGGTGCCCGCCGGCGTGCGCATCGCCGACACCGCGCGCATCCGCCTGGGCGCCTATGTGGGTGAAGGTACCACCGTGATGCACGAAGGCTTTATCAACTTCAACGCCGGCACCGAAGGCCCGGGCATGATCGAAGGCCGCATCTCCGCCGGTGTATTCGTCGGTAAGGGCTCCGACCTGGGTGGCAGCTCCTCCACCATGGGCACCCTCTCCGGCGGCGGCAACATCGTCATCTCCCTGGGCGAAAACTGCCTGCTCGGCGCCAACGCCGGCACCGGCATTCCCCTGGGCGATCGCTGCACCATCGAAGCCGGCCTGTACATTACCTCCGGCACCAAGGTGGAAGTGCTCGATGAGAACGGCGACGTGGCCGACACCGTCAAGGCCCGCGATCTGGCCGGCCAATCCGACCTGCTGTTCCGCCGTAACTCCGTGACCGGCGCGGTGCAATGCCAGACCAACAAAAGCGCCATCGCCCTCAACGAAGAACTGCACAAGCACAACTGATGAGCAGAACGCTGGACTACGCCAAGGAACTGATCCGCCGCCCCTCGGTGACCCCCGAGGACGAAGGCTGCCAGGACTGGATGATCGAAAAACTCGAAGCCCTGGGTTTCCGCTGCGAAACCCTGTGGTTCGAGGAAGTCCGCAACCTGTGGGCCCGGCGTGGCGACGACGGTCCGCTGTTCGTGTTCGCCGGCCACACCGACGTGGTGCCCACCGGCACGGTCCGACAATGGCGTCATGACCCCTTCGTCCCCACCGAGGAAGACGGCCAGCTGTACGGCCGTGGCGCGGCGGACATGAAAGGCTCCATCGCCGCCATGCTGGTGGCGGTGGAAGACTTCGTCGCCGCCCACCCGGACCACGGCGGCAGCCTGGGCTTTCTGATCACCGCCGATGAGGAAGGCCCGTCCGTGAACGGCACGGTGAAGGTAGTGGAAACCCTGCAGGCCCGGGGCGAAGCCATCGACTACTGCCTGGTGGGCGAGCCCTCTTCCACCGACACCGTGGGCGACGTGATCAAGAACGGTCGGCGCGGCTCCCTGGGCGCCGTGCTCACCGTGAACGGCGTGCAGGGCCATGTGGCCTACCCGCACCTGGCCCGCAACCCGGTGCACGACGCCGCCCCCGCCCTGGCGGAACTGGCCGCCACCGAATGGGACCGGGGCAACGACTTCTTCCCGGCCACCAGCTTTCAGATCTCCAATATCAACGCCGGCACCGGCGCCACCAATGTGATTCCCGGCGCCTGTGAAGTGGTGTTCAACTTCCGATTCTCCACGGAGCTCACCGAGGAAGAACTGCGCCGGCGCACCGAGACGGTGCTGGACCAGCACGGCCTGGATTACGAGATTGAGTGGAAGCTCTCCGGCCAGCCGTTCCTCACCGACCGCGGCGCGTTAGTGGACGCCACCGTGGCGGCGATCCGTGACGTCACCGGCCGCGACACCGAACTGTCCACCGCCGGCGGCACCAGCGACGGCCGCTTTATCGCCCCCACCGGCGCCCAGGTGGTGGAACTCGGCCCGGTCAACGCCACCATCCACAAAGTGGACGAACACACCGACATCGCCGACCTCGACACCCTCACCCACATCTACCACCGCCTCCTCCAAAACCTGCTCCCCGGGGCCGGACCACGATAACCCCTTGATTTCCGGTCATTTTTCTTCTTTTTGAGGCGGCAGGAAGGGCTTAGATCAGGATATCGCCCTCCGAAAACGGCCTCTAACGGTCGTTTCCCATGGCCGGAGCAGGGCAGCCCCCGAGCCAGCCCGGGGGCCGGCCCTTGGCAGCTACTTCACCGACGTCTCGCGCATCCCCAGCACCAACAGATAGATCAGCCCCACAATGGGGATGAACGCCGCCACGAAGCCGGCGGCAGTGGGTACCACCGGCTTCATCCCCTTATGCCGCGCAATCAGGAAGCTCAACAACGTACACACCAACACCCACGTCACCGCCAACGGCAACCACTCTCCATACTGCTCTAGCATAACCCCTCGCCCGGGTCGGACCGCCCCAACCCTCTGATTGATAAACCTTTTCTGGATCCATGATAGCGCAGGGAGCCCTTAGAGGGGCATTTGGGCCGGCAAAATCAGGTCTCTAAGATATCTCCTGCAGGCCGTCGTTATCGCGTCTTTTCAGGCCCGAAAATGCTGCCCTAAGCCTCTGGATCGGTGATCCAGATAACCCAATTAATATAAAAATCAAATAGTTACTGTGGTCCGACCCCGAGGCCGGGGTGAGGTGACGGTGTCGCCATTTGCGGCGGGGGGGCTTTGTGCTCTTATCAGGGCCGTTGAGAGCCTTTGTCAGGAGCCACCATGATCGAGACCACCCCCGGCACCGTTACTGATTACAATCCGGCCACCGGCGCCGCCGTGGCGGAACTCAATCTGAGCGATCTGGCGAGCCTGCCCGAACGCATGGCACAGGCCCGCGCGGCGCAGCGGCAGTGGGCAGCCAAGTCATTCAAGGAACGCGCCCGCCATTTGCGCTTGATGCGCGACTACATCGTCGACCGGGCCGAGGACCTGGCTCGCACGGTAAGCGAATCCAACGGCAAAACCCGCGTGGACGCCCTGGCCACCGAAGTACTGCCCTGCGCCCTGGCCTGCAACTGGTACGGCAAGCACGCCGGCCGGATTCTATCGCCGAAAAGCCGCGCCGCCGGTCACTTGCTGTTCGCCAATAAGCGAACCACGGTGGAGCATCTGCCGCTGGGCGTGGTGGGCATCATCAGTCCCTGGAACTACCCCCTGTCGATTCCATTCGGCGAAGTGGCCATGGCGTTGATGGCCGGTAACGCCGTCCTGCTCAAAGTGGCCGCCGCCACCCCGGCGGTGGGGCGCGCCATCGAGCGGATCGTCGCCGCCGGCGAACTGCCGGAGGGGCTTTTCCAGCATGTGGTCGGCTCCGGTTCGAAGGTGGCCACGGCGTTTTTCGAGAACGGCATCGATAAACTGTTCTTCACCGGCAGCGTGCCCGCCGGCAAAACCCTCATGGCCCAGGCCGCGCAAACCCTCACACCGGTGTCGCTGGAACTGGGCGGCAACGATCCCATGATCGTGCTGGCAGACGCCGACCTGGAGCGCGCCACCAACGGTGCCGCCTGGGCCGGCTATCAGAATGCCGGCCAGAGCTGCGGCGGCGTGGAACGCATCTACGTGGAAGAGCCCGTGCACGACGATTTCGTCGCGCTGCTGGCCAGGAAAACCCGTGCTCTACGCCACGGCCCCACCACCGACGACATCAACGTGGACGTGGGCAGCCTGACCACCGACGGCCAGCTGCGCACCGTGCAACAACATCTGGAAGACGCCCTCGCCAAGGGCGCGCGTATCGAAGCCCAGTCCCAGGCGGTGGGCGACGTGGAGCGAGGCTTCTTCTTCCCCGCCACTCTGCTCACCGGCGTCAACGACACCATGCTCACCGTGTGCGAAGAAACCTTCGGGCCGATCATCGCCGTGGAGAAGGTCGCCAACGCGGAGCAGGCCATCGAAAAAGCCAACCGCTCCAACCTGGCCCTGACCTCGTCAATCTGGACCACGGACACCAAAAAAGGCCGCGCCCTCGCCGCCCGACTGGAAACCGGCGTCACCACGATCAACGACCACCTCTACACCCACGGCCTCTCGGAAGCCCCCTGGGGCGGCTGGAAAGAATCCGGCATCGGACGCACCCACGGCCCGGAAGGCCTGCTGGAAATGACCAACGCCAAGGTGATCAACTGGGATCTGCTCGCCACCCAACGTAATCTCTGGTGGTACCCCTTCGACCAGGCCACCTACCGCGGCCTGCTCAATGCGTTGCGCTTCGCCTTCCCCAAAGGCCCCCTGCAATGGCTCGGCGCCAGTCTCAAACTCACCCCCTTCCTCCTACGCAAAATGTTCACCAAATGGCACACCGACTGACCCGCCGGGGTCGGACCACGGCAACCCTTTGATTCCCTGGCGTTTGCGATAAGAAAACAAGCTCACAGGGGGCTTGAACGGCCCTTTTACCTCTCAAAAATCAGGCGTTACCGCGCCCCGACCGGAGGATAAGCAGAAGACCGCTGGTCACGATGAGAGCAATGCCAAGCCAGGTCCAGGCATCCGGGAAATCGCCAAAAACCAGCCAGCCGATGGTGACCGCGGAGACCATTTCCATGTAGCTCACCGGAGCCAGCATCGGCGCGGGAGCGTGTTCGAAAGCGCGAATAATTAAAAAGTGAGCCAGCGCACCCACCGCGCCCATCACCAGCATCAGGCCCCAGCCGCCCGGGTCCGGCGAACGCCACACCCAGGGCACCACCAGCGACAGCACCGCCAGCCCGAATACGGCGGTGTAGAACAGTGTCACCGAGGGCCGGCCACTGCCGGACAATCGACGCGTGGCCAGTTGATAGAGCCCGTAGCTGACACCGGCGCCCAGCCCCAGCAGATAGGCCCAATGAAAGTGCCCGAAGCCGGGCCGGATCACCACCAGGGTGCCGGCAAAGCCCAGCGCCACCGCCAGCCAGCCCCGCGCGCCCGCACGCTCGCCGAGCAGAAAAGGCGCCAGCGCGGTGCTGACCAGCGGCCCGAGAAACGCCATGGCCAGGGCATTGGCCAGCGGCAGGTAGGCGATGGCGCCGAAATAGCACAGCGTGGTGGCGAGTAGAAAAGCGCTGCGCACCATCTGCAGACCGGGATGCTTCGGAATCAACGCGCGCAAAGGCAGCCGCCACAGCAGCAAGCCGCCGAGCAGCAGGAAATGAAACAGGTAACGAGCCCAGGTCACCTGCAGCACCGGATAGTCCTGGCTGAGGTGCTTGGCCAGTCCGTCCATCAACGGCAGGATGGCGACACCGGTGGCCATCAGAAGCACGCCGGTAACGGGCCGGGGCGCGGACGTCACCGACGCCCCCGGCAAAGAATCAGACACACCCACCTCCCCGCACCATGAAATAGAAAAAACCCGCCGCAATGTAGCACGCCCGCATTGGTCCGGGTCAGACCCCGGTTACGCTTTGATTTTCCCGGGTTTTTTGTTCCGGAGACAGGTTATACAGCTCTTAGCGCGTGATTTCGGGGCATCAAAATTGCCGTTAAAGATCGCCCCCCTTTCTCGCTTAAACCATGCTTTTGCCCCTGCAAACCACCCCCTAACGCCTCGTACCCGCTCTCCTGGGTACGAGAAGCTCGGCAAAACAACCGGTTAGCGCGGTCCGACCCCGTGGGTGTAGAATCGGCGGTCCATTTGCCGCGATTTTGGCCTTATGACGCCCTGGTTTGGACTGGACCGACTCTTCTTCCTGCTGATCCGCGCTTTCATGCGCCTGTGCACGCGGATCCGCGCTTTGCCCGGCGATCCGGAGGAGCTGCAGCTCGACCCGGACAAGCCGGTGGTGTATGTGCTTCGCGACCGGTCCGTGGCGGACGCGGCGGTGGCCGATCAGGCCGCCCGACGCCTGGGTCTGAGCGCTCCCAAAGCATCCCTGACCCTGGGCAAGCAGCATTTGTCGCGAAGCTATTTCCATGTCTATAAGCGCGAGGTGTCGGTGGCCCGTCAGCGGCGCGCCATCACCCCCGCCCGCCTGCAGCGCCTGGTGGCCGGCCTCAAGCAGAATCCGGAGCTGGACGTGCAGCTGGTGCCGGTGTCGGTGTTCTGGGGGCGCCAGCCGGAGAAGGAAAATTCTCTGTGGCGGATCATCTTTTCCGACACCTGGGCCCCCCCGGGCGTGATCAAGAAATTCCTGATCATCCTCACCCAGGGCCGCGACCTGTACGTGCAGTTCAGCTCGCCGGTGTCCCTGCGACAGGTGATGGACCAGTGCCGCTCCGACGATCAGGTGGTGCGCAAGACCTCGCGCATCCTGCGGGTGCATTTCCGCCGCCAGCAGGAGGCGGCCATCGGCCCCGACCTGTCCCACCGGCGCACGCTCAGCAACGCCATCATGGAAGCGCCGTCGGTGCGCGAGGCCATCGCCCACACCGCCGCCGAGAACAACGAGAGCGAGGACAAAGTGCTGGCCCGCGCGCGCGGCTACGCCATGGAGATCGCCGCCGACTATTCGCACACCGTGATCCGCGCCCTGGAGCTGTTCCTCAACTGGCTGTGGAACCGGCTCTACGACGGCATCCGCCTCTACAATCTGGACCACCTGACCCAGGTGGCCCGCGACCACGAGGTGATCTATGTGCCCTGCCACCGCAGCCACATTGATTACCTGCTGCTCAGCTTCGTGGTCTACCGCAATGGCCTGGTGCCGCCGCACATCGCCGCCGGCATCAACCTGAACCTGCCGGTGGTGGGCACCATCCTGCGCCGGGGCGGCGCCTTCTTCATGCGCCGCAGTTTCCGCGACAACCCGCTCTACGCGGCGGTGTTCTACGAGTACCTGCACAGCATCACCACCCGTGGTTTTTCCATCGAGTATTTCGTGGAAGGCGGGCGCAGCCGCAGCGGCCGCATGCTGCCGCCGCGCACCGGCATGCTGGCGATGACCGTGCGCAGCTTCCTGCGCGACGCGCGCAAGCCGATCGCCTTCGTGCCGGTCTACATCGGTTACGAAAAAGTCATCGAGGCCGGCACCTACATGGGCGAACTGGGCGGCGGCAAGAAGAAGAAGGAATCGATTTTCCGGCTGGTGAAATCCCTGAAGGTATTGCGCAGCCACTTCGGCCAGGTGCACGTGAACTTCGGCGAGCCGATCAAGCTGGTGGACCATCTGGACGACCACCGGGAAGGCTGGCGCAACGAGGAACTGGGCGTGCACGACACCCCGGACTGGTTCAAGCGCACCGTCGACGATCTGGGCCGCGACGTGGTCACCGGCATCAACGCCGCCGCCGTGGCCAACCCGGTGAACCTGATCAGCCTAGCGCTGCTGGCCACCCCCAAGCACACCATGGATCTGCAGCAGCTGCGCCAGCAGCTGCAGCTCTATATCAACCTGCTCGACGAGGCGCCCTACAGCGATCAGGCGCGGCTGGCGGAGACCGACCCGGACACCATCATCGAGTACGGCCTGGAGCACGAGTTCCTGATCCGCGTGCCCCACCCGCTGGGCGACGTGGTCACCACCGATCCCAAGACCGCCCTGCAGATGGCCTACGTGCGCAACAACAGCCTGCACCTGTTCATCCTGCCGGGGCTGATCTGCTCGCTGTTCCTGAACGCCCGCAGCATCGGCCTGGACACCCTGCAGAGCATGATCACCCTGCTCTACCCGTTCTTCCGCAACGAGTACTTCCTGCACTGGCGGGAAGACCAGGACCTGCCGGCGGCGGTGGAACGCATCGCCACGGTGCTGGAAGCCCACGGCCTGGTCACCCGCGAGGACCACTGCCTGCACGGCGCCGCCATCCACACCCACGCCTCGGACATGCTGGCCCATCTGGGGCAGACGGTGATGCCGTCCCTGGAACGGTTCTACCTGACCATCCGCCTGCTGGTGCAGTACGGCGACGGCAAGCTCACCACCGACCAGCTCGGCGACCTGGCCCACCACACCGCCCAGCGCCTGTCGCTGCTCTACGAGTTCAATTCACCGGAGTTCTTCGACAAGGTGGTGCTGCGCAACTTCATCCGCCAGCTGCTCGACACCGGGCTGGTGTGGCTGGACGACGCCGACCATCTGCACTTCGGCGACAACCTGCGCGCCCTGGACGACGAGGCCCGTCGCATTCTCAGCGCGGACATCAGCCAGGCGATTCAGCGCGTCACCCGGGTGCCGCAGTTGGAAGAGGCCCTGGCGAAAACCGCCGAGCGTGAAAAAGAAGAGGCGAAACGGCGGGACGGCAATCCGGCCAAGGGCACCGAAGCCGGCAAATAGCACCGCCCCGGGCTAACCACCGCTCCTACGGCATGTAGATATCAAAGCGCACGGTCTTGCCCTCGTGGCTGTGGTGCGGCGCCACGCCGGCCAGCGGCGGTGCCTTGCGCGGCCGCTTCACCACCACCCGGCGGGCCTCCAGCCCCCGGGCGCGGGCCAGCAGGGCCGCCTCCTCCGCCGCGTCCGGATAGGCGCAAAGACGCTGCAGCCACTGCAGGTCCTGTTTGACCGCCGCGCTCTTGCCGCGCGCCGGAAACATGGGATCCAGATACACCCCGTGCCAGAGGCCGGAGGGCAACGTCATCGCCGCCGCCTCGCCCGCCGGCAGCAACCTCAGGCGCCCGGCCAGGTCGGTGCCGGCGGCCCGTGTCAGGCCGTCCGCCAGCAGCGCGTGCAGCACCGGTTGGCGCTCCACCAGGGTCACGTCAAAACCGGCGGCCGCCATCAGGGCGGCGTCCCGGCCCAGGCCGGCGGTCAGATCCAGCACCCGGTCCCTGCCGTCCTGGGGCTTGCCCAGGGCCTTGATCAACCGCTCGTGGCGGGTGCGCTCGGCGGCCAGCCGGTAGCCCTGACGGCCGCCGACCAAGTCCACTTTCAACGGCAAAGCGCGGGCGGCCGGGTCCCACAGGGACAGGGCGCCGTCCTCGCCGGCGGGCCCGATCACCAGGGCCAGGCCCCGTTCCCGCGCCGCCTCCGCGCTCGCCACCGGCTCACCGCCGGCCCCGGCCGGGGCGCCGGGCAAGCGGCCCAACCCGACGGTCATACGAACCAGAGGAACAGCACGGCGCCGAGCAGCAGCCGGTACAGCATGAACGGCAGCATGCCGATGCGGTCCAGCAGGCGCAGGAAAAACAGAATGGTCAGATAGGCGGTAACGGCGCTCACCACCACACCCAGGGCCATGTGCATCCAGTCCACCGGCACCCGGCTTTCCAGCAGGTCCTTGGTCTTGAGCAGGCCGGCGCCGAGAATCACCGGAATCGACAGCAGGAACGAGAAGCGCGCCGCGTCCTCGCGGCGGAAGCCCAGGGCCAGCGCCGCGGTGATGGTGATGCCGCTGCGCGAGGTGCCGGGAATCAGCGCCACCGCCTGGGCCACGCCGATCAGCAGCGCGCTGCCCACGCCCAGCTGGTCCACGCCGCGCCGGCGGGCACCCCAGATGTCCGCCAGCCACAGGGCGACGCCGAACACCACCGTGGTGGTGGCGATCACCGCCGCCGAGCGCAGCTCGTTCTCGATCAGGTCCTTGAGCAGAAAGCCCGCCGCCACCGCCGGTATCGTCGCCAGCACCACCAGCAGCCCCAGCCGCAGGTCCGGATTGACGCGCCGCTCCACCAGACCCTGGCCGGCGCCCCGGGTCATCGCCCACACATCGCGTCGGTAATAAACCAGCACCGCCAGCAGCGTGCCCAGATGCACCGCCACGTCGAACGCCAGGCCCTGATCCGGCCAGCCCAGCACCTGGGAGGGCAGGATCAGATGGGCGGAACTGGAGATCGGCAGAAACTCCGTCAGTCCCTGAATCAGCGCCAGCATCAGCGCCTGAAAGTTGTCCATTCGGCGAGGTCCTTATTCGTCGGCGGTGACCCGGTAGCCGCTGAGAAATTCCGGGGGCATGCGACGGGGCTTGCCCGAGTCCAGGGCCACGCACACCCACTTGGTGCGCCCGCGCAGCAGCGTCAGGCCGTCCGCGTCGCGCACGATCTGGTAGCGGCGGGTGATGCTGATGCGCTGGTCGTTCTCCACGATCCAGGTGCCGATGCGCAGCTTTTCGCCCTGGTAGGCCGGCGCCAGGTAGTCCACCTCGGTGTGGCGCGCCACCATGCAGCGGTTGAGGCGCTGGTATTCGTCCCAGCCCAGGCCCAGCACCTGGGTGTGCTGCCAGGCGATCTTTTCCATGTAGCGCAGGTACTCGGTGTTGTTCACATGGCCGAGCACGTCGATGGATTCCGGCGCCACCACCACTTCCAGTTCATGCACGTTGGGCAGGTCCCACTCGATCATCGTCCCTCTCTCCTCAAGCATGGCTTGATCGCGGCTTCAGCCGCGATCAGCGCCGATATCAAACCACGCGATCACGCAGATACACCGGCTGCGCCTGTTCCGCCGGCACCGTCAATCCGGCCCGCACCAGCGGCGCCGCCAGCCGCGCCACCGCCGAGGCCCGCGGCATAATGGTCTGGTCCACCGCCGCCAGGGTGACGCGGGCGGCGATGCGCTCCTGGTAGAGCGCACCGGAGCCGGCCAGCAGCCAGTCCTCGCCGTCCAGGGCCGGCACGTCGTCCGGGTCGAACAGGCCGTCCGCCAGCAACGTCTCCACGCCGTCGGCGTTACACTGATAGGCACCCAGATAGAGCTCGCCCATGCGCGCATCGAACGCCGCCAGCACCCGGGGCCGGTCGGGATGAACGTCGAAGGCGGCCAGCGCGCAGGCGGCCAGGGTCGACACCCCGGCCACCGGCAGGTCGCGGGCGAAGGCCAGGCCCTGGATCACCGAGGTGGCCACCCGCACCCCGGTGAAGGCGCCCGGCCCCTGGCCAAACGCCAGCGCGTCCAGGGCGCCCAGGCCGATGCCGGCCTCCGCCAGCAGGTCGTCCACCAGCGGCAGCACCCGCTCGGTCTGGCGGCGGGCACCGGGTTCGAAGCGCTCCAGCACCGCGCCGTCGCGGTACAGCGCCACGGAACAGGCGTCGGTGGCGGTCTCAATGGCCAGAATGTGCGTCATGGCTTTGCTCTTGCGGGGCGGGCGCGGTGGGCGCCTCGCCGGTTTGCGATTGTTGCAGCCGTTGCGCCTGCAGTTTGGCGATGTGCGGAAAGAACCGCTGCACCACTTCCGCTTTGCGGGTGCGGGTCATGCCCGGCAGGCTGTCGAGAAACAGTTTGCCGTAGCCCTTGGTGACCAGGCGCGGGTCGCCCACCACCAGCAGGCCGGTGTCGTCCGGGTCGCGGATCAGCCGGCCGGCGCCCTGGCGCAGGGCCAGCACCGCCTGGGGCAGCTGATAATCGCGGAAGGCGTTACCGCCGGTGCGGTTGATGTGCTCGATGCGCGCCGCCGCCACCGGGTCCCCCGGCGAGCCGAACGGCAGCTTGTCGATGATCACGCAACTGAGGGCCTCGCCGCGCACGTCGATGCCCTCCCAGAAACTGCTGGTGCCGAGCAACACCGCATTACCCAGACGCCGGAAGTCGTCCAGCAGTTCCCGGCGCCCGGCTTCGCCCTGCACCAGCAAGGGGTAATCCAGTTTCGCCTCGCGCAGCAGCGCCGCCGCCTCGCGCAGGGCCCGGTGGCTAGTGAACAGAAAGAAGGTGCGCCCCTCGGCGGCCTGGATCACCGGGATCATGGCCCGGGTCAGGCTGGCGGTGTAGTCCGGCGAGGACGGCGCCGGCAGCCCCTCGGGCACGTAGAACACCGCCTGACGCTTGAAGTCGAACGGGCTCTCCAGCCGCAGGGTGTCCGCCTCGTCCAGGCCCAGGCGCTTTTGCAGGTGCTCGAAGCGGCCGGCCACCGACAGGGTGGCGGAGGTGAGCACCCAGGCACAGGGGTGCTTTTCGCGCTGGGCGCGCAGTTGGGCGGCCACCGACAGCGGCGTGCTGTGCAGCACCACCGTGCGGCGGAAAGTCTCGAACCAGTACACCCGGTTGGGGCCGTTGGCGTCGAGGATCGACTTCAGCGTCAGCACGTGCTCGGCGGCGCGCCGGGCACAGGACTCCAGGCCCCGGCTGGAGCGCGCCTGGGGCTCGAGAAAATCGTTCAGGTCGATGAGCGCGTCCAGCAGCGCCTCGCCGGCCTCTTGCACGGCGCTGATCTCGGCCACCTCGGACCAGGGCGCGCGGCGTTCCTGCTCGCCCAGACTCAGGCGAAGGTCCTGGCCGGCCTTGTCCAGGGCGGAGACGCGCTGGTTCAGCTCCGCCAGGTCCAGCGCCGAATGCGCCGCCTCGGAGAGCGCGTCCCGGCCCAGCTCCTGGACCTGACGGGTGCTGAGCGAATCGCCGAAGAAGTTGGCCGCCACCTCCGGCAGCTGGTGGGCCTCGTCGAAGATCACCGTATTGGCGCTGGGCAGCAATTCGGAGACGCCCTCCCCGCGCAGCGCCGCGTCGGCGAAGAACAGGTGATGGTTGACCACCACCAGGTCCGCCTCCTGGGCCTCCTTGCGGGCGTTCATCAACGGGCATTCGCTGTATTTCGGACATTCGGTGCCCAGGCAGTTGTCCGCGGTGCTGGTGACCCAGGGCCACACCGGCGCGTCCTCCGGCAGTTGCTTCAGCTCGGCGATGTCACCGGTGCGGGTGCGCGAGGCCCAGTGCGCCACCACCTGCAGCTGCTCGGCGGTCTCGCGGGTCAGAAAGCGCGCTTCCTCCTGGTGCAGCTCCAGCCGATAGGGGCACAGATAGTTGGCGCGGCCCTTGAGCAGCGCCGCCTTGCGCGGCAGCCCCAGGGCCTTGAGCACCATCGGCAGGTCCTTGAAGAACAACTGATCCTGCAGACTCTTGGTGCCGGTGGACACCAGCGTGGGGCCGTCGGACAACAGCGCCGGCAGCAGATAGGCCAGGGTCTTGCCGGTGCCGGTTTCCGCCTCAACCAACAGGGTGCCGCGCTTATCGATGGCCTCGGCCACCGCGTCGGCCATCAGCAGCTGCGGCTCCCGGGGCCGGTAGCCGTGCAGCAAGCGACCGAAACGGTCGATGTCGTTAAGATAGTCGCGGGCGCTGTTCACTGGCGGTCTCGTGCGGCTGCGGGCTCGGCGATGCCTGGGCGCAGAGGATAGCGGATAACTTCGCCCACTCCCAATAGGACCACTTCATGGATGTTTTCTATACATTGCTGATTCTGGCCGGCGGCGAAGGCCGGCGCATGGGCGGCCAGGACAAGGGGCTGGTGGAAGTGAACGGCCGGCCGCTGGTGGACCACCTGCTGGCGGCGGTGGCGCCGCCGGGCCCGGTGGTGATCAGCGCCAACCGCCACCTGGACGCCTACCGGCGGCGCGCCGACACCGTGGTCAGCGACCGCCGCGACGGCTACTGCGGCCCCATGGCCGGCCTGGAGGCGGGCCTGGCGGCCTGCGGCGACGGCCCGATACTGTGCCTGCCCTGCGACCTGCTGGCGCCCCCCGCCGCCCTGCCCGGCCTGCTGCTGGACGGCCTGGACCCGGGCCGGGTGCGCCGGATCGAGGACGACCGGGGCCCGCAGCCGCTGTGTCTGGGGCTGCACGGCGAACGCTGGGTGCCGTCGATCAGCGAGTATCTGGACCAGGGCGGGCGCAGCGTGCGCGGCTGGCTGGACCGGGTGCCCCACGAGGTGGTGCGCATCGACGGGCGGCTGGAGAACCGCAACCGGCTCTGATCGCTGAAAAGAAAACGCCCGCGCGAGGCGGGCGTCTTCGATTCACCGAGGTGAAGCGGAATCAGGCGGTCACTTCCTGAATCTTCTTCATCAGTTGCTTCTGATCGTCGGTGGGCTGCGCGGACTGCAGGGACATCAGCTTGCTCATGTCGCCGTCGACCTTGATCTGGCCGCTCATGAAGCCCTGCATGCCGGCGGACTGGTCGCCTTCGATAAAGATGCGCTTGGCCAGATCGGCGGGCAGGGTCAGGGTGGTGGAGGCGTCGTCGTGCTGGCCTTCCTCGATCATGCCGCCAACCAGGGCCAGGTGCTTCTCGCCGTCGTCGGTTTTCACATTGATGTTGATGACCAGGTCGGCGAGCGCCGGGGGGGCCTGCACATCGCCGGCGGATTCACGGATTTCCTTTACCTTCGCGAACCATTCGTCGGACAGAAATTCCACGCTCATTGTTATCTCCTTGGTTGAATGCCGCTTCGACGCCCGGGCCAATTCAAACGAGCGTTCGAAACTTTTCCGTACCTTATCGAAAGGCCCCGGGGCTGACAATGGTTTCGGAGCGCCAAAAAGGGTTTCAGGGCGCCAAAAACGCGCCCTTCGCTCACAGGTCGTAGCCGCGCTCCTCGTGCAGGGCGATGTCCAGCCCCTGGCTTTCCTCCTCGGCACTCACCCGCAGCGGCGTGAACAGGCCCACCAGCTTGAGCAGCAGCCAGGTGATCGCCGCGGTGTAGACGATCGTCACCACCACGCCCAGCACCTGCACGCCCACCTGCTCCAGCATGCCGTATTCCGGCCTGGCGAAGCCGTAACCGGAGAACACGCCCAGGCCGGTGGAGGCGAACACGCCGGCCAGCACCGTGCCCAGCATGCCGCCGATGCCGTGCACCGGGAATACATCCAGGGAATCGTCGATGCGCCACTTCTGTTTGACCACCAGCACCATATAGAAGCACACCACGCCGGCGGCCAGACCGATGATCAGCGCCCCGCCCGGCCCCACGAAGCCGGAAGCGGGGGTGATGGTGCCCAGCCCGGCCACCATGCCGGTGACGATGCCCAGGGCGGACGGCTTGCCGAACTTCACGTACTCCAGGGTGATCCACACCAGCGAGGCGGCGGCGGCGGAAATATGGGTGACCAGCATGGCCATGGCGGCGTTGCCGTCGGCGGCCAGCGCCGAGCCGCCGTTGAAGCCGAACCAGCCCACCCACAGCATGCCGGCGCCCATCACCGTCATGGTCATGTTGTGCGGCTTCATGGCCTGGCCGGGCCAGTCCTTGCGGCGGCCCAGCACCATGGCCGCCACCAGGGCGGCCACGCCGGCGGTGATGTGCACCACGGTGCCGCCGGCGAAGTCGTACAGTCCCAGCTCCGCCAGCCAGCCACCGCCCCACACCCAGTGGCACACCGGCACGTAAACGCCCAGCACCCACAGCACCGAGAACGCCAGCATGGCGCCGAAGCGCATGCGCTCGGCGAAGGCGCCGACGATCAGCGCCGGGGTGATGATGGCGAAGGTCATCTGGAACAGCCCGTGCAGGCTCTGCGGCAGGGTGCCGGACACGGTATCCCGGTCGATGCCGGCGAAGAAGGCGTGCTGCAGCCCGCCGATCCAGGCGTTGGCGCCGCCGCCGTCGGCGAACGCCAGGGAATAGCCGGCGATCAGCCACACCAGCGACACCGCGCAGGCAATGGCGAAGCACTGCATCAGTACCGACAGCACGTTCTTGGCGCGCACCAGACCGCCGTAGAACAGGCTCAGCCCCGGCAGGGTCATGAACAGCACCAGGGCGGTGGCGGCGATGATCCAGGCGGTATCGCTCTTGTCCAGGGTGTCGGCGAAAGCCGCCGACGGCATCAGGGCGGTCAGCGCCGCCACGCGATAGATTATTTTCATGGTTGGTTTCCCGGTCCTCGAGGCCGAACAACGGCCGGAATTGCACCGCCGGGAGGCACCCCGACGGCTCTGCACCGGGAAAGGGCATACAAGAATCAGGCCAGATCCCCAAACCCCTCAAACCGGGATCGGACCACGACTCTCGCCCGCAAAGCCGCGGAAACACGGCCACTGTTGCACCAATAAAACGCAAAAACCCCGCTTAGAGGCACCATTTCCGTGCGTCTAAGCGGGGTTTAACTGCGCCAGAAAGAGGCGGGCCGGTCAGCCCGCGGCGGGGTTCAATGCAAATAGGTGAACATCTTGCGGCGGTAGCGGCTGGCCATGGGGTCACCCTTGGGCAGGCACTCGAACACTTCCAGCAGGGCCTGCCGGGCCACGCCGTCCTGATAGTCCGGGTGGTCCCGCAGCAGGGTCAGCAGCGCCTCCAGGCCGGCCTCGAACTGGCCGGCGGCGGCGGCGCGCAGGCCGTAGGCGTGCAGGTCGGCGGGTGCCGGGTCGTTGTCGATGCGCGCGGCCAGGTCACGCAGGGTTTCGTTACCGCCTTCCAGCTTGTCCAACAACGCGAACCGGGCGCGGAACGGGCGCAGTTCCTCCACGTCCTCGACCACCTCGGCCAGCGTCGACTGGGCCTCGTCAACGCGGCCCTCGCCGAGCAGATATTCCACCAGCAGGGCGCGGAAAGCGTGTTTGTCCGGCTGCTCCTGCAGGGTCTGACGCAGGGCCTGCTCGGCCTGTTCGCCGTGGCCGGCCTCGATGGCCTGGCGCACCTGCTCCAGAAACTGCTCTTCCTGTTCCGCCTGGGCCGCGTCCGGGTCCACCACCGGCGCCAGCCAGCGGCGCAGGGCGCCCTCGGTCTGGGCGCCGTCCAACTCGCTGACCAGCTGGCCCTGATAGACCAGCTTCAGCGACGGCAGGCTGCGCACGCCGAACTGGGCGGCGATGTTCTGCTGCTCGTCGGCGTTGACCTTGGCGAGCACGAACTTGCCCTGGTATTCGCCGGCCAGCTTCTCCAGCAGCGGCGCCATTTGCTGGCAGGGCTGACACCAGGACGCCCAGAAGTCGAACAGCACCGGCACCTGCCGCGAGCCCTCCAGCAACTGCTGAATGTTCTGTTCGGTGACATCGATGATCGAAGCGTTGTCCTGCACCGTGGACTCCTGTGCCGAGAGATAGGTTTTCAAGGTTTCCTTGATTGGCGGCAATTGTACGGAATTCCAAGGGGCCATAAACAGATTAAATACTGTTAAAGCGCCAACAAAGCGGTGGCGGAAGGGTACACTGGTACAGACGTTCACGCCCTCTGCATACTGTCCCGGTAACGTAGGGAGCGTTTTAGGGTATCCACTCTCGAGCACGCATCCTGGCAAAGGAGATGACCATGCTGAGCCTTTTGGCCCTGTTGATTTTGGCCGGCACCTTGTTGGCCATATTTTATGCGCAATTGACGTTGACCACCGGGAGCGTGGTCTTCGCCGTCGTCTGGCTGCTGTGCGGCCTGCTGGCGTCGTGGCTGTACAACCCCATTCTGTTGATCCTGCTGGCGGCGGTGCTGCTGGTGCTCAACCATCCGGGCCTGCGCAGCAAGCTGATCGCCCGCCCGGTGTTCAACATGCTCGGCAAGATGATGCCGCCCATCGGCGACACCGAGCGCGAGGCCATCGAGGCCGGCGCCACCTGGTTCGAGGCGGAGCTGTTCGGCGGCAAGCCGGACTGGGACGACTTCTCCAAGACCAACTTCACCCAGCTCACCGAGGAGGAGCAATCCTTCATCGACAATGAGGTGGAAGAGCTCTGCGACATGCTCGACGAGTGGAAGATCTACCACGAGCTCAAGGATCTGCCCGAGGAAGTGTGGGAATTCCTCAAGACCAAGGGCTTCTTCAGCCTGATCATTCCCAAGGAATACGGCGGCCGCGACTTCAGCCCCTACGCGCAGAGCCGCACCATGAGCAAGATCGCCACCCGCTCACTGACCACGGCGGTGACCGCCATGGTGCCCAACTCCCTGGGCCCGGGCGAGCTGCTGGCCAAGTACGGCACCGAGGAACAGAAGCAGCGCTGGCTGCCCGGCCTGTCCTCCGGCCAGGAAATCCCCTGCTTCGGCCTGACCGGCCCGGAAGCCGGCTCCGACGCCGGCGCCATTCCCGATAAGGGCGTGGTCTGCAAGCGCACCGTGGACGGCGAGGAAGTGCTCGGCATCAGCCTGAGTTTCGCCAAACGCTGGATCACCCTGGCCCCGGTGGCCACGGTGGTGGGCCTGGCGTTCAAACTGTATGACCCGGAACACCTGCTCGGCGACCAGGACGAGCTGGGCATTACCTGTGCCCTGCTGCCCGCCGACACCGAGGGCGTGGAAATCGGCCGTCGCCATAACCCGGGCGGCTCCCCGTTCATGAACGGCCCGATCAACGGCACCGACGTGTTCGTGCCCCTGGACGCCATCATCGGCGGCCCGGAAATGGCCGGCAAAGGCTGGCGCATGCTGATCGAATGCCTGGGCGCCGGCCGGGGCGTGTCCCTGCCGGCCCTGGCCACCGCCAGCGGCGAGATGGGCTACCGCATGACCGGCGCCTTCGCGCGCATCCGCCGCCAGTTCGGCGTGGCCGTGGGCCACTTCGAGGGCGTGCAGGAAGCCTCCGCCCAGGTGGCCGGTCTGGCCTACACCCTGGAAGCCTATCGGCACCTGGTCACCCGGGGCCTGGAAGAAGGCACCATCTCGGTGGTCACGGCCATGGCCAAGTACCACTCCACGGAAATGATGCGGATCCTGATCAACAACGGCATGGACATCGCCAGCGGCCGCGCCGTGCAGATGGGCCCGCGCAACTTCATGGCGCTGCCCTACCAGTCCATTCCGGTGGCGATCACCGTGGAAGGCGCCAACATCCTGACCCGCTCGCTGATGATCTTCGGCCAGGGCGCGCTGCGCTGTCATCCGTACCTGTACGACGAACTGCAGGCGATCCAGGACGAGGACCAGGAGCGCGGCTTCAAGCAGTTCGAGCACCTGTTCTTCAAGCACGCCGGCCACTCCCTGGGCAACATCAGCCGGGGCATCGTGCTCGGCCTGACCGGCTCCAAGCTGGCCGACATCCCGGCCAACGCGGACAGCTTCAGTGCCCCCTGGTACCGCCTGATCACCCGCTACAGCGCGGTGCTGGCGAGCCTCTCGGACGTGGCCTTCGCCCTGTTGGGCGGCGACCTCAAGCGTCGCGAGATGGTGTCCGCGCGGCTCGGCGATCTGCACAGCCATCTGTTGGTCAGCTGCGCGATCCTCAAGTACCACGCCACCCTGCCCCGGGACGAGGCCAACGACGCCCACGCCACCTATGCGCTGCGTCGTTCGCTGAGCCAGGCCCAGGACGCCATCGACGATTTCTGCCGCAACTTCGGCTACTTCGGCGTGGCGCGGGTGCTCAAGGCGCTGTTCTTCCCGCTGGGCCGCCCCTGTCTGGCGCACAAACCGGACGACGTGCTGGTGCGCACCCTGGGCGAGCAGATCATGAACCCCACCAGCGTGCGCGACGCCCTGGCCGCCAACGCCTACATTTCCCAGGACCCCAACGACAGCATCGGCCGGGTGGAAACCACCTACAACAAGCTGCTGGAAGTGGAAGCGGACTTCGAGGCGTTCTACAAGGCGGACATCAAGGGCAAGCTCCAGGGCGACACCCTGCGCGCCAAGGTGGAAGACGCCGCCGCCCAGGGCATCATCCCCTCCGACAAGGTGGAGGCGATCCTGGAGTACGACGAGATGCGCTATGACTGTCTGCTCACCGACGCCTTCGACAAGGAGTTCAAGGAAGTGCAGATGCACACCGCGCGGCCGGTCTGACCGGTCCCGCGCTCGAGAAGAAACGAAACGGGCCGCCTTCGGGCGGCCTTTTTCGTGGACGGGCGGCAGCCACCTACGCCTTTATTCTTATTCTCGGCGTTTTTCTGCCCATCCGGTCCCATTGCCGCCAAATTTAACAACGCGCCGCTGTCACGCGGCTTTCACCGGATCGCGCTTTCGACTAGGCTTCTCCCGTTCCGTCGCCGGCCGCCGCGCTTCGCGCCGGCGTCCACCCATTCGGTACAAGACACCCTCCAATGACAGTGGCTTCCGAAGAAAAAGCGGTTCTCGAATTCAAGGGCCGCATGCTGATGATGACGGTCCTTCAGCTCAAGGACCTGGACCCCAATACCCTGCACCGCGAAGTGGGCCGCCGGCTCGAGGACGCGGCCCAGTGGCTGCGTGACGCGCCGGTGGTGATCGACGTGGCCACCCCGGAGGACGTCAATCAGATCGAGCTGCTGTCCGCCGTGGACACCCTGCGCGGCCTGGGCGTGAACCTGGTGGCCCTGGCCCGCAACGCCCATCTCGACGCCGACACCGCCGCCATGCTCGGGCTGGGCAGCATCAGCCTGGCCGGTGGCCGCGACGTGGCCCGGGCGGAACCGGCGCCGGCCAGCGAGGCGGCGCCGGCGGCGGCCGCCGAGACCCTGCTGGTGGAACAACCGGTGCGCTCCGGACAGCAGATCTACAGCCGTGGCGACCTGATCGTGCTGGCGCCGGTGAGCACCGGCGCGGAACTGCTCGCCGAGGGCCATATCCACGTCTACAACACCCTGCGCGGGCGCGCCCTGGCCGGGGTGCGCGGTGACACCTCGGCGCGTATCTTCTGTCAGAACCTGGACGCGGAACTGGTGTCCATCGCCGGCCACTACCGGGTGGCCGAGGATCTGCCCGATAATCAACGCCGCAAGGCGGTGCAAATTACTCTGGACGGCGACGCCATGCGCTTCGTCGAGCTGAGCGGCAAGTAACGCCGCCCCGCGAACACTCATTCAAGGAGACGAGATCGTGACAAAAATCGTGGTCGTAACATCCGGCAAGGGGGGTGTGGGCAAAACCACCACCAGCGCGGCCCTGGCAACCGGCCTGGCGCTGCGCGGCCACAAAACCACGGTGATCGATTTTGACGTGGGCCTGCGCAACCTGGATCTGATCATGGGCTGCGAACGCCGCGTGGTGTACGACCTGGTCAACGTGATCAGCGGCGACGCCAACCTCAAGCAGGGTCTGATCAAGGACAAGCGCGTGGAGAACCTGTTTATCCTCCCGGCTTCCCAGACCCGCGATAAGGACGCCCTGACCCTGGAAGGCGTGGAGCAGGTGCTCAACGGCCTCAAGGACATGGGCATGGAATACATCATCTGCGACAGCCCGGCGGGCATCGAGAAAGGCGCGCTCACCGCCGCCTATTTCGCCGACGAGGCGGTGGTGGTGACCAACCCGGAAGTGTCCAGCGTGCGCGATTCCGACCGTATTCTGGGCATCCTCTCCAGCAAGACCCGCAAGGCGGAACAGGGCGAAGGCGACATTCCCGCCCGCCTGCTGCTGACCCGCTACTCCCCGCAGCGGGTGGAAAGCGGCCAGATGCTGTCCGTGGAGGACGTGAAGGAGATTCTCGCCATCGATCTGCTGGGCGTGATCCCGGAATCCCAGGCGGTGCTCAATGCCAGTAACGGCGGCACGCCGGTGATCCTGGACGCGGAATCCGATGCCGGTCAGGCCTACGAGGACGCGGTCGCCCGCTTCCTGGGCGAGGAACGCGAGCACCGCTTCCTGACCAGCGCCAAGAAAAGCCTGTTCGGCCGACTGTTCGGAGGGTAACGATGAGCATCTTCAGCTATTTGCTACCCAAGAAGGAAAAATCGGCGTCGGTGGCCAAGGAACGCCTGCAGATCATCGTCGCCCGGGAGCGCTCCACCCGGGGCGGGCCGGACTACCTGCCGCAGTTGCAGGAAGAGCTGCTGATGGTGGTGCGCAAGTACGTGCCGGTGGACCAGGACGCGGTCAACATCCAGCTGGACCGGGAGTCCGGCTGCGAGATCCTGGAACTGAACATCACCCTGCCCGAGCAGGAATAACCCTGGCGGTGGTCCCGCCGCGATCGGCCGTGAAGCAAAAAAAAGCGCCGGGGATCTCCCCCGGCGCGCACGGCTCTCCCGTCTTTCTTTGCCAAATCCGCTCGCTTCGTTGACTACTGTCCTTCCGTACAGTACATTCAGTGGTCCGGCGGGCCCCTTCAGGTTTTCCTTTTCTGCGACCCCTCCGAAGGCCTGATCGATCTCCAGGTTCCAGGGACGGAACCGGCCCCCGGACCCTTTATCGACCGCCCTACCCCATGTGCCAGCCGTGGCTGACCACGAACGACTGACCGGTGAGCGCCGCCGACGGAAACGCCGCCAGATCGGTGGCCAGCCGGGCGATGTCCTCCACGGTGGTGAACTCCCCGTCCACGGTGTTCTTGAGCATCACGTTGCGCACCACCTCTTCCTCGGAGATTCCCAGTTCCCGGGCCTGCTCCGGAATCTGCTTCTCCACCAGCGGCGTGCGCACGAACCCCGGACAAATAATGTGGCTGCGCACGCCGTGGGCGGCGCCCTCCTTGGCCACCGAACGGCACAGCCCCAACAGGGCGTGCTTGGCGGCCACGTAGGGCGACTTCAACGGCGACGCCTCCAGGGAATGCACCGAGCCCATGTACAGCAGGGTGCCGCCTCCGCCTTGGTACATATGGCGCAGCGCCGCCCGCGTCAGCAGGAAGGCGCCGTCCAGATGCACGGCGGTGACCTTGCGCCAGTCGGCCAGGGACAGCTTGTCGAGGGCTTCAATGTGCTGCACCCCGGCGTTGGCAATGGCGATGTCGAGACGGCCCCAGGTGTCGATCACCCGTTGTACGCCGCTGTCCACCGCGTTCTCGTCGGTGACGTCCATGGTCACGGCGATGGCCTCGCCGCCGGCGGCGCGAATCGCGGCCGCCGCGTCCTCGGCGGTGGCGGCTTCCAGATCCGCCACCGCCACCCGCGCCCCTTCCCGGGCGTACTGTTCGGCGATTCCCCGGCCGATACCACGGCCGGCGCCGGTAATGATCGCTACACGGTCGTTAAGACGCATGATGCTGTTCTCCTTGGTCCGCCACCCGGCCGCCGGCGCGGCGCTGGCGACGGCGCGCCGCCCACAGCCGCAGCTGGCCGACAATCCCGGTGGGGAAGAAATACACGCTGAGCACGAACAGCAGGCCGAACCACAGCAGCCAGCGGTCCGGGCCCACCAGATGTTCCAGCAGGCTGCCCGGCTCGGCGCCGCCGGCCAGCAGCTTGAGCAGGTCCTGCAGATAGTTCTGCGCCAGCAGGAACACGGCGGTGCCGACCACCGCGCCGTACAGGGTGCCCATGCCGCCGATCACGCACATCAGCAGGATGAACACCATCAGCTCGAAGTTGAGCGTGTTCTCCGGGTTCACGTAGCGGTTGATCAGCGCGAACAGCACCCCGGCCAGGGTCGCCAGCAGCGCCGACACGATCACCACCGCGGTGCGGTAAAACACGGTGCGGTAGCCCAGGGCCTGGGCGCGGAATTCGTTCTCGCGGATCGCCTGCAGCACCCGGCCGAACGGCGAGTTGACCATGCGCAGCAGGAACAGGAACACCAGCACCGCGCTGACGAAGGCCACGTAATACATCAGATGCTTGCCGCTGATGCGCACATCGAACAGGGCATTCTGGAAAGCACCGGCCGGGTCGCTGAACAGGCCGGTGAAAAAGCCCACCACGTCAAAGCCCACCCAGGGCTCATCGAACGGCCGGAACGCCGGGCCCAGTTCCCGGGGCACGCGCATGGCCAGGCCGTCCTCGCCACCGGTCAGGTTGTACAACTGAGTCACCAGGCTGAGAAAGGCAAACGCCACCGCCAGGGTCACCAGGGCGAAGAAGATCGCCTTGACCCGCAACGACAGCAGACCCAGCAACAGGGACAGCAGAATGGACAGCAGCAAGGCGCCGCCAATGCCGATCAGCAGCGCGCCGTAGCCGCTGCCGAAGGCGTCGGTGGCCATCGCCACCCCATAGGCGCCGATGCCGAAGAACATGGTGTGCGCGAACGACACGATGTGGGTGTAGCCCAGCATCAGGTCGTAGGAGGCCACCACGATAATGAACACGCAGATCATGCCGAGCATGGAGAAGGCGCGCACGCCCGGGAACAGAAACGGCCCCAGCGCCAGGCTCACGCCGATGATCAGCAGCAGCACGGTGAGCGCGCGGCTGCGCGGGTAATCGCCGGAAAGCAGTCGTTGCATCATAGCCGGGCGCCCCTTAAACCTTGATGACCGGAATCAGGCCCTGGGGGCGCCACATCAGCACGCCCACCATCAGACCCACGGTGGCCACCGCCGCCAGACGCGGCTCCAGGTAGCCCACATAGAGATTGATCAGACCCACCAGCACGGCGCCGTAGAAGCAGCCCTTGATGGAGCCCAGCCCGCCGAGAATGATCACCACGATCACCGAGATCATCAGCTCGTCGCCCATGTGCGCGGTGATGATCTCCCGGTACATGGCCCACATGGCGCCGCCCAGCCCGGCCAGCGCCGAGCCGGCCACGAACACGCCCAGAAACAGCAGACGGATGCGGTAGCCGTGCACCTCCACCATCTCCTGGTCCTCCACCCCGGCGCGGATCAGGATGCCGGTGCGGGTGTGTTCGATCACCCAGGTCATCATGCCGTACACCGCCAGCCCCAGGATCACCGCGATCAGCCGGTATTTTTCCAGGGCCACGCCGCCGATCACCGGCCAGGACTCGGGCACCAGAAAGGCGCCGGTGAGCGCGTCCGGGCGCGGCACCGGAATCTCGTTGGGGCCCCAGATCACATGGATCACTTCCATCAGAATGATGGAGCCGCCCACGGTGACCAGAATCTGCTTGAGGTGGTCGCCGTACACCGGCCGGATCACCAGCCGCTCGAACAGCAGCCCGACCAGGCCGGCCACCGCCAGGGCGAAGCCCAGCGCCGGCACCACCGCCGCCAGGTTGGCCAGCAGCGACGACTCGCCGGCGCTGGCGTTGAGCCAGTGCACCAGCACCGTGGCGCCGGCGAAAGCGCCCAGGGAAATAAAAGCGCCGTGGGCCAGATTGAGCACGTTCATCAGACCGAAGGTCAGGGTCATCCCCGAGGCCATCAGAAACACCATGGCGCCCATGGCCAGGCCGCTGATGGTGAGCACCACCCAGGTGCGCGGGTCCATCATGAAAAACGCCACCAGCATCATCAGCACCAGCAGAAACAGGTGCGGCCGTTTCTCGCGGAACGCGCGGAAGCGGGCGAGGGCGCCCTGGGGCCGCGGTTCGAGAATTTCGTCGTGCGCCGACATGACAGTGTTCTCCTTATTGATTGATACGCGCCTATTGATGCGCGCCCAGACCGAGGCCCAGCAACTCCTGTTGCAGGTCCTCGTCGTCGGCCAGCTCGGCCATCTGGCCGGCGTACACCACCCCGCCGTCGTTCATCACCGCCACGGACTGGCCCAGACGCCGGGAAAAGTTAAAGTTCTGTTCCACCAATAGAATGCTGACCTGCTGCTCCTTGAGCTGCTCGAAGGCGTCCGCCAGGTCGTTGATGATGGCCGGCGCCAGCCCCTTGGTGGGCTCGTCCACCAGCAGCAGTTCGCGGGGCTCGATCACCGCCCGGGCAATGGCCAGCATCTGCTTCTGGCCGCCGGAAAGATTGCCCGCCGGTCGGTTCCAGAATTTCTTCATCGGCGGGAACAGTTCGAAAATCCAGTTCAGGCGCTGTTCGTCCATGGGCCCGCTGACCGCCGCCAGCACCATGTTTTCGCGCACCGTCAGCAGGCTGAAAATGCCCATGTTTTCGGGTACGAAGGCGATGCCCTGGCGGGCGATGCGCGGCGTCGGCTGGCCGGTGATGTCCTCGCCGCGAAAACGCACCTGGCCGCCGGTCACCGTGGTCAGGCCCATGATGGTACGCAGCGTGGTGCTCTTGCCGGCGCCGTTGCGGCCCAGCAGCACGGTCAGCTCGCCCTTCGGCACCCGCAGGTCCACGCCATGCAGAATGTGGTACTGGTCGATGTCCGCGCGCACGCCGGTGAGAGAAAGAATCGGGTCGCTCATATCAGGCTTCCTCGGCGGGTTCATCGGCGGTGGCGCCCAGGTAGGCTTCCTGGACGATGGGCGAGGCGATCACCTCGGCGGGTTCGCCGTCGGCCACCAGTTCACCGTTGTGCAGCACCACGATGCGGTCGGACAGCGAGCGCACCACGTCCATTTTGTGTTCCACCAGCAGAATCACTTTGTTCTGCTTGTTCTTGATGTCGGCGATCAGATCCAGAATCACCGGCACTTCATCCACGCTCATGCCGGCGGTGGGTTCGTCGAACATGAACACCTCCGGCTCCAGCGCCAGCATCAGCGCTACTTCCAGTTTGCGCTGGTCGCCATGGGGCAGATTGGCCACCAGATCGTCAGCGCGACGGCCCAGGTTCACCTGTTCCAGATAGGCGGCGGCGCGGTCGGTGAGATCGCGGCGGCGGCTGGCCATCTGCCAGAACACATGACCGATGCGATGGCGCGACGCCACCGCCAGGCGCACGTTTTCCAGCGCCGTCAGGTTGGGGAACAGATTGGTCAGCTGGAAAGCGCGGCCCAGGCCCTTGTCGGCGCGGGCGGCGGCGCCCAGTTTGGTAATGTCCTCGTCGAACAGCCGCACGCTGCCGGCGGACGCGTGCAGCTGCCCGGAAATCAGATTGAACCAGGTGGTCTTGCCGGCGCCGTTGGGCCCGACGATGGAGGTCAGGGTGCCGGCGTGGAACGCACAGGACACCTGATTGACCGCCACGTGACCGCCGAAGTTGATGGTCAGGTCGCGGGTTTCCAGCACCGGACGAGAGGCGGTTTCGGGTTGCAAGGAGGCCATGGGAGGTCCCTCGGTATGATCGGAAAAAGGCGGGTGACGGTGGCGTGGCCCAGCCGGGCCACGCCCCTGGTCTCAGCGCTTGTTGCGGATCGGGATGTTCATCTGATCGATGGCGATGGTGCGCACCAGCTCCGGCACGCCGGCGGTGACGGTGCGGTCGGCGAACCAGTCATCACGCTCCTCGGCCTTGATGCGGAAGTGGTACATCTCCTGCAGGGCCTGATGGTCCTCGTCGCGGAGGATCATCTTGCCTTTCGGGGTCTCGAACACCAGCCCTTCAAACGCCTTGATCAGGTCCTCGGTGTCGGTGGAACCCTTGCTCTTGCGGATCGCCGCGGTGATCGCCATGGCCTGGGAGAAACCCTGGGCGGTGAAGAAGTCCGGGGCCGCGTCGAAGCGCTTGAAGTGCTCCTTCACGAACCAGTCGTTGATCTCGTTCTTGGGCGACTCGAAGTAGTAGAAGCCGGCGCCTTCCATGCCCGGGAATTCGGAGTAGCTCACCAGCGCCGGCAGGATGTTGCCGCCGGTGGCCAGCTTGATGCCGAAGCGTTCCGGCTGCAGGTCCTGGATGCGGCTCAGCGGGTTGGCGCTGCCGGCCCAGATGGCGAAGATGTATTTGCCCTGCTCGCAACCGTCCCGGTCCTTGAGCGCGTTGAACAGGCGCTGGGCGGCGGCGGTGAAGTCGGTGGCGTCGGTGGGCAGGTATTCCTCGTGCACTACCTTACCGCCCTGACCTTCCATCGCTTCCTTGTAGGCGGCCACGCCGTCGCGGCCAAAGGCGTAGTCCTGGGCGATGGTGGCCACGCAGACCCCCGGCTCACCCAGGGCCACCGCGTTGGAGACCGCGTCCTGGGAGGAGTTGCGGCCGACCCGGAATACATAGCGGTTCCAGTCGGCGCCGGTGATGGCGTCGGCCACACCCTCGGGCATGATGATGCGCTCGTACTGCTCGGCGATCGGCAGGGTGGCCAGGGCCACGCCGGAGGATACCGGACCCACCACGATCTGGGCGTCGTCCTCGGCGTAGGCTTCCTCCACCAGGGAGCGGGCCCGGGCCGGATCCAGCTGGGTGTCCTTGTCGATGATCTCGATCTTGCGGCCTTCGATCTCCATGCTGCCGTCGGTGGCGTACTCGAAGCCCATTTCCAGACCCACGCTGAGCTGCTCCGCGTAGGCGGACAGCGGGCCGGTGAAGCCGGTGACATGGGCGATGCGGATGGAGTCGGCGGCCTGCGCCAGGGGCGCGGCGGCCAGGGCGGTGAGCGTGAAGGCCGTGGCGGTAATCAGACGCTTCATAGGATCTCTCCCTATTCTTGTTCCGGCCGTTGGCCGTGAGTTGTTGTTGTGCTGTTCTTGAGAGCGTGCGCCAACAATATGACAACTGATTCACCTTTCTGCAAGAGTCTGGCGAAAAAAATTCCACGACCGTGGAATATTTCCCACCCACCCCATCAAGACGCCCTTAAACCCCTATAAATACAGTGATTTAGCCGTTACAGCGTGCACCTCCAAGTGCTGTTCCGGCCCTGAATTCAGGTCTTCATAGTTGACAGAATGATCACCCAAACCTAATTTAGTTGAATACCGATTCAACTTTCAAAGAACAAAACACGGGCCCCCATGACCACGACCGCCAACGCCAAAACCGTTCCCGGCTCCGCCTCTCGTGACGCCGGCCCCGGCGCCCCCAAGACCGCCCGTGGCGCCCGTACCCGCGCCCGCATCCTGCACGCGGCGGAGCACACCTTCGGCACCCTTGGCTATCATCGCGCCGGCATCAGCGACATCACCCGCGCCGCTGGCGTCGCCCAGGGCACCTTCTACACCTATTTCGCCGGCAAGGAGGAAATCCTCCGCGAACTGGTGCGCGACATGGGCCATCAGGTGCGCGCTCACCTGGCCGCCGAGATCGTCGACGCCGGCGACCGGCTGCAGGCGGAGGAAAAAGGTCTGCGCGCCTTCCTGCAGTACCTGTTCGAGCACCCTTCCCTGTACCGGGTGCTGCAGGAGGCCCAGTTCGTGGACGAGTCCATCTACCGCGAGTACTACGAAGCCTTCGGGCGCGGCTATCTGCGCATGCTGGCCGACGCCACCCGCAAGGGCGAGATCCGCGCCGGCAACAACGAGGTGCGGGTGTGGGCGCTGATGGGCATGTCCAACTTTCTCGGTCTGCGCTACGCCCTGTGGGATCGGGACGTGTCGTTCGACGAGATCGTCGCCACCATCTCCGACCTGTTCCGCAATGGCCTGACCCTGGACGGCCGGGAGAAGAACCCATGAGCGCCGCCACCCTGCACATCGAAGAACGCATCGCCCGGCTCACCCTGAACCGGCCACAACGCCACAACGCCCTGGTGCCGGACCTGCTGGAGGCGATCCGCGCCCAGCTGGCGCGGGTCCGTGACAGCGACGCGGCGGTGCTGATTCTGGACGCGGAGGGGCGCTCCTTTTCCAGCGGCGGCGATGTGGCCGGCTTCCACGACACGCCCCGGGACCAGCGCCGCGCCTACGCGGAAAACGTGGTCGGCACCCTTAACGCCACCCTGCTGGATCTGCTCGATCTTCCAGTGCCCACGGTGGTGGCGGTGCACGGCCTGGTCACCGGCGGCTCCCTGGGTCTGGTGCTGGCCTGCGACATCGCCGTGGCCGGCGACCGGGCCAGCTTCGCGCCCTGGTACACGGTGGTGGGCTTCAGCCCCGACGGCGGCTGGACCGCGCTGATGCCGGAGCGCATCGGCCGCGCCCGGGCGCTGGATGTGCAGCTCACCAACCGCCGCCTGGACGCGGACGAGGCCCACCGGCTGGGGCTGGTGCAGTACCGCGCCGGCGCCGACGACACCGGCGCCCGGGCACGGGCGGTGGCGGAAAAAATCCGCGACGCCAAACCTGGCAGTGTGCGCCGCACCCTGGCCCTGACCCGCCCGGACCGGGCCACCGTGGCCGCCGGCCTGGAGGCCGAGTACCGGCATTTTCTGGAGCAAATAGAAAGCGACGAGGCGGACCGGGGCATGGCCGCCTTCCTGAAAAAATAACGATTTTCTCGGATCAACCCGGCCGCCGGCCGCCGTTTGGGGCGGACGCCTGCGCCCGGCACGCAAAACAACAATCACAACGGGAGAGCATCATGAAAACAAAAACCCTGGCCGGCGCGCTGTTACTCGGCGCCCTGCCCCTTACCATCCCCCTCACCGCGGGCGCGTTCGACACCTTCGCCGACGAGGACCGCTCCGCGGAACTCAGCGGCGAGCCGGTGCAGCAACGCTACCAGTTCAACACCCCCACCACCGTCACCTATGACCGCGACTCGCTGAGCGGCGGCGCCAGCGGCGCCCGCGTCTACGTGGCGGACATGGGCAACCATGAAATCAAGGTGCTGAATCTGAATGGCGCCCTGGTGGGCCGTCTGGACGACGCCGACACCACCCTGGCCGCCGACAGCCCGGCCAGCTCGGTACCGGAGATCCGCGCGCCCCTGGGCATCGCCTTTCTGTCGAAAAGCGAAGCGGACGACGGCCGGCTGGCCGGGCTCTACGTGAACGACGTGGGCCTGCAGCAGATCCATTTTTTCCGCACCGTGGCCGGCAGCGCCGGCGGTTTCGAATACGTCACCTCCATCGGTCAGCCCGGCCACGGCGGCGGCGAGGACCTCTACCTGCCGCGCAACATGACCATCACGCCGCAGGGCTTCATCTATGTGTCCGATGAATTCAACCATCGGGTCAAGGCGTTCGGCATCGACCCGGACAACGGCTATCAGGTGACCCTGATCCAGACCCTGGGCCACCAGGACGGCAGCGGCCGCTACGTGGACGCCGGCCCGCGCATCCGCGGCGTGGACAAGGACTACGGCACCGACTCCACCTATTACGACGATTACGCCGGCGAACCGGCCAAACGCGACGGCTTCCGCATTCCCCAGGGGATGACCTACTACACGTCACCGGACAACGGCGCCACCTACCTGTACGTGGCCGACAACGGCAACAACCGCATCAAGATCTTCCGCGTCAACACCGCCACCGGCCAGCTCACCCTGGACGACATGATCGGTCGCTTCCGCGACGGCGGCAGCGCCGACCATCTGAAACGACCGCGCGGGCTGCGCACCGACCTGGACGGCAACCTCTACGTGGCGGACACCTACAGCGGTCGCATCCTGCGCTTCAGCAATCTCGCCAGCACCAGCGACACCAACCCGGTGCGCTACCGCACCAGCAAAAGCAGCGACGCCTCCGCCGCCTGGATCTATGGCCGCCTCGGCATCCATCAGGTGGAAATGCGCGCGCCCACCAGCGCCGGCACCGAGGACGAAGCCTTCCAGCTGCCCAACGATCTGGTGCCGGTGATCCGCGCCGACGGCAGCTTCTATCGGGAAAACATTTATTCCTGGGGCTACTACTACAGCAACGCCCGGGTGCATCTGGTCAGTGACTCCGGCAACAACCGCATCAAGAAATGCTGGACCAACTCCAGCGGCACCACCCTGCTGCGCTGCTCCGTGTCCGCCGGCGTCGGCACCGTGTCCAACAACGAATTCTGGGGCCATCCGCGCACCCTGGCCGGCCAGCTGCATTCCGCCAGCGGCATGGCCTGGCTGGCCGGCAAGAACCGTCTGCTGGTGAGCGACACGCCCAACACCCGCATCAACATGTACGACAGCGGCGGCAACTATCAGGGCCGCTTCCCGGGCACCAACATCAGCTACGGGGTCACCGGCATCGCCACCTTCACCGACAGCAACATCGGCGAAGGCGTGGCGGTGCTGGTGGGCGCCGACGCCACCCTGCCCTGGCCCTACATCGGCGACGCCAGCCTGCGCATCTACGACGCCAACGGCAATCTGGAAGAGCTGTTCAACCTGAGCTACCGCACCGGCGGCCTGCCGGTGCCGGAAATCGGCCTGTCCACCAGCAACACCAACTACCCGGTGTCGGTGAGCGTCACCCAGGGCGGCGACGAGCACGCCGTCTATATCACCAGCTTCGACAACTATGTGTGGCGCTTCGATTACGACAGCGGCAGCGGCACCCTGGACGGCAACTGGTACGCCGGCGGCGTGGACAGCGCCAAGGGCAACGACCTGGGTGAGAGCTGGAGCCTGGGCCCGGACTTCTTCGAACAGGGCGCGCCGGGCACCTTCGACCAGATCGGCAGCGTGCTGGCCCTGGACGACCGGGTCTATGTCACCGACCGTCGCAACCAGCGCATCCAGGCGCTGAACCCGGCCAACGGCGCCCTGATCGGCCAGATCGGCCTGGGCGGCGGCACCTACGACCATCCGGACGACCTGGACCCGCAGCGCCTGTTCCTGCCCGCCGGCCTCGCCTACGACGCCGCCCAGGACGCCCTGGTGGTGGCCGACGGCTTCAATATGGTGGCGCGAGCCTGGGCCAATCCGGACGACTACAGCCCCGACGGCGCCGGCGTGATCAGCCCCGCCTACCAGGGCCACTGGCTGGACCGTGATCTGGGCACCCGCCCCGGCGGTCTGTTCGACACCGAGCAGGTGGCCGTGGGCGGCGGCGACGTCTATGTGTTCTCGTTGATCAGCAACCGCATCACCCGGTTCGACTGGTCGGAACTGAATCCCTGATCGCCAGATCGCGACTGGGCGGCCTTCCGCTTCAGTCGCGATACTCTGAATACCGCACAACCGGGAGAATAAAAAAATGGAGATGTTCGACCTGCTCGCCCACCGGGCGCGGGTAACGCCGGACCGCCCGGCGCTGGAAGATCTGCAAAGCGGCGAACGCTACGATTATGCGCGGTTCAACGAGCGGGCCGCGCGGCTGGCCGCCGCCGCCCGCGAACAATGGGGCCTGAAGGAAGGCGACCGTCTCGCCTTCCTGGGCCACAGCCGCGCGGAATTCTTCGCCATGCTGTTCGGCTGCGCCAAGGCCGGCCTGATCCTGGTGCCGCTGAACTGGCGGCTGGCGGTGCCGGAACTGACCGTGCTGGTGGAGGACTGCGCGCCCGGCGCGCTGATCTTCGGCGGCGAGTTCGCCGAGGCGGCCGCCACCCTGGCGGACCAGCATCCGGCGCTGACCCTGGTGGCTCTGGACGGCGCCACCGGGGGCCAGCGCGACTACCACCAGGATCTGGCGGCGGTGCAACCGGACCTGAGCGCCCACCCGGACAAGGACCCGGACACGCCCTGGTACCTGCTCTATACCTCCGGCACCACCGGCCGGCCCAAGGGCGTGATCCAGACCTTCCGCATGATGATGGCCAACTACCTGAACATCGGCCTGGCGGTGGACCTGACCGGCCGCGACGTGCTGCTCAATGTACTGCCCCTGTTCCATACCGCCGGCATCAATCTGTATTCCTCGGCGGTGTTCCTGGCCGGCGGCTGCGTGTTGGTGGCGCGCGCCTTCGACCCGGATCAGGCCCTGCAAGTGCTGGAAAACCGGGCGACCATTTTCTTCGGCGTGCCGGCGGTCTACCAGGCCCTGCTGGAACATCCGGACTTCAGCGGCGACCGTCTCAAGGGCGTGCGCTCCTGGGGCTGCGGCGGCGCGCCGCTGTCGCTGCCGGTGGCGCAGCGCTACGTGGATCAAGGCATTCGCGTGCGCACCGGCATGGGCATGACGGAAACCGGACCCACCGTGTTTCTGCTGGATGAAGAGTTGGTGATCGACAAGATCGGCTCGGTGGGTCGCCCGCAACTGCTCACCGAGGTGCGCATCGTCGACCGCGATGGCCAGGACGTGGCCGAGGGCGAAGCCGGCGAGCTGCTGATTCGCGGTCCCAATATCACACCGGGCTACTGGAACCGTCCGGAGGCCACCGCCGAGGCGATCCGCGCCGACGGCTGGCTGCACAGCGGCGACGTGGCCCGTTGCGATGAGGACGGCTGCTACTACATCGTCGATCGCTGGAAGGACATGTACATTTCCGGTGGAGAGAACGTCTACCCCGCCGAGGTGGAAAAGGTGCTCGAACAGCACCCGGCCCTGGCGGAGGTGGCGGTGGTGGGCATGCCGGATGAAAAATGGGGCGAGGTGGGCAAGGCCTGCTATGGCCTGCGCGCCGGCGCCGACGACCCGGGCGAGGACAGCCTGCGCGCCTTTTGCCGCGAGCGGCTGGCGGGCTACAAAGTCCCCAAGGTATTCCAGCGGGTGGACGCCCTGCCCCGCAATGCCCTGGGCAAAGTCACCAAACAGGAGTTGCGTGATGCGCGATAACGACGGCTACGACGACGAAGGGTTCGACGACGACGATTACGAGCAGGAAATCGGCGGTACCGAATACGAGCAGGTCCTGGAACAGGCGCACTTCGACCGCTTCGCCGCGCTCAGCGGCGACCACAATCCGATCCATGTGGACCCGGACTACGCCGCCGGCACCCGCTTCGGCGCCACCGTGTCCCACGGCATGCTGCTGTTCACCGCGGTGCGCGGCCTGATCGCGCACAACTACCCGGGCGCCGAGCTGGAAAGCCAGGACCTGATGTTCCCCAACCCGGCGTTCGCCGGCGAACCGCTCACCGTGCATCTGGACATCGTGGCACCGCCCGCCAACGACCGGCTGGAGCTGATCACCCGGGTGGAAAACGAATCCCGTCAGGTCTGTCTGGAAGGCCGTTGCCGGCTCAAGCTGAACCGGAAGGCGAACCAGGAGGCCCGCCCATGACACAGCCCCGCTTCAACACCCTGGAAATCGGCGACCGCGCCGAGGTGACCCGCCGTTACAGCGACGACGACATCGCCGAATGGTGCCGGCTGGCGGAATTCGACGGCGACTGGGACACGGTGCCGGAACCGTTGATCGCCGCCCTGTTCTCCTACCTGCTGGGCGAGGAACTGCCCGGCCACGGCACCAACTACCTGAAGCAGAGCATGCGCTTCCACGACCACGGCCGCCCCGGCGAAGCGCTCACCGCCAGCGTGGCGGTGAGCCGCCTGCGTCGGGACAAGGCGCTGGTGAATCTGGAAACCCGCTGCCTGGGCGAGGACGGCCGCCTGCTGTGCGACGGCGAAGCGCTGGTGCTGTTTCAATGCTGACGCCCCCCGGCGCCCGGAAAGCCGACCAGCCGCACCCGGCCCTGGCCGACTGGTTGGAACGCCTCAACCGACTGCTGGCCGACCAGGCCGCCCGAGGCGTGGAAGCCACGCCGGTGACGGTGCGCGAGAGCATGGCCGCGATGACCGCCACCCTGGTGGCGCGCGGCCCGGACCTGCCCTGGGTGCGGGATGTGATGATCCCCACCGGCGCCTACCCGGTGCCGGTGCGGCTCTACGATCCGGCGCCGGAGCGGGAAAAACCGGTGACCCTGTTTCTGCACGGTGGTGGCCATATGGCCGGCGGCGTCAGCGTCTACGACCCCATCGCCCGGCGGCTGGCGAAAACCAGTGGCCAACTGGTGGTGTCGGTGGAATACCGGCTGGCGCCGGAGTGCCCCTATCCGCTGGGCCTGGAGGACTGCCTGGCGGTAGCCCGCCACCTGTGGCCGGTGCTGGCCCGGCAGGGGCGCCGGGTCACGCGGACGCTGAACCTGGTGGGCGATTCCGGCGGCGGCGCCCTGGCGGCCACCGTCAGTGCCCTGGCCCAGGACGACCCGGACCTGCGCATTCACAAACAGGCGCTGATCTACCCCAGTCTGGATTACACCCTGGATCACCCTTCGGTGGCCGAAAACGGGCGCGGCTATCTGCTGGAAGCCTCGCGCATCCACTGGTACTTCGAGCACTATTTCCAGGACGGTGCCGCCCCGGACGAGCAACGGCGCCGGAACGCCTCGCCCCTGCATAGGCCGATCAGCGAACGGCTGCCGGAAACCCTGGTGCTCACCGCCGGCTTCTGCCCGCTGCGCGACGAGGGCCTGGCCTACGTGGAACGGCTGCGCGCCGCCGGCGTGGCCGCCCGTCATCAACCGTTCCCGGACATGATCCATGCCTGGCTGAATCTGGAGGATCTGGTGCCGGAGGCCTGCGCGGAGAGTTATCGGGTGATCGGGGCGTTTCTGAACGGCTGACGCGGATCGCGGCTTCAGCCGCGATTGCCTTCCTCATCGGCACCACGCCAGAGCAGCTCATCAATGCCGTAGCAGGGCCCGGCCATCAGGTTTTGCGCCAGCATGAAGCGGTCCCGGGGGGTGTCGGCGGTCATCTCCGCCACGCGCAGGGACTCCAGCATCCAGGTGTCCCAGACATTGACGAAATGGGCGCGGATGTCCACGTCGCCGCGCAGCATGTCCGCCTGCAGGGCGGTCACCGTCAGGTCATCGCCCTTGCGGTCCACCTGGTAGCCCTGATTGGGATAGCCGACCTCCAGGCAGGCGAGGAAATTCTTCAGGGTGCGCTCGGAAGGCTGCCCCAGGGAAAACGCCAGCGGCTGGTCGGGCACGTTCTCGAGGATGGTGAGGATGTGGGCGTCGGCGAGCCGCTCGCGCAACCGCGACCGGTTGTCTTCCTTGCGGTTGGCCTCCTGGCGCTCCTCGGCGTCGCGGCGGGCCGCTTCCATGGCCTCGCGCACCCGCTGCCGCTCGGCCCGCTGGCGGGCCCGCTCACGCTCGGCGGCCCGCTCGGCCTGCCAGGCCTGCTCCACCAGCCGGTCCAGCTCCCGGTCGTAGCGACGCGCCTCACGGGCCTGCTCGATGCGGCGGGCACAGGCCGGCAGCCCCTCCTCGCGCAGCCAGCGGCCACTGACCCGGCGGTCCTGGCGGCGGGCTTCCGCCAGTTCCGCGCAGGCGCCGCCGTCGATGCCCAGCGTGGCCAGGTCGCTGAGCGGCAGGCCGGCCACCCGGGCCGGCACCGGTTCACGGCCCAGCAGCGAGGCGCCGGAGTCCATCAGGGAAGCACAACCGGACAACGCCAGACTGCCCACACCCACAATCAAAAGCCAAAACGGCGAACGTCGTTTCATGAACAACCAATTGACGACGGAAAACGAAAACCAAGACGTGGAACCGGCAAGGCGGCTCCACGTTCCCCGGTGTTGTACGAACACGGGCCTTGGTTTTGGTTCCCCGGCCGCCCGGCGGCGGCACGGGGAAGGCGGGGTCAGGCGGATTCGGCGATTTTCTTTTTCCAGATCACCGGGCCGGTTTTGTGCACCGATTCGCCGGTGGAATCCACCGCCACGGTCACCGGCATGTCCTCCACCTCGAACTCGTAAATGGCTTCCATGCCCAGGTCCTCGAAGGCGGCCACGCGGGATTTGCGGATCGCCTTGGACACCAGGTAGGCGGCGCCACCCACGGCCATCAAATAGACCGCCTTGTTGTCGCGGATCGCCTCGATGGCGGTGTCGCCACGCTCGGCCTTGCCGACCATGCCGATCAGGCCGGTCTTCTCCAGCATGGTGCGGGTGAACTTGTCCATGCGGGTGGCGGTGGTCGGGCCGGCCGGGCCCACCACTTCGTCGCCCACCGGGTCCACCGGACCCACGTAGTAGATAAAGCGGTTGGTGAAGTCCACCGGCAGCTCCTCGCCCTTGGCGATCATGTCCACCATGCGCTTGTGGGCGGCGTCGCGGCCGGTGAGCAGCTTGCCGGACAGCAGCAGGGTGTCGCCGGGCTGCCAGGTTTGCACCTCTTCCGGGGTCACCGTGTCCAGGTTGACGCGCTTGGCGCCCTCGTCATTGCCCCAGGCGATGTCCGGCCATTCTTCCAGATCCGGCGCCTTCAGGTCCGCCGGGCCACTGCCGTCCAGCACGAAATGGGCGTGGCGGGTGGCGGCGCAGTTGGGAATGATCGCCACCGGCTTGTTGGCCGCGTGGGTCGGGTAATCCGCCACCTTTACGTCCAGCACCGTGGTCAGGCCGCCCAGGCCCTGGGCGCCGATGCCCAGCGCGTTGACCTTCTCGAACAGTTCCAGGCGCAGTTCCTCGGAACGGGTTTGCGCGCCACGGGCCTGCAGCTCGTGGATGTCGATGGGGTCCATCAGGGATTCCTTGGCCAGCAGCATGGCCTTCTCGGCGGTGCCGCCGATGCCGATGCCGAGCATGCCCGGCGGGCACCAGCCGGCGCCCATCTTCGGCACCTGCTCGAGCACCCAGTCGACCACGGAATCGGACGGGTTGAGCATGGCGAACTTGGACTTGGCCTCGGAACCGCCGCCCTTGGCGGCCACATCGATTTCCAGGGTGTCACCGGGGACGATGGAGTAGTTGATCACCGCCGGGGTGTTGTCCTTGGTGTTGGCGCGCTTGCCGTCCGGGTCCGCCAGCACCGAGGCGCGCAGCACGTTGTCCGGGTGGTTGTAGGCGCGGCGCACCCCCTCGTTGATCATATCGTCCAACGACATGTCGCCTTCAAAAGTGACGTTCATGCCCACCTTGGCGAACACGGTGACGATGCCGGTGTCCTGACAGATCGGCCGGTGCCCCATGGCGGACATGCGGGAGTTCACCAGAATCTGCGCCATGGCGTCCTTGGCCGCTTTGCTCTCTTCCCGCTCGTAGGCTTCCTTGACGCCACGAATGAAATCCACCGGGTGGTAGTAAGAGATGTACTGCAGGGCATCGGCGACGCTCTGAATCAGATCGTCCTGGCGGATCACCGTCATGGGGCACTCCTGACTGCTGGGATTCGGGGCGCGCATTATACGTCGCCAGCGGGAAGCGGGCGACCCCACCGGCCGCCCTGCCCGGACTCGGGGCGATATGCGAATGGTGAATGTGCAAAAAGATGCTATATTGCTCGATGGATCGGCGGTGGAATATCTCTAAAAAAAGCCCCCGGCCACTTCTTTTACTGCCTATTTTACCCTTGGGGGAACAATCCGATGTCTTCAACTGCTTTCCAACGCACGCCGTTGGCGATGGCGGTCTGTGCCGCTCTGTTTCACGCTCCCGCCCACGCCGCACCGGATCCGGTGGACGATCCCGCGCCCGGCGACCCGCTCACCCTCTATACCGCCGACAACGACCTGCGCCTGCAGAACTTCGACGTGGCCGCCCTGCCCGACGGCCGGTTCGCGGTGGCCTGGCTGGAACGGAACCTGGACAATGTCAACGAAACCATCAAGCTGGCGCGGTTCGACAGCACCGGCGCGCCGATCGGCGGTACGCAGACGGTGTACAGCGACCCCTCCAGCTCGATCAGCCTGAGCAACCCGGTGATGGCCGCCGATGCGGACGGCGATCTGGTGGTGGCCTGGGAAGCGGACGTCGGCGGCAACGATTGCACCGACACCGTGGCTTATATCCTGCTCCCCAGCGAGGGCATGCCCGGCATCATGCAATGGGCCCCCGATTCTTCCGGCATGCACTGCGATGTGGCGCTGGCGGTGAACCAGGACGGCGCCTTCGTCCTCGGCTGGACCCTGGAAGACCCGGAAAACAACACCGAGCGCTTCCAGTATCAGATCCGGCGGTTCAATGCCGACGGCACGCCGATGGGCGACTCCCAAACCCTTGCCCAGGCCGGCAATACCCTGTTCCCCATGGCACTGGCCATGCACGGCGACACCTGGCTGGCGGCCTGGAGCGCCTACGACAACGGCCAGGTCCTGCAAGCACAGCGTTTCAACATCAACGGCACCGCCCTGGACCAGGCGCCCTTCCGCCTGGACGACGGCAGCCAGCAGGGCGCCAGCCTCAGCCAGGTGTACCCCACCCTGATGGCGGATGAGGACGGCGGCTTCGTGGGCGTATGGCATCAAATGGAAGCCGTGGACAGCCAGCCGGTGACCTCCGTTCAAGGCCAGCGCCGGCGGGCCGACGGCACCGCCGGCGCCGGCTTCCTGATCGCCAACGATACCGAGATATCGATGCCGATCCCGCCGCTGGGGCTGGCCCTGTACGGTGACCAGCTGCTCACCACCTGGAGCGACTGGCGGCAAGACCAGCCGCCGGTCAGTCTGGTGGCCGGCGTGGACGGTGACGCCTCCGTCGGTGCTCCGGTACCCATTGTCAGTGGCGATGAGGATACCGTCGATTATTCCCTGGCCACCCGGGTGGTGATCACGGACGCCATGGCGGCGCTGGTGTGGTTCCAGCGGCAGGACGGCGAAGCCCATGAGATCAAGGCGCTGGTCCAGCCTCTGCCGGAAAGCCCTGACCCGGAACCGGCGCCGCAAGAAGACGACGACGATAACGGCGGCGCCACCGGTCTGCTGACCCTGCTCGGCCTGGGCCTGCTGGCCCTGCGCCGCCGCGTTCGCCGCTAGCCGGTCACCAAACCGCCGGCCCCATCCGGGCGTCGGCGGTTGCTCTCCCTAAACGGCGCCAATGCCGGTATCGTTGCTTTGCATGAGCGATCCTATCCAAGACTCCCCGCAACAGACCCTGAAACGAGCGCTGGCGCTCGCCGGTGACGGACGGCTCGAGGAGGCGCTGGCACTGCTGGCGCCGCTGGCGGCGCGCTACCCGAACGTGCCGGCGGCGGTGATCAACCAGGGCGAGATTTTGCGGCGGCTGGGCCAGTTCGACGCCGCCGTGGCGGTGCTGGAGGGCGCCGTGGCGCGGATGCCCGACCAGCCGGTGGCGCGCTTTAATCTGGCCCTGGCCCTGCGCGGCGCCGGACGGCTCGACGAAGCGCTGACACACTACGCCGAGGCGCTGCGCCGCCAACCCGACCACGGCGACGGCTGGTACAACCAGGGCAACGCCCAACTGGACGCGGGGCTCTACGACGACGCGCGCGCCAGCTACCAACAGGCCCTGAAACACCTGCCGGGCGCCCGCCATGCGAAGGTGCTCAACAACCTGGCCAGCGCGCACATCCTCCAGCGCCACCCGGCGGAAGCCGCCCGGGTGCTGCGCGACACGCTGACGCTGGCGCCGGATTACACCGACGGCCATCTCAACCTGGCGGTGGCGGAGGAACGCCAGGGGCACACCGAAGCGGCCGCCGACGGTTACCGGCGCGTGGCCGGGCTCAGACCGGAACACTGGTGGCACGCCCTGCACGCGGACACCCTGTGCCCGGACGTGTTCGAGGACAACGCCGCCATCGACGCCTGGCGGAACGGCTTCGCCGCCACCATCGAGCGCTGGCGGGACCGCCCCGGCCAACTGGACCTTACCTTACTGGAGCACAGCGGCGCCGAGCCGCCCCCCACCCTGATGTACCAGGGCCGCGACGATCACCTTCTGAAAAGCGCCTACGCGGACATGATCGCGCCGCGCCTGCCCGCTTTCGAACCGCCCACGCCCCGCGCCGGCGGCGACCGGCGCCGCATCGGCATGGTGGTCAACCACGGCCACGAAGGCATTTTTATCCGTAGCCTGCGGGGCGTGCTGCCGCGCCTGGACCGGCACCGCTTCGACATCGTGGTGGCGGTGACCCGCCCGGCGCTGCGCCAGACCCGTGCCGCCCTGGGCGACGACGGCCTGACCTGGCTGGCGCTCAGCCCACGGGTGGACCAGGCCGCCGAACAACTGCGCGCGGCGCGGCTGGACCTGCTCTATCACTGGGAAGTGGGCTCGGACTCGTTCAATTACTTTCTGCCCTGGCTGAGGCCGGCGCCATTGCAGTACACCAGCTGGGCCTGGCCGCTGACCACCGGCATTCCAGGCATGGATTTCTTTCTGTCCTCGGACCTGGTGGAAACCGACGACGCGCAACAGCGTTACCGGGAACCGCTGCTGACCATGCCCGGCAATATGTTCACCTGGGCGGAACCGCCCCGGCTGGCCGATCGCCCGCCCGGCCGCGCCGACTTCGGCCTGTCGGACAACGAGCATCTCTATCTGTGCCACCAGAACCCGCGCAAAATCCACCCGGATTTCGACCCGCTGGTGGCGGCGATTCTGGAGCGGGACCCGACCGGCCGTCTGCTGCTGATCGGCAGCCAGGAAGGGGCCGAAACCGCCCCGCTGCGGCAGCGCCTGCAACGGCGCCTGGGCCCGCTGGCCGAGCGCGTCAGTCTATTGCCACGCATGGACCGGCAACGCTATCTGGGGTTGGTGAATCAGGTGGATGTGGCCCTGGACCCGCCCCACTACACCGGCGCCAACACCAGCTTTGACGCCCTGGGCCTGGCGGTGCCGCTGATCACCCTGCCCTCGCCGCTGCTGCGCGGCAACTTCACCAGCGGCCTGTACCGCCGCATGGGCCTCACCGGCCTGATCGCCCGCGACACCGGCCACTACGTGGACCTGGCCGTGAGCGTCGCCACCGACCCGGCGCTGCGCGGTCACTGGCACACCCTTCTGCGCGAACACAACGGCGCGATTTTTCACGACTCGCGCGCGATCACTGAACTGCAGGACGCCTGGGACATCATGCTGAGGGCGCCTTGATCCGGGGATCAGACCAGGCACTCACCGCGCTTGAGGTGGGCGATCAGCAGCTCGGCCACGGCTTCCGGCCGTTCCAGGTGCAGAAAGTGGCCGGCGGCTTCCAGCCGCTCCACGTACAGGCCGGCGGGGAAGTCGTCGTTGTTGAGGCAGTGATCCAGCAGCTTCGGGCTCATGCAGCCATCGTTCTCGCCCATCAGCACCTGGGTAGGTACGCGCACGTCCAGAGCCAGCCATTCCTGCACTTCCCGCTGCTCCTTGCGCCACAGCCGGATCAGGTGCCGGTACCAGCCCAGGGCGCCGCCCAGCACGCCGGGCTCGCCCAGGGTGTGCCGGGCATTGTCCAGATAGAGCCCCGGGTCCCAGTCCGGGGACCAGCGGTGCCAGAGCGCGTCCACGCCGCTCAGGCCGTCGCGCTTGAGCCAGGCCTCCGGCGCCACCGGCAGCTGGAAGAACTGCATGTAGCCGCTCAGCTTGATCTGTTCGGGCACCTTGAGCAGGGCCTTGGGCAGCCGCTTGAGCGGCGGGATCGCCAGCGCACTGAAGGTGCAGAAGGATTCCGGGTAGCGCGCGCAGGCCAGGTAGCCCACCGCCGCGCCCCAGTCGTGGCCGATCAGGTGCACGCGGCCACCCAGCTGATTGGCGAACACCAGCAGATCGTCCACCGCCGCGTGCAGGGAATAATCGCCGCTGCCCGGCTGGCAGGACGGCGCGTAGCCGCGCAGAGCCGGCGCCACGCAGGTGTAGCCGGCGTCGGCCAGCAGCTTCATCTGCACCGCCCAGTTTTCATGGGTGTCCGGGAAACCGTGCAGCAGAATCACCGGCTCGCCGTCGCCGGTGAGCAGCGCCGGAAAGCGCAGGTGTCCGTTGACCAGTTCCACCTGCTTCATGCATCGACCTCGAAATCGTTCAGTGATCGCGGCGTCACCTCACACACGCACAGGCCGGTGACCTCGGCCTGCTCCGGCCCTTCGCGCATCCAGGCCATCAGCGTATCCACCGCCTGGTCCGACCCTTCCAGCCAGGCCTCCACCCGGCCATCGGGCAGGTTGCGGACCCAGCCGGCCACGCCCAGGCGGCGCGCCTGCTGCTGGGTGGCGGCGCGATAGAAGACGCCCTGCACCCGTCCCCGGACAGTGACCTGCCGGGCAATCACGGCATTATTATTCATCTTTTTTGTCGCCTTCGTTGGTGGGGAACTCGTCGACCCGGTTTTCGAACAGGGCCTCCAGATTGAACTCCAGCGGCCGGTGCAGGCCGCGCCGCGCCTCGTCGCAGCGTTGTTTCAGGGTCGCCTCCCAGGGCTCCTTGCCGTGGGCGTTGACGCGCAACTGTTGCTCCGCCGGCCAGGGCACCATGGCCAGCAATTGGGACAGGGTCAGCCGCCGCAGGTCCCGGGTCAGCACGTAGCCGCCCTCCTCGGTGCGTTTGATCAGCTTGCAGTCCTGCAGCAGGTTGCGGAACTCGTCCCAGTGGGTGACGCCGGACTCGTGCATCACCTGGCGCACCTCATTGCTGCGCAGCACCCGACCGTGGCGCTGGCGCTCCCAGAACACCCGCAGCAGCCGCAGCAACGCCTGGGTGCGCGGCACCTTGCGGCGGTGCTCCTGGAACACCACCAGGGTGCGCACCAGCTCGGCGCCGAGCAGCACCAGGATCCAGGAAATATAAATCCACAGCAGGAACAGCGGAACCGCCGCGAAGGCGCCGTACACCACCTGATAGTTGGGCGCGTGCTTGATGAACTGGGCGAACGCCGCCTTGGCCAGCTCGAACAGCAAGGCCGCCACCGCCGCCCCCAGCAGCCCCTGCCGGAACGGCACCGAGGTGTTCGGCACCACGATATAGAGCAGCGCCAGCATGGCGAAGGTAAAGAAGAACGGCAGTACCGACAGCCAGGCGCGTACGCCGCCGAAGTAGGCCACCGTATCGCTGATCAGCGATACCGACGTCAGGTAGGAGGAAATGCCCATGCCCGCCCCCAGCAGCAGCGGCCCCAGGGACAGCACCGCCCAGTAGGTCATCAGGCTGACCATGCCCTTGCGCGCCTTGGGCAGCCGCCAGATACGGTTGAGCGCCTGCTCCACGGTGCGCAGCATCAACACCGAGGTAATGATCAGCATCACCACGCCGGGGCCGGTCAGGTTGGTGGCCTGTTGGGTAAAGGTGGCCAGGTAGCCGAGAATCTGGTTGCCGGCGGACGGCACGAAGTATTCGAATGCCCATTTCTGGATCACCATGCCGCGCTCGTTGAGCGCCGGGATCGAGGCGATCACCGCGAACATCACCGTCATGATCGGCACGATGGCGAACAGGGTGGTATAGGTCAGCGCCGCCGCGGCGGCGGGGCAGCCGTCCTCCACGAACTGACGGCGCAGCAATTTCAAAAACGCCCAGACCGATTCCGCGCGGGCGCGGAACGGGATCACGGGCGCATCGTTCTGATCGGTTTTCACCCTGTCGTCCACTTCCTCTTCCTATCGGCATCGCCCCGGCTTGCCGGGGGCGGTCGGTGCCGTACAATGCCCTGCATCCTGGCAAAACAACGGCGTCGAACCATGGCACAGTACACCATCTACCATAACCCGCGTTGCTCCAAATCCCGCCAGACCCTGGCGCTGCTGGAAGGCGCCGGCATCGAACCGCGCGTGATCAAATATCTGGACACGCCCCCGGACGCCGACACCCTGCGCGACCTGGTCCATAAACTGGGCCTTTCCAGCGCCCACCAGCTGGTGCGCGTCAAGGAAGCCGACTACCAGGAAGCGGGCCTCAGCCCGGACGCCGATGACGAAACGGTGATCCAGGCCCTGGCGCGTTACCCGAAATTGCTGGAACGTCCGGTGGTGGTCAAGGGCCAGCGGGCCGTGCTGGGGCGCCCGCCGGAAAACGTCCAGGCATTGATCGGGGAGAATCGCGGCTGAAGCCGCGATAAACCAGACGCCATGCACGATTATATTTTGATTCTTTATTACAGCCGCACCGGCGCGGTGGCCAATCTGGCCCGGCAGGTGGCGCGTGGCGTGGAAGCCGGTGGTCTGGAGGCGCGCCTGCGCACGGTGGCGCCGGTGTCCGCCAGCCATGAGGCCACCGCCCCGCCGGTGCCGGACAGCGGCGCGCCCTTCGCCACCCAGGACGACCTGGCCGGCTGCGCCGGGCTGGCGCTGGGCTCGCCCACTCGCTTCGGCAACATGGCGGCGCCGCTCAAGTATTTTCTCGACCAAAGCGGTGACCTGTGGATGTCCGGCGGCCTGATCGGTCGGCCGGCGGGGGTGTTCACCTCCAGCGGCAGCCTGCACGGCGGCCAGGAAAGCACGCTGCTGTCGATGATGCTGCCGTTGCTGCACCATGGCATGGTGCTGGCCGGGGTGCCCTATTCGGAAACCGCGCTGATGCGCACCACCGGCGGCGGCACGCCCTACGGCGCCAGCCATGTGGCCGGCGAGCGCGGCGACGCCACCACCACCGACGACGAAAGCGCCATCGCCCGGGCCCTGGGGAAACGCCTGGCGGAGCTGGCGCGCAAGATGGGCCGCCCTTTACAGGCACCATAACGTTAAGGATGAATATGCTGGGTTTTGTGTTACGGGGCTGCTACCTGCTGCTATTGCTGCTCGGCATCGCCGCGCAATTCTGGTTCACGCCGCCCAATGCGCCACTGGCCGCCTCGGTAATCATGGCGCTGGTGCTGTACCTGCCGTTGTTGCTGATGATGGTGGCGCCGATCACCCTGCATCCGCGCTCGCTCACCTGGCTGTGTTTCCTGCTGCTGTTCTACTTCTGTGGCTATGTGCTGCAATGCCTGAACCCGCCGCCCCAACGCACCCTGGCCATCGTCCAGGTATCGCTGACGGTGGTGATGTTCCTGGCCGCCATGCAGCTGATCCGCCGGGGCGGCCGTGCGGATTGATGACCAGCTGCACATCGATACGCCGGAGGGGGCCCGTCTTTCTCTCTCGCTGGCCGGCCCGCTGCCGCGGGCCCTGGCCTACGGCATCGACCTGGCCCTGCGCGGGCTGGTGCTGCTGGTGCTGTCGATCCCGCTGATGCTGTTCGGCGGCCACGGCTACGGCCTCTACCTGCTGCTGATGTTTCTGCTTGAATGGTTCTACCCGGTGTTCTTCGAAATGCTCTGGCAGGGCCGCACCCCCGGCAAACGGGCGGTGAAGCTGGCGGTGGTGCACGGTAACGGCGCGCCGCTCACCTTCAACGGCAGCCTGGTGCGCAACCTGCTGCGCACCGCCGACCTGTTTCCGATCTGCTATCTCACCGGCTTCGTGGTGATGCTGATCTCGCCGCGCCAGCAACGGCTCGGTGATCTGGCCGCCGACACCCTGGTGATCCATCTGCCGGCGCCACCCGCCACCCGGGTCCGGGAGAGCGGCGCCGGCGAAGCCCCGGACTGGCCCCTGGACCGGGAGGATCAGCTGGTGCTGCTGGCCTTCAGTGAACGGGCGCCGGCGCTCTCCGAGCAACGCCAGCAGGAACTGGCGCGGCTCGCCTACCCGGAACAGCCAGCGCCGGCGGCGCTGGAAAAACTGCGCCGGGTGGCCCGCCATGTGCTCGGCGGACCCGTCGGCGCCGACCCGGCCCGGGAATCCGATCAGGGAGCGGCGCGGTGAGGCAGAGCCAGTTCGAGCAGCGTTACCGGCCGCTCTGGGAACGCCTGGAGGCGACCCTCAAGACCCTGGAAAAAACCCGCCGGCCGGGCAGCGCCGCCGCCGATTTCGCCGGCGACTATCAGAGCCTTTGCCATCAACTGGCGCTGGCCCGGGAGCGCGGCTATAGCCTGGCCCTGCAGGACTACCTCAACGACCTGATGCTGCGCGCCCACCGCCAGCTCTACCGCCATCGCACACCGCTGTTGCCGCGCCTGGCGGCGTTTTTCGCCGCCGGCTTTCCGCGAGCGGTGCGCCGGCAGTGGCGCTGGCACCTGATCAGCAGCGCCGCCTTCGTGCTGTCGGCGCTGCTGGTCTGGGGCCTGATCCAGTACGACCCGGAGCTGGTGCACACGGTGGTGGGCCCGGACCAGGTGGCCGACCTGGAGGAAATGTACCACCCGGATCTGCGCGACACCGACGTCCGCGACCGGGCCGACGATGTGATGATGTTCGGCTACTACATCTACAACAACATCGGCATCGCCTTCCGCACCTTCGCCGGCGGGCTGCTGCTGGGCGTCGGCGCGCTGCTCGCCATGCTGTTCAACGGCAGTTTTTTTGGCGCCGCCGCCGCCCATCTGAGCCTGGCCGGCGCCTCGCAGCCGTTCTTCACCTTCGTGATCGCCCACGGCGCGCCGGAACTGACCGCCATCTGTCTGGCCGGGGGCGCCGGCCTGCGGCTCGGCTGGGCGGTGCTGGCGCCGGGCTCCTGGAGCCGGGTGGACGCCATTCGTCGGGCCGCCCGGGAATGCCTGCCGGTGATGTACGGGGTGTTTTTCCTGCTGGTGACCGCCGCCTTTATCGAGGCGTTCTGGTCGTCCCGGGAACTGGCCCCCCAGATCAAGTACACCGTGGGCGCGGTGTGCTGGGCCCTGGTGCTGCTGTACCTGTTGCTGGCTGGCCGCGCGCAAGGAAGCCGTCATGGATCTGAATAGGATCAATGCCCGGCTCGCCCCCCGCACCAGCTGGCAGGCGGTGGACGTGGGCACCCGGCTGTACCGGCGCTGGTGGCGCCAGGCCTCCCTGGTGTGGCTGGTGTTCACCGCCCTGCCGTTCGCGCTGCTGGCGGGCTACGCCGCCGCCACCCGCAGCGTCTGGCCGCTGCTGCTGTTCTGGTGGCTGAAGCCGCTCTGGGAGCGGCCCCTGCTGGCGTTCTACAGCCGCGCCCTGTTCGACGACTATCCGGGTCCGCTGACCCTGCTGCGTGCCTTTCCCAAGTACGGCCTCAACGGTCTGGCCGCCCAGCTCACCTGGCGCCGCTTCAGCCCGTCCCGGGGCTTTCTCACCGGCGTCTGGCAGCTGGAGGGCAACCGGGGGGCGCGGGTATCCGGGCGTATCGCCGTGCTGCTGCGACCGCCGGGGCAGCGCGCCGGCACGCTCACCTTCACCGTGCTGGGCCTGGAACACGCCATGACCGTGGCCCTGGTGGTGCTGGCCATGACGCTGGTGCCCTGGCAGTTCAACCTGGAATGGAGCGTCTGGTTCCAGGAGCAAAGCCAGCTGCAGTGGGGCTTTATCAATCTGGCCTGGTATCTGGTGCTGGCGGTCACCGAACCGCTCTACGTGGCCACCTCCTTCGCCCTTTATCTCAATCAGCGCACCTGGCTGGAAGGCTGGGACCTGCAGCTGGGCCTGACCCGCATCGGCGAGCGCCGCCGCCGGGCCGGCGGCGGCGCCGCCCTGGCATTGCTGCTGGTGCTGTTCGGCGCCGCGCCGCACCCGGTGGAAGCGCAGGCACCGGCGACCGATCAGGCCGACCCCAAACAACAGGCCATCGACCTGCTCGCCTCGGACACCTTCATGCCCTTCGAGGAGCGCCAGGACCGGCGCCTGCGCGAGTCCCTGCGCGACGACGACGGCGACAGCTGGTGGCAGGACCTGCTGCGCCGGCTGCTGGACCGGGAATCGGACAGCGACGGCCGGGACCCGCTCAACGTACCGGACGGACTGATCACCGGCCTCGGCTACCTGCTGCTGGCCCTGCTGGCGGTGGTGATCGTGATGATGGTGCGCCGCTATGTGCCCGGCATCGGCGGTCGCGGGGCGGACGGCAAACCGGTGATGCCGGTGCGCGTGGCCGGCCTGGACACCCGCGCCGAGAGCCTGCCCGCGGACCTGGAACGGGCCCTCGACCAGGAACTGGCCCGGGGCGACGTGCGCGCCGCCCTGGCGCTGCTGCTGCGCGACGGTCTGGTCACCCTGTTCCACTATCGGCCGCTGCCGCTCACCGCCGGCGCCACCGAACAGGACTGCCTGCGCGCCTACCAGCGGGCGCTGGACGGCGCGCCGGTGATTGCCTGGCTGACCGCGCTGGTGAACGCCTGGACCCGCACCGCCTGGGCCCACCGGCCCAGCGACGAGCAGGCCGTGCGCGATCTGATGGCGCGCTGGCGGGCGTTGCGCCCGCCGCTCGCCGGAGACCCGCGATGAAGCGCTGGACGGTGCTGTTCCTGGTGGCGGTGGCGGCGCTGGTGGGCGGCTATTACTGGGCCACCGAACCGGTGCGTTACATGGCCCCGGCCTACCCGGAGGCCGCCGCCCGGGATCCCTATCTGGCGGCGCGCACTCTGCTGGAAGAGTGGCACCACGACACCCGCCGGGTGTTCAGCACCCGCGCCCTGTTCCCCCTGCCGGCCACCGACACCACCCTGATCATGGATCCATACCGGGGCGACCTGGGCCGCGACCGCATCGAGGGGCTGCTCGCCTGGGTGGCCGCCGGCGGCCATCTGGTGGTGGCGGCGCGGCCGGTGTACGGCGACCGGGACGAAGACCGGGAGCGCGCCGACCCGCTGCTGGAGCAGGTGGGCATCAACGCCCGCCGGCTGCCCGAGAAGGATCCGGACGACGACCCCATGGCCGAACTGCTGGGCCGCTTCCAGCCCATGGAAAGCCTGTTCCTGGAGTACTGCCTGGGCAACGACGACGAGGAAACCCGGCGCCAGTGCGAACGGCTGACCTGCGAGGCGCCGCCCCGGGCGGCGCCGGCACTGACCCGGGACTTCGACGGTCTGCCCCGCCGGCTGCGCATCGACAATCCCCTGGTGCTCGGCTACCAGGGCGGCGAGGGTTTGCACTACTCGGTACTGGCGGGCAACGACCAGGGGCTCAAGCTGGTGCAGGTGGCGGTGGGCGAAGGCCGGGTCACCGCCACCACCGGACTGCGGCTGTGGGACAACGATCACCTGCATTATTTCGACCACGCCTGGCTGCTGCGCCAGCTGACCGACGGCGGCGGGCCGGTGTGGTTCGTGCAGGGCATCGACATGCCGCCCCTGCCGCTGTGGTTGTGGGAACATGCCTGGCCGCCGATCCTGGCGCTGGTGCTGGCCCTGGCCCTGTGGCTGTGGCGGCGCCTGCCGCGACCGGGCCCGCTGTGGCGCCCGCCGGCCCGCGACACCACCGACTACCTGGGGCACCTGCGCGCCCTGGGCCATTTCCACTGGCGCACCGGCCAGGGCGAAGCCCTGCTGGCGCCGCTGCGCGACGCCGCCCGACGGCGGCTGGCACTGCTGCACCCGGACCCGGAACAGGCGCTGCCGCTGGCCGCGGAGCGGCTGGCGCTGCCCGAACACGACCTGCGCGAGGCGCTCGACGCCTCGCCGGTGGACCGTCCCGGCTGGATTCGCCGGGTGGCCGTACTGCAACAGATCAGGAGCCGATTATGATCACCGATACTCCCGCGGAAATGACCCCGGACCAGGCCACCGCCCTGGCCGGCCGCATTGAAGCGCAACTCAACCAGGTGCTGATCGGCCAGCCGGCCATTACCCGGCAGGTGATGATCGCCCTGATCACCGGCGGCCACGTGCTGATCGAAGGCGTGCCCGGGCTCGGCAAGACCCTGCTGGCGCGCAGCCTGGCGCGGGTGCTGGAGCTGGACTTCCAGCGCATCCAGTTCACCCCGGACCTGATGCCCTCGGACGTCACCGGCCATGTGCTGTTCGACAGCCAGAGCGGCGACTTCCGGGTGCGCAAAGGCCCGGCGTTCACCAACCTGCTGCTGGCCGACGAGATCAACCGGGCGCCGGCCAAGACCCAGGCGGCCCTGCTGGAGGTGATGCAGGAGCGCCGCATCACCATCGAGGGGGAAAGCTTCGAGCTGGCGCCGCCGTTCGTGGTGCTGGCCACCCAGAACCCGCTGGATCAGGAAGGCACCTACCCGCTGCCGGAGGCGGAGCTGGATCGCTTCCTGTTCAAGATCCTGATCGACTATCCGAGCCACGAGGACGAGGCACGGATGATGGAAATGGTGCTGGACGGGCGCCTGCCGGACAGCCTGGACGCCGCCCAGCTCACCCCGGAGGCCAACGCCGAGGGCATTCTGGCCCTGGGCCGGCAGGCCGACGCGGTGATTCTCGACCGCGCCCTGGTGGACTACATCCTGCGGCTGGTGCGCGCCACCCGCGACCACCCCAGCCTGGTGCAGGGCGGCGGGCCACGGGCCAGCATCGCCCTGGCGCGCACCGCCAAGACCCAGGCGCTGCTGGCCGGCCGCGACTTCGTGGTTCCCGACGACGTCAAACAGGTGGCGGCGCCGGTGCTGCGCCATCGGCTGCGCCTGGGCGTGGACGCGGACATTGAAGGCCAGACCGTGGAATCCGTGCTCGAGCAGCTTCTCGAACAGGTGGAGGCGCCGCGGCAATGAGACCCGGCGCGCGGCTGATCCGGGCCCTGCTCGTCTGGGCCGCCCTGGGCGTGCTGCCGCTGCTGGGGCGGTTCTGGGCGGCGCCGCTGGCCTTGCCGTTGCTGCTGGGCTGGGCGCTGCTCGGCGGGCTGCTGGCGGTGTGGGCCCTGGACGATCTGCTCAGGCTGCGGCGCCGGCCCACGCCGGCGGCCAGCCGGCGCCTGCCGGCGGCGCTGTCGGTGGGCGTGCCACAAACCGTGACCCTGACCCTGGAGACCGGTGGCAAGGCGGAGCGCTGGCTGGTGGCGGACCATCACCCGGACGACGACGTGGACACCGGCCTGCCCCGCGCCCTGGATCTGGTGCCCGGCCACCGCCAGGTGGAAATCCACTACCCCTATCGCCCCAGCCGGCGCGGCACCGTGCGGTTCGGCCCCATCGAGTTGTGGCTGCCGTCGCCGCGCCGGCTGTGGGAATCGCGCCGGCGCATCGCCGCGGACCGGGCGGTGCCGGTGTACCCGGACTTCTCGCCGATTTCCCGCGCCGCGCTGGCGGTGGATCGCAGCCGCAGCCGCTTCGGCAACCGGGTGCAGCCGCGCCAGGGCGAGGGGCTGGAATTCCACGAACTGCGTGACTACCAGCCCGGCGACAGCCCGCGCCGCATCGACTGGAAAGCTACCGCCCGGCGCCGCCGGCTGATCACCCGCCATTATCAGGACGAGCAGAACCAGACCGTCTGGATACTGCTCGACGGCGGCCGCCGCATGGCGCTGCCCATCGGCGGCCTGACCGCCTTCGACCACGGCCTCAACGCCGCCCTGCTGCTGGCCTGGTCGGCGCTGCGCCAGGGCGACCGCACCGGCGCCCTGCTGTTTTCCGGGGAGCAGCCGCGCTGGCTGGATCCGGTGCACGGGCAGCACGGCATCCAGAGCCTGCTGCGTGGCTTCCACGACGTGCAGCCGGCGGACCGGGCCAGTGACTTCAGTCAGGCGGCGCGGCAGTTCCAGGGACGCTGGACCCGCCGCGCGCTGGTGGTGATCATCAGCCGGGTGCAACCGGAGGACGCGGACGATCTGCTCACCGCCGTGCGCCTGCTCGGCCACCGGCACCTGGTGATGGTGGCGGACATGGAGCTGCCCGAGCAGGCCGCCCTGCGCCAGGCGCCGGTGACGGACCTGGACGACGCCCTGCGGGTGGCCGCCGACGCCCGCGAGCACGAACAGCGCCGCGATCTGCATCTGCGGTTGCGCCATGCCGGCGCCCATCTGGTGGCCGCCACCCCGGCCACCCTGGCCGAGCGCCTCGGCCACGCCTATCAGCAATTGAAACGGGCCGGGCGTCTTTAGCCGCCAGGGATCGCGACTGACGTCGCGATCCGACCTCACGCTTTGCTCACGAACAAGCTATGTTAGCCTCTGGGGATTGCCTCACTTCGGCCCATGGATAAGGAGAGCCCCACGATGGCCCAAGCCCCGGAAAGCCGGCCCAAGGTCCTGATCAACCCGCCCGTTTTCTTCTCCTCGGTGGCGATCATCGCCGCCATGGTGCTGTTCTCGGTGATCCTCCCGAAAACCGCGGAAACGTTCTTCACCGACATCAAGGACTGGATCATTTCCGAAGCGGGCTGGTTCTACATCCTGACCGTGGCGATTCTGATTTCGCTGGTGTTTTTTCTGGCCATCAGCCGCTACGGCGACATCAAACTGGGTAAGGATCACTCGGAACCGGATTACAGCTATACGTCCTGGTTCGCCATGCTGTTCTCGGCGGGCATGGGCATCGGCCTGATGTTCTTCGGCGTGGCCGAGCCGGTGCTGCATTTCAGTGACCCGCCGCTGGCGGACCCCGGCACCATCGCCGCCGCCAAGGAGGCGATGCGCGCCACCTTCTTCCACTGGGGGCTGCACGCCTGGTCGATCTACGCCATCGTCGGTCTGATCCTGGCCTATTTCAGCTTCCGCCATAACCTGCCGCTGACCCTGCGCTCGGCGCTGTACCCGCTGATCGGCAAGAAAATCTACGGGCCCATGGGCCACGCGGTGGACGTGTTCGCGGTGGTCGGCACCGTGTTCGGCGTGGCCACCTCCCTGGGTTTCGGGGTGGAGCAGGTCAACGCCGGCCTCACCTATCTGTTCGGCATTCCCAAGAACGAATGGGTGCAGACCGGCCTGATCATCGGCATCACCGGGCTGGCCACCATTTCCGTGGTCACCGGCCTGGACGGCGGCATCCGCCGCCTCTCGGAGCTGAACCTGGGCCTCGCCTTCCTGCTGCTGCTGTTCGTGCTGGCGCTGGGCCCCACCGTGTTCCTGCTCAAGGCCTATGTGCAGAACCTGGGCGCCTACCTGTCCGAGCTGGTCAACATGACCTTCAACCTCTACACCTATCAGCCCAAGGCGGAGAACGGACCCCAGGAGTGGATGGGCGGCTGGACCCTGTTTTACTGGGGCTGGTGGATTTCCTGGTCGCCGTTCGTGGGCATGTTCATCGCCCGGGTGTCCCGGGGCCGTACCATCCGCGAATTCGCCCTGGGCGTGATGCTGGTGCCGGCGGGCTTCACCCTGTTCTGGATGACCGTGTTCGGTGACACCGCCATTCAGATGATTCTGGACGGCACCTACCCGGAACTGGCCGCCCAGGTGGACAACGACAAGGCGGTGGCGCTGTTCCACTTCCTGGAACAGTTCCCCTGGTCCGGCTTTATCTCCGGGGTGGCCACGCTGATGGTGGTGGTGTTCTTCGTCACCTCGTCGGACTCCGGCTCCATGGTGGTGGACATGCTGGCCTCCGGCGGCCACGACGACACGCCGCTGTGGCAGCGCATTTTCTGGGCCAGCTCCGAGGGCATCGTGGCCATCGCGCTAATGCTGGCCGGCGGGCTGGGGGCGCTGCAGGCCGCCACCATCGCCTCCGCCCTGCCGTTCGCCATGGTGCTGCTGCTGGCCTGTTTCGGCCTGCTGCGTTCGCTGCGCATCGAGGGCATCCGCCGCCAGAGTTTCCAGACCAACCTGGGCACCGCGCCGGCCACCATCCATGTGGGCCACACGCCGGTGACCGGCGGTTGGAAAACCCGCCTGCGCGGCATGGTGAGCTTCCCCAACCGGGCCCGGGTGCTGCATTTCGTCCGCGAGGTGGCGACCCCGGCGTTGAACGCGGTGGCCGACGAGCTGCGTGGCCACGGCCTGGAAGTGGAAGTCCGTGAGAGCGACGACCGCGCCACCCTGGTGGTCAGCCACGCCCGGGAAACCGACTTTATCTATGGCGTGCGCGTGCGCGGCTATGCGCGGCCGTCGATCACCATGCGTCAGCTGGATCATTCCAAACGGCACGCGGATACGGATCAGTATTTCCGCGCCGATGTGTTTCTGCGCGAGGGCGGTCAGGACTACGACCTGATGGGCTTCACCCGGGAGCAGGTGATCAGCGACGTGCTGGATCAGTACGAGAAGCACATGCACTTCCTGCACATGCTTCGATAAAACCGTCGCGACTAAAGTCGCTCCTACAAGGAAGCGGTGTAGGAGCGACTTTAGTCGCGATCCCCCTCAGAAATTCACCGAAATCCCCGCGCTGTAGCGACGACCGTCCAGGATACGACCGAAGTTGTCGTTGCCCACGGTCTTGTCGAACAGGTTCTGCACGCTGGCGTACACATCCACGATGTCGGTCAGGCCGTACACCACGCCGGTGTCCACCAGCGTGTAGCTGGGGTACTCCTCGGTGAGGCCGCCGCGCCCGGCCACCTGCTCCGCGCGGCCCTTGTAGCGGGCCTTGGCCCACAGCCGGGTGATGTCGTTGGCGCGCCAGTCCACGCCGATGTTGGCGCGGTGACGGGGCTGATCATTGAGCGGGTTGCCCTTGTTGGCGCCGGACAATTGCTCGCTGTCGGTGAAGGTGTAGTTGGTGTTCACCGACACCCGGTAGCCGATCGGGAAAGCGAAGGTCACCTCGGCGCCGCGGATGCGGGCTTCGTCCACGTTGGTGTACTGATAGAGCTTCTCGTAGTCGTAGCCCTGATAGAGACAGGTGACGTCGGTGCCGTCGATGCGGTCACAGAGGATCGGCTTCTCGATCTTGTCGTCGTAGTCGGTGTGGAACACGGTGACCGAGGCTTCCACGCCGTTGTCGGCCTGCCAGTGGCCGCCCAGTTCGTAGGTCAGGCTCTTTTCCGGCTTGAGATCGTCGTTACCGATGTCGCCGCCGTCCACGGAACGGCCGCCGCCGCCTTCCACCCAGTTGGAATCGCCCTGCTTGAGATCCGGCGTGCGATAGCCGGCGCTGACACCGCCTTTCACGGTGAACGCCGGGTTGACGTTATAGACCGCGTAGGCCCGGGGCACCGCTTCGCTGCCGTAGTTCTCGTCGTCCACCCAGCGCAGGCCGGCGGTCAGTGCCAGCGGATCGGTGACGAACCACTGGTCCTCGGCGAACAGCGCCATGTCCCAGCGTTCCAGGTTCGGTTCGCCGATGGCGCGGGTCGGGTTCTCGGTTTTCTGTTCACGGTACTGGCCCCCCACGGTCAGCACGTGGTCGCCGATCGGCACGGCGGTGGCGGTGTTGGCGGTGACCCGCTCGTAGAGCGCGTTCTGGGTCTGGTTTTCCAGCTCCTCGCGCTGCACCCAGCTCTGGGTGTCGATGTTGCCGTGCCACAGAATGTCGTGGTTGATGGCCTGGTGGCGGCGCACCGTGTACAGCTCGGAATCGGAGCCGGTGTTGACGGCGCTGCCTTCGCTTTCCTGGGTGGAGTAACCGGCCTCCAGGGACAGGGACTGGTTTTCCACCGGCGTCCAGGTCAGGCGCGCGGTGGTGTTGTCCCGGTCGAACTGGCGGTAGCCGCTTTCGATTTCGTCCTCGTCGCGCAGGTAGCGCGAGCCGCTGACGGTGAAGCCCAGGGTGTCCGCCACCAGCGGGCCGCTCAGGTAATAGCGCTGCTGCTGGTAGTCGCCGGAGTCGTGGTTTTCCTGCCAGGTGCGCTCCAGGGTCAGGTTGCCGCCCCACTGGTCCGGGGTTTTCTTGGTGATCACGTTGATCACCCCGCCCAGGGCGTCGGAGCCGTACAGGGACGACATCGGGCCACGGATCACCTCGATGCGTTCGATGGCGGAGATCGGCGGCAACCAGCCGTATTCCGCGCCGCTGCCGAAACCGTTGTAATAGGACTGCCCGGAGCCCTGCGGGCGGCCATCCACCAGGATCAGGGTGTATTTGCTGTCCATGCCACGGATCGAGATTTCCTCGGTGCCGCCCTTGCCGGACGGGCCGTCGTCCACGTATACGCCGGGCACATCCTGCAGCGCCTCGGTGATGTCCCGGTAGGACTTGCCTTCCAGTTCTTCCTGGCCGATCACCGAAATGCTGGCCGGCGCGTTGACCACGTCCACTTCCCGGCCGGAGGCCGAGGCGGAGGTCACGTTGATCTGATTCAGACGGTGTTCGCCCTTGACGCTCTCCGGCAGCCGCCGCAACCGGTAGCTGCCATTGGGCTGGCGCACCGCTTCCAGGCCAGTGCCGGCGAGCAGCGCTTCCAGGCCCGCCCGCGGCCGGTAGGAACCTTCCAGGCCGGCGCTGGTTTTGCCGTCGGTGAGGCGACCGTCGATCACCAGGGTGACGCCGGCCTCGCTGGCGAAACGGCTCAGGGCGCCATCCAGTCGGCCCGCTTCGATCCGGTAATCACGGGCCTCGGCGGCGGCCGCCGGCAGCGGCGCCAGAGCGGTAACGAACAGGGCGAGGCTGAGTCCGGCGGCGGGCAGACGACGCCGTGACGTGGAAGAACGCTTCATTCTCCGATCCTTTGCAGGGGTGAGTTTTTTGCCGGTGAAAATCCGGTGGCTATACCGGTACCCCGAACCAGATCGGAAAAGTGCTACGCCCAAATGGATTTTTTTTCAGGCGGCGGACACGCGCACCAACCAGGGAGTGCGGTAATGCACCGCGATGGGCAGCGCCTGGGCCAGGGATTCCAGGGTGTAATCGGTGTCACGCACGGAAAAGGCGCCGGACACCACCAGCCCGGCCACCGCGTCGTCGCAATACAGCAGGCCGTGGCGGTAGCGGCCCAGCTCGGCCAGGAAAGTGCCCAGCGGTTGCCGGTCGGCGCGCAGCACGCCTCGGGTCCAGTCCAGCGCCGCGTCCCGGTCCAGCGGGAAACGCCGCACCCCATCAGCGGACAGCCAGGCGGCTTGCCCGCCGGCCAGTGTCGTCACCAAAGGCGGTTCGGCCGCGATGGACCTCAATGCGCCCGGCCCGGACAGCACACTCACCCGGCCCGCCAACACCGACACCCCTAGCCGCTCGCCGTAATCCCGCAGCACCACCTGGCTGTCGGCGGCGCCCAGCCGCACCTCCGCCATCTCGATCCACAGCGGTGTGCCGCCGGCGCCCCGGCTGTCCAGGGCGATCTCGCTCCCGGGCAGCGCGCGGATGCGGCGCTCGCCCTGGAACGCCAGGTTCACCGCGCTGGCGGTATTGAGCATCAGCCCGGAACCGTCCGGCAGGGTCAGGCGACGCTGCTCGCCGGGCCCCACCCGGCAGTCCGCCAGGGAGCGCTGCACCCAGCCGCCACGCGCGGTCAGCGCGCCCACACCCAGCAGCGCCAGGGCGCCGAGTACCTGCCGGCGCCCCAGACGCGGACCGCGCCGGGCCAGGGAGTGGCGGCCCACGTCCTGGGGCACCTCGCCAAGCCGGCCTGCGAGCCGCTCCACCTGGGCCCAGGCCCGCTGGTTGTCCGGGTGGGCGGCCAGCCAGGCGGCCCAATCCCGCCGCAGGCTCTCGTCGGGGTCGCCGGACCACAGGCTCACCTGCCAGTCCAGGGCGGCTTCCAGCCGGGCCGGATCGAGACCGTGGCGGTGGGCATAACGGCTCAGCGAATGGGACGCCTCGCTCATGGCTCGTCCAGCGCCAGCAGGCAGGCCAGGGTGGCCTTGAGCATGTACTTGCGCACCGCCGCCTGGGACACGCCCAGCCGCTCCGCCACCGCCGCGTAGGTCAGGCCCTCGAAGCGCGACAGCAGAAACGCCTGGCTGACCCGGCCCGGCAACCGGTCCAGCACCTGATCCAGGCGTACCAGCAGGTCCAGCACCAGGGCGCGCTCCTCCTCGGACGGCGCCACCGGCGCCGGCCGGGCGGCCAGCGCTTCCAGATAGGCGTTTTCCAGACGGCGCCGCCGGTGCAGATCGATCACCAGACCGCCGGCGATGCGGGTCAGAAAGGCCCGGCCCTCCCCTGGCGGCGGGTAGCGCCCGGAGTCGATCAGGCGGACGTAGGTGTCCTGCACCAGATCGGCGGCGTCCGCGTTGTTGCCGCCAAGGCGGCCACGCAGCCAGCCGAACAACCAGCGGGCGTGATCATTGTAGAGCGCGCCCACATCGGCGCTGCGGGCGGCATTGAGGGTGGTGGCAGCCATGAGATTGCAAATACAAATAGGAATAATTATCAATAGCAGTGGAATATAAAGCAGGGGCCCAGGGGAGGCAAGCCCCGGGCGGTCAGGGCGCGGTCGGGAAAACGGCACTCAGACGCGCCGCCAGGGAACGGTCGGTGGTGCCGTAGAACGTCTCCAGGGCGGCCACCCAACGGCGCGGGCGCTCGGGCAGTCCCTGCCCGATCAGCCGCCGGGCCAGGCGCTCCACGTCATCGGCGAAGCGATCGGCGTCGCCGGGGTCGCCGTCCAGGTTGTCCAGCGACACCCGGAAGTCGTGCCCGCAGGCGGCGCAGAACAGCGCCTCGAACGCCTGGGGTCGCACCTCCACGGTCAGAAAGCGGGCCTGCTGGCCGGCGTCACGGCCATCCGGCGCATACCAGTAGCCGTAATCCTCCAGCGTCCGGCGGCGCGGGCCGGCCACGCACCAATGCGCCACCTCGTGCAGGGCGCTACGGAAATAGTCACGGGTATAGCGAATCCGGTGGGGCGCGCCGGGCAGATAGACGGGCTCCTCGAAGCCGCCTTCCAGTACCGTGGCGAAGTCGGCGTGAAAGGTGTCGTGGAACAGCGCTTCCAGGTCGGCGGCGCGGTGCACCGGCGCGCCGCTTTGCGGTATGGTAGCCGCCCCGTGCCCCGACCCTGGTCCACCATGTCCTTGCATCGTCGTGAATACCTCGCGCAGCTTCGTCTCGCCCTGCCGATCCTCGGCGGCCAGCTGGCGCAGACCGCCAACGGCTTCGTGGATACCGTGATGGCCGGCCGGGTGGGCGCCGCTGATCTGGCGGCGGTGGCGGTGGGCGCCAGCATCTGGGTACCGCTGTTCCTGTTCATGACCGGGGTGCTGACCAGCGCCACCCCGGTGCTGGCCCGCCATCTCGGCGGCGCAGCTTACCACCGGGTGAACCCGCTGGCCCAGCAGGGGCTGTGGCTGGCGCTGGGGCTGGGGCTGCTGTGCGCCCTGATTCTGCGCGCCATGGCGCCGGTGCTGCACCTGATGGACGTGGACCCGGCGATCCGCCCGCTGGCCCAGGGCTACCTGGATGCGCTCAGTTGGGGCATGCCCGGCGCCGCCGTGCTGCTGGCCCTGCGCAGCTACACCGAGGCCATGAACCACACCCGGCCGGTGCTGCTGATCAGCGTGGCGGGCCTGCTGATCAACATTCCCGCCAACTACTTGCTGATTTACGGCAAGCTGGGCCTGCCGGCCCTGGGCGGCGTGGGCTGCGGCTGGGCCACCAGCCTGGTGATGTGGTCCATGGCGCTGATGATGGGCGGCTACATCAAGCGCCACCCGATCTACCGTCCGGCCCGGCTGACCCTGCGCCAGCGGTACTGGGAGCCGGCCAGCCTGGGCTACCTGCTGCGCCTGGGCCTGCCGGTGGGGCTGTCGATTTTCTTCGAGGTCAGCATCTTCTCGGTGATCGCCCTGCTGATCAGCCGGCTGGGTCCGGAGACCGTGGCCGGCCATCAGATCGCCCTGAATTTCACTTCGCTGGTGTTCATGCTGCCGCTCAGTTTCGCCATCGCCGCCACCGTCCGCGTGGGCCGCGCCCGGGGCGGCGGCGACCGGGATGCCCTGGCCGTGGCGGTGCGCTGCTCCTTGCTGATCACCGCCGCCATCGGCCTGGCCGCCGGTCTGCTGCTGATGCTGACCCGCGCCTGGATTCCCCATATCTACACCGGCAATCCGGGGATCATCGAGCTGGCCGCCCATCTGCTGCTGTTCGCCGGCCTGTATCAGATCTCCGACGCGGTGCAGGTCAGCGCCAACGGCTGCTTGCGCGGCTTCGAGGACACCGCCTGGCCGATGGTGATGACCCTGTTCGCTTACTGGGGCGTGGGCCTGCCGCTGGGCTATGTGCTGGGCCTCACCGACCTGTGGGTGCCGGCCATGGGGCCCGCGGGCTTCTGGATCGGCCTGGTGGCCGGCCTCACCACCGCCGCGGTGCTGCTGTCGTTGCGCCTGCGCTGGCGGCTGCGGCAGCCGTTGGCGGCGACCGCGCGGCAGGACGAGGCAACCGTGGAGCAAGCCGCCTGACGGCGTTGCGCTTCAGCCGTGATCGGACGGACAAAGAACGCATTCTCCATTGCATCCCTTTCCTATATGCGGATAATAACGATTCTTATTTAATCCTGGCGTCGGGGATGCCATGTCCAAACTTTCTTCCCAACGGCTCGCCGGCTCGCCGCGCCTGGGCGTGGCCTTGCGTGCCGTGGTCGCCGTGTTCGGCGGTTATGCCCTGGCGGCGGCGGCCACCGCCGCTCTGGCCCTGTGGCTGCCGATGGCGCGGGCGGACGCGGTGCTCACCGGCACCCTGCTCTCGTTCGTGATCTACACCGGGGCGGTGCTGTGGGCGTTCGGCACTCGCAGCCTGGCCCGGGCCTGGGGCGGCATTCTGATTCCGGCGGCCCTGTGCGCCGCCCTGGCCTGGCTGGGGGGCGCATGAAAGGCGGTCTGCGACAATCCATGGCCTGGCTGCACACCTGGAGCGGCCTGCTGCTGGGCTGGCTGCTGGTGGCCATCTTCATCACCGGTACCAGTGCGTATTTCCGCGATGAGATTTCCTTCTGGATGGCCCCGGAGCTGCACCAGTCGGTGGCCTCGGAAGCCACCCCGGAACTGGCCTGGGCGACCCTGGGCACGACGGCGCCGGATGCGCGCGCCTGGGACATCATCCTGTCTCAAGAGCGGTCCCCGGTGGCCGAGCTGCGCTGGCAGCCGGACACCCCGGAGGCCGCCGAGGGCGGCGGGCGCCGGCACGGCGAGCAGGTGGAGATGGACGCCGGCAGCGGCGAGATCCTGACCCCGCGCGCCAGCCGGGGCGGCGACTTCCTGTACCGTTTTCACTTTGAGCTCTACGGGGTGCCGCGTATCTGGGCGCGCTGGCTGGTGTGCGTGGCCACCATGATGATGCTGGTGGCGATCGTCAGCGGCGTGATCACCCACAAGAAGATCTTCAAGGATTTCTTCACCTTCCGCCCCGGCAAAGGCCAGCGTTCCTGGCTGGACGCGCACAACGCCACCGCCGTGCTGGCACTGCCCTTTCATTTCATGATCACTTATTCGGGCCTGCTGATCTTCATGGTGATGCTGATGCCCTGGGGCATGAACGCGGCCTATGAAGAGGGCTGGCGGGGCTTCTTCAACGACGTCTTTCCCCGCCAGGAAGCGGTCGCCACCGGCGGCTCTCCGGCGGCCATGGTGGGCGCCATCCAGCCGCTGGTGAACCGGGCCGAGGCCACCTTCGGCCAGCCCGCCCAACGCATCAGCGTGAGCTGGCCGAACCGGGACAACGCCCGCATCGAGATCAGCACCGGCAAGGAAGCGGCGATCACCGACCGGCGCCGGGGCGGCAACCCCACCCTGGTGTTCGACGGCCGTGGCGACCTGCTGGAAACGAAACCGGGCCTGTACGACGACGGCGCTTCGGCGCGCATCTACAACCTGATGGTGAACCTGCACCTGGCGCGCTTCGCCGACCCGGCCACCCGCTGGCTGTTCTTCCTGTTCGGCGTGGTCGGCTCGGCCATGGCGGTGACCGGCATGCTGCTGTGGGTGTCAAAGCGCAGCCAGCAACTGCGCGGCCGCCAACCGGGCTTCAACCTGCGCCTGGTGAACGGCCTGAACATGGCCGCGATCACCGGCCTGATGACCGCCATGGCCGGGTACTTTATCGCCAACCGGCTGCTGCCCGCCGACCTGGCCGGCCGCGAGAGCTGGGAAATCCGCGTGTTCTTTCTGACCTGGCTGGCCACCCTGCTGCACGCCCTGGTGCGCCCGCACCGGCGTGGCTGGATCGAGCAACTGGCGGCGCTGGCCCTGCTGTGGCTGGCGGTGCCCCTGGTCAACCTGGCCACCACCCACAGCCACCTGTTCAGCGCCATCGCCTGGCGCCACGGCGCCCTGGCCAGTTTCGATCTGGTCTGCCTGGCGATCGCCGCCGGGGCCGGCTACGCCCTGTGGCGCCTGGCCGGCCACCGACCGGTGCGCAAACCGGCGCGGGCGGGCCGCGCCGCCCGCGCTCTGCCCGAAGGGGAAACCGCCTCATGACCGTGCTGCCGTTGATCGGATCCCTCGGCTACGCCGGCCTCACCGCCCTGGCGCTGGCCATGAAACGCCACCACGAGGCCATGCTCGGCCGCAAACCCGGCGAGCGCCGCCTGCGGGTGTTCCGGGTGCTGGGCTGGGCGCTGCTGGCACTGATGATGGCCGGCTGCCAGTACCGCTGGCCCACCGGGCTGGCCCTGTCCATGACCCTGGGCATGGTCACGCTGGCCGGGCTGCCGCTGGTGTTTTTGCTGCCCTACCGCCCCCGGCTGGCGGTGCCGTTGGCGCTGGTGCTGCCGGTGCTGGCGTGCGTGGGGCTCGTGGTTTAAGCGCCGACCACAAACAACGCTTGCGCGCTTTTCGCTGTGCGTCTACGCTGAAATCAGCGGCGTACGCGGAGGCTCTTATGGCAAACCGGCGTGACCCTCGCGGCAACAACGTGTTGCCGTTTATCCCCCGACGGCGGGATTCCTCGCCGCCGATTCTTCGACTCTCTCCCGAGTACGACGGCATGGAATTGCTCTATGCCAACGACCAGCACCCCGACACCCTGTTCTCGATCAAGATCCTGGCCTGGGCGCGCCTGGACAACGGCGACACCGTGGCCGTGGTGCCGTGGCTCAAGCAGCTGGTGACCGCCCCGGATCTGGCCGACCCGCTCAATGGCCGCTGGGAAGGCTACCGGCTGCCGGGCAGCGATTATCTGTTCCGCGAGGCGCCGCCCCACAAGGTGCGCGAGCTGGACGAGGCGGTGGCGTTCTTCGGCAAGACCGGCGTGCAGGAGATCCCGGATACCATCGGCACCCACGCGGTGTTCTCCGAGGACCAGTTCGAGACCCTGAGCCTGATGGAAGTGGTGAGCTGGCGGCTGTTCCCCGACGGCCGCGCCAGCGCCATGGTGGCCGACGAGGACCGGGTCACCCAGACCCCGGTGCTGCCCGGCGACGATTGCCTGCTGGCGGCCCAGGACGAACCGGACTTCCGGTACTTCTTCCAGCACGGCATCGCCAACCGGCTCAAGGAGCGGGACCCGGAGGCCCTGGCGGCCATCGCCATGCTCGCCACCCGGCACTGAGCCGGGCGGGCCCGGCGCTCAGGCCAGCGGAGGCCCCCGGCGGCGACCACGGGGCTTGTCCTCGTCGTTACCGGCGCGGGCCATGCCCCGCGCCAGGGCCAGCAGCAGCATCTGGTCGCGCCGCGACACCGCGCCGAACAGCCGCATCATCGCGCGCAGGCGTTTGGTGAGCGCGCTGGGCGGCAGGGTGGTGGCGTTTTCCCAGTGCTCCACCTGGGTCAGGAAATCCACCACCCGCAGTTCCATGGCGGCGCAAATGCGCGACAGCCGCTGGAAGCTCACGTCCTGGATATTGCGCTCCACCCGGGACAAATTGCCGGCGTCGGTACCGCACAGATCGGCGATCTGCTTCAAGGTAGCCCCCCGCGCCAGCCGCTGACGCTTCAAACCCGCCCCGATGTCCATGCCGCTCTCCTCTTTTTTGTGATTTCTTCGCACTGTGACCTTTGCTTGATTCGCAAAGGTTCGCTCTGCACGGCTGGCGAATCAATAGAAAAGAGCGCAAAAGTTTAATTGTGGGTCAGGAAGAAGGCCCTCAGCACCTCCGGGAAACTCAGGCCCACCAGCAACACCGTGCGGGCGGCGCCGTGCGGGACGCCCACGCCGCGCTCCCAGCGCTCCAGGGTGGCGAGGTCGACGCCGAGCAGCCGCGCCAGCTGGAAACGGTCCAGGCCGGTGAGGCGCAGCACGGCTGTAAGGTGGGTACCGTCCAGTTCGGTGTCCAGCGGCAAGCGGGCCAGCTCCGCGCGGCTGTGCTCCAACAGGCGGTCCACCCAGGTCTCGGTGGGGCCGGGCGTGCGGGTGCGGTAGGGGGTGCGATCCTCCGACATGGCGGGTTCCCTGGCTGAACAGGCTTGCCGCCAGGATGGGCGGCGCGGGGGCGCGAAGGAAGAGGAGATCCGGGCGTTGCGATGTAAGCGATGGCGTACGGCGTTGTAGGAAAACCGTGATCAGGCTTGAGCCGCCGGGCGCCCCACCCGGCTCAGGCACTGGGTCATCAGGTGATCGATCACCTTGTGCGGATGGCCCATCAAAAAACCCCGCGCCGGGGCGATCCAGTTCAGCCGCGCCTCCAGCAGCGCGCCCAACGCATCCACATAGGCGTCGTTGTCCGCCGCCGGCAAATAGCCCCGCGCCAGGGAGCGCTCCAGCACCGCGGTGCCCGAAAACAGCATGCCTTCCTCGCCCCACAGCAGCGCCTGATGATCCGGCGCCTGCCCCGGCAGGGGCAGCACCGTCAGCTCGAAGCCGGCACAGCGGAACGGCCGGCCCGCCGCCGGCCGCTGGTCGGCGTCCGCCTGCAGCCCCACCAGGGTGGCGCCGGTGGCCGCGCGCAGGGCCGCCAGCGCCGCGCGCTGATCGCCGGGCCGGGTGGTCAGCACCGTGGCCCGGCGCCCGGCGCAGGCCGCCATCAGCCGCTCCAGATGGGCACCGGGCCCCGGCCCCGGGTCCACCAGCAGCACCTGATCGTCCCGGCGCAGCAGATAGCTGTTGAAGCCGGGCCCGTCGCCCTCGGGGTCGGCGGTGAGCCGCCACAGATGCTCCCCCAGACGCACCCACTCCCCCGGCTCAATGGCGGCGCGGGCCCGCCCCTGCCCCTCCGGGTCCAGCCGCACCAGCTCGTCGTAGGCCGGCCGCCCCGGCTCCACGTATACCGTTTCACCGCGCTTCAGCGCCGGCCACGGACGGGTGGGAAACGCCTTTGGCCGCTGCTCGCGAGCGTAGGTGAGCACCGCGTCCACGGACTCGAACTCGGCCAGCTTGCGCAGCACGGCGATGGTCGGCGTGGCGAACTCCCGGCGACCCTCGCGGCGATCGCGCAGCGCCTCGGCGGGGGTCAGCCAGCAATGGTCGATGGTCTCCTGGCCGTCGTGGTCGGGCACCTGCCCGGGCGGCGCCTCGGCGGCGAAAAAACGGGTGTCGAAGCGACGCGGCGGCCCCGGCGGGGTCACCCAATGGTCCAGATAGGCGACGCGGTCCAGCGCCAGGGTCAGCCCGTGCTCGCCGCACACCGACGACAGCGCCACCTCGCCCGCCGCCACCGCATGGCGTGCCGCCAGCGCCGGATGGTCCGCGCCCAGCCAGGCGCCGCCACCGTCCCGGGCCAGCAGCAGCCCGGCCTCCTCGAAACTCTCACGCAGCGCCGCCACCAGATAACCCAGACCGCCCTCCTCCACGCCCAGCAGCGCATTGGCGGACGCCGCGTCGTGGCCGCGCACCGTCTGGCGCCCGGCCAGCCGCTGGTCGTCCGCGTCCACCGCCCCGCCGGGAAACACATAGAACCCGGGCATGAACACGGCTTTATGGGTGCGCTGGAGCATCAGAACCTGCATCCCCGCGTCCGTATCGCGGAGCAAGGCCAGGGTGGAAGCGGGACGTGGTTGCATAGGGCTTTTCTTATTCTCGGAATCGGATTTCATCAATGACCATACCCCGAATCCGGGCTTGGCTAAAGCAGTACCTCCAGCCCCTTGCTCTCCACCAGATTGAGCAATTTCAACGAGATGCCGTTGGGGGTTTTATCGCCACGCTCCCACTTCTGGACCGTGGATAATGACGTATTCAGGTAAGCGGCGAATACCGCCTGACTGACTTTGTAACGCCTGCGAAGTCGGCGAATATCTGCGGCTTGCAGGTGCTTGACGGCCGGCAAACAGAGCGCATCAAATTCGCGTAATGTCGTCGTGTCCATCACGCCCGCCGCGGCCAAATCGCGGGCGGTCCCATGAACCGCGTCAAGAATCTTTGCTGCCATCGTCCGTTACCTCAATGATCGCTCGGTGCCGCAAAGCTTGCTCGATCTGAACATCGCCATAGCTCAACAGCTCGCGGGCCAGCCTGGTTAACGCTCTCTGCTCTGATACAGAGAGGGTCGATCTTTCATTCTTGGCAAAACCGAATAGGAAGATGGCCCGGCGACTGGCCCGAAACGCCAACACCACCCTGGCTCCTCCCCGTTTGCCCCTTGCTCCGACCGGAATCCGCTTCTTACAGAGACCACTCCCGAGTCGGGCATCGATCAAACCGGCCTCCATCTCCGCGACAGCCCTAACCAAAGCTGAGTCAGGGATGCGCTCGCTCAGCGCCCAGCGGGCAAACGTACGGTTCTTGAAAATCCGCACACTCATCCAATCATACCACCCAGTGCCACATTCGGAAATCGTTGAATTTCCGGCCAGACAAAGAGCGTGCGCGAACCGCCCCGTCGGGGTCATGAGGCGATATCGGAGTCTGCTGTAGGAGATTTGGGTGTCGGCTTGTAAGCCACTTCGTCCGGCCGGTCTAACGGCAGGTGTCGCCCCGGGCGGGGCGGACGCGGTCGCCGGGGCGGATGCCGTGGCGCTGGAAGTAGCCGGCGTTGACCTCCAGGGCCTGGTGGTAGCCCTCGCCGGGGCGGTACACGCGGCACAGCACGGCCACGCGGCTGTCGCAGGGGGTCATGGTCTGGATGTCGAGGATGCGGCCGTCGGCGTCCAGGAAGGCAATGTCCAGCGGAATCCGCGTGCGGTACATGTAGAACCCCTGCTCCGCCGTGGCCGGCGGATCGAAGCGAAACAACATGCCCGCGTTCGCCGCCAGACGGTCGCGCTCCATCAAACCCCGAGCACGCTGCTCGGGGGTGGACGCCACTTCCACCCGCACCGGTCTTTGCGGGTCACCGACACAAAGTAAATCGCGCGGCAAGGACTCATTACCGGTCGCCAACGGGGTAAATAAAACGACCGCTAATATGCCCGTTCCGAGCTTTCTGAGGGGGAACATCGACGCTCTTCACCTTTCAAAGCCCCGAGAACGCGGGGTTTCCGTGGTAAAACCAGGGTTTCCCTGTCCCATGAGTCAAGACGATTTACCAAAACCTACCGCTTATCGGGATTTTGATACCGTTCGTCGGGTCAAGTCTTATCGCACAAGATGTATAAGTCATTGAATTTATTGGCAATACGGTACCATAAATCGCCGCTTTTTCATCAGGCAAAAAGTGCCTTTTCAGAAAATGACATTCTCCGATACGCAATTATCGATTAGGGTTTACAGACCGTGCAAAAACGCGCGGCGCGCCCCGGCAAGGAAAGACAACGGGGTGCAGGATTAAAAGGGAGATTCGTATCACATAAAAAACAACAAGACGTTCCCGGTAAACGTGGCTTGTTAAGCCCTGCGGCGCCGGCACAAGGAAAGGCCCGCCGCACCTGCTTTTTTTCAGCCCCGAAAACCGGATACCGAGGAGGTCCCATGATACTCCGAAGTAGAGACTCTCATATCCGACCCTCCCAGCGTTTGCTGCGCAGTACCCGTCGGAAGAACATCGCGAACACCCTGTAGTCCCGGCCATCGGCGGGGCCCGAGCCCTGCATGGCCCGATCCGGGAGACCACTGGCCGAAGAGCGAAGTCGGAATGTCCGGCCTGGCTCAATAAGCCAGGCCCCCGAATCGTCAATAAAAAACCAAAGGACAACTGGAAGGAGACGATCATGACTGGCACGGAGCGCTTATTGCTTGCTGATGTACCTCACCATGTGCTGCGTAAGGCCCGCAAGGGCGAACAGGTGTTTCACGACAAGGCGGACTATCGGCACTTCGTGAGCCAACTCCGCGAACTGCGTGATGTTTACAACGTCGAGTTGCACGCGTGGACGCTGCTGCCCGACCGGATTCACCTGGTGGCCACGCCCCACGAAAACCCCAACCTTCTGGGAACCTTTATCAAGGCCCTGACCTGCCGTACGTCCCTGCGGCGACGCGGTGTCTACGGCGAACGCTCACCCTGGGAGGCCCGCTTTCGCGCCAGCCCCATCGAACCGGGCAACTGGCTGATGGCGTGTATCTGCTATGTGGAACGCCTGCCCGTGCTGCACAAGCTGGCCGGTAGCGCCTACCATTACCAGAACAGCAGCTACCGCATGCGGCTGGGCAAGACCGACCAATACTGGCTGGACGATCCGGAGGAGTATGCCCGCCTCGGCGACGACATCGAGGAACGGGCCGACGCGTTCAAGACGTACATGCGTAACGGCCTGGACGAGAAGGAAATGGATCTGATCAATACCGCCCTGTACCGCAACCGGCTTACCGGTTCCCAGCGCTTCGTGGAATACGTCTACCGCAAGTACGGGATTCTGGCGCTGAACCGCGGCCCGGGCCGGCCGCGACGCAAGAAAAACCCCAACGACTTCTCCACGGAAGAAGGCTAGAACCCGCCGACTCGCGCTCTCCGGCCAGTCTTGGCCGGAGAGCAGCGTGTCCGGATCACCCCCCCGGCGTCACACTCACACTCTTCAAATCATCCGGAAAGTAGAACGAGAATTCCTCTCCATTCTCCCGACGCACCAACACGCTGGCCCGGTACTGATCCTTGAACGACAGCCATACCAGATAGTCGCTGTGATATTCCCCCACCGGATAGCCGTTCACCGCCACGATGGTATCGCCCGGCTTCACCCCAACTTCCTCGGTACCGCTCTTGGGGAAACCCTCCCCCACCAGATAACCGTCCGGCGCATCATCGCTGACCGCAGTCAGGTCCATCTTGTTCATAAAGTCCACCACCTGCCAGGGCAGCTTGGGGTGGTCCGGCGCCACCGGCCCGGTCTCGACACTGGAGGTGGTGGCACCACCGCCCATGGACGGAATACGCAAAGTGATCTGTCTGCCGTTGCGGTAAATCAGCACTTCCGCCGGCTGGATGGCGGTCAGCACCCCGCCATCGGGCAAGACCCCGCCCACGCGGTACTGATAGGCACCGTAACCTTCCGTGCTGATCACCGCCGACGCCAGCGGGCTGTTGGCCTGAAAGATAGCCAGCAGGGCCAAAGCCTGCTCGCTGGGCATTTTCAACGGTGTAACCGGTTTTGCCGGCACCGTGCTCGGCGGCGACACCGGTGGCGCCGACACACCGGACTTCGACGGCATCGTTAAAGCCGCCCGCGGCGTCTCTTCAGGCGCATTGTCCGTGCCATTATTCCCTTTGACGTAAAAGAAAATAATGAATGAAAAAATTAATACCAGCAGAAACAACGATTTAAGAGCAATCTTCTGACTCAACATAGGCACCCGACAAAAATCCGCGTCATCCAACGTGTTTTACAAGGAACTTAAATAATATATACCTCTCTTTATTGAGGACAACACGGAGAACAACACCGGCAACACGTTCGAACACATCAGCCTGATATCAGAACGATATCCAACAAAACAATCAGGAGGAAAAATGAGGACTCTTACCCTCGGCGCCCTGTCCTTGGTGTTTCTTGCGGGGTGCAGCCACAACCCGGCCGCTACCGGCACCGCCCCGGAACTGGAAACCACCCAGCAAAAAGCCTCGTACGCCGCCGGCATGTTTCTGGGCGGGCAACTTGAAAACAGCCTGGCCCAAAACGATCTGGACACGGACCTGTTCCTGCTGGCACTGCAGGACAAGCTGAAGGGCAACGAACTGCTGCTCGATGAGGAAACCGCCAGCGAAGCCTCCGGCGCCTACCAGAAAGAAGTCACCGCACGACAACAGGAACTGAAGCGCCAGGCCATGGAACGCAACGCGGCGGCCGGCCGGGCCTTCCTGGAGAAAAACAAGCAACGTCCGGGCGTGAAAACCATGGAAAGCGGCCTCCAGTACGAGGTCCTTCAAGCCTCCGAGGGCGGCGCCAGCCCGAAACCCGGCGATGCGGTGCGCGTGAACTACGCCGGCGTGCTGATCGACGGCAGCTTCGTGGACAGCACCCTGGCCCGTGGTGAGCCCGTGCGCATGAATATGGGTGTGCTGATACCCGGCTGGCAGCAGGCGCTGCTGCACATGAAGGAAGGCGACAAATGGCGCATCTTCCTGCCGCCGGAGCTGGCCTATGGGGAGCAGGGCCGCGGCCAGGAAGTTCCGCCGCAATCCACCCTGATCTACGAACTGGAACTGGTCGAAGTGATCGACAGAAGCTGATAACCACCATTGGAAGGGGGCACACCCATGAGACCATATCACTCTATTCTGAACGTTCTGTTTATCGCGCTGGTCCTCCCCGGCCTGGCCACGGCGGATCTCCGTGAGCGGGTGGCGGAAGCCCTGGCGGTCACCAACCCGAACCTGAGCGTGGAAAGCATCAGCGACAGCCCGGTGGAGGGCATCAAGGAAATCAAGCTGAGCAACGGCAAGTTCATCTATGGCTCGCCGGGCAGCGACCATGTCTTCTCCGGTCGGCTGATGGTGTTCTCCGACGACACCCTGGTGGACCTGACCGAACGCCGGGAGAAGGAAGACCGGGCCGAAATGCTCCAGGCGGTGAATCCGGGCACCACCATCACCTACCCCGCCAGCGGCGAGGAAAAGTATGAAATCTATGTGTTCACGGACACCACCTGCCCCTACTGCAAGAAGTTCCACGCGCACATGGACGAGATGAACGAGCAGGGCATCACCGTGCACTACCTGGCGCTGCCGCGTTCGGGCATCAATACCCCGGTGGCCCACGATCTGGCCAAAATCTGGTGCGCGGAGGATCCACAGGCCGCCCTGAATGACGCCTTCGCCGGCCAACCCTTTACCCAGAAAGTCATGCCCTGCCGGGCACCGGTGGCCGAGCAGTACGAAATGGCACAAACCCTGGGTGTAAGCGGCACCCCCTCGGTGTTCAGCCCGGACGGCCGTAATCTGGGCGGATATATGTCGCCGAAAGAAGTGATTGCCGGGATTAATGACACCGCCAACATCAATTGATTTAAACCCTGGCCCGCATGCTCTTCCCCGACGCGCGGGCCTTTTTTATCTTTTTGAGAAACCGTTCACTTCTCTCTTTTAAGTAGCCTCTCCCGGGGAAAACATCGTTTTCCCCTTCTTTTTAAAAGCGGCACCTCCACATCCCGGGTCACAAGAAGAACGTTAAGTCGCTGAATGTAAAGAGAATGCTAAAAATAACGAAACGCTGGCCATTTTAAACACAAGCCTCCGTAAAAAATCCTTGCTACGTTGAACTGGCGGTACAAACCGCAGTATCCGACATACAAACAATTACGGAGACTCATCATGAAGACGAAACTTCTTCTCTCAGCAGTTCTCGGCGTGGCCGCCTGGTCACTGTCCAGCATGGCGGCAGCGGACTGGGATACCGGCCCCTGCCCGGGCGGCGGCAGCGCTCCCTGTATCGAAGCCGTGGTTAATGGCAACACCTACCACTTCAACGGCACGGGCGACCATGCCGGCGAATGGCACGGCCTGCCGACCACCGGTGCGGACTTCCAGTTCGCTGGCGCGACGGCGCTGGGCTGTAGCGGTCTGAACCTGAACTGTACCCTGACCCTGGGCGGTAAGGTTCAGAAGTGCCAGGACTCCAACGGGGACTGGCGCATCGGCGTGCAGGTGAACTCCTCCAACGTATCCGGCGGCTTCGGCTGTAGCGCTGTTACTCTGGGCGGCTTCCCCTGGTACGCCAAGGACGCCAGCATCAGCAGCCACTGCCCGTTCACCGATGACTGCGACAACTTCATCCCGTACACCCCGGGTGCATCCAGCTACACCGGCAATTTCGGCGCCATCGACATCAGCGTTTTCGGCATTTCCCGTGTTAGCGGCGGCCATGTGCACGGCGTAACCTTCACCCCGGGTACCGGTGCCAACTTCGATTTCGACTCCTCGTTCTACGGGTGTGACGAAAGCGACCAAGGTTGTACCGTGGACGGGACCCTGACGGTAACGAACGCTACTTCCCTGGACATTCAGTAACAGAAAACACAGCAATAGTGGCGCCAGCTCCGGTCGTTTACGCGACTAGGGGCTGGACGCCCTCTCTTCCCGCCCCGGCCCACCGGGGCATTTTTCATGGTGGGCTTACCTGAAAGATCAAGGAGATAAAACCATGAAAAGGAAAATTCTGCTCTCAGCATTTCTTGCTACGGCCACTTGGTCGTTGCCCGGCCTTGCGACGGCGGACTGGGATACAGGCCCCTGCCCCGGTAGCGGCACGGCGCCCTGCATCGAAGCCGAGGTAAGCGGAACCACCTACCATTTCAACGGCACTGGTGACCATGCCGGGGAGTGGCACGGTCTGCCCACCACTGGTGAAGACTTTGTGTTCAGCGGAGCAACGACATGGGGCTGCAGCGGTCTGAACGCGAATTGCACCTGGAACTGGGGAGTAAAAATAAAGAAATGCCAGGACGAAAATGATGACTGGCGCATAGGACTCCAAGTGAACTCGGCCAGTATGACTGGCGGCTTTATCTGCGGATTATTGACGTGGAGCGGTTTCCCTTGGTATAGCAAAGATGTAGCTAACAGCAGCCACTGCCCGTTTACTGATGACTGCTCTAACTTTACTGCCTACGATGCGACCGCTTCTTCTTATACCAATAACTTAGGCGCTATTGATCATATTATTTTTGGTACCCCACGAGTTGAAAACGGCCACCTACACGAAGTCGTGTTTAACCCGGGCACTAGCGCAAATTTGGTTTTCAACTCGCAGTTCTATGACTGTGACGATGAGGATCAAGGCTGCTCAATAAACGGGACCCTGACCGTAACGAATGCCACTTCACTGGATATCCAGTAACAAGAAGTGCCGTAACATTGGCTCCAGCGCCCGGCCCTTGGAGACAAGGCGCTGGACGCCTTCTTCTCCCGCCCCGGCCAACCGGGGCGTTTTTCATGGTGGGCCTACCTGAACGATCAAGGAGATAAAAACATGAAACGGGACCTTCTACTCTCAGCATTTCTCGCTGCGGCCACCTGGTCGCTGTCCAGCCTTGCGGCTGCAGACTGGGACACTGGCCCCTGCCAAGGCGGTGGCACGGCACCCTGCATCGAAGCCGAGGTAAGCGGTACCACCTATCTCTTCAACGGCTCCGGCGACTACGCCGGAGAATGGCACGGCCTGCCAACCAACGGCGAGGACTTTGAGTTCAGCGGAGCAACGACATGGGGCTGTAGCGGCCTGAACTTCAACTGCACCTGGACCTGGGGAGCCCAAATAAAGAAATGTCAGGACAAAGATGGCAACTGGCGCATCGGCCTACGGGTGAATTCAGCCAGCATGTCAGGAGGCGCCTACTGCGCCCTTATCGGATGGGAGGGGTTCCCCTGGTACACCAAAGACACCAGCATCAGCAGCCATTGCCCGTTCAATGACAGCTGCGAAAACCTCATTCCCTATGTGGCTAACGCAACCACCTACAACAGCAATATCGGCCCCATCGACTTCAGCACATTTGGTATTACTCGTATAACTGGAGGCCATATGCATGGCCTGCTCTTCACCCCAGGCATAGGTGCCCGCCTCGATTTCTCGTCCGCGATCTACTCATGTGACGAAGATGACGAAGGCTGTGAGGCAAACGGCACTCTGACGGTGACGAACGCCACCTCTCTGGATATTCGCTAGAATAGATAGGATTGGATTACCAAGGCGCCGGTGGACCGCCACCGCCTAGAGAATTTGGCATAGGGTGCCTAGCCACCATTAATATCGCCCTTCACTGTCTAGCCCTGGAATAGGTACACCTGTTCCTTATCAGAATGCCCGATGCACCGCATCGGGCGCTTACCAGCCAAACCGGATTCGGCCGGCTGGCGACCCCGGGCTCGCCTTGAGCAGGTTCTGGTGACGCCGGCAGCGGTGATGGCTGTGCGTGGTCTTGTAGTAGACCTGCCACCGGGGTACCAATAGACGCCGCCAGAAGCACCTGGAACAGATAATCACGCCCTGCCAACGGTCAATCCGGCAACGCGTTCTTGCGTGAGGACTTGCCGGGCCGCTTTTTTACCGTCACCCCGTAGTCCTTCTCCATGACATCGACAACGGCTTCGAAGAACTCGGCCTTCTGTTCGGCCAGACGCAGCTTCTCCTCAAGCTCCTTGATCCGCTGCTCTGGGGTAGGTGGGGACTTCGCCACGGTAGGGCTCCGACTCGCACGGTGGGGGGCGCCAGAACTCCAGTCCTGGTGGCCATATCGACGTAACCACTTTAGTACCGTCGAGCGGCCCTGAATACCGTAGCGGGCCTGGGCCTGCTTATAGGTCAACTCACCGCGCTCCACCTCGTCCACCACCGCCTGTTTAAAGGCCAGGGTGTAATCTCGCTGCGTATGTTTAACCCGTTGATTCATAACGCTCTCCCACAATCAGGGCTGGAATGTGTCCACTCTATTCAGAACGGGTCAAACCCAAAAAAAAGGGCCCCTCTCGGGACCCTTAATCTTCTAGATATTAGTCAAACGCTATTTGATAGGCTCAGAAATCATGTTGATTCTGTTGCCATATTCAGGAATAAAGAGATCCAAATACCCGGCATTATTTCCATTGCCAGCATCCCATACATCGATAAAGAGATCCACGGCATTGGTATTGTATTGCTCAACCTCCATACGACCGTCATCCAGGAACGTCACGCCGCCCTCAAGACTCATCCCTATCTCATAGGACTTCAAATCCCCCGGGTTGGTAATGGGATCCCATTCAAAAGCATAGGGAGCATCGACATAAAGGTTCATATCCATTCCAAGCACCGGACCTTGCCCCTGCTCGGAAATCCAACCGGTGACAGGCTCATTGCTGTTAGCACCCTCATAACGCATCCGCAATACCTGTGGTCCGGAGAGAGTGCCAGCTGCGTAAAACACCGCGCCAAACACATTCGTATCAATATAGAAATCCAGAGAAGTACCCATAACAATAGACGGCCACAGTTTCACTTTTACGCGACCATTGGCATCCACTTCATCCGTCACTTCCGCGATTGCGGCCGAGATCAGATAGGTAAACTTATTCTCCGGACATTCGAAAGGAGTGCCGACAGAACTGGTGAAGTTGCCTATATCAAACTCCGAATCGTAACTACAGCCGACATTTGCGCCACTCAACGCCAATGCCGGACCTTGCGAATCATATCGTGAAAGAATTTTAGCACTGTTTTTCGCGGGTTTAACGCCACCAGGATCATAGTCGGGATACAGGCCATAACCTGGATCTCCCGCCTGCAGAGGACCTGCAGGGCCGTATTCCTCGATGTCAAAGTCAAACTCCCCCGCCGCCACAAACCGTGAACTTTCGGGGTCGCCACCAGTATTCATAACAAAAAAGTTAATGAGTTCAGGAATATCATCGTCCCCGGCACCGAGATTAGAACGATCACTGGCAAAGTTGCGATTTGTATCCGCGACAGGCTGTGTCCGCAAGACTTGCAACACATTGGAGCTCGCCATTGCCCCCCGGAAGAATTGAACCATCTCCGGCCCACCAGCTGTTATCGAGGGGCCATATGTGACTTCGTTATACTTCCTGAAAGTGCTATTCGGATTTCTCTTTCTCGCAGTGCTAGTACCCAACGGCATAGTCCGCAGCGGCAGCCCTTCATTGTCGCATATTGCATCCACACCACATTCAAAAGCCCGGTGGTCGGAAGAAGCCACGATAGTGCTCGAAGAGCCATCACTGCCGCAGCCATTAATTTCTGTTGCATCATTCGCAACCATGCGGAAATCCGGATTAATCCCGGTTCGGCAGAGGGCCCAACCGGATGATTTCAACGTGTAGCGATACAATTCGTCAGCCTGCCAAGGCTCCGCCGGTTGGAAACGCAGGGTCATGTCGGACATCTCCACCGTGCCGTCCACTTCACCGAGCACCTGCTCATTCTCGTCAATTCGTTCCACTTTGAAAGTTTCGCCCAATACGACGGTAGCCGGATCGATTTCCTTACCGAACGCCACGATTATCGGCCAATTAGAAGGCATATCCATCACCGGAATGCGATCATCTGCAGGACGATTTTCTCTTTCGGTGCCTTCGGTGATGGCCGGTGCGGCCCCAGCGCACATACCAGCAACGCCATTAGCGAGGTCACGATATGTTTGCCCTATATCCGTCAACTCGGCTGAGCCGGCGCCAAATAGCCCGGTGTTCCCCCCAGCAGCCAGAAATTCAGGAAGCAGAGCACAGGGGAAGCCGGGATAAGCGGCCAGGATCACTGGTGCATGTGTCGTTTGACGGCGAGCAATCCAGGTATCCGCCGGCGTGTAAAACGGCGAAACCTCCGGGTCCGTCAGATCATAATCCGGCACGATAGTCGCCAGCTCGAACTGCTCGATCAGCGGCATCCCAACGGCCATGTTGCCGGCCAGGTCGGTGGCGCCGTCCACTTCCACGCGGTAGACGTTCGGGTTCTCCGCCGGGCTCAGCTGGAAGCCGGGCTGGGTCACCTTGGTGCTTTCGCCATTTTCCTGGGTGGTTTCCTTCAGTTGGATTACCACCGCGGCACCATCCACGTGATAGCGGATGTCCATTTCCTGGTTGGTGGCGTCGAAGACGTGCACCTTGCCTTCAATGCTGCCCGGTTCGATGGGCTCGTCGAAGTTCAGGATGATCGGGTCGCCGGGCTTGGCCAGCACGGCCTTGTTGTCGCCGGTCAGGATGTTGTCACCCATGGTCCAGCTCTGCAGTTCCGGCGCCACGGTGTCGTTCTGTTGCTGACGCACCTGGTCCACCAGTTGCGGGGTCTGGTCACGGTAGGTTTGCAGCTGGAAGCTCAGGGTGCCGTAGCCACGTTCCAGGCCCAGGATCATCGGTTCCACCACGCCCACGGCGTTGATGTCGATGACGCCGGCGCCGGTGTCGGTGCTGACGGTACCGATCAGTTCCAGGTGGGTGATGTTCTGGGTCACGCCGCCGTTGGCGATGGCGTCCTCGGTGCTCATGGCCACGTCCATGAACAGGCGCACCATGCGCGGGCCTTCCGGATCGTAGATGTTGGGGATCAGGTAGCCGTTGGCGTCGGACAGGAAGTGCACGCGCACTTCGCCGCTGTCGAAGCCGGCTTCCACTTCACCGCCGATTTTCACGTCGATGCTGCTGCCGGTGAGCAGGGTGCCACGGCGGATGCGCAGCGGGGAGACGCGGGGGTAACGGGGCAGGAACGCCAGGTCACCGAGTACGTCGCCTTCCTGCTGGGTGGCGGCCATGTTGGTGGTTTCGCTGTCACCGAGCAGTACCGCGTTCACCGGAATCTTGTTGATTTCCTCGCCGGTGAGCGGGGACAGGCCGTTGCCGGTGCCCTGGTCGCCCGGGGTGGTGATGCGTTGTACCAGCGGCTGCGGCCGTTCACTGGGATCGGTGCCTTCCGCCAAGGAGCTGGCCGGGTTGAAGCGGAAACGGTTGCCGTTGGCGAAGGCGAAGCTTTCGCCGTAGGTGCTTTGCACGCCGTTGTTTTCGAACACCAGGCGGTAGGTCTCGCCCGGGGTGAGGTCTTCCTTGGGATCCACTGTCAGGTAGGGGCCATCGACCACCACCCAGGCGGGTACGACGTTGTCGTCGCCGTCCACCAGACGCAGGGTGTTGTTGCCGCCCTGGCCGTAGCGCACCGTTTGCTGGTCCAGGGGCTGGGTGAACTGCATGCGGATGGTGGAGAAGTCCATCATCGGGTCCTGCTCGCCACCGCTGGGCAGGGTGCGCATGACGTCGAGGGTGTCGTCGGCGATGACGTTGGCTTTGATGCCCTCTTCCGCCGCCCGGGTGCTGAAGCGGATGTCCTGGGCGCCGTTGATCTCAACATTGTCGGGGAGATCCACCACGTAGTCGGCGTGATAGTCGAGCTTGCTCGCCGGCGTCAGGATCAGTGATTTGCCACCGTCGGCCAGGCGGCCCTGGGCGGGTACCGCGTCGCCGTTGTGGCGCAGCACCACGTCATTTTCCAGGCCCATACCGGAGACGCTTTGCGAGAAGCGCAGCACCACCGGGGTGGGCGTGGGCACTTCCTGCTGGTCCTGCAGCGGGAAGGAATAGATCAGCGAATTTTGCGCTGCCTGCCCGTCGCTGCCGCTGGGGCTGCTTGAATCGCCCCCGCAGGCGACCAGCAGAATGGCCGCGGGCAAGGCCACGGCCACTGGCGCTATCTTTCTTATCATGGTCGCTCCTCGACGTTTCATATTTGACCTCATTGTTATCAACGTCTTTTTGTTCGGCTTGTCTTCGAATCAGCCGTCGCGTCTATCGGTGCCGTTTAATCAGGGCAGAAGATGGAGCGCGAGTCCTTGTTTTAATAGAGTTTTCCTGCGCGATGTATTTTCTTGAACCCTCAACCTGAAGTGGAAACACGTTCACGCTTAACATCCTGAGAATAGCGGCGCGTCCTTACCCTTGTATAGGCAGAAGAGCCGTTAAACGGGGTTTTCAGAGACAAGCTACACCTCCCTTACCGTCAAAAACAATTCTCTTTAAAAACATAGCGTTATGGAAAAATCCGCCTTATATTTGCGAATACAATCTGTCCCTTTTTTCTCCAAATGTTAAAATCGCAATAGCCTTGAAGATGACTTTTTGTTTACCAGCCTCTTTCGGCCGCCTTCTTCGTTTACATATGTTGCCGGGTCTGGGCGCTCTGCCTTATTTCACCGCCGTCAGAATGTAGTTGCGCGCGTCCAGTTCCACGGCGACACGTCCGTCATCGAGCACGATCAGCGGGCCCGCCAGATCCGTGGGGCCGCCCATGCTGAAAACGGCGCCGTTCTCCGTTTCGCTAATCCGGCCGGTCAAAGGCTCCGCCCGGCCGGGGACGGGGTAACTCATCAGCGCGGCGGTGTGGTCCGCGCCATCCGACAAGGTACCTGGCCATATGGAAACCCGGACGGCACCGTTCCGCGGTTCGCCGATCTCCAGGAACATGCCCGCCTCCTGGCTCTCATCCCTCTCTTCCGCGGCTACCGTCGACAGGTAACGCAGCGGCCTGGCCGTGGGCGCGGCACCACGAAAATACTGAACCAGATCAGCGCCTTCCGGCGCGACGAACCGATAGCGGTACAGCGCATCCACTCGCCAGGGGTGGTGCGGCATATAGGTGACCAGGCCGCCTTCGACGTTCAGTTCGCCAGGCACGTCGCTTTCCAGCACCTGGCCGGTTTCATCGATTCTGGCTACGGAAAGGCGGCCTTCCATATCGTTGCGATCCAGCGGCCGGGACAACCCCAACGCGATGGGTCGATTGCCGGCCAACGACATTAACGGCACCGCGCTGCCATCGGTAACACAGGTGCCAGCAAGGCCGGCGGCCAGATTGCGCGTCGCGGCGGCGCTCTCCATGACACAGGGATAACCGGGGTAAACGGCGAGCACTGACGTGGGCGAGGATGTTGAGGGGGAAGGTTCATGCGACGTCGTCATGGACTCGTCACCCGTTCCTTGGAGGGCCACCCGCTGAATCCGCATTTGCGGGGCAGCCCCCTGCTGTTCTTCGCCGGGTGGTACTTCCTCCATGTGAAAACTCAACAGGCTGGAGGCGTACTCGGCGCCCTGCAGCAGCGGCTCCACCACACCCACCGCGTCGATGTTCATTCTCCCGTCGCGGACCTGGGCGGCGCCGACGAGTTCCACGTGCGTCAGGTCCTGGGTGATGGAAGCGTTCGCGCGGGGATCCTCGGCGGTAATCGCCATGTCCATCCACAGGCGGATCTGGCGTGGCGCATCGTCGTTATTGCTGTAGGGATTAGGGATCATGTACCCGCTGGCATCGGTGATGAAATCGAACCGGATCGTGCCGGTATCGTAGAGGAACACCACGCCGCCCAGCTTTACGGGGATGCTCTCCCCTTCGATGCGTGAAGCGCGGTCGACGCGCAATGGCACGGCACGTGGATAATCAGGGACGAACGCCAGCTCAGCACTCAACATCCCCTCTGCCTGGGTGACGCTGTCGGCCCCCAGCAAAGTGGAAACCACCGGTACCTGATTGATCTGGCGGCCAGTGAGTGGGGATTGGGTATCCTCCGTATCCGGAATGGCCTGCACCATATCCACGCGCGGCGCCGTGGGCTTGGGTACGAAGGAGTAACGATAGGCTATATCCGCGCCAGCCCCGGACTCGGTGGCCAGCACTTCCCCGTAACCGGATTCGATGGTGCTCTTCAGCGTCAGGGTATAGGTCTCGCCGGCGCGCAGATCCTCAACCGGGTCCAGGGTCAGATAAGGGCCACTGGCGACCATGTGCACGTCCACCAGATCGCCGGCGCTGTCGGTGATCTGCACGGTATCATCCAGGTCCAGACCGTAATCGACGGTGGACCGCTCCAGGGGCTGGCTGAACTGCAACCGCAAGGTGCTGAAGTCCAGCACATCCAGGTCCTCGTCCTGGGGCAACCGCCGAACCAATCGGAACTCGTCCTCAGCCACCCATTCCTTGGGCCCTTCGCGCAAGGCCCGGGTCGAGAACCGCAGGGTGCGGGGCGAGGTCATGCCATCCGCCAATTCAATGGCGTCGATATCAAGGTGGTAGGCCCTGATGGGCGTCAGATCCCCATCCGGATAAAGAAGAAGACTTCTACCATCATCGGTGACGCTCACCGCTTGCCAGTCGGTACTGTTTCCGTCGTCATCGCTGAGCTGGATGAGATCACCGACAGCCTCGCTGGTCACGCCAACAGGGCTGGAAAAGCGCAGAACGACCGGCGCCGATACCGGCACTTGCTGTTGCCCGTCGGCTGGATAGGAAAAATAAAGGCCCGCTTTCGGGGCAGTGGCCTCCTGGCCAATCGGTGTGTCACTGTCGCCGCCGCCACAGCCGGTCAGTACCACCATGGCGCAAACGATGGACGCTATTGTTCTCATGGACCGAGTCCTCCTTTGCGCTTGCGAGGGGATACACTGATGTTTCGCTCAGTCCATCGAGCGAAGCATCAGCGCTTTTTCCTTCGTCGCGCAAAGTGCAATCGAGTGAATTGTTGTTCTGAGAGTCTCGTAATTCTTATGCTTTGATCAGGCGTCAAGTACTCCTGGGGCTGTCCACTGAAAAACCCGGGGCAAGCACGCTTGCCCCGGTGTTCATCAGAACTTGAGCGTTACCGAACCGGAGAAGACATTGACGTCGCCGTCGGTCTTCAGGGAGGTCGGCGTGCCGCTCGACGCGGTGTTGGTCGTTACAATGTCAAAGCGGCGCTCATCCAGCTGCTGGTACTGATACGCCAGGTCCACGGTGAGCGGCCAGGCGAGCAGCGGCGGGTTCTTGAACGTGGCGGAAAGACCCACGCCAATTACCACTTTGTCCGCGTCCAGGTAGTTCACGTCCGGGGACACATCGCTGTCCAGGGGCGACTCTTCGAAAGCCACGCCGGTGGTCAGCATCAGAGCGTCGGTGAAGTCGAACTCCAGACCCACGCGCGGCACGAAGGTGTCTTTGAACTCCAGCATGCCCTGGTCCTTGATGGTGTCGCTGCTGAACTCGTCGCCCAGATCAGACCATTGCTGGAATTCACCGGTGAAGGCCAGGCGCGCACGACCCATGTCGTAGCGCAGGCCAACGCTGTAGATGTCCGGCTGATAACCCTCGATCACGTTAGCCACGCGCAGCGGCAGACCACCGGGAATCAACCCGTTCACCACCGGAGTGGCGTCCACCGAGGTTTCCGTCTGGGAATGGCCACGGAAGGCGACGGCGGCGCTCATTCGATCCAGGAAACAGCCGTCCGGACAGAACGTCTCGCCCAGGGCAACGTTGAAGCCGACGTTGGGCCGGTAGACGGTCTCGGCGGAGACATTCAGAACTTCCTGGCGGGTTTCACCGTTGAGTTCCAGTTGGCTGTCCAGGTCCGCCTTGTTGTTCAGGGTAATGTTGATGGCCGCGCCGAAGTCGATACCGCGCCAGATCGGCGTGGCCGCGCCCACGTTCAGGAACAGCGGATTGCGCCCGTAGGTCAGGTATTGCCCGGAGTCCGACGTCTGCGAGCTGAAACCCAGCATTTCGCGGCCGTATTCCTCGCTGCCCAGCATCAGTGCCAGATAGATCGGGTGGCCGGTGGTCAGCAGGTCGCTGGCGTCGGCCTTCAGACCCAGGATCAGCTGCTGGGACGGCTCATCGGTAATCCGACCGCTGCGCGCGGGACCACCGACGGCGTCCTTGTAGCCAAGATCCGGCTCACCGTGGAGGATGGCGCCGGTCAGTTGGCCGCGGCCGTCCTGGGCCAGCGCCGCCGGGTTGTAGTACACCGCGTTGGCGCTGCTGCTGAAAATGGAGAACGCCTGCGCGGAAGCCACATCCGACGGGAACATACCGAAGGTGGACGGCGCATTGCTCATCCCGGCGGCGGCGGTGGAGCTCAGCGCGAGCATGACACCCGCGGACAACAGATTCGTGGTGATCGAATTGCGGCTCATAAAAGCGGACCTCTCAACCCTGTTCTGCTTATTCTCGTATTTGTACTTGTCGTTTTTCATTATGGTACCCACCGTATTCGTTTAGCCCGTTAGAACTTCAGGGAGATGGAGCCGGCGAACACGTGGACCTCACCATCGGTGCTCACGTTGGCGTAGGTAACGTTGGGATTGCCAACGCCCTTGGACTCACTGAGATCGAAATCCCGCTCGTCGAGCTGCTGGAACTGGTAGCCGACGTTCAGGATCACGGGGTGTGCGATCATGGGTACATGCTTCAGGTTGGCGCTGAGGCCCAGGCCGACGACCAGACGGTCGGCGTCCACATAGTTGACGTCGAGGGAAGAGCTGCCCTTGAGGGGGGACTTTTCCCAGGCCACGCCGGAGGTCAGCATGAAGACGTCGTTCAGGTCGACTTCCAGGCCGACACGGGGGATGAAGATGTCTTCGAATTCCAGGCCAGCCTGATCCTTGATGGTGTCATCGGCCAGGTCGCTGCCCAGATCGGACCACTGCTGGTATTCACCCGTGAAGCCCAGGCGCCAGCGACCGAAGTCGTAGCGGAAGCCCGCGGTGGTGATCGCCGGCTGGTAGGAGTCGATGACGTTATAGACGTCGATATCGACACCGGGGCTGGGGATCACACCCGGAATCTGAGCATTGGCGTCCACCGAGGTCTGGGAGTCCGTGGAGGCGCGGTAGTTGAGGGCCATGTCCAGGCCATCCAGCGAACAGCCCTTGATGCGGCAGAAGGTTTCCCCGACGTTCATGGTCAGGCCGACCACGGGGCGGAACTTGGAGCGGGATTCCACGTTCAGGCGTTCGTATTCGGTTTCACCGGCCAGGTTATTGCTGATGGTCAGTTCCGCATCATTGTGCAGGGTGACCTGCAGGGCCGCGCCGAATTTGATGCCGCGCCATACGTTGGAACCGATACCGGCGGCCAGGAACAGCGGCTGACGGTCGTATTGCAGGTATTGGGCGTTATTGCCTTCGGCGCTGGAGGTGAACGCCACCATTTCCTTACCGAACTTCTCCACCCCGGCGATGAAGCCCAGATAAATGGGATGTTCGGATTTCATCAGGCCGCTCAGGTCCGCCTTGAGACCCAGCATCACTTGCTGTGAAGGCGTGTCCAGCACGTTGCCCGAGTAGTTCGGGTCGCTGCTGTCCACGTTCAGATCGTGCTCGGCGTGAAAGATCGCGCCGGTGATCTCGCTGGTCCGCTCCACCGCCAGGTTGGCCGGATTGTAGTACGTGGCGGAGGTGGAGGTGTTGAACAGGGACAGCGCCTGAGCGGAGGCGATGTCCGAGGGGAAAAGGCCATAGGTGCTGCCGGTGTTACCCATGTTGGCGAGCGCGGGCGTGCTCATCAGCATCATCGTTCCCGCGGGCAACAGGATTGTTTTGATTATCGATTTTTTCATAGTTAGACAACCTTTCTGCCTGATGTTGTTCTTCTTCATGAACGCAGCCGGGAGACCGCAGCTCAACGTTTAACACAGCTATTACTTTTCGAGTAAGGATCACAGCGCCACGTGCGAAGGTCTCCACGGCTAGAGCGGAACCCGCAACAGCGCGGCAACAGCGAAAAATCATTGAATTTGAAAGGGGAGCCGGTCTCCGGGCTCGAGAGCGCATGCAACATGCGTTCTCCACCTCCTGGTTGTTGTTGTTGGTCACGCTGTCCGCCGTGACTCCTTAATTGCCCGCGTTGTCGAGGCCGGGGAGCGCCCTTGACGTACCACATCGGGCGCACCGCCGCGCGGGTCGGCTTGGCGAAATCCTAGTTTGTCACGGGTACGCCTGTAAACATGTATCTCCTGGGCCATGTCTGTCCCCTTTTTCCTGGCGTCCTGGCAAACCTTAAAGGCAGCAGAAGTTGCAACCCTACCCCTTGATTTTGCAAGTACGGATGTAAACACCAAAACCCGGTTTATGGCAATTCCGGGCTTTGCGGATACCGGCAAAGCGAAAAACGTACATGATGGTTATGTATACTTCTGCGGGAATTAATTGGGAAAACGAGGGCTCCCGGGTCACCTTCGATGCCCGACCCTTTTTGTTTACAGGTGTTATCTTTTGGAACATGCTGGCTTTGGTAACGTGCTAATACCGGCATTGGGCGCCGCGACCAAGAAGGCCGGCGCGGCGGGCATCGTCACTGGCGGTCTGTTCCGTGATGATAAAAACATTGTTTTCTGAGGTTTATGGCTGGCCCGCGGGCCCTATGCCATACTTGGCAGGTCTCACGGAAGGATCGACACCGAAAGCGCCTTTTTCCAGGACGCATAAAAACCAGTTTTGGTGTAAAACAAAAAAAGGGACAGACCATGAAACGGCTTGCGGATTTCACTATCTTCGTCGCGGTGGTCAAGGCGGGGACTCTGTCGGAGGCGTCGAAAGCACTGGAGCTTTCGGTGGCATCCGTCAGTAAATACGTCAGCCGCATCGAGCGGCAATTGGGTATCCGGCTGCTGGTGCGCAGTTCGCGGGGGCTGAAGCTTACCGACGAGGGGCGTGATCTCTACGAGAACGTGGAGCGGCTGATGGGCGAACTGGACACCGTGGTCGCCAAGGTCAGCCAGGCCGGCCAGCACCCGCAGGGTACCCTGCGCATCGCGTCCAGCATCGGCCTGGGCCGCAGGCATATCGTTCCCCTGGTCAGCGAATTCTCGGACCGCTACCCCGAACTTTCCGTGCAACTCAACTTCGGCGAGCTGGACCCGGCGGCCTCCTCCCATCTGGTGGACGTGGCCATCGTGCTGGGCGAGCCCCAGGATTCCTCCATGGTGGCCCGCCGCCTGATGCGCAATCCCTGCGTGCTGTGCGCGTCGCCGGACTACCTGGCCCACCACCCTGCCCCACGGGAACCCCGGGACCTGCAGCGGCACGATTGTCTGATCCTGGATTGCCCCGGCGCCTTCAAGGACCAGTGGGTGCTGGAGGACGCCGCCGGCAAGCGCCACACCGTGCGGGTACGCGGCGGGCTGATCACCGACAACAGCGAGACGCTGCGTGAGTGGGTACTGGAAGGTCGTGGCGTCGCCCTGAAAAGCCTCTCCGACATCCAGAGCCAGCTCGACGACGGCGAGCTGGTGCGGCTGCTGCCCGAATACCGGGCGCCGGACCTGGACTTCTACATGGTGTACGCCGGCCGCGAGTTGATTCCGGCCAAGACCCGGGCGTTCGTGGATTTCATCGAGGAGAACGCGGAGCGGCTGGAGCAGGCGGGCTGAAGGGTCGTTTCCTCTCGGAGTCTTCACGTGCCCCGCTCTAAGCTGGCCGCCGCCATCATGGCATTACGCCACATGCCGCTGTCGATGGACCACACACGGGGGGCCAGACCATGAATAAAAGAATCGCGACCCGCGGCCTGCTGCTGATGGTGACGTTGTTCTACATGCCCGGATCCGGCGCGGCCAGTGACAGCCAGGATGGTCAGGGGCAAACGCTCAGTTCCGAAGTGGATACGGGCTCCGAGGCGCGCCGCCCCACCGCTATCCGCGGCTAATCGGTGGCCGGCGTCAGGTCCGGATAACGTTCGGTCCGCGCCAGACGACCTATCCAGGGCAGTACCTGCCCTCCCAACCTCAACGACAAGTCCCCCGGGTGAATCGACACCCGCAAAGGCCGGCCGAAGGCCCGCGCCATCCCCAGGTTCCAGTGATTGAAGACGGTCAGGCTGGCCGCTCGCCAGGCGTTGTCCGCCTCGAAGCCCACCAGTGGCAGGCGGTGGAAACGGCGCTCGCGGGCGTCGTAGACGCCGCCCAGGGTTTCGAAGTAGCGGAACGGCAGGGCCGCCAGCGCGTGGCGATCAATGGCGCCGAGCGCCCAGGCCGGCGGCACATACAGCGGTGAGGGGGTGAGGCCGTGCTCGACGAACCAGCGATGGCAATCGCGGATCAGGGCGGCGATGCCGGCGGCGTCCAGGGACAGATGCTCGGCCACGTCACGGGAGATGAGCGCGCTGTGCAGGCGATGGTGCAGGCTTTTCGGCGGATCGCAGCGGTGCCGCCAGCCGTGGCCCGCCAGGGGGTAGCCCCGCGCGGCCAGGTCGCGCAACCAGTCCAGGTCGTCATCGCGCCAATCCTTGCCCGGCACCACCAGCAGGGTCACGTGCTCCGGCGGCACGGCGGCCAGCCGCTCGAGCAGATCGGCGACCCGCTCACGGGTCTCCGGCATCACATCGTGGATCGAAACCAGGCCGGCCAGGGACACGTCAGAGTCCGGGCCGCGCCTGATGGGTGCTCAACCGGCGCAGCACCGCCACGGTGGGCGAGCGGCGCGGCTTGGGCAGCACCGCGCCCTGCCGGGCACAGCCCTGCAGCACCTGCAGCCAGCCGTCCACGGCGCCCTGGTTCATGGCCAGGGCGGCGCGGCGACCGGCCTCGGCCCGCTCCCGGCGGGCCGCCGGCGTCAGCGCCCGCAGGCGTGCCAGGGTATCGGCCAGGCTTTCGTTCGGCTCGGCCACCGTCAGCACCCGGGCCAGCGCTGGCCATTGATTGATGCCGCACACCGGCGTGGTGATCACCAGCCGCTGCCGGGCCAGGGCTTCCAGGGCCACGGTGCCGAAGGCTTCCACCGACGAAGGCAGCACCAACACCTGGTGGGCGTCCAGCTGCTCCACCACCTGTTCCCGGCTGCACCAGCCCAGAAAGTGCAGGTTCGGCAGGCGCCGGGCGTGTTCTTCCACCAGCGGCCGCAGCGGGCCGTCGCCGGCCACGGTGAAGCGGCAGTCCGGCCGTTGTTCGGCCATGGCCAGGAAGCGTTCCAGGTTCTTTTCCGCCGCCAGCCGGCCTACGTACAGCACCGAGTCCAGCGGTTCCGCCAGCGGCGCCGGCGCGCGGTTGACGAACTCCGGCCCCAGCGGCGTGCCCACCAGTTGCGGGTGGCGGGCGCCGGCGGCGCGGGCGTCGGCGATCATGCTTTCGCAGATGGTGGCCACCGCGCTGGAGCCCCGGAACAGGGTGCGGTTGAGCCAGTTGAGCAGGCCCCCGGCCAGCCTGGCCAGGCGCGGCCCCCAGTACAGTTGCACCAGACGGTCATAGTCGGTCTGGAAGGTGACGCACACCGGGATGCCCAGTTTGCGGGCCACCCAGTAGGCGCCCAGGGAAAAGATGCCGGGGCCGGGGATGACGATCACATGGGGTTTCATTTCCCAGACCAGCGCGGTCAGCTCACGCATCTTGGGAAAGAACAGACGCTGGGTGGGGTCCCCGGGGATCGGCATGGACACGCCCTGGCAGGGATGGGGCTCCTCCAGGCTGGGACACACCAGCTCGGCCCGGGCCACCTTGCCGTCCAGATGGGCGACCAGATCCTGAAAGTAGGCGCCCACCCCGTTGCGGCCCTTCATGGCGTCCACGACAAAAAGTACGCGCAGCTCGTTTGTATTCATAGCAGGCAGTATGAGTACCACTTATGTCTGATTTGTGACAAGAGAAACCTCACCGGCGTTCAGTGGCGGGCAAAGGGTAAGCGAATTTTTCATAGACCCAGCCGAAGGTGTCGATCAGCCGTTCCGGCGCCACCCCGAGGTTCTCCAGCGAATAGTGGTGGCCGCTGCGGTAGCCACGGGCCTTTTCGTCCTGGACGCTCAGCCAGGCCCGGTAGGCCGGCGACAGGGTCAGCCCGAAGTCCGCGTAGAAACCCTCCACGGTGGCCAGCGGCCGCGCCGCCAGCTGCTCCATCCGCGACAGGGCGCGGCGGGACGGCGGCAGCCGGTCCAGTTGCTCCAGCAGGTGCCGGTAGTAGTAATCAAGCATGCCGAGGAAGCCCTCGCGCCAGTAGTCGGCGGTGTCGCGGCCGTCGAAAATCCGCGCGCCGATGACGATGGAATTGATCTGCGAGGGTACCGCCTCGGTGGGGTTGCGCAGGCAGCCGATAAAGCGGGCGTCGGGAAATTCCGCCGCCAAAGTGGCCATCAGCGGCGTGAACGAGGGGTTCTTGGAAAGGAAAGTCAGACGGTCGCCGTGCACGTAGAGATGGCGCTGCACGAAGCGCCGGTAGGCGGCCATCAGGCGGCGTTTGTCCGTCTCCGGCAGGTCCCGGTCGGCAAAGGTGAGCCGCCACAGGCGCGGATCGGGTACCGCCAGCACCAGCAGAAAGCAGCCCAGCACCGGCAGCAGCGCCAGATAATCTTCCTCCGGGTCGCGCAGGCCGGTCTGGTGCACGTCGTCCAGCCCGCCCAGGGCGCGCCGCTCCAGGGCATGCAGCAGGCGCCCCAGGGGCCGGCCGCACAGCCCGTCCAGCCGCCCCAGGCCGCGCCACAGGCGCCGCTGGCAGATCGAAGGGGCGAAGATCAGCTCCCACAGGGCGGTGGTGGTGAACCGTTCCCGGTCGCCGGCCAGCAGGCGATGCAGGAAGGTGGTACCGCTGCGCGGCACGCCCACCACGAACACCGGCGCGCGCACCGCCACGCGGCGAAAGTCTGGAAACAGCAGGTGATCGAGCAGCAGGAAGGCGCCGTTGATCAACTGCAGCAGCAGGAACAGCGGCCAGAAGGCGGCCATCACCAGCCAGCGGCGCGGCGATACGCCGGTCACGGTGCCGTCGTAATCCGGGTTCCAGGAGCGCAGGAACAGCACCGCGTAACTCTTGAGCAGGGACCCCATTCAGGTCTCCGTCCGATCGCGAAGCGCCAACCCTAGCAGGCGTCAGGTGACGCTTCCATGACAATGGCGCCCTGCCTATTGATGCCATCCCGGCCACCCCGGCACAATGCGCGGCGACCCGGCGGTCCGGCCGGCAACGATACGAGAACCATGAGTACGACGACCCCCACCATCGTCGGCCATCGCGGCGCCCGCGGCGAGGCCCCGGAAAATACCCTGGCGGGCTTTCAGGTGGCGCTGGATGCCGGCGTCACGGAAGTGGAACTGGACGTGCGCCTGTCCCGGGACGGCCACCTGATCGTGGTGCACGACCGTAACGTCACCCGCACCACCGGCGAACGCGGCAAGGCCCATCATTACACCCTGGCGCAGTTGGGCGTGCTGGACGCGCGCCAGAACACACCGGGCTGGCACAGCCCGGTGTGCATCCCGTCCCTTCGCGAGGTGGTGACCCTGTGCGGGCCGGCCATGCGGTTCCAGTTCGAGGTCAAGGGCGCCGACTCGCCCCTGCTGCATCGGCTGGCCCATCAGCTGGTCGGGCTGATCGACGAGCAGGGCCTGCACGAGCGGGTCGTGGTGACCTCCAGCCATGCCGGCTTTCTGCGCATGCTGCGCGGCATGACGCCGCGCATCGAGCGCGGCTATGTGGCGGAGTACCGCTACCAGCAGCCCACCCGCCGGGCGGCGGCACTCGGCTGCACCTGGCTGATGCCCAAGCACACCCTGGTCAACGAGGGGCTGATGCGCCGCGCCCGACGGCGCGGCCTGAAGGTCTCCACCTGGACGGTGAACGATCTGGCCGAGGCCCAGCGGCTGGCGAAGCTGGGGGTGGACGGCATCATCACCGACTTCCCCACCAGCTTCATGGCGCACTTTCGGAAAAAGCGGCGTTAATCCTTCAAAAACGCCCGGATCTCTTCTTCCCGGGCCTTGGCGTCCTGGTACCCCAGCGACATCAGCCGCCCGGTGAAGCCGGGCTCGAACAGCAGATAGCTGAGCGCCGAGGCCCCCGGTGAGCGGGTGGCGCCGGCGCCGCGCAGGAAGAACCGCAAGGTGCGCGGCAGTTCCTTGTTGTGCTCGGCGGCGATCTCGTCCAGCGGCTGGGACGGGTAGATCTTCAGCACCTCCACCTGACGCAGCTGGATTTCGTGCTGATTGCGGGCCCGCGGGCTGAGCGCCTGCACCGTGCGATTGATGCGCTCCAGCCGCTCCACATCCCCTTCCAGGGTGTCCACGAACACGCTGTCGAGTACATGGCCGAGCACCTGGGCCAGGGACGGGTAGCCGCTCAACTGCCGCTGGTGCTCGGCGGTGGGATTGCCGGACACCCCGATCACCAGCAGCCGGTCGGCGCCCAGGTGCAGCGCCGGACTCACCGGCGCCAGCTGGCGCACCGCCCCGTCACCGTAGTAGCGGCCGTCCACTTTTTCCGCCGGAAACAGCAGCGGAATCGCCGCCGACGCCAGCAGATGCTGCACGCCGATGGTGGAGCGCCGGCCCAGCCGCCGGGCCCGGTTCCATTCCTGTAAATCGTCGGCGCCCTGAAAGAACGCCACCGATTCCCCGGAGGCGTAGCTGGAGGCGGTGATCGACAGCGCGCGCAGGTGGCCCTGGTCGATGCTCTGGCCGATGCGCTGGAAGTTGATCACCAGACGCAGCAGCCGTTTCAGCGGCGTATTGTCCAGCAGCGCGCTGCGGGTGGTGCCCCGGCCGGCGGCGGCGGAACTGAACATCCAGCGCAGCAGGCTGCGCAGGAAGGCGCCGATGTCGGTGCGGTAGACCTGCTCGGCGGTCATGTTGGCCCACACCTGCTCCAGGCCGCGCACCGCCAGCCGGTAGTCGTGGGCGCCGGCGGCCAGACCGGCGGCGTTGATGGCACCGGCGGAAGTACCGCAGATGATCGGAAAGGGATTGCTGGCGGTGGGCGGCAGCATGTCGGCGATGGCGCTGAGCACGCCCACCTGATAGGCGGCGCGGGCGCCGCCGCCGGACAGAATCAGCCCCCGCGAGGGAGCGGGTGATACGGGCATTTCGATCTCCTTATCGCGCCATTATGACGATGCGACCGGGCATGGAAAAGCACTGGCATCGCCGCCCGTCGGGGCTTTATGCTGGTGCCGAATTCCCCGGATGACCTCATGAATTCCATTTTTACCCTGCGCCCCGCCCTGCCCGATGATCTGGATGCCCTTACCGCCCTGGAGCGGCGCTGCTTCGACAGCGACCGTTTGTCCCGGCGCAGCTTCCGTCACTGGATCCGCCAGGCCCACTCCGGCCTGATCCTGGCGTCGGCGCCGGACGGCAGCCTGGCGGGCTATGCCCTGGTGATCCTGCAACGGGGCACGCGCCTGGCGCGGCTCTATTCCATCGCCGCCGACCCGGCCTGGCGTGGCCAGGGTCTGGGCGATGCCCTGATGGACGCCGCCGAGCAATACGCCCACGAGGAGAAGCGTCTTTACCTGCGCCTCGAGGTGCGTCGCGACAACGCCGGCGCCATCCGGTTGTACGAGCGGCGCGGCTACAAGTTGTTCGGCTCCACGCCGGACTATTACGAGGATCACGAGGACGCCCTGCGTTACCAGAAGCGCCTGCACTATACGCCGGAGCGCCACGCCGGCCGGGAAATCCCCTGGGTGCGGCAGAGCACCGAGTTCACCTGCGGGCCCGCCTGCCTGCAAATGGCCCTGGCCGCCCTGCTCCAGCGCGCCCCCCGGGAACGGGAGGAACTGCTGATCTGGCGCGAAGCCACCACCATTTTCATGACCGCCGGCCACGGCGGCTGCCACCCGCTGGGCCTGGCCCTGGCCGCCGAGGCCCGCGGTCTCACCGCCCAGGTCTATTGCAACCAGCGCGGCCCGCTGTTTCTGGATTCAGTGCGCGACGAGAACAAGAAACGGGTGATCGAGACGGTGCACGAGCACTTCGAGGAAGAGGTCCGTGAACGGGGCATTCCGGTGCGCTACCGGGAACTCACCGCGGCGCGCCTGGACAAGGCCCTGAAACACGGCGAGGTGGCCATCGTGCTGATCAGCACCTGGCGGCTGGACGGGCGCAAGGCGCCCCATTGGGTGGTGGTGAGCGGCGCGGACCAGGAATGCTTCTACATCCACGACCCGGACCCGGCGGACGATCAGGTGCCCCTGGACTGCCAGCACGTGCCGATTACCCGGGACCGCTTCGAAAAAATGACCCGCTACGGCCAGTCCCGCCTGCGCACCGCCGTCATCGTCGGTCGCCCGGACCACCGTTGATCGCGGTGGAACCCCCGCGGCGGCTCGGAATCAGGTTTTAAGGACGTCGCGGCCCAGTTCGGCGGCGCGTTTGGCGCTGACCTGGCGGGTGTTTTCCTCGCAGGCGTCCTTGTCGCCGCCACAGATTTCGCAGCCGTCCTTCATGCCCAGGGCGGCGAGCCCGCCGCAGGAGCCCTTGAGCGGCTTGTTGGACAGGATCACGCCGATGGCCATGCCGGCGAACAGCAGGCCCAGCACGACGAACGCGGCCAGAATGGTACCCAACATATCAGTTTCCTCCTGCTTCACCTTCCAGAATACGGCGGAAGGCGTCGGTCATGATTTCCTCGGGACCGTCGTCCCCTCGGACAATGAACAGCACCGGCAGTTCACGGGCGCGGGCGAACGCCAGCCCTTTTTCCGGCCCCAGTACGGTGAGCGCCGTGGCCAGGCCGTCGGCGACCATGCAACTGGAGTGTAACACGGTCACCGAGCCCAGCTGGTGGCCCACCGGGTAGCCGGTGCGCGGGTCGATGGTGTGGGAATACACCTTGCCGTCGACCTCGAAGAAGTTGCGGTAGTCGCCGCTGGTGGCGATGGACAGGTCACGCAGGGCGATCACCTTGTCCATTTCGCGCACGCCGACAATCGGCCGCTCCACCGCCACGCGCCAGGGTTGGCCCTGGGGCTTCTGGCCGGAAGCGCGCAGTTCGCCGCCGATCTCCACCAGATAATTGCGGATGCCGGCCTGTTCCATCACGCCGGCCACCTTGTCCACGGCGAAGCCCTTGGCGATGGACGACAGGTCCAGATAGACCCCGCCGGGCTGCGTCAGTTGATCACCGTTCAGCGCCAGTTTTTGCCAGCCCACCCGGGCCCGGGCCGCGTCCACCTCCGCCTGCGGCGGCGGCTCGAAGCGCTCCGGGTCCGGGCCGAAGCCCCACAGGTTGACCAGCGGCCCGATGGTCACGTCGTAGGCGCCGTCGGTGTCCGCGGAGATCGTCAGGGCCTCGTTCAGCACCTGGGCGAAATCGTCGGACAGGGTCACCGCCCGGCCCGCCTCGGCGCGGTTGAAGCGGCTGATGGTGGCGTCCTCGCGGTAGGTGCTCATGTCCGCGTTGACCTGCTCCAGGGCCGCCTCGATGGATTGCCGCAGCGCGGGCACGCCCTCCGTGGGGGTGCCGGTGAATTTCACCGACCAGGTGGTGCCCATGGTGGGGCCGTTGAGCGCGGACAGGCGATCGGTGGTGTCGTCGCAGGCGGCGAGCAGCGCCAGAAGGGCCAGGAGGGGGAAGAAGCGGGTCAGAGGGATTGGCATGGGTGTGTTGATCGGGTGGAGGATGTCGGAGAGGTGGCGGGGGCCATCGTCGGCCGGATCGCGGCTGAAGCCGCTCCTACATTGACCTGTAGGAGCGGCTTCAGCCGCGATGACGTTCAATCACCCACCGAAGTCATCCAGCATGATGTTCTCCGGTTCGACGCCCAGGTCCTCGAGCATCTTGATCACGGAGGCGTTCATCATCGGCGGACCGCACATGTAGTACTCGCAGTCTTCCGGTGCCGGGTGGTCCTTCAGGTAGTTCTCGTAGACCACGTTGTGGATGAACCCGGTGGGCCCTTCCCAGTTGTCCTCGGGCAGCGGATCGGACAGCGCCAGATGCCACTCGAAGTTGTCGTTCTCCGCGGCCAGTTGGTCGTACTCCTCGGAGTAGAACGTCTCGCGAATGGAGCGGGCGCCGTACCAGAAGCTGATCTTGCGCTTGGAGTGCAGACGCTTGAGCTGGTCGAAGATGTGGCTGCGCATGGGGGCCATGCCCGCGCCACCGCCGATGAACACCATCTCCGCGTCGGTTTCCTTGGCGAAGAACTCACCGAAGGGCCCGAACACGGTGATCTTGTCACCGGGCTTCAGGTTGAACACGTAGGAGCTCATCAGGCCCGGCGGAATGTCCTTGGCGCCCGGGGGCGGCGTGGCGATCCGGATGTTGAACTTGAGAATGCCCTTCTCTTCCGGATAGTTGGCCATGGAGTAGGCGCGCACCACGGTTTCATTGCTCTTCGCCTTGAGGTCGAAGAACTTGAACTTCTCCCAGTCGCCGCGGAATTCCTCTTCGATATCGAAGTTGGAGAAATCGATGTCGTAGGGCGGAGATTCCAGCTGCACGTAACCGCCGGCGCGGAAGTCCACGTTCTCGCCTTCCGGCAGCTTCAGGGTCAGTTCCTTGATGAAGGTGGCCACGTTGGGATTGGAAACGACTTCGCATTCCCATTTCTTCACGCCGAAGAATTCCTCGGGCACCTTGATCTTCATGTCCTGCTTGACGTTGACCTGGCAGCTCAGGCGCCAGCCGTCGCGAATCTGGCCCTTGGTGAAGTGGCCTTCCTCGGTGGGCAGGATGTCGCCGCCGCCGTCCAGTACCTGGCACTTGCACTGCGCGCAGGTGCCGCCGCCGCCACAGGCGGAGGACAGGAAGATGCCCTGGTCCGCCAGGGTGCCCAGCAGCTTGCCGCCGGCGGGCACGTCGATGCCTTTATCGGCTTCGCCATTGATGTCGATGTGCACATCACCGCTGATCACCAGGCGGGAACGGGCCATCAGGATCACCGCCACCAGCGCAAGCACGATGGCGGTGAACATGACCACGCCGAGAATGATTTCAAAACCCATGTTCTCGCTCTCCCCTTACCCTTAGAGTTGCACGCCGGAGAAGGACATGAACCCGAGTGACATCAGACCCACGGTAATGAAGGTGATGCCCAGCCCCTTGAGGCCGTCGGGAACGTCGCTGTACTTCAGCTTCTCGCGGATGCCCGCCAGCAGCGTGATGGCCAGCGCCCAGCCGGTGCCGGCGCCGATGCCGTAGACCACGGATTCGCCCAGGTTGTAGTCGCGCTCCACCATGAACAGGGAAGCACCCAGAATGGCGCAGTTCACGGTGATCAGCGGCAGGAAGATGCCCAGCGCGTTGTACAGGCTCGGCACGTACTTATCCAGGGTCATTTCCAGAATCTGCACGATCGCCGCGATCACGCCGATGTAGCTGAGCAGGCCCAGGAAGCGCAGGTCCAGGTTGGCCAGCGCGTCGATGCCGGTCCAGGACAAAGCGCCCTCGTTGAGCAGATAGTGCAGGATCAGGTTGTTCACCGGCACCGTGATGGTCTGCACCACGATAACGGCGATACCCAGACCGATGGCGGTGCCGATCTTCTTGGAGATGGCGATGAAGGTACACATCCCCAGGAAGAAGGCCAGCGCCATGTTCTCCACGAAAACGGCGCGGACGAACAGGCTGACGTAATGTTCAAACATGATGAGCTCCCGTTCTGGCCGTTAAAACGCGTCGCTGACGCGGCTGTGCGGCTTCATCTTGAAGTCGTCCTCTTCCACCTGCTCCGGTTTCCAGGCGCGTACCGCCCAGATAAAGAAGCCGATCAGGAAGAAGGCACTCGGCGGCAGCAGCAGCAGACCGTTGGTGGCGTACCAGCCGCCGTCGGCGGTGGTCGGCAGCACCTGGATGCCGAACAGGCTGCCGGCGCCGAACAGCTCACGCACGAAGCCCAGGGTCAGCAGCAGCACCGAATAACCAAGACCGTTGCCCACGCCGTCCATGAAGGAAGGAATCGGCGCGTTCTTCATGGCGAACGCCTCGGCGCGGCCCATCACGATGCAGTTGGTGATGATCAGGCCGACGAACACCGACAGCTGTTTGGAGATGCTGTAGGCGTAGGCCTTGAGGAACTGGTCCACCACGATCACCAGCGACGCGATGATGGTCATCTGCACGATGATGCGGATGCTCGACGGGATCACGTTGCGCACCGTGCTCACGAAGAAGTTGGAGAACGCGGTCACCAACGTCAGCGCGATACACATGGTCACGGTGGTGCTCAGGTTGCTGGTCACCGCCAGCGCGGAGCAGATACCCAGGATCTGCAGCGCGATGGGGTTGTTGTCGAAAATCGGACCGAACAACAGGTCCTTTGTCTTCTCCGCCATTACGCCTCTCCTCCAGTTTCGCCGGCCTCGGAACCGTCACCGGCTTCGCCGTTCTGCATGCGTTCCAGGTAGGGGCCGAAGCCTTTCGCGCCGACCCAGAACCGTACCAGGTGGCTCACGCCCTTGCTGGTCAGGGTGGCGCCGGCCAGGCCGTCCACCTTGTTCTCCGCGTTGGGCGTACCACTGTCCACGGTACCCTTGATGACCTGGATGGCAATATCGCCGTCCTCGTCATAGATCTTCTTGCCTTCCCAGAGCGCCTTCCAGGCCGGGTTGTCCACCTCGCCGCCGAGACCCGGGGTCTCGCCGTGCTGGTAGAAGCCCAGGCCGGCGATGGTCTTGGCGTCGGATTCCAGGGCCATGAAGCCGTACAGGGTGGACCACAGGCCGTAGCCACGGATCGGCAGGATGATGCGGGTCAGGTCGCCGGCGTCGTCCCGGGCCAGGAACACCTCGGCCACGTCCGCCTGGGTCTTGATCCCGGCGATGTCGTCCTCGGGATCGAGGCGCTCGCTCTGATCCGGGTCCTTGGCCGCCTTGAGCTGGTCGTAGGAGTCCGGCTTGTCCACGTACTCACCGGTTTCCAGATCCACGAACTTGCGATCGATGGTCTTGAACGCCGCTTCCACGTCCATGCCGGGCTGATACAGGCCGGCGGCCTGCAGGATATTCACGCGGCGGTCGAGGGTCTGGTTCTTCTGCTGCACGGGGCGCAGGCTCACCGCGGCGGTGGCCACCACCACCGCGCACACCAGACAGACCAGGAACGCGACCGTGAGGGTTCTTGCTACGCTATCTTTGCTTCCAGCCATTACACCGCTCCGCCGGTGCGACGCAGGCGACGACGGATGTTCGCCTGGGTCACGAAGTAGTCAATCAGGGGGGCGCACAGGTTGCCGAACAGGATCGCCAGCATGATGCCTTCCGGGAACGCCGGGTTGACCACCCGGATCAGCACCGTCATCACGCCGATCAGCGCGCCGAAGATCAGCTTGCCGGTGTTGGTCATGGAGGCGGAAACCGGGTCGGTGGCCATGAACACCAGGCCGAACGCCAAGCCGCCCACGGTCAGGTGCCAGTACCAGGGCATGGCGAACATCGGGTTGGAGTCGCTGCCCAGCACGTTGAACAGGCCGCTCATGGCCACCATGCCGATCAGCACGCCGAGCATGATCCGCCAGGAGGCGATCTTGGTGAACAGCAGGAAGGCCGCGCCCAGGGCGATGGCGATCACCGAGGTTTCACCGATACAGCCCTGGATGCCGCCCAGGAAGGTGTCCATCCAGGCCAGGCTCTGGGTGGCGCCGTTGGCGCCGGCGTTCAGGGCGTTCTCGGCCAGGCCGGCGGAGAAGTTCAGGTCGCCGGAGGCGGCCAGGCTCAGCGGCGTGGCGCCGGAGAAGTTGTCCACGGCGGTCCATACCGAGTCGCCGGACATCTGCGCCGGGTAGGCGAAGTACAGGAAGGCACGGCCGACCAGCGCCGGGTTGAGGAAGTTCTTGCCGGTGCCACCGAACACTTCCTTACCGATCACCACGCCGAAGGACACGCCCAACACCACCTGCCACAGCGGAATGGCCGGCGGCAGGATCAGGGTGAACAGGATACCGGTGACGAAGAAGCCCTCGTTCACCTCATGGCCGCGTTTCCAGGCGAACAGCGCTTCCCAGAAAAAGCCGGTCAGGTAGACGACGACCAGGATCGGCACGTAGTAAACCAGGCCGTGCAGCATGTTGGCCCAGAAACTCTGGTAGTCGAAGCCGGTGAGCGCCATCACCAGGTCCGCGCGCCAGCCGGGGATGGCGTCGTAGCCGAACTCGGTGATCTGCAGGTTGGCCTGGTAGCCGGTGTTGTAGAGACCGAACAGGATCGCCGGGAAGGTGGCGAACCAGACCGTCATCATGATCCGCTTCAGGTCGATGCCGTCACGCACGTGGGCCGCGGACCGGGTCACCGAGTCCGGGCTGTACAGCATGGTGTCGAACATTTCGAAGAAGACGTAGTACTTCTCGAACTTGCCGCCCTCGTGGAAATGCGGGGCGATTTTGTCGTCGATGTAGTTTCTCAGACCCATCTCAGCTCTCCACCTCGATCGTGGTCAGGTTGTCGCGCAGGATCGGCCCGTACTCGTACTTGCCCGGACACACGAAGGTGCACAGGGCCAGGTCTTCCTCGACCAGTTCCAGGGCGCCCAGCGCCATGGCGGAGTCGGTATCGCCGACGATCAGCGAGCGCAGCAGTTGGGTGGGAAGGATGTCCAGGGGCATCACTTCCTCGTAGGCGCCGATCGGCACCATGGCCCGCTCACTGCCGTTGGTGGTGGTGGTGAAGTTGAAGCGCTTGCCCGGCATCAGCCTGGACAGGTAGATGTTCATCACCGAGAAACGGTTGCCGCCGGGAGAAATGTAGCCCAGCAGTTCGCGTTCGTGGCCTTCACGCAGCACCGTCACCTGATTGGCGGTGCGGCCCAGGAACAGCATCGGGCCACGGGCGTGGTGTCCGTTGAACACCGAGCCGCTGATGACGCGATTGTCGCCGTCCTTCAGTTCGCCGCGCGTGAAGTCTTCCAGGCTGGCGCCGACGCGGGTGCGCAGCAGCCGCGGCGTCTTCACCTGCGGGCCGGTCAGGGCGGTCACCCGGTCGGTGCTGATGCGCCCGTCGACGAACAGTTTGCCGATGGCGATCACGTCCTGGTAACCCAGGGTCCAGACGGTCTTCTTCAGGCTCACCGGGTCCAGGTGATGGACATGGGTGCCCGCGTTGCCCGCCGGGTGCTTGCCGGCGAAGGTCTCTTCCCGCACCTGGCCTTCGGCGAAGGACGGCAGATCGCCCTTCTGTGCCTTGCACACCCAGACCGGGCCGTCGGTGAGACGGGTCAGCACGGTGAGGCCGTGGCGGAAGCTCTCTTCGTTTTCCTTGATCACCACCGCCGGGTCCTGGGCCAGGGGGTTGGTGTCGATGGCGGTCACGAAGATGGAGTTGGGGGTGCTGCCCGGCGCCGGCACCTTGCCGAAGGGCCGGGTGCGCAGCAGGGTCCACTCACCGGATTCCACCAACTGCTGCTGGACCGCCTCGCGGTCCAGGCCACCCAGGGTCTCGGGGGCGTGGGCGGAGAACGTGATTTCCTCTTCCTGCTCGGCGATCTCGATCACCACGGACTGGAGCACGCGCTTGTGGCCGCGGTTCACGGCCAGGACCTTGCCGCCGGCGGGCGCGGTGTACCGGACACCGTCGGTCTTCTTGTCGGTGAAGAGCAATTGCCCTTTCTTCACCGTATCGCCTTCGCGGACCTCCATGGTCGGTTTCATCCCCACGTAGTCGCCGCCAAGCACGGCCACAGAACGGACCTGATGACCTTCCTCGATCGCCTGGCGCGGTGCGCCGGCGATGGGCAGGTCAAGCCCCTTCTTGATTTTGATCATAGTGTCTCGCCCACGTTGCGTGTTGCTGAAGTCGAGCGGCGCATTCCCCGGGGACCGCTGGTTGGCGGGGAGGCGGGAAGGCGCGCGAAAACCGGTAGAAAGCGTCAGGAACACCCGTTCGGGAGGTACCGGGCACCCAGCTCCGGAGAAGCCGGCCGGGGCCGGCGCGCGACATTATAATGACCGCACGGTCCGGATGCCAGGATTGACCTTGTGGGTATTCCCCAAATGTTCGCAAGAAAAAGCCCGCTGAAGCGGGCTTTTTCCACTAACCGGTCAGTCTTTCGGGTAACGCGGATACTCCACGCCGGACAGTTGCTGCAGGAGGCGCACCACCTGGCAGCTGTACCCGAATTCGTTGTCGTACCACACGTACAGCACGCAGTGACGGCCATTGTTGACAATGGTCGCCTCGGCGTCGATGACGGCGGCGTGACGGGAGCCGACGAAGTCGGTGGACACCGCATCCGGGCTGCTGATGAAGTCGATCTGACGCTGCAGCGGCGAATGCAGGCTCACCCAGCGCAGGTACTCGTTCAGCTCTTCCAGGGTGGTTTCCTTGCCCAGGGTCAGGTTCAGAATCGCCATGGACACGTCCGGGGTCGGCACCCGGATGGAGTTGCCGGTGAGCTTGCCGGCCAGATCCGGCAGCGCCTTGGCGGCGGCGGTGGCGGCACCGGTCTCGGTGAGCACCATGTTCAGCGGCGCGGCGCGGCCACGGCGCGGGCCCTTGTGGAAGTTGTCCAGCAGGTTCTGGTCGTTGGTGTAGGAGTGCACCGTTTCCACGTGGCCCACTTCGATGCCGAACTTGTCGTTCAGCGCCTTCAGCGGCGGCACGATGGCGTTGGTGGTACAGCTCGCCAGCGACAGAATGGTGTCGGAGTCTTCCACCATGTCGTGGTTGACGCCGGGCACGATGTTCTTCAGGTCGCCCTTGCCCGGTGCGGTCAGGATCACCCGCGCCACGCCCGCGCACTGCAAGTGCTGGGACAGGCCTTCCCGGTCCCGCCACTTGCCGGTGTTGTCCACCAGGATGGCGTCGTTGATGCCGTATTGGGTGTAATCCACCTTGGACGGATCGTTGGCGTAGATCACCTTGATGTAGTTGCCGTTGGCGATGATGGCGTTTTCTTCCTCATCCACGGCGATGGTGCCGGCGAACGGACCGTGCACGGAGTCGCGGCGCAGCAGGCTGGCGCGTTTCTGCAGGTCTTCCTTGCCGGACTCACGGACCACGATGGCCTTCAGGCGCAGGCCGTCGCCGGAACCGGTCTTCTCGATCAGCAGGCGGGCCAGCAGCCGGCCGATGCGGCCGAAACCGTACAGCACCACGTCCTTCTGGCCGGGCAGGTCGACCTTCTGGTCCACCGCTTCGGCCAGTTCCTGGCGTACGTACTCTTCCAGGGACAGACCTTTGTCGTCCTTCTTGTAGGCCACCGCCAGCTTGCCGATGTCGATGCGGCTCGGGCCGATGTCCAGCTTGGCCACTTCCTGCAGGATCGGGAAGGAGTCGACCACGGACAGGCCGTTTTCGGAGAGGCTGGCCTCGATTTGCTTGACGAAACGGTGATCCTTGAGGATCTGGATCACGGACTTGTTGACCAGGGAGCGACTGTAGACCTGGGTGGTCACATTCTTCTCCCGATACAGCCGGCCAATCATGGGGATCATGGCTTCGGCGATCTCTTCGCGGTTTTTCCAGCGTCCGAAGTGGTCTTCCAGTTTGTTCACGGGGCGCCTCTCAGTCAGGGTCTGCAGGTCGGGGTCCGGGCCGCCAGGGGGACAGGCCTGGGGGCGCGCATGATAGCGCCAATCGCCAGCCGCATCCAGCCGCCCCGCGATCCGGGGGTCGTTGTGATCAGACCGGCTCCTCGCCGGGGCGCAGGCGCATCAGGCCCTCCTGGGCCACCGACGCCACCAGCACGCCGTCGCGGCGGTAGATGTGGCCGAAGGTGAGCCCGCGGGCGCCGGCGGCGCCGGGGCTCTCGCAATGGTAGAGCAGCCAGTCATCGATACGGAAATCGTCGTAGAACCACATGGCATGATCGAGGCTGGCGCACTGCATATTGCCCTGCCAGAAGGTCATGCCGTGGGGCTGCATGGCGGTGCCCATGAAGCCGAAGTCCGAGCAATAGGCGAGCAGCGCCCGCTGGGTCATGCGGTCCGCCTCCACCGTATCGTCCACCTTGAACCAGAACTGCTTGAGCGGCTCGCGGGTTTCCGGCTCGAACACATTGCGCGGCGTCACCGGGCGGAAGGTCAGCGGCCGCTCGCGCAGGAAGTCGTCGCGGAACTGCTTGGGAATGCGGTCGGCCATGCGCAGGCGGGCGGACTCATCGCTCTCCAGGTCCTCCGGCGCCGGCACGTCCGGCATCGAGGTCTGGTGCCGGGCGCCCTCCTCTTCCACCTGGAAGGAGGTGGACAGGCTGAAAATCGGACGTCCGTGCTGAATGGCGTTCACCCGCCGGGTGGTGAAGCTGCGGCCGTCGCGGATACGGTCCACGTCGTAGATCACCGGCCGGCGGATGTCGCCGGGGCGCAGGAAGTAGGCGTGCAGGGAATGCACCGGCCGGTCCTCCGGCACCGTCATGGAAGCCGCCAGCAGCGCCTGGCCGGCCACCAGGCCGCCGAAGATGCTGCGCTGGCCGTTGGCTTCGCTCTGGCCCCGGAACAGGTTGTTCTCCAGGGTTTCCAGATTGAAGCGCTGCATCAATTCCCGAACCGATTCTTTCATTGTTGGCCTCTGCGTATACCGAGCGGCGCGATGCTACCACAGACCAGCGTTTCGCGGTCGAACCACCGCTCCCGCCGACACCCCGGCGCCGGGCGCCGATCCCCTCATGAAGCCGTCACGGGACTGCGCTACAATGCGCGCCCTCGATGGAGGCACGATGACGCTGTTACCCGATACCCCCTTGTTCCCCGCCGGCAACGAGCACTTCAAGGACTGGCGCGGTCTGTCCGACGGCAGCCTGGCGGCGGTGCTCACCCAGGTGGCGCGCTCCCTGGACGGCCCGCTGCTGGTGGCGGCCCCCGGCAGCGGCCGCGCCCAGCAACTGGCCGACGCCCTCAGCTTCTATCTCGCGGGCAGCGATTTGCCGGTGATGCTGTTCCCGGACTGGGAAACCCTGCCCTACGACCTGTTCAGCCCGCACCAGGACATCGTCAGCGACCGCATCCGCGTGCTCAACTGGCTGAGCAGCGCCCGCCACGGCGTGCTGGTGGTGCCGGTGAATACCCTGATGCAGCGGCTGGCGCCGCCGTCGCACATCGCCGGCAACAGTTTCATGCTGCGCGTCGGCGAGCCCTTCGACATGGAGACCACCCGCGCCCGGCTGGTGGATTGCGGCTACCGGCAGCGCGACAACGTCTACGAACACGGTGAGTTCGCGGTGCGCGGGGCGATCATGGACGTGTTCCCCATGGGCACCTCGCAGCCGTTCCGGGTGGAGCTGTTCGACGACGACATCGAATCCCTGCGCCTGTTCGACCCGGAGTCCCAGCGCTCCACCGGTCAGGTCACCGAGATCAATCTGCTGCCGGCCGCCGAGTACCCGCTCAGCGCCGAGGGCATCCGCCACTTCCGCACCGCCTTCCGCGACACCTTCGACGTGGACCCGCGCCATGTGCCGCTCTACCAGGAGGTGTCCGAGGGCATCGCCGCGCCGGGGCTGGAATACTATCTGCCGCTGTTCTTCGACAGCCAGGCCACCCTGTTCGATTACCTGCCCGCCAACGCCCGCGCCCTGGAAATGGCCGGCTGCGAGGAGGCCGCCGCGCACTTCTGGGACGAAGTCAGCGCCCGCTACGAACAGCGCCGCCATGATATTTACCGGCCGGTACTGCCGCCGGCCCGGCTGTTCCTGCGCCCGGATGAACTGGACGGCGCCTGGAAGCGGCTGCCCCGGGCCCGCCAGCGCGACGGCGAGCGGGCGGTGTCGTTCCGGGTGGAGGCGGCGCCCAAGGTGGCCGCCGACCCGCGCGCCGGCAACCCGCTGACGCCGCTGCACGCCTTCGCCGATGCCCGTCCGGATCTGCGCATCCTGGTGGTGGCGGAAACCGCCGGGCGCCGCGAGGCGCTGCTGGAGCTGATGCAGAAGATCGGCATCCAGCCGTCCCTGAAGGACGGCTGGGCGGACTTCCTGGCCGACCCGCAACGCTGGAACCTGACCCGTGGCGAGCTGGACGCCGGCTTTTACGCGCCGGACCACCAGCTGCTGGTGGTCAGCGAGAGCGAGCTGTACGGCGAGCGGGTGATGCAGCGCCGCCGCCGACGCACCAGCGAAGACAGCGGCAACGAACTGGGCATCCGCTCCCTGGGCGAGCTCAGCATCGGCGCACCGGTGGTGCACCTGGACCATGGCGTGGGCCGCTACCAGGGCCTGGTGCACATGGCGGTGCACGGCCAGGAGCACGAATTCCTGCTGCTGGAGTACGCCGGCGGCGACAAACTTTACGTGCCGGTGTCCTCCCTGCACCTGATCAGCCGCTACGGCGGCGGCGACAGCCCGCCGCTCAACCGCCTGGGCACCGAGCAATGGACCAAGGCGCGCCAGAAGGCCGCCGAGAAGATCAACGACGTGGCCGCCGAGTTGCTCAACACCTACGCCCGCCGGGAAGCCCGCCAGGGCCGCGCCTTCGGCGTCGAATCGGAAGACTACGAGCGTTTCGCCAGCGGTTTCCCGTTCGAGGAAACCCCGGATCAGGAGGCGGCCATCCGCGCGGTGATCAGCGACATGCAGCTGGCCAAACCCATGGACCGGCTGGTGTGCGGCGACGTCGGCTTCGGCAAGACCGAGGTGGCCATGCGCGCCGCCTTCGTGGCGGTGCAGAGCGGTACCCAGGTGGCGGTGCTGGTGCCCACCACCCTGCTCGCCCAGCAGCACTACGAATCGTTCGTCGACCGCTTCGCCGACTGGCCGGTGAACATCGAGGTGCTGTCCCGCTTCCGCAGCGCCAAGGAGAAGAGCGATGTGCTCGACCGGCTCAAGGCCGGCAAGGTGGACATCGTCGTCGGCACCCACCAGCTGCTGCAGGAATCAGTGGCGTTCTCCGACCTGGGCCTGATCATCGTCGACGAGGAACACCGCTTCGGCGTGCGCCACAAGGAACGGCTCAAGGAGCTGCGCGCCGAGTGCGACATTCTCACGCTCACCGCCACGCCGATTCCGCGCACCCTGAACATGGCCATGAGCGGCATGCGCGATATTTCCATTATCGCCACGCCGCCGCAAAAACGCCTGTCTGTGAAAACCTTCGTGCAGCAGAAGAACGACACCGCCATCAAGGAGGCGATCCTCCGCGAGCTGTTGCGCGGCGGCCAGGTCTATTACCTGCACAACGACATCGACACCATGGCGCGCACCGCCGAGGAACTGCGCAAGATGGTGCCGGACGCCCGCGTCGGCATCGCCCACGGGCAGATGCGCGAGCGCGAGCTGGAAGCGGTGATGAGCGACTTCTACCACCGCCGCTTCAACGTGCTGGTGTGCACCACCATCATCGAAACCGGCATCGACGTGCCCAGCGCCAACACCATCGTCATCGAGCGCGCCGACAAGCTGGGCCTGGCCCAGCTGCATCAGCTGCGTGGCCGGGTGGGCCGCAGCCACCACCAGGCCTACGCCTACCTGATCACCCCCAGCCCCCGGGCCATGACCAAGGACGCCCTCAAGCGCCTGGAGGCCATCGAGCAGGCCACCGACCTGGGCGCCGGCTTCGTGCTGGCCAGCCAGGACCTGGAGATCCGCGGCGCCGGCGAGCTGCTCGGCGAGGAACAGCACGGCAACATGGAGGCAATCGGCTTCTCGCTGTACATGGAGATGCTGGAGCAGGCGGTGGAAGCCCTGAAGAACGGCGAGCAGCCGGACACCGCCAGGCCGCTGTCCGGCGGGCCGGAGGTGAACCTGCGCATCCCGGCGCTGATCCCGGAGGATTATCTGCCGGACGTGTTCACCCGCCTGACGCTGTACAAGCGCATCGCCGGCAGCAAGACCTTGGAACAGCTGGAAGAGCTGCAGGTGGAGATGATCGACCGCTTCGGGCTGCTGCCCGATCCGCTCAAGAATCTGTTCCGGGTCACCGCCCTGCGCCAGCGCGCCGAGGCCCTGGGCATCACCCGGCTGGACGCCCACCCGCGCGGCGGCAAGCTGGAGTTCGCCGAGCGCACCCCGGTGGACCCGCTGACCATCGTCAAGCTGGTGCAGTCCGGGCCCAATCTCTACAAGCTGGAGGGCGCCAGCACCCTGCGCTTCGAGCTGGAGTCGGAGACCGCCGCCGAGCGCTTCGAGGTGGTGGAGCAGGTGTTGGAGCGGTTGGCCGGCGGCCGTGGTTGATCGCGACTGAAGTCGCTCCTACGGCGAGGGGTGTTGTAGGAGCGACTTCAGTCGCGATCGGCGTCGGCGCTAATGATGGTGGCCGCTGTCGGCCACCCGCTCACCCGGCACCCACAGCACCTCGCCGGTGACCGCCACCGGCGTGTCCCCCACCGTCACCGGCAGGGTCCAGGTGCTTACCCGGGCCCGCTCACCGGCGTCCAGCACCGCCGCCGACGGCCAGCGCTCGGCGTAGGCGGCGCGCGGCTCGGTCCAGGTATAGCGGGGCCCGCCGGCCACCTTCACCCACTTCGCCTCGGCGGCCTCCGGCGCGGCGTTCAGAAAGCTGCCACCGGGCCCCACGCGCAGCCAGGGCCGGCCCCTGGCGTCCGCCACCACCACCGGCTTCTCCCCCTGATTGTGCAGGTGCAGCGCCGGCACCGTGCCCGGCGCCAGGGTCACGGTGACCCGCTCGGTGAGCACCGGGTCGGAGGTGAGCCGGGACAGAAAGCGTCCCGGCGGCAGCGGTTCATAGCGGAACGACCCGGCCAGGGCACTGGCCTCGCCGGCCCGCCGCACCGGCACCCGCCAGTCGGCCAGCCGCGCCGGCCGGCCGGCGTGCTCCAGATCGTGGGGCACCGCCACGCCGTCGGTGCGCAGCCGCGGGTCGAACCAGCCCCAGTGGGGCCGGTCGTTGACCTTGGCCCAGCGCGGCGCCGCGTCCTGGGCCACGCCATCCGGCAGCGGCACGCCCCGGGCGGCGGTCTGGCCCCGGTACCAGGCCGGGCTGGCCAGGTCCGCCAGCACCCCGCCCCGGTCGATGCGCAGGAAAGCACGCCCTTCCCCATCGAGAATTTCCAGGGTGCGGTCACTGTCGTTGGCCACCACCAGCTGCGGCGCCACCGTGGTCTGCACCTGGGCGTCGACGCCGGCCAGCGCCGCCGGTAACGGGTCCAGCCGCGCCTTCACGGCTTTGGCTTCCGGCCCGTGGGCGCCGGCGGCGCCGGCCAGCAGCAGGCCGGCCAGGCCCAGCAGGCCGGCAAAACGGAATCGAACGGTCATGGTCGCGCTCCTCATTGCCGGGCCAGCTATTGTCGGACCAACAGGGTCGGCGCCGCATCCGGCAGCAGCACCTGCACCGAGGCGGCGGTGGACGGCACCACCATGGCTGAGCCATCGCTGGCCACCCGATTGACGAACAGCAGGTAATGGCCGGCGGGGGCCACCGCCGCGTTGCCCGGAATGGTCACGCTGACCTGGCCGTCGCCCACCGTGTGCGGCAGCACCACGGTACGCTGATCGCCGTCCACCAGGTGGGTCAGGCTGGTACGGCGCACCAGCAGCACCTCGTTGATGGCGGCGGCGTCGTCCACCTGGATGTCGATGGCCTCGCCGTGGGACACCTCCGTCGGGGCGGACAGGATCTCCGGGCGGTCCTTGAACACATAGGGCGGGCTGTAGATTTCGAAGGACGGGTCGCGGCCGTCGTTGGGCGAGAAGCCCAGCTCCTCCAGGTTGAGACTGAACAGGTAGGCGGTATTGATCGGCGCGTGGCCGCCCACCAGCACCCGGCCGTCCGGCAGCAGCAGCGCCGTATTGTGGTAGGTGCGCGGGTTCAGGGAGCTGGCCATGGGCGTCCAGGTTCCGGTGTTCGGGTCGAAGCGCTCGGTGACCTGCACCGGGTTGGCGGAGCCCGGCAGCACCACCTCGTCCCGGTTGGCGCCGTTGAAGGCCATCACCGAACCGTCCGGCAGCAGCACGGCGGTGGAGTACCAGCGCGGGCCGTTCAGGTTGCCGACGATTTCCGAGGAATAGCGCATGCCGCTTTCGGTGTCCGGCACGTTCACTTCCACGGTGTCCATGCGCGCATTGGGCACCGCCAGGTAACTGCCCGGGCTGGTGGCCGCCACCGCGCCCACCACGCCGCCGGCGGTGAGGAAGCGGGCGGTGTCGTACTCACCGGCGCCGTTCTGGCGCAGCGGCATCATGATCGAGAAGGTGGAGCCCCGGAAGCCGGCGCCCAGCAGCCGGTTGGCCACCTGCGGGTCGGCCACGTCGCCGAGCAGGTTCTGCACCTGCTCCAGACTGCCCAGGGGGTCGCCCAGCAGGCCGCTGAGCAGGCCCTCGCCGGTGCCGATCAGATCCTCCAGCAGATTCGGGCTGGTCAGGGTCAGGGCATGGGTGATGCGCTCCAGACCGAGCTCGTCGAGCTGCACGTTGAGGCCGGCGTAGCCCAGGTCGGTCCACAGTTCCTGCTCGGGATCGTAGACCGATACGAAGTTCCATTGCGCCTGGTTGTAGGACTGGCCGAACGGATTGAAGGCCTGGCCGGCGGCGTTGTAGAACACCTGGCCGTTGGGCAGCAGATGCAGGCGCGGGTACAGCGGCAGCGGCTTGCCGGCGGTGCTGTCCAGGCCCGGCAGGGGGCGCTCGCCGTTCTCGCTCCAGGTGCCGCTTTGCAGGTCGTAGGTTTCGCTGGCGCGCACATTGTCGGCGGACTGCAGCAGCTCGCGCAGGCCGCTGCTCTCGCCGCCGATCAGGGCGCCGGTGTAGACCGGCTTGAGCAGTTTGGTGACGCCGCTGGCCACGAAGATGTCGCCGCCGGGCAGGGTCACCAGGCTCGGGTACCAGCGGCCGTGGATCATGTGGCCGGTCTGGGTCCAGCTGTTGTCCGCCGGATCGAAGATGCGCGCGTCCTTGAGGCCTTCCAGTTCCACCACGCCGATGTCGTCCGGCACGCTGATCTCGCCGAAGTTGCTGGGCAGCGGAATCTCGTTGTCGATGGACCCGAGCACGTCGCGGGCCTGGGGGAACACCGAGCCCAGGGACGGTTCGGTGTAGTAGTCGGTGCCGCCCACCGCCATGATGCGGCCGTCGGCCAGCTGGATCACGTCGGCGCAGAACAGGGCGCCGTCGTTGCCCGGGGTGCTTTCCGCGTCGGTCAGCTCCTTGCCGGGCAGCAGGGTGTCACTGTCGTTGCCGTCCACGTTGGCGCCACCGCGCACCGGCGAGGGCCGTTCCCAGCTGATGCTGTCCTGGGGACCGGCGGGGCCCAGATTGAGCACCCGGGTCTGGTCGTTCACCGCCACGAAACCGAACTCGGCGACGATGGAGAACTCCACGTTCTCGGTGCCTTCCAGGGCGTTGAAGTAGACCAGCCGGTTGTCCGGCAGCAAGGCGATGGACCCCGCCGCCGGCTTGCAGCGCAGGTCGCCCTCGCTGTCTTCCAGGCATTTGTCGTCGGTGGTCACCACCTTGAGGTTATCGCCGGTGCTGGCGTCGCTGTAGCGGATGGTGGGCTCGGCGAACGGGCCGGCGAACTGGCCCAGCTGGCAACCGTCGCCCTGGCACTGGTATTCGCGGCCGGCGAACGACGCGCCCCGGGGCGCCGGCGCCGGGTCCATCGGATCCTCGGCCCGGGGCGTGCCCTCGTCCACCGGACCGTCACCGCCGCCGGACACCGCCGTGTCACCGCCGCCACCACCACCGCCGCCGCCACAGGCGGCCAGCGCGCCGGCCAGCAGACTCAAACCGATAAGCCGTTCCAGATGTCCCATGATGCTCTCTCCGGCTGTCATTGTTATGTCATTGGAGTCGCGGTCAGGCCACGATGGATCGAGTCTGCGCCGGGAGAGCGGCGGGCGTCGTGAGCGTTCGGGCACGGAATTACCACATTCCGACGCATCCATACCGATGGGAGAAAGCGGGTTACCGAACTACCGTAAAAGTTTCACGCGGCGGCGACAGGGCAAACAAAACGGCCCGTTTCTGTGGAGCGGGGATGGCACGCTCGTGCCGTGGTCAGAGCGCCTGGCCGGCGGCGTGGGCGCTGGCCCAGGCCCATTGAAAGTTGAAGCCGCCCAGTTCGCCGGTGACGTCCAGCACCTCGCCGATAAAGTGCAGGCCGGGCACCGCCCTGGCCTCGAAGGTCTTGGAGGACACCGCGTCGGTGTCCAGGCCGCCCAGGGTCACTTCGGCGGTGCGGTAGCCCTCGGTGCCGGAGGGTTTGAAGCGCCAGCCCTTGAGCACCGCGGCGATCTCCGCCAGGCGCTCATTGCCGTGGTGCTGCAGCGGGCCACCCCAGTCGAAGTGCTCGGTGAGGATGCCGGCCAGCCGCTGGGACATGAAGCCGCGCAGCCATTTTTCCACGCCGGCGCCGGGCTGCGCCGCGCGGGCCGCGCGCAGGTCGGCGGCCGGGTCCGCCAGCGCCGGCAGCCAGTCCACGGTGACCGGTTCGCCGGGGGTCCAGAAGCTGGAGACCTGCAGCATGGCCGGCCCGGACAGACCCCGGTGGGTGATCAGCAGCGGCTCCGCGAAGCGGCGCCCGCCGGCTTCGGCGACCACCTCGGCGCTGACCCCGGCCAGCTCCGCCAGCCAGCGTTTGTCCGCCGGCTGCAGGGTGAACGGCACCAGCCCGGGGCGGGTGGGCCGCACCGGCAGGCCGAAGCGCGCCGCCAGCCGGTAGCCGAACGGCCCGGCGCCCAGGGTGGGAATGGACAGGCCGCCGGTGGCCACCACCAGCCGCCGGGCGAGGATCTCCGGGCCCGCTTCCGTGCGCAGCCGAAAGCCCTCGGCCACTCGCTCCGCCAGCCCCGGCGCGGCGCCCTCGCCGTCCACCGCCACCCCGTTGAGGTGGGTCACCTCGGTGTTCAGACGCACCTCGGCGCCGGCCCACTCACACTCGGTGAGCAGCACTTGCAGAATGTCCTTGCTGGAACCGGCGCAGAACAGCTGCCCGGGCGCTTTTTCCACGTGCTCCACGCCGTGGCGCTCCACCAGTTCCAGGAAATGCCAGGGGGAATAGCGGTTCAGGGCCGATTTGCAGAAATGCGGGTTGGCGGAGGTGAAATGGGCCGGCGTGGTGTTCAGGTTGGTGAAGTTGCAGCGCCCGCCGCCGGACATCAGGATCTTCTTGCCCGGTTTGTTGGCGCGGTCCAGCACCAGCACCGAATGGCCCCGGTAGCCGGCGGTGGCGGCGCACATCAGGCCCGCCGCCCCGGCCCCCAGGATCACCACGTCATAGTGTTGCTGTTTCATTGGCCACTTCTTCGTTCTTTGTCCGGGGACGATCCGCTGCCATCGGCGCGCAGCATAGCGGGCACGGCAGCCACATGGAACCGGGGGCGCGCTGGCGGCGGCTCCCCGGCTGTGCCACTATCCGGGCCGCCGGGAACGTTCATCCGCCACTCAAAAAACGCCTATGACCATTGACGACCCCACCCAGGCCGCCGTGCATCGGCTGTGGGACCACCTGGGGCAACGGCCCGCCTCGGATCCGGACAGCAATCTGCATGCGCTGTTTTCCGGTATCGGCGATCTGATCGACAGCCGCCACGGTTGCTGGCTGTGCGCGATCCGCCTGAGCGAAAACGCCAAGGATCCGCTGAACGGCTGGCGCCCCGCCTCGGTGGTGTTTCACGGCGAGCTGCCCAATGACCAGGCCGCCTACCGCAAGGCGGTGAGCGGCGTGGACCAGGGCCGCGAGCAGCCGGACGAATCCACCTTCGCCCATGTGCGCCAGGCCGGCCGGTTCCGCGCCAGCCTGTTGTCGGATCAGGTGTCCGAGGCGTTTTACCAGGGGCGCTCTTACCAGCTGCACTATCTGGGGCGCGGCATCATCGACCGGTTGTTCGTGATTCTGCCGGTCAACGAGGATCTGGAAAGCTTCTTTATGTTCGACCGGCTGCGCGGCCAGGCGCCGTTCCGCCGCGCCGACCTGGAGATCGCCGCCTACGCCCTGCGCAGCCTGGCCTGGTTCAACCGCCAGCTGCATCTCGGCCACGGCCGGCTGATCGCCGAGGAGCCGCTCACCCCCGCCGAACGGCGGGTGCTGAAACCGCTGCTTGGTGGCGGCGTGGAAAAGGCCATCGCCGACGACCTCAACCAGAGCCCGCACACCACCCATCAGCACGTGAAAACGATCTTCCGCAAATTCAACGTGCGCAGCCGCGCCGAACTGATGGCGCTGTGGTTGGGGCATTGAGGGGCTAGGACACTGAGCGACCGCCCCTACGGCAGCGAGGCCGTGGCGGTGGCGAGGGCCGCCAGCACCGCGCGCACCCGCGCCATGCCGCCGTGCAGCACCGCTTCGATTTCCGCCATGGTGATTTCCCGGTCGGCCTTGCCGGCCGCCGGGTTCACCACCAGCGACAGCATCGCGTAGGGGATTTGCAGTTCCCGGGCCAGTACCGCCTCGGGCATGCCGGTCATGCCGACGATGGTGTTGCCGTCCTGCTCCAGACGGCGGATTTCGGCGGCGGTTTCCAGGCGCGGCCCCTGGGTGGCGGCGTAGCAGCCGCCGTCCACCCAGGGGGCGCCGGCGGCGGCCAGGGCCGCCTTCAGCCGCTCACGCAGGGCGGCGTCGAACGGCCAGCTGAAATCCACGTGCACCAGCGGCTCGTCCGGATCGTCGAAGAAGGTGCCGTCACGGCCCCAGGTGTAATCGATGATCTGCTCGGGCACCACCAGGGCGCCGGTGTCGGCGCTGATGCCGCCCACCGCGTTCACCGCCACGATCTCGCTGGCGCCGGCTTCCTTCAGGGCCAGCATATTGGCCCGGTAGTTGACCTGGTGGGGCAGGCGCACATGGGGATCGCCGTGGCGGGCCAGAAACAGCACCGGCGCGCCGTTCAGCTCGCCTTCCACCACCGGCGCCGAGGCCTCGCCGAAGCGGGTGCGGATGGCGTGGTGCTTGCGGATCGTCAGCCCCTCGATGCGGGTCAGGCCGGTGCCGCCGATGAACGCCAGCATCTCAGCCTTCCTCGTCGAGGGCGAAAATGCCCGGCGCGTTGCGCCAGTAGCCCTTGTAGTCCATGCCCATGCCGAACAGATAGTGGTCTTCCGCCTCCAGGGCGGTGTAGTCGGCTTTCAGGCCCGGGCGGGCCTTGCGGTCGTGGACCTTGTCCACCAGCACGCAGGTGCTGACGCTGGCGGCGCCCTGGGCCTTGCAGGCTTCGATGATGGCCAGCAGAGTGTTGCCCACGTCGAGGATGTCGTCGAGGATCACCACGTCGCGGCCGGCCAGACTGGCGGTGGGAGTGACGATCCACTGCACATCGCCGCCGCTGGTTTCGCCCTGGTAACGGCTGGCGTGCAGGTAATCCACCTCCAGCGGGAAGTCCAGCCGGGTCAGCAGTTGCCCGGCGAACACGATGCCGCCGTTCATGATCGTCACGAACACCGGAAAGCGTTCGGAAAAATCGGTGGTCAGCTGCACCGCCACCCGGCCGATGGCCGCCTGAACGTCATCGTGGGAATGCAGTTCGCGGGCCTCGCGGCGCACCCGCATCAGTTCGTTCTTCAGCTCATTCGCCGTCGTCATCGCCTGTCTCCTGATCCTGTTCGCCTTTCCAGCCCTGGCGGCGGTCGCGCCGGTTACGGTTCGCGCCCCGGGCGACACCGCGCCGCGCCGAGGGCGCCTCGTCGTGGTCGCCCGACTCAGGGTCCGGGTCGTCGCCGGCGTCATCCCGAGGCGGGGCGGTATCGGCGTGCATGTGCAGGGTGCGCGTGGGGAACGCGAATTGCGCGCCGTGATCGTTCACGATGTGCATGATGCGCATCAGCACGTCCTGCTTGATCTCGTGATAACGCACCCAGTCGGTGGTTTTGGTGAAGGTGTAGATAAAGAACTCGATGTAGGAATCCCCGTAATGATCGAAGTTGACGATCAGGGTCCGGTAGTCGGTTTCCAGGTCTTCATGGTCGATCAGCATCTTGCGCACCGCCGCCACGATGTCCGGCATCGCCTGCCAGTCGTCGTAGCGGATACCGATCTTCTCGTTGATGCGGCGGTTGAGCATCCGCGACGGGTTTTCCAGCACCACCGTGGTGAACAGGGAGTTGGGCACGTACAGCGGCCGCTGGTCGAAGGTGCGGATGCGCGTCAGCCGCCAGCCGATGTGCTCCACGGTGCCTTCGATAGCGCGGTCCGGAGAGCGCACCCACTCGCCCACTTTGAAGGGCTTGTCCAGGTACACCATCATGCCGCCGAAAAAGTTGGCGAGCAGATCCTTGGCCGCGTAGGCCACGGCGATGCCGCCCACGCCGCCGAACGCGAGCACCCCGGAGATGCTGTAGCCCAGGGCCTGCAGAATGATCAGCAGCGCGGTGATCAGCACCGAGATGCGCAGCAGCTTGCCCACCGCGTTGGCGGTGGTTTTGTCCATCGGCTTCTTGACCCGGTCCGGGTTGACCAGGTTGGTCTCCACGTTGGTGACCAGGCGGGTCAGGAAGTAGGCGATGATGGCGATAAAGGCCACCCGGCGCACTTCCGCCACGTACTCGAAGATGGCGCTTTCGGACACCGACTGCAGCATCTCCGCCGCCACCGACAGGCCCACCACCCACAGCAGCAGGCGCACCGGCACCCGGGCCGCCTCCAGCAGGGCGTCGTCCCACAGGTTCTGGGTCTTGCTGCTGAAGTGATCGATGATGTCGATCACCCGCATCAGGATGAAATTGGTGGCCACGGTGAGAAACACCACGGCGAACACCTGGCTCAGCCACACCACCGTGTCGGTGTCCGGGCCGGGCCACTCCAGCAATTGACGCCAATCGGTCAGGGTTTGCCAGTTCATCGCGCGTCCTTCATCAACAGGTCGGCCACGTCACCGGCCTGGTGGCGGCGGCTCAGCGCCATTGGCGCCCGGGGCCGGCCACGCAGGGCGGCGGCGGGCACCCGGCCCTGGAACGATTGCGTCTCCAGCCACTGCATCACCTGCACGGCGCCGGCCCGGTCGTTGCACACCAGCACCATGTCGCAGCCCGCCGCCAGCGCCGCCTCGGCGCGCTGGGGGTAGTCGCCGGCCTCGGCGGCACCGGCCATGGCCAGGTCGTCGGAGAAGATCACCCCCCGGTAGCCACACTCGCCGCGCAGCACCTGGCCCAGCCAGTGCGGGGAGAAACCGGCGGGCTCCGGCGCCACCGCCGGATAACGCACATGGGCGGGCATGATGCCGTCCAACCGGGGGGCCAGGGCGCGGAACGGCCACAGGTCGTCCCGCAGGGCGTCCCGGTCACGGGGGTCCTCGGGCAGCTCCAGATGGGAGTCGGCGGCCACATGGCCGTGGCCGGGGAAATGCTTGCCGGTGGCGGCCATGCCGGCGCGCGCCATGCCGTCCATGAAGGCGCCGGCCAGGGCCACCGCCTGTCGCGGGTCGGCGTGGAAGCTGCGGTCGCCGATCACCGCCGAGTGGCCGTGGTCCAGGTCCAGCACCGGGGCGAAGCTGATGTCGATGTCGAAGCCGCGCAGCTCGTCGGCCATCAGTTCGCCGAGCAGGTCCGCCGCCGCCAGCGCCGCCTCGGGATCACGGTCCAGGTAACGGCCCAGGCTGGCCATCGGCGGCAGGCGGGTGAATTCGGTTTTGAAGCGCTGCACCCGGCCGCCTTCCTGGTCCACCGCGATCAGGATGTCCGGGCGCTCGGCGCGCACCGCGCGCACCAGCTGGTGCAGCTGGTCCGGCGCCTGATAGTTGCGGCTGAACAGGATCAGGCCGCCCACCGCCGGATGGCGCAGCAGTTCGCGTTCCTGGTCCGTGACGGTAAGGCCTTCCAGGTCCAGCATCAGCAGAGGCTGGATCTCGTTGTGTGGTTGCATGCAATAGGTCTTTATTCGACGAGGGTCACCGGCGTGGCCACCGGCACCCGGGCAAAGAGTGCGATTACATCCGTGTTGCGCATGCGGATGCAGCCGTGCGACGCCGGCGCGCCCATGGGCTCGCTGTCCGGCGTGCCGTGAATATAAATAAAGCGCCGGAAACTATCCACGTCCGCGCCCTGATTGCGGCCCGGTTCCAGCCCCCCAAGCCACAAAATGCGACTCAGGATCCAGTCCCGGCCGGGGCGCTCGGCGGCCCGGGCCGGGTCGTAGATCTCGCCGTGGAAGCGGCGGCCCCGGAACACCGCCCCCGGGGGCAGGCGGTCGCCGATGCGCGCGCGCACCAGATGGCGCCCCAGGGGCGTGGCGTTGCTGCCCTGATGGCAACCGGCGCCGGCGGCGGCGGTGGACACCGGGTAAACGGTGGTGCCGCCACCCGCGCCGTCGAGCGTCAGGGTCTGGTCGGCCAGAGAAACGATGATGTGCATGGCGCAACGATACAGCAATCGTGCGCACGGCGGGAACGGCGGGAACCCTGTCGCGGCGGGGTCAGCCGCGAATGCCGCCGACCACGAACGGCAGCAACTGCTGGGTGATGCGGGCGGCGGTGATGTCGGTGTTGAAATCCTTCTTGCTGATGGTCTGCAGGGACTCCATGCCGGACAGGGTGAAAATCACCGCGCCCAGGCTGAAGTGCACGCGCAGGAACAGCTCCATGGGCGGCACCTCCGGCACCGCCGTGCGCAGCAGCGCCAGAAAGCGGCGGAACACGGCCCCGTAGTGCTCGCGCAGATAGGCGCGCAGGTGGTCCTGGGGCTGGCTGTAGGCCTGGCCGGAGAGCCGGAAGAAGATCATCGCCCGGCGCGGCTCGTCGCCGTGGGAGCCCAGCGCCAGCCGCGAGGCCACGCCGAACAGCTTCTCCAGGTCGGCGGCGCCCTGCCCCTCCAGCTCCTGGAGCTTGGCGTCCAGGGCCTGGCAGAATGGCGTCAGGTAGCGCTCGAACACCGCCTGGATCAGCGCTTCCTTGGAACCGAAGTGGTAATTCACCGCCGCCAGATTGACGCCGGCCCGGCTGGTGATGGCGCGCAGGCTGGTCTCGGCGAATCCCTTCTGGGCGAACAGCACTTCCGCCGCATCGAGGATGCGCTGGACGGTATCGGACTGAGACATGGCACCTCGCGCCGGACAGGTCGGAAAACAAACGTTTGAAACATACGTTTGGCCGCCGGGCAGGTCAAGGGACGGACGGCGCCATCGCGGTCGCCGTCAGCCGGGACGGTCGCGTTTGCGCAGCCGACGGCTCCAGCGCTGTTTGGCGTAACGGCGCAGGTTGGAGACGTTGTCGGTCTCGTCCATGATCTCCTGGCCGAGAATGGTCTCGATCACGTCCTCCATGGTGATCAGCCCCACCCAGGTGCCCAGCTCGTCGTAGACCATGCCCAGGTGCTGCCGCTGGCGCAGCATCTCGCCGAACACGTACTCGATGTTCATGGTCGACCGATAGGGCGTCATGCCGCGCATCACTTCGCCGATCTTGCGGCTGCCTTCCATATCCAGCAGATCGCTCTTGTGCACATAGCCCAGGGCCTCGTCATGCTCGTTGATCACCGGGTAGCGGGAAAACGGCTGGTTCACCAGTTGCTGGCGCACCGGGTCGACGGTGTCGTCCGGGCGCAGGCTGCGCACCACGGTGCGCGGCGTCATCACCTTACCGACCTTGATCTCGTGCAGGTTGAGGATGTTGGTGATCACCCGGCGCTCGTCCTCGTCCAGGGCCTGCTGGTCGCGACCGATCTCCGCCATCGCCTTGAGCTCGGCGCGGATGTCGGTGTCCGGTTCACCGGTGCCGAACTGGCGGGTGACCAGCTTGGAGAGCCACACGAACGGCTTGAGCACCAGCACCATGACGCGCAGCACCGGCGGCAGCGCCGGCGCCAGGGAGCGCCAGTATTTGGCGCCGATGGTCTTGGGGATGATCTCCGAGAAGATCAGGATCACCAGGGTCATCACCGCCGAGGCCACGCCCAGGTAGGCTTCGCCGAACACCACCGCCACCTGGGCGCCGACGCCGGTGGCGCCGGCGGTGTGGGCCACGGTGTTGAGGGTCAGAATCGCCGCCAGCGGGTCGTCGATGTCGTCCTTGAGACGGCGCAGACGGCGGAACAGAACGGGCTTCTCGTCCCTCAGCCCGGCGATGTAGCTGGGAGTGATGGACAACAGGGCGGCTTCAAGAATGGAACACAGAAAAGAAAAACCGATGGAGACGGCGGCAAAAACGATCAGCAGTGTCATCAATATCGGGCGTGGCCAGGGGGCACCGCTATTTTGGCCGGCGGCTCGGGGTGGTAAGGGTCACCATTCTTCCATGTAGGCAGCGCATTGCTCAATCAGTTCCGCCACCCGCTCGGCGGCGCCGGCCAGCCGCTCCAGGTCGCCCTGGGCCAGCGGCGCGTAGGGATCCTCGGCGCGCAGGCTGAGGGCGTCCCGTTCCTCCGGCGCGGTGGGCCGCCGGGCCAGGCCGGCGGCGCCCACGGCGGCGCGCATTTCCTGGTCCAGCCAGCAGACCAGGTCGGCGCGGTCCGCCCGGGCCCGGGCCAGCAGGCCCATTTCCGGGGCCTGCACGGCGGCGGCGGCGAACGCCTGCTCCAGGGCCGCCAGACTGATCAGGTCCTCGTAGCCGCGCACCTGGTAGCTGCGCGCCGCCTGGCGGGCGATGCCCACCAGCACCGAGTACAGGTGAAACACCACGCCGCCGCGCAGCGCCAGCCGCGGCCCCGCCGCCGCCTCCGGGTCGGCGTTCAGGGTTTTCAACAGACTGCGGGCGAAGAACAGCCGCTCACGCAGGCCGCTGATTTCGCTTTCTCGCACCATTCGGGACATGGTCGGCCCCTCAACCGCGCCGCGAGGCGGCTTTCTTCTTCGCCGCGGCCTTTTTCTTTTTGGCCGCCGCTTTTTTCTTGGGCGCGGCTTTCTTCTCTTCCACGTCCCAGTGACCGTCGCGGTAGAAGGCGTACCAGCCGGTGGGCTTGCCGTCTTCCTCGGTCATCACGTACTGCTCCTTGGCCTTGCGGCTGTAGCGCAGCATCGCCTTGCGGCCCTTACTGTCCTCGGCGGGGGCCTCGGCCAGGTATTTGTGCTTGGGATCCAGCTTGTCGGCAACGGACTGGATTTCCTCCACCAGCGGCGCCCGGGTTTCCCGGTTCTTGGGAAACTGGCTGGCGGCCAGGAACAGGCCGGAGGCGCCGTCGCGCAGCAAATAGTGGTCGTCCACCTTCTCGCACTTGAGGTGCGGCATGTCGATGGGGTCGGCGCGGGGCGGCGCCGGCTCACCGTTCTTGAGCAGCTTGCGGGTATTGCCGCAGTCGTCGTTGGTGCACTTGAAGAACTTGCCGAACCGACCGGTGCGCAGTTGCATTTCGTTGCCGCACTTCTCGCACTCCAGGGTCGGGCCGTCGTAGCCCTTGATGCGGAACTCGCCCGGTTCCACCACGTAGCCGTCGCAGTCCGGGTTGTTGCCACAGATGTGCAGCTTGCGCTTCTCGTCGATCAGGTAGGATTCCATGGCCGTGCCGCATTTCGGGCAACGCTTCTTGCGACGCAGCTCGTTGGTTTCCGCTTCCTCGTCGTCGTCGGCGCGTACCGCTTCCTCACCGGGCAGCAGGTTGAGCGTGGCGGTGCAGCGCTCCTTCGGCGGCAGGCTGTAGCCGGAGCAACCGAGAAACACGCCGGTGGAGCCGGTGCGAATCTGCATCGGCCGGCCGCACTTGGGGCACTCGATGTCGGTGTCGGTGGGCAGGTTGGCGCGCATGCCGCCCTTGGCCTGCTTGCCGCTGCCCTCGCCCTGGGCGGCTTCCAGCTTGGCCAGGAAGTCCCGGTAGAACTCGTCGAGCACGTCGCGCCAGCCGCGCTTGCCCTCGGCGATCTCGTCCAGGGTTTCTTCCATCTCGGCGGTGAAGTTGTAGTCCATCAGATGGGGGAAGTTTTCCACCAGCCGGTCGGTGACGATGTCGCCCATTTTCTCGGCGTAGAAGCGGCGGTTGTCCTGCCGCACATAGCCCCGGTCCTGAATCGTGGAAATGATCGCCGCGTAGGTGGACGGGCGGCCGATGCCGCGTTTTTCCAGTTCCTTGACCAGGCTGGCCTCGGTGTAGCGGGCCGGCGGCTTGGTGAAGTGCTGGGTGGCCTCGATGTCGTCCACCGCCAGCACGTCGCCCTGCTTGAGGTCCGGCAGCACGGTGTCTTCCTGGCCCTTGCGCGAGGCCTGGGGCTGGATACGGGTCCAGCCGTCGAATTTGAGAATGCGACCACGGGCTTTCAGCTCGTAGCCGTCCGCTTCCGCCGTGATCGTCGTGCTCAGGTATTCCGCCGGCGGCATCTGGCAGGCGATGAACTGGCGGCGGATCAGCTCGTAGAGGCGCTGGGCGTCGCGCTCCATGTCCTTCAGGCCGCTGGCTTCGCGCTTCACGTCGGACGGGCGGATCGCTTCGTGGGCTTCCTGGGCGCCCTCGCGGCTGGAATAGCTGATCGGCTTCTCGGGCAGGTACTGGCTGCCCAGTTGGTCGTCGATCCAGGCGCGGCACTCATTGACCGCGTCGGCGCTCAGGTTGGTGGAATCGGTCCGCATGTAGGTGATGTGGCCGGCCTCGTAGAGGCGCTGGGCCATCATCATGGTTTTCTTCACGCCGAAGCCCAGCCGGGTGCTGGCCGCCTGCTGCAGGGTGGAGGTGATGAACGGCGCCGGCGGCTTGGAGCGGGTGGGCCGCTCCTCGCGCTGGGTGATGGTCAGCTGGCCGGCGGCCTTCAGGGCGGCGCGGTGCTTCGCCGCGTCGTCGCCGTTGTTGGGGCGGAAATTGTCGCCGTTGTGGCGGGTCACCTGCAGGCGGATCTCGTCACTGGCCTTGGCGGTGCTGTGGGTGTCCGCGTGCAGCTCCCAGAATTCCTCCGGGGTAAAGGCGCGGATCTCGCGCTCGCGCTCCACCACCAGCTCCACCGCCACCGACTGCACGCGGCCGGCGGACAGGCCCCGGGCGATCTTTTCCCACAGCAGCGGCGAGATCATGAAGCCCACCACCCGGTCCAGGAAGCGACGGGCCTGCTGGGCTTCCACCCGGCTCATGTCCAGCTTGCCGGGTTTCTCGAAGGCGGCCTGAATGGCCTTCTTGGTGATCTCGTTGAACACCACCCGGTCGAACCGCTCGCCCTCGCCGCCGATCACTTCCCGCAGGTGCCAGGCAATGGCCTCCCCTTCGCGGTCCAAGTCAGTGGCCAGGTAGATGCGGTCGGCATTGGCGGCCAGACGCTTGAGCTCGTCGATGACCTTTTCCTTGCCGGGCAGGATTTCGTAATGGGCGTCCCAGTCGTGTTCCGGGTCCACCCCCATGCGGTTGATCAGCTGGGCCTGGGCCTTCTTCTTTTTATAGGCTTCCCGTTCTTCCTTGGGCAGTGACCGGGTATAGGCGGCCTCCTTGGCACGCTCCTTGGGCGTGGTCTTCTTGGCGCCGCCGCTCACCGGCAGGTCGCGCACATGGCCGACACTGGACTTGACCACGAAGTCGTCGCCCAGATAGCGGTTGATGGTCTTGGCCTTGGCCGGCGACTCCACGATTACAAGGGACTTACCCATTCGTTGCTCACCCGATCATGATGCGGATATCCAAAAGAAACCTCCGTAAAACCCGTGGGCCGCACGGGATCGCCGTGCCGGTCCAAGTGTCCGGAGGTGCCGCCGGGCGGCCTTCACGGCCCCGGCGGGCGCCTATTTAGACAGCGCCGGTATTGTCCGGTCAAGCGCGGACCGCCCGGCGGGCCCCGACCGGGTGCCCGCCGGCGGCCGCCGTCAAGGCCGCCGAAGCCGCGCCAGGCAAGGCTTTGCCGCCCTCGCCGGGCACCCTTCAACGGCGGGCTGGCGGCGGGCGCCGGGCAAGTTATACTCGGAAGCGACACCGAGCCACTGGAGAAACATCGTGTCCGCACCCTATCGCAAGGTCCTGGTGGCCATCGACTGCAGCGACGAGTCCGCGGAAGTGCTGGCCCGCGCCGCCGGCGTGATCGCCGGCACCGAGGGCGAACTGCATCTGATCCATGTGATCGAGCCGCTGGCGCTGGCCTACGGCGCCGACGTGCCCATGGACGTGACCGACCTGCAGAGCGGCCTGGTCAAGCAGGCGCGGGAAACCGCCTGCAACTACGCGCGCCAATATCAGGTGCCCAAGGAACGGGTGCATGTGGAGCTGGGCTCCATCGAGAAGACCATCGTCGACAAGGCCGACGGCCTGGACGCCGATCTGATCGTGGTGGGCAGCCACACCCGCAGCGGCCTGGCCCTGCTGCTGGGCTCCACCGCCCGCGGCCTGGTGCCCGGCGCCCACTGCGACGTGCTGGCGGTGAAGATGGATCGCAAGAAGAAGGAATAGACCGGGCCGGCCGGTCAGGTGAGCTGGGCGTTGCCGGTGGTCCCCGGCGGGCGATGATTCCACCGGTACAGCAAATCCGCCAGGGCCCGGGCCTGGTCCCGCAATGAGGCCAGTTCCGCCTCGCTGTCCCGCTCGCCGGTGAACACCGGCACCTTGCGCAGGTCGGCGGCCAGGCCGGCGTCCGGGCTCTGCATGCGCCGCACCTCCACCGCCCAGCGGATCTGGTGCACCAGCATGTGAAAAAACGCCAATCGCGTGGCCAGGGTATAGGGCGTGTCGCGATCGTCGTCGAAATCATTGAAATCCAGCCTGGCCAGCACCGCTTCCCGGGCCGCGTCCGCCACCTGGATGGTGGCGCTGCGGGCGCGCCGCAGCAACAGTGAAAGAGTGCCGAACACCTCCCCCGGCGACACGTAATAAAGCACCGCGTGCGGCGGCGCATCGTCCAGTACCACCAGCTGGCCGCGCAGCAGAAAATACAGGCTGGACTCCACCTCCCCGGCGCGGATCACGGTGTCCCCGGGGGCCGCCTCGACCAGTTCGGTGCGCGCCAGCAACCGCGACCGCTGGGCCGGATCGTCCCGGGCCACCTCATTGAAAAACGGCACGCCGGCAAGCAGTGTCTCCACCCGTGACCGGTCCGTTTGCTGCCAGTTCGCCTGTCGCATCGGTTCCCTTCTCCCCCCTGATGGGCTCCATGGTACTTCCAAAAACACTGGACATATAATACTGTTCATATTATCAGTGTCCGAGACACTCCAGGAGAACGTTATGAGCAGCACGCTAACCGCACGCCAGCAACAGGTGCTGGACTGCATCCGCGACTCGCGGCTGGAAACCGGCATGGCCCCGACCCGGGCGGAAATCGCCGAGCGCATGGGCTTCCAGTCCAAGAACGCCGCCTCCGATCACCTGCGGGCGCTGGAACGCAAGGGTTACATCCGTCTGCACAGCGACCGCTCCCGCGGCATCCAGCTGCTGGAAGCGGCGCTGGAGCACGAGGACGAGCTGCCGGTGGTGGGCAGGGTGGCCGCCGGCACGCCCATCGAGGCCATCGAGAACGTGGAGCGCACCGTGCCGGTGCCCCAGGGCCTGTTCCGGCAGCGCCCCACCTACCTGCTCAAGGTGCAGGGCGACAGTATGATCGACGCCGGCATCTTCGACGGCGACCTGATCGCGGTGCGCAAAAGCCAGACCGCCCTGTCCGGCGAGATCGTGGTGGCGCGCATTGACGACGAGGTCACGGTGAAAACCCTTAAACTGAACAAGTCCAACGCCACCCTGCTGCCGGCCAACGAGGCCTACGAGCCGATCCGGGTGCCGGCGGACGAACTGATGATCGAAGGTGTTTTCGTGGGACTGATCCGTGATCCGAACCGTCACTAGAAAGATCGCCGCCGCCCTGTGCCTGGCCGGGTTGATGCTCGCCATGACGGTGTCGGCCGGCTGCCAGGGCGCCCGAGAAGAGGCCCGAATCCAGAGTACTGAAAGGTCAGTGGAGAGACCGATTATGTCGGACACCCGTTTGCTTGCCCCCTGTCCGTCGTCACCGAATTGCGTGTCCAGCCTGGCGGATGACGACCGCCATCGGGTGGCGCCCCTGCCCGGCGCCGGCACCCGTGCCGACAGCCTGGCGCTGCTCGACGCGGTGCTGGAGGACTGGCCCCGGGTCAGCCACCGGGCGGTGGGACCCGCCCGGGTGGAGGCCCGCTTCACCACCCGCATCCTGCGGTTCGTGGACGATGTGACCTTCTATGTGCACGAGGACGGCGTCATCGAAGTACGCTCCGCCTCGCGCATCGGCTATTGGGATCTGGGCGCCAACCGGCGTCGCGTGGAAGACCTGCGCGAGCAGCTGGAGGCCCGGCTGCAGCCCACGCCCCGCCCCGCTTCATGAGTATCACGGCAGGCACCCCGACCGCCCGCTGGGCGGACATCGGCGTCAATCTGGGCGACCGGCAGTTTCGCGATGACGGCGAGGCGGTGCTGGAGCGTGCCCGCCAGGCCGGCGTCGAGCTGATGCTGCTGACCGGCACCAGCGTGGCGGAGTCCCGGCAGGCCCTGGCTCTGTGCCGGGACTTTCCCGACCGGGGGCTGCTGGCCACCGCCGGCGTGCACCCGCACAACGCGCGCTGCTTCGACGATGACGCCCGGGCGGAACTGGCCGGGCTGCTGGACCAGCCGGAAGTGGCCGCCGCCGGGGAGATGGGCCTGGACTTCAACCGGGACTTTTCACCCCGCCCGGACCAGGAGAAAGCGTTCGAGAGCCAGCTGGCGCTGGCGGCGGACAAGCAGCTGCCGGTGTTTCTGCATCAGCGCGACGCCCATCCGCGCTTTCTGCCCCTGCTGCGCGCCTGGCGCGACCGGCTGCCCGCCGCCGTGGTGCACTGTTTCACCGACCAGCGCCGGCCGCTCTACGACTATCTGGACCTGGACTGCTACATCGGCATCACCGGCTGGGTGTGCGACGAGCGGCGCGGCAAGGACCTGGCCGCGCTGGTGCCGGACATTCCCGCCGACCGGCTGCTGGTGGAAACGGACGCGCCCTATCTGCTGCCCCGGGACCTGCCGGAGGCACCGGCGGTGAAACGCCGCAACGAGCCCTGCCATCTGCCCTGGATCGGCCGCCGGCTGGCGGCGCTGCGCGGTGAGGAGGAAGCGGAGCTGGCGGCCCGCACTCTGGCCAATACCTACCGTTTTTTGAACCTGCCAGCTCCGGATCGCGACTGAAGTCGCGATCCTTCTTCAGGCGCGGTCCGCCCGCCAGTTGAAGTCCACTTCCAGCGGCGGCGCCGGCTCGCCTTCCGGCTGGCCGGCCATTTCCGCATAGGGCGATTGGTGCAGCAGCACCGCCCGGTCGGTGGTCATGCGGCTGAGCACGTTGTTGGCGTGTTCCGGGCCGTTGAAACGCACGATCCGGCCTTGCTCGTCCACCACCTGGTACAGCACACCGTCGATTTCCACCTGCACGATGCAGATGGAAATCACCACCGAACGCAGAATCACCTTGTCGACATGGCGGTTGGTCAGTTTCTTGACCGTGATCTTTTCCATGGTCACTCCAAAAAAAGTCGCGCCCGCCGGATCAGGGATCGGCGAGCAGCGCGCTCACGTCCAGCAATCCGAACGGCCAGCCCAGCTCCCGGTCGCCCCGGCGCAGCACCGGGATGCGCTCGCCGTATTCGGCGATCAGCATATCGTCCTCGGCGATGTCCACGGCGTGAAGCCGGGCGTCCGGGCGCACCGTGCGCACCAGCTCCTCGGCCTGCTCGCAAAGATGGCAGCCGAGGGTGGTATAGAGGGTCAGTTGCGGGGCGTCAGTCCTGGGCATGACGGATCGCGAAGCAGTGGTGAATGGCGCCGCCGCGCCGGAAGTCCTCCGGCAGGCTCCAGGCGGTCAGGTCCTCCACCGCGTACCAGCGGCGCAGTCTCTCTTCCAGTTCGAAGCGGCGGTAGTTGCAGGAAAAATACAGCACGCCGCCGGGCTCCAGCCGTTTCATGATGCGGCGGATCAGCTCGCCGTGCTGGTCCTGGACCACGAAATCGTCCCGGTCCTTGTTGTTGGAGAAGGTGGGCGGGTCGCAGAACACGATATCGAACTGCTCGCGGCATTCCTCCAGCCAGCCCATGGCGTCCGCACGCACCGTGGGGTGGCGGTCGGTGGCGAAGCCGTTCAGGGCCAGGTTGCAGCCGGCCCAGTCCAGATAGCGCCGCGAGGTGTCCACGGTCACCGCCCGGCGGGCGCCGCCCACCAGGGCCTGCACGGTGGCGGCGCCGGTATAGGCGAACAGATTGAGAAAGCGTTTGCCGGCGCTTTCCTGGGCGATGCGCAGGCGCATGGGCCGGTGGTCCAGAAACAGGCCGGTGTCCAGGTACTCCTCCAGGTTCACCAGCAAGCGGGCCTGGCCCTCGCGGACCACCCGGAAGCGTCCCTGGGTGGCCTGCTTCTGGTACTGGTTGCGGCCTTTCTGGCGCTCGCGGGTGCGCAGATGCACCTGCTCGCGGTGCACGCCCAGGGCGGCGCGGGTGGCGCTCACCGCCCACTGGCGGCGCTGGGCGGCCTTGTCCGGATCCACCGTGGACGGCGCCTTGAACTCCTGCACCAGCACCTGATCGCCGTACACGTCCACCGCCACGTTGAATTCCGGCAGGTCCCGGTCATAGAGCCGGTAGGCCTGGATGTCCTCCCGGTCGATCCAGCGGCGCAGGTGCTTGCCGTTCTTGCGCAGTCGGTTGAACAGCGGCGAGGCCGGCTCCGGCAGCTCGAAACCGGGCGTGTCGCCCACCTGCAGCGGCGTCTGGGGCAGCGGCGCCCGGGGCCGGCTGAGGCGGATAAAGTTGGTGAGCGCGCCGTTGCGCACCTTCCATTGGGACTCCAGGTCCATGCCGGCCCGGTCCAGGGCGGTGACCTCGGCGCCCAGCAGCACCGCCCGCCAGGCCGGGGCCTTCTCGCCCAGCAGCCGGCCCAGACCGGCGTACAGCCAAGCGGCCTGCTCCTGCTGATCCAGGCGTTCGCCCCAGGGCGGGTTGGTCACCACCAGCCCTTCGCGGCTGGCGAAATCCCGCGCCCGCAGGGCGCCCAGCTCCCGGCGTTCCAGGTGGATGGCACCCTCCACGCCGGCGCGCTCCGCGTTATGGCGGGCGTATTTGAGCGCGTCCGGGTCCGCGTCGAAACCTTTCAGGGCCGGCAGCGCCGCCTTGTTCTCCAGGCTGGCGGCGGCCTCGCGCAGGGCCTCCTCGGCCAGCGCCTGGCGGCAGCCCCGCCAATTGAGGAAACCGTAGTCCTTGCGCAACGCGCCCGGGGCCACGCCGGCGGCCATCCAGGCCGCCTCGATCAGCACCGTGCCGCTGCCGCAGAACGGGTCCATCAGCAATTCCGGGCGCGCTTCACGGTGCCAGTCGCCGGCGCGCAGCAGCGCCGCCGCCAGGTTCTCCCGCAGTGGCGCGCGGCCTCCGGCCAGCCGGTAACCGCGCCGGTGCAGGGGCTGGCCGGCCAGGTCCAGCCACAGCCGGGCGGTGTCGCTGTCCAGCCGTGCGCGCAGGGCGCTGGCGCCGCTCTCCCGGGGGCTGACGGTGATGTCCGGCGGCAGCGCCCGCAGCAGAAGCTTGCCGCTGACCCGGCTGTCGCCGCGCACGCCCTTGGCGTGGTCCAGGCTCAGGTGCACCGCGCCGCCGGGGGCCACCAGAGCGCGCCAGTCCACCGCCGCGGCCAGCTTCTCCGGGGCCTCTTCCGGGGCCACGGTCAGTTCCGCCAGGGGCAGCAACACCCGCTCCGCCAGCCGCGACCACAGGCACACCCGCAGGGCGTCCTGCTGGCGGCCGCTGATGCCCACATGGGCCTGGCCCTGATCCGTTACCGTCATGCCCAGTTCCGCCAGCTCATCGGCGAGCAGCGGGGCAAGGCCAGGCAGACAGGTGATCACGAAATCCATCGATTTTGCCTTTTAAGTACTTGATGGCGCTGATTTTTCAGCCCATTTCATCAAAGTGTCCATTATGCGTCATGCGCTTAACACGCGCTTTCATTATGGCCAGTTGTTATTCGACAGGCGCCCCCGGCTCTCGGATACTCAAGGTGAGGCTTTCGAGAACGTGCCGGTCGGGGCGGCGGTTTTTGTCCCGGCGAGCGCAGGTTCTTTCACTGCGATCGACGAAAAAGAGGACAGTGTCTATGAAGCGACAAAAACGCAACCGTGACGAGCGGGCCTACAGCCGGGGCTATCAGGCGGGCTTCAGAGGAAGACCCAGGGAATTCTGCCCTTTCGGCGCACTGGAGGCTCGCGGTAACTGGATGCGCGGATGGCGTGAAGGCCGCACCGACCAGATTCAGGGCATGGTCGGCGTCGCCGGCATACACACTCTCAGGGTTTAAAGGCTACACAGCGACCGCAACCCACTTAAAAGGACCTGACCGCAACAACCAGTCTTACCGATCAGCGCCGGCGCTTCGCGCGTCGACCCCACAGGGCCCCTCCCGGGCCCTTTTTAATGGGGCCAACCCCGCACAATCTCCCGGACCAATCCGGGCCCCTGATAGATCAGCCCCGAATAAACCTGCACCAGCTCCGCGCCCAGGCGCCGTTTGTCGAGGGCGTCGGCGTCGCTTTGGATGCCGCCCACGCCGATGATCGGCAGGCGGCCATCCAGGGCGCGGGCCATGGTCTCCAGGGCCCGGTCGGCGATGGGCTTGAGAGGGACGCCGCTCAGGCCGCCCTGCTCGCCGCCGTGGGTCAGACGCTCCACGCCGGGTCGCTCCAGGGTGGTGTTGCCCACGCACACCCCGTCGATGCCGTGGCGCACGAACGCCTCCGCCATGGCCGCCAGCTCATCCTCGCTGTTGTCCGGGGCGATCTTGATCACCAGGGGCACCCGTTTGCCGTTGTGCTGGTCCAGCCGGGTCTGCGCCTCGCGCAGGGTGCCGAGCAGCCCGTCCAGGGCCTCACCGTGCTGCAGGCTGCGCAGGCCCGGCGTGTTGGGGGAAGACACATTGACCACCAGGTAACTGGCCAGGGCGTGGACCTTTTCCTGGCAGATCAGATAGTCGTCCACCGCCCGCTCCACCGGGGTGTCCTTGTTCTTGCCGATATTGATGCCCAGCACGCCCTGATAGCGGCTGGCGCGCACATTGGCCACCAGGGCGTCCACGCCGTGGTTGTTGAAGCCCATGCGGTTGATGATGGCGCCGGCCTCGGGCAGGCGGAACAGGCGCGGCTTGGGATTGCCCGGCTGGGGCCGTGGCGTCACCGTGCCCACCTCCAGGAAACCGAAGCCCAGCTCGGCCAGCCCGTCGATGCAGTCGCCGTTCTTGTCGAGCCCGGCGGCCAATCCCACCGGATTGGGAAACGACAGCCCCATCACCGTCACCGGCCGCGCCGGCGGCGCGCCGGGCAGCAGCCGACCGGCGCCCCGGCGCAACAGGTCCAGGGTCAGGTCGTGGGCCTGTTCGGCGGACAGGGAAAACAGCAGAGGGCGGGCAAGGCGGTACAGCACGGGGGCGGCTCCAGACGAATCGGCGCGGGGAGTATACGCCAGCGACGCGGCGGGGGCACGGAGGGAGGATCGCGGCTGAAGCGGTACGCATCAGCCGCGATCGGGTCAGGCGTCGAGGATGCGGCCCAGCACCTCGGCCAGATTGGCGGAGGCGCCCGGGCGCAGCTCGCGCAGGGCGTCGCCGAGCTGTTGCGCCAGTCCCGGCTCCAGCCGTTTGAGGCGGGCGCCGCCGTTGGCCAGCCGGGCGGCGATCTGCGGGTTGATGCCGTCGAGCTTTTTCAGGGCCCGGGCAAACAGCCGGTAACCGCTGCCGTCCGGGGCATGGAAGGCGGAGGGGTTGGCGTTCACCAGGGTGGCGATCACCGCCCGCACCCGGTTGGGCAGGGTCCACTCGAAGGCCGGATGGGCCAGCAGCGCCTCCGCCCGGGCCACGGTGTCCGCGCCGGGTACCGTGGCCTGCACGCCGAACCACTGGTCCATCACCAGGGGTTCGTCCTTCCAGCGCTCGCCGAAGGCCTCCAGGGCGGCCTGGTGGCCGGGCAGCCGGTTGTGCACCAGGGCCCGCAGGGCGCCCAGTTCCTCGGTCATGCAGGTGGGCGCCGCCAGGGTGGCGCTGAGGTGCGCCACCAGCGGTTCCGGGTCCACCAGGCCGGCGCCGGCGGCGGCGGCCAGGTAGCCCAGTGCCACCTGACGCAGGCGGCGCCGGCCCATGGCCGCGCCGTCGCCCTGGTAGTCGCTTTCCCGGAGCCCTTCGGCCAGCCGCCACCAGGCGTCCGCCAGGGCCTCGCCCAGCGCCGCCCGCAGGCCGCTCACCGCGGCGTGCACCCGCTGCGGGTGCAGCGGCGTATGCCGGTCGCCCACCGCGTTCTCGGAGGGCAGGGTCAGCAGCAGCGCGGCCTGGGCCGGGTCCTCGTCGGCCCGGGCGATCACCTGTTCGATCACCGGCATCAGCCGGGGTACCTGATCCGCCGGCGTCTCGCCGCCCTCCACCACCCGCGCCAGGGCGGCGAAGTAGAGGCGCTGGGCCGCGTCCCACCGACAGAAGCCGTCGCTGTCGTGGGCCAGCAGGGTGTTGAGCTGGGTTTCGTCGAAGTCGTAACGCAGGGACACCGGCGCGGAAAAGCCGCGCAGCAGCGACGGGGTGGGCCGGGCCGCGACCGGGAAGCTGCGGGTTTCCCGGGCCTCGCGCAGGATCACCACGGTTTCCGTGCGACCCTGGTCGTCCAGCGGCAGGGCGGCGCCCTCGCCGTCCAGCAGCGCCAGCTTCACCGGCACCATCAGCGGTTGTTTGTCCGGCTGGCCCGGCGTGGCCGGGGTGTGCTGCTCGAAGGTGAGCCGGTATTCCCCGTCCCGGTATTCATCCTCGACGGTGAGCACCGGCGTGCCGGCCTGGGAGTACCAGCGTTTGAACTGCTCCAGATCCAGACCGGAGACCTGCTCCATGCAGGCGACGAAGTCGTCGCAGGTGACCGCCTGGCCGTCGAACCGCTCGAAGTACAGATCGGTGGCGCGGCGGAAGTCCCGCGCGCCCAGCAGCTCGCTTTGCATGCGCACGATCTCGGCGCCCTTCTCGTACACCGTCAGGGTGTAGAAGTTGTCGATTTTCTGGTACTCGGCGGGCCGCACCGGGTGGGCCATGGGGCCCTGGTCCTCGGGAAACTGGTTGTTGACCAGGAAGTCCACGTTCTCCACCCGCACCACCGCCCGGGAGTTCATGTCCGAGGAGAATTCCTGGTCCCGGAATACGGTGAAGCCTTCCTTGAGGCTGAGCTGGAACCAGTCCCGGCAGGTCACCCGGTTGCCGCTCCAGTTGTGGAAGTACTCGTGGGCGACCACCGATTCCACCCGCTCGAAACCGGCGTCGGTGGTGGTGGCCGGGTGGGCCAGCACGCAGGAGGTGTTGAAGATGTTGAGGCCCTTGTTCTCCATGGCGCCCATATTGAAATGGCTCACCGCCACGATCTGGAAGATGTCCAGGTCGTACTCGCGGCCGAACACCTTCTCGTCCCAGGCCATGGAGCGCTTGAGCGAATCCATGGCGTGGTCCAGCTTGTCCAGATCGCGGTGCTCGGCGTACAGGCGCAGGGCCACTTCACGGCCGGAGGCGGTGGTGAAGGTGTCCGCCAGGCAGGCCAGATCACCGGCCACCAGGGCGAACAGATAGCAGGGTTTGGGAAAGGGGTCTTCCCAGGTGGCGAAGTGGCGGCCGTCCGCCTCGTCGCCGGCGTCCACCGGGTTGCCGTTGGACAGCAGCAGCGGGTAGGCGCCCTTGTCCGCGTGGATGGTGGTGGTGAAGCGGCTGAGCACGTCCGGCCGGTCCGGGAAGAAGGTGATGCGGCGGAAGCCCTCCGCCTCGCACTGGGTGCAGTACATGCCGTTGGAGCGGTACAGGCCCTCCAGGGCGGTGTTCTTTTCCGGCTCGATGCGCACCACGGTGGTCAGCGAGAACGCCTCGGGCACGCCGGGGATGATCAGCCGGGGGCCGTCCAGGCGGTAGTCGTCGCCCGGGGCCAGCTCGCGACCGTCCAGCACCACCGAGCGCAGGTCCAGGTGTTCGCCGTCCAGCACCAGCTCGTCGGGGCGGTCGTCCCGATCCGGATTGCGCTCCACGTTCAGGTGGGCGGTGACCAGGGCGTGGCCGTCGCGCAGGTCCACGTCCAGGCGGGTGTCGGGCACCCGAAACGCCGGCGGCCGATAGTCCGCCAGTCGGGTGGCCGGGTTGGGTTGTCCATCTCTCATCAGTGATCTCCTTGGCGGCCCGCCGGTCGCAGGGAGACCGGCTGCTCGGACGTTTCGGCGTCGCCCTGGCTCTTGCAGTGGCTGGGCACGTAGCCGGTGCGCTCTTCCTCGGGCAGATTGCGCGCCTCCCAGGCGATCACCGCCTGCAGACACAACTGACGCTGTTCGTCGCTGACCTGGCGACCGTCCGGCCAGCGGCCGGTCTCCACGGCGGTGCGCATGTTGTGCCAGACCTCCAGGGTCATGGCATCGATCATCTGGTCAAAGGAAGGGGCGGAAGACATCGCGGATACCTGTCGAAAACGGTGCGTTATGGATGGGGGTAAGGATACAGGATGCAAGGGCCCGCGGCTTGCGCGCCGGCCGCTCCTACGACTTTGCTCCGGTGTAGGAGCGACTTCAGTCGCGATGGGGGTTCAGTGGCCGTCGCCGGGGCGCGTGCTCCAGCCCAGCTTGGAACGGCAGGCCTGATAGAAGTCGTGGCCGGGGGGGTGGATAAGCTGGAGGCGGTGGGGCTTCTTGCGGATGGCGATGACGTCGTCCACCTGGAGGCGCACGCCGGCGGTGCCGTCGCAGCTGACCAGCGGATTCACCTTCTCGGTGGTGATCTTGATCTTGATCTCGCTGTCGCCGTCCACCACCAGCGGCCGGCTGGTCAGGGTGTGCGGGTTGAGCGGCACCATCACCATGGCGTTGAGGCGCGGGTGCATGATCGGGCCGCCGCCGGACAGGGCGTAGGCGGTGGAACCGGTGGGGGTGGACACGATCAGGCCGTCGGAGCGCTGGGCGTAGACGAAGTGGCCGTCGATGTTGAGCTCGAAATCGATCATGTGCACGCTGTCACCGGACAGCAGCACCACGTCGTTGAGGGCGCTGCCCTGCCCCATCACGGTCTTGCCCCGGCGCACTTCCATGTCGAGCAGAAAGCGCCGCTCGGTGGTGTAGTCGCCGTCCAGCACCTGGCCCACCCTGGATTCGATCTCCGAGGGCAGGATGTCGGTGAGAAAGCCCAGGTGGCCGCGGTTGATGCCCAGCACCGGGATGTCATAGCGGGCCAGCGCGCGGGCGGCGCCCAGCAGGCTGCCGTCGCCGCCGATCACGATCACCAGGTCGCAGCTGTCGCCCATCTGCGCGGCGCTGGCGGCCTGCAGCCCCATCTCCGGCAGGCTGTCGGCAATGCCCTTCTCCAGGATCACGGTGCAATCCCGGCCATGCAGAAAATGGATCAGCTGGCGCATGGAATACAGCGCCTGTTCGCTTTCCGAGCGGGCGATCAGCCCGATCACGCGGAATTTCTCTTGGGTCACGTTCCGGGGCCCGTTGCCAGCGCCGGCCCCGGGGTGCGGGAACGGCTATTCGGTAAGGTATTCGTGCAGGGTATCAGTATTGGCGTTCAGGCCGCCATCCAGCACGAACACGTCCAGACCGGCGTTTTTTAACAAAAATGCCGCCGTGGCGCTACGCCGGCCGGTGTCGCAGTAAGCCACATAGGCCCGCCCCGGGTCGAGCAGCCGGGATTTCAGGCGCAGGGCGCCCAGCGGCATATTGGCGGCGGCGGCCAGGTGCTGCTGATCGAATTCGTCGCCGGTGCGCACGTCCAGCCAGCGGCCACCGGCGGCGATGCGGGCCCGCGCCTCGCCGGCGCTGACGGTGTGTACCACCGGCTCGCGCAGCAGGGCGTCGAAATCCTGGCGGTCCAGGCGCATCAGCACGCCGTCGGTGGCCATGGTCACGGTGGCGTTGCGGGGCTTGCCGGAGAGCAGCGCCTCCTCGCCGAACCACTGGCCCTCCTCCAGCATCGCCACCGGCGTGGCTTCGCTCTGGCCTCCCAGGGCGATGGCCACTTCGCACACGCCTTCCTTGATGATGTAGCAGCAGTCCGCCTCCTCGCCCTGGCGGACGATGGCCTCGCCCTCCTTGCAGCGGCGGGCGTGCAGACGGCGGAAAATCTCCAGAATGTTGGTGGGTGGCACGCGGTGAAACAGGTTGGATTTGAGCAGCCGGATCATCCACTCCCGGTCGTGCTGGTAGGCGGCGTTGGCGTTGATGTCGAGAATCACGTAGCCGGCGGACTGGTCCCAGGACAGGATGGTGTCCAGGCGAAAGCTGTCGAAGCGCACCACGCTCACCTCGGTGAGCGCCCGGCAGTCATCGCGGCGCGGCTGGAAATGGCCGAGCGGGTGCCAGGAAGCGCCGTCGCCGGCGCTGACCACACTGCGTTCGCCCCGCTCGCTGAACAGCTCCACCTGACCGCTGAGCAGATAGATGGTGGTGTTGTCCCGGTCACCCTGACGGAACAGGATGTCGCCGGCTTCGTAGCGACGCACCTCCTGCTGGTCGAGCAGCCAGTCGAGCTGATCGCCGGACAGCGCGTTCACCGGCACGAAGGTCTGCAGCAGGCGCTTGTCGATGGATTGGGCCATGACCACCCCTTCCCCTCTGTTTCAAAGGCTGTTTCGGATTCTTTTTCGGTACGCTTCACCGCGTACCCTGCAAAAAACTTACCAATCCCTCACGGCGGGCTCTCGGGCCTCTCTCACCGAAACCTCAACACCCTCTACCGAAACCTCAAAACATTGTCGATGGACGAATCCGAGCGGCAATGGGGGCACCGGTTGGAGTTGCAATCGGAGACGCCGGGCTTGAACTGATTGGGCACGTCCACGCGGATCACCCGCTTGCCGCAAGGGGTCTGCTCCGGCCCCACCGCCACCTGGCACACCGGGTTCTCGTAATGGGCCAGCCAGGCCCGGTAGTGGTCCTCGGTGACCAGGCACTTGCGCGCGGCGAACGCCTGGGGGTTGTTCATGTAATCGGCGATCTGACCGGCGCCCACCGACACATGGCCGGCGCCGGGGTGAAAGGCGATAAAGCTGAGCCCCAGGTCCTCCAGCTTCTCCAGCATCTTGCTGGCGCCGGAATGGGCCACCTGCAGATGGTCCCGCTTGAGATCGGCGATCTCGGCGCGCAGCTGGCCGATCACCTCGTCACGGTTCAGCACGTCCATCTCGCGGCTGTGGATCTCGCCGGCCAGCCGCGCGCGCTCCTCGTCCAAGCGCTGCTCCAGATTGAGTTTGTACTGCTCGGTGAGGCGCTCCAGCCGGCTGCCCCGCGCCGCGTCGCGGCCGGCCTGCTCTTCCAGACTGCGCGCCTGTTCCTCCAGGCTGCCCCGCAGGGCCTCGGCCTGGGCCTTGAGCGAGTCGTTCTGCTCGCGCAGGGCGGTGTTCTGGGATTTCAGGGTCTTGAACTGGGTGAGCACTTTTTCCAACTGGGCGCTGAGGATCTCCTCCTTCTGCTGGCGGGCGTAGCGCAGCCGCGCCAGCTCCTCCTTCTGCCCGGTCTCCAGGGTATGGATACGCAGGCGCAGCTCCTTGATGGTCCGTGCCAGGCGCACCCGCTCCGGGTCACCCTCCTCGCGCACCGGCCGCACCGTGGGCACCTGGCCGGCCAGGGTCGGCACCTCGCCGTCCGGCGGCAGGTCCTCGTCCACTTCCAGGCCCATCTTGGCGCCGCGCCGACGCAGCAGATCCCGCGCCGCCACGAAATCGTTGGCGCCGGGCTTCATGGAGGGGTCCCAGAGCTGGTCCTGGTGCCAGGCCACCGGGCACTGGCTGCGGCAGGCCAGCCGGATTGGCCCGGCGCCCATGTCCGGCCCGGGGCCGCCGTGTTCGGCCAGATGGCGCAGCGGGACGTTCCAGGTGTGATCGGCCATGCCGTCGGCGTCGAAATCAATCAGGAACAGCACCAGGGCCTTGACCTTCAACCGGCCGTTGACCACGCAGTAGGCGCCGCGCATTTCCCGCCCGGCGTACTCCGGCACCCCCACCATGCCGTCCAGAATCGCTTCGAAATCGGCGAACAGCATGCTTTTGCCGATGCCGCCCCGCTCGAAGAACAGAATGGCTTCGGAAGTTACGGACGAGACCGCCATAACGCCTTCCCTTTCGTTGTTATCGGTTGCCGCTTTTTATTGAAAAGAGTGACGCGCGGCGTCACTCCGTGCCCCTTTCGGTCAGCCCCCTGCTCGCCAAGAACCCGTTCGGACGGCGTTCCGGATCGCCGCAGCATAGACAGCGGCGGCACGGCAAAACAAGGAAGCGGATCACCAAACGCAAAGCGGGCGTGGGCGCCGTCGGGCGCGGGACCGGTCAGATTGAAGGTATGGTCGGATTGCAGGTATTGAGAGTGGAGCGGGGAGGGAGAAAACGGCGAGGGCGGGAAATCAGAGGCGACGGGGGCCGGAGCTCACAGCTCCACACCGTCGTCGCACAGTTCATCGTCCAGTTCGTCGAAGCTTTCCAGCCACAATTTCTCTTCGAGTTGGTCTTCCAGATATTCGTCCATGGAGGGACTCCTTTTCTTTCTCTTTCGTTGTTTCTGTTTGGTCGTTTCTTTTTCATCCGTTACTTGCCGATTAGTCTAAAAGCCAGCTCGTGACGGTTTGATGAACACGGCCGTTCCAGTGGCCGCGTGGGAATTTGGAGGGGAACGGGGGGAGAAAAGTTCCCGGCGGGCGCCGGACAAACAAAAAGCGCCGGCTGAGACAGCCGGCGCCAAAATCACTGCAAATGTCTATCAAGGAGAAAAGATCATGAAGAAGTGGCGGAGCGGACGGGACTCGAACCCGCGACCCCCGGCGTGACAGGCCGGTATTCTAACCAACTGAACTACCGCTCCGACTCTCCCCGCGGGCCTGGGCCCGACTTGGGAAACTGGTGGGTGGTGACGGGATCGAACCGCCGACCCTCTGCTTGTAAGGCAGATGCTCTCCCAGCTGAGCTAACCACCCTCTGGGCTTCGCGTTGCGAAGTGGGCGCCATTTTAGGGATTGGGCCCCGGGTGTCAACGGCTTTTTTACCCGGTGGACACCGTTCGTTCATAAATTGCCCGTACCGCCCTCTTCCCGCCCCTCGATAAAGGCTTTGGCGGCCTCCAGGCTGGCGAACCGGCCCGGCAGCGGCCGGCCGTCCGGGCCCGCCACCAGATAATGGGCCACCCGCAGCTGCCAGGTGGCCGGGTCCAGCTCGCCTTCCTCGATGATGGTGTGGCGCCCCCAGGCGAAGCCGTTGCCGATCATGGCTCGCCCACCACCCGCTCGAGAATGATCTCGGCCAGATCGTCCAGCGACAGCCGCCGGTTGGTGCTGAACCAGTTCGGCGTCCAGCCGATCATGCCGGTGAGCAGCCGCCGGATAATGAACGGGTCGGCGCGGAACACGCCCTGCTCGTGCAGCCGGCCCAGCACGTCCAGCCACAGGCGCTCGTAGACATCGCGCAGGGCCAGCGCCCGGCGCTGGTTGTCCTCGCTGAGGCAGCGCCACTCCTGCACCATCACCGTCATCGCTTCGTGGGTGTCGCCCACGGTGGCGGTGAGTTCGGCGCTGATCAGATGGCGCAGCTGCTCCCGGGGCGTGTCGGCGGCGGCCACCGCCTGGCGCAACCGTTCGGTATTGAAACGGATCACCTCTTCCATCACCGAGTAGAGGATGTTCTCCTTGCTTTTGAAGTGATGAAAGATGGAGCCGCTCTGAATGCCCACCGCGGCGGCGATGTCGCGCACCGTGGTGCGGTCGAAGCCCTTGTCGCGGAACAGCCGGGCGGCGGCGCTCAGCAGGCGCCCGCGGGGCGAATCGTCGATACCGTGGATGGACGGGTTGTCGGGCATGAAGGGCTCCTTACTCAGGGGCGCATTAAATCGTCGCGTCTCGACGGCTGCAAGCATGGCTCTTGCCAAACCAAGCGCTTGCTTGGTAGCTTACGGAAACATCCGAACCACGGCAATCAGGACCCGTTTCCATGACCGAACCCGTTCGCATCGGCTGTGCCGCCGGTTTCTGGGGCGACACCAACAGTGCCGCCTTTCAATTGGTCCGCCAGGGGGACATCGACTATCTGGTGTTCGACTATCTGGCGGAGGTGACGCTCTCCATCATGGCCGGCGCGCGCATGAAGGACCCGAACGCCGGCTACGCCCACGATTTCGTGGACCAGGTGATGGCGCCGCTGGCCCGGGACATCCGCGACAGGAAAATCAAGGTGATCAGCAACGCCGGCGGGGTCAATCCACGCGCCTGCCGCGACGCCCTGCGCAAGGTGTTCGAGGCCGCCGGCGTGGACCTGAAAATCGCCCTGGTGGAAGGCGACGACCTGAACGGCCAGCGCGATCGGTTCGCCGGGTGCAAGGAGCTGGACAGCGGCGCGCCGCTGCCGCCCATGACCGTGACCATGAACGCCTATCTGGGGGCGCTGCCGATCAAGGCGGCCCTGGACGCCGGCGCCGACCTGGTGCTGACCGGCCGCATCGCCGATTCCGCCCTGGCCCTGGGGCCCCTGATGCACGAATTCCAGTGGGCCGACGACGACTACGACAAGCTCGCCCAAGGCTCCCTGTGCGGCCATGTGATCGAGTGCGGTGCCCAGTGCACCGGCGGCAACTTCACCGATTGGCGGCAGGTGCCGGACTTCCACAATATGGGCTTTCCCATCGCCGAGTGTTATGCCGACGGCCATTTCGTGGTCACCAAGCCGCCGGGCACCGGCGGCCTGGTGACCCGGGCCACGGTGGGCGAGCAGGTGCTGTACGAAATCGGCGACCCGCGGGCCTATATTCTTCCCGACGTGGTGTGCGACTTCACCGGCGTCACCCTGGAGCAGGACGGCGACAACCGGGTGCGGGTCAGCGGCGCCCGAGGCCGGCCGCCCACCGACAGCTACAAGGTGTCCGCCACCTGGCCCGACGGTCAGCGCATCACCGTGTCGTTTCTGATGGCCGGCCTGGACGCCCCCGCCAAGGGGCAGGCAGTGGCCGACGCCATCCTCACCAAAACCGGCCACCTGTTCGAGCAACTGGGGCTGGCCCCGTTCCGCGACACCAGCGTGGAGATTCTCGGCAGCGAAACCACCTACGGCGCCCACGCCCGGCGCGGCGACACCCGCGAGGTGGTGGTGAAAATCGCCGCCCTGCACGACGATCGCAAGGCGCTGGGCCTGTTCGCCCGGGAAATCGCCCAGGCCGCCACCGGCATGGCGCCGGGGCTGTCCGGGCTGGTCGGCGGCCGGCCCAAGCCGATGCCGCGCATCCGCCTGTTCTCCACCCTGGTGCCGAAGGTGGACGTGACCGCCACCGTGGACCTGGAAGGCCGGCCCATGGAAGTGGGCGTGCCGGTGGGCGAGCCCCTGGATCCGACCACCCTGCCCGCCAGCCAGGGCACCGACACCGCCAGCGGACCCGCCAGCGTGCCGCTGGTGAAACTGGCCTGGGCGCGCTCCGGCGACAAGGGCGACCACGCCAACATCGGCGTGATGGCACGCCGCCCGGAATACGTGCCCTACCTGCGCGCCGCGCTCAGCGACGACGCGGTGGCCGAGTACATGCGGCATGTGCTGGATCCGGAAACCGGCGGCGTCAGCCACTGGGAACTGCCCGGCTTCGACGCCTTCAATTTCCTGCTGCGCCATGCCCTGGGCGGCGGCGGCATCGCCAGCCTGCGCATCGACCCCCAGGGCAAGGCGTTCGCCCAGCAGCTGCTGGATATGCCAATCGCGGTGAGCGAAGAGATCGCTAAAGCACTCGGGTAGCTGCAAGCCGCAAGCGGCAAGCTGGCCGTGCCACCGGTTTGCTTGCCGCTTGTAGCTTGCGGCTTGTAGCCGGCCATTCGTGGCCAGCCGATTTGAATTTTTGCAGTGAGGATATTCTGAATGCCGTACCGTTCCGTATTCCGCGACGACCTGTTCGCCGACAAAACCGTGATCGTCACCGGCGGCGGCTCCGGTATCGGCCGCTGCACCGCCCATGAACTGGCGGCGCTGGGCGCCCGGGTGGTGCTGATCGGCCGCAAGCCGGAAAAACTGCAGGCGGTGGCCGACGAAATCCGCGAGGACACCGGCCGCGAAGCGCTGCCCTTCGCCTGCGACATCCGCGACGAAGAGAAAGTGCGCGACACCGTGGCGGCGGTTTACCAGGCCGTGGGCCAGGTGCACGGTCTGGTCAACAACGCCGGCGGCCAGTTCCCCTCGCCGGTGGCGCTGATCAGCCAGAAAGGCTGGGAAACGGTGATCCGCACCAACCTGACCGGCGGCTTTCTGATGGCCCGGGAAGTGTTCACCCAGGGCATGAACCAGAGCGGCGGCAGCATCGTCAACATCGTCGCCGACATGTGGGGCGGCATGCCCGGCATGGGCCACTCCGGCGCCGCCCGCGCCGGCATGGACAACTTCACCAAGACCGCCGCCCTGGAATGGGCCTGCTGCGGGGTGCGGGTGAACGCGGTGGCGCCGGGCTGGATCGCCTCTTCCGGCATGGATACCTACCCGGAAAGCATGCAGCGCACCATCAAGACCCTGCGCGACGCGGTGCCGCTGAAACGCCTGGGCCTGGAGGCGGAAGTGTCCTCGGCGATCTGCTTCTTGCTGTGCGAGGGCGCCGCCTTTATCAGCGGCGACACCCTGCGCATCGACGGCGCCGCCAGCCAGGGCAACGTGGCCATGTTTCCGCTGCCCGACCATCGCAATTCGCGGCCCTACGACGGCTTCCACCGGGCCGTGACGCCCGCCGTGCTGAAAGACTGAACCACAAGGACACGCCATGACCGTGCTCGACTCCGTCCTCGACCCCAACGGCGAGGCCTACCAACAGAACCGCGCCGCCCTGCTGCGCGCGGTGGACGAGTTCCGCGCCATCGAACAGGCGGTGGTGGACACCGCCGAGGGCAAGCGGGAAAAGTTCGAGAAACGGGGCCAGTTGCTGCCCCATGAGCGGGTGGCCCGGCTGCTGGACGCGGGCTCCCCGTTTCTCAGCCTGATGAACCTGGCCGGCTACAAGATGCACGACGACAAGGACGGCACCGAAGCCGGCGGCGGCACCATCGCCGGCATCGGCTATGTGTGCGGCGTGCGCTGTCTGGTCACCGCCTCCAACTCCGCCATCAAGGGCGGCACGGTGACGCCGTCGGGGCTGCACAAAACCCTGCGCCTGCAGAAGATCGCCCTGGAAAACCGGCTGCCCATGGTGAGTCTGGTGGAATCCGGCGGCGCCAATCTGAACTACGCCTCGGAAGTGTTCGTGGAAGGGGCGCGCACCTTCGCCAACCAGGCGCGGCTGTCCGCCGCCGGCGTGCCCCAGATCACCGTGGTCCATGGCAACGCCACCGCCGGCGGCGCCTACCAGCCGGGCCTGTCGGATTATGTGGTGCTGGTGCGCAACCGCGCCAAGATGTTCCTGGCCGGGCCGCCGCTGCTGAAAGCCGCCACCGGGGAAATTGCCGGCGACGAGGAACTGGGCGGCGCGGAAATGCACACCGGCCAGGCCGGCACCGCCGAGTACCTGGCCGAGAATGACGCGGACGGCATCCGCCACGCCCGCGATATCATGAAGAAACTCGGCCTGAAGGACACGCCGGCCCGGGCCGGTGACTGGAAACCGCCCCGCCATGACGCCGAGGAGCTGCTCGGCGTGGTGCCCGCCGACGCGCGCAAGCCCTATGACGTGCGCGAGATCATCGCGCGCATCGCCGACGATTCGGACTTTCTCGATTTCAAGAACGACTGGGACGCCGCCACCCTGTGCGGCTGGATCGACATCGAAGGCCGCACCATCGGCGTGCTCGGCAACAACGGCCCGATCACCCCGCGCGGCGCCGCCAAGGCCGCCCAGTTCATTCAGCTCTGCGACCAGACCGGCCGGCCGCTGCTGTTCCTGCACAACACCACCGGCTTCATGGTGGGCACCGACGCGGAACAGAACGGCGTCATCAAACACGGTTCGAAAATGATCCAGGCGGTGGCCAACGCCCGGGTGCCCAAGGTGTCGATTCTGGTGGGCGGTTCCTACGGCGCCGGCAACTACGCCATGTGCGGGCGCGGGCTGGATCCACGCTTTATTTTCGCCTGGCCCAACAGCCGGGTGGCGGTGATGGGCGGCCAGCAGGCCGGCATGGTGCTGCGCATCGTCGCCGAGGCCAAGCAGAAAGCCAACGGCCTGGAACCGGACGAAAAGGTGCTGGACATGCTGCAGCAAAGCACCGCCCAGAAACTGGACGCCCAATCCACCGCCCTCTATGCCACCGCGCGCTTGTGGGACGACGGCATCATCGACCCCCGCGACACCCGGAAAGTCCTGGCGTATGTGTTGGATATTTTCCGGCAGGCAGAGGAACGGGATCTGCGCGCCACTACGTTTGGCGTGGCGAGGCTATAAAAGCAGTTGAAAGTGAAAAGTGAAAAATTGAAAGGGCGACTCCGCCGAGAGGCCCTGCCGGTACCAGCCACGAAGCCGCCCTTTTAACTTTGAACTTTTAACTTGCCGGACAAAAACGAAACGGTTTTAACGAACGCGAAAGCCCAGGAGCAAACCCATGCTGTTTACCCAGGAACACGAAGAACTGCGCCGCACGGTGCGCAATTTTGTCGAGAAAGAGATCAACCCCCACGTGCCGGAATGGGAAGCGGCGGGCCGTTTCCCGATCCATGAGGTGTTCAAGAAGATGGGCGACCTGGGGCTGCTGGGGGTCACAAAGCCGGAGGAGTACGGCGGCATGGGCCTGGACTATTCCTACGGTCTGATCGTGGCCGAGGAAATCGGCGGCGCCGCCTGCGGTGGCGTGCCGTTGTCCATCGGCGTGCAGACCGACATGGCCACCCCCGCCCTGGCCCGCTTCGGCTCCGAGGCGCTCAAACGCGATTACCTGGCGCCGGCCATCGCCGGGGACATGGTGGCGTCCATCGCGGTGTCCGAGCCCCATGCCGGTTCCGACGTGGCCAACATCAAGACCAGCGCGAAGAAAGACGGCGACGACTACGTGATCAACGGCACCAAGATGTGGATCACCAACTCCCCCAGCGCCGATTTTTTCTGCCTGCTGGCCAATACCTCCGACGACAAGCCGCACATCAACAAGTCGCTGATCATCGTGCCCAAGGACGCGGCTGGCATCACCGTGGACAAGCCGCTCAACAAGCTGGGCATGCGCAGCTCGGAAACCGCCCAGGTGTTCTTCGACGACGTGCGCGTGCCGCGAAGCAATCTGATCGGCCAGGAAGGCATGGGCTTCATGATGCAGATGATGCAGTTCCAGGAGGAACGGCTGTGGGGCGCCGCCAACGCGCTCAAGGGCTGCGACAATCTGATCCACGACACCATCGAGTACGCCCGCGCCCGCCCGGTGTTCGGCATGTCGCTGCTCGACAACCAGTCGGTGCATTTCAAGATGGCGGAGTTGCAGACCGAGGTGGAACTGCTGCGTGCCCTGGTGTGGCAGGCCTGCGAGACCTATGTGAACGGCGGCGACGTACTGCGCCTGGCGTCCATGGCCAAGCTCAAGGCCGGCCGCCTGCTGCGCGAAGTGGCCGACGGCTGCATGCAGTACTGGGGCGGCAACGGTTTCATGTGGGACAACCCGGCCAGCCAGTTGTACCGCGACGGCCGCCTGGCCTCCATTGGCGGCGGCGCCGACGAGGTGATGCTGGGCATCATCTGCAAAACCATGGGCATTCTGCCGGGTAAAAAGAAATAACCGAGTTGAAAGTGAACAAGCCAATGAAGCTACCCGAGACCCAAGCCATCACCCTGACCCGCGACGGTGGCGTGCTGCACGTCACCCTGAACCGGCCAGAGGCGCGCAACGCCATGAGCCTGGCCATGGTGGAGGAGCTGATGGCCACCTTCGAGGCGGTGGAGAACGACGCCGGCCTGCGCGCCCTGGTGCTGCGCGGTGCCGGCGGCCATTTCTGCGCCGGCGGCGACATCAAGGACATGGCCGGCGCCCGTCAGAAAGCCGCCGAGGGCGACCGCGAGGCGTTCTTCCGACTCAACCGCCGCTTCGGCGAAATGATCACCCGCGCCAACCGGCTGCCGGCGGTGCTGGTCACCGTGCTGGAAGGGGCGGTGATGGGCGGCGGCTTCGGTCTGGCCTGCGTGTCCGATGTGGCCCTGGCCGCCGGCGACGCCCGCTTCGCCCTGCCGGAAACCGGCCTGGGCGTGATTCCGGCGCAGATCGCGCCGTTCGTGGTGCAACGCCTGGGGCTCACCCAGGCGCGCCGCCTGGCGCTCACCGGCGCGCGCTTCGACGGTCACCGGGCACTGGCCCTGGGGCTGGTCCATGAGGTGGCGGATTCCGCCGAGGAACTGGACAAGACGCTGGCCGAACTGCTCACCCAGGTGCGCCGCTGTGCCCCGGGCGCCAACCGCGCCACCAAGGCCCTGGTGCTGGACGTGGACCAGATGCCCATGGACGAACTGCTGGACCGGGCCGCCCGGGAATTCGCCGACGCGGTCAATGGCGACGAAGGCCAGGAAGGCACCCTCGCCTTCGTGCAGAAGCGGGCGCCGTCCTGGGCCGATCATAAGGAACAGCCATGAGCGGGGAGAAGCAACAGCCATGAGCTTTGAGAAAGTACTGATCACTAACCGGGGCGAAATCGCCTGCCGGGTGATCGCCTCGGCGCAATCCCTCGGCTACCGCACGGTGGCGGTGTTTTCCGAGGCGGACGCCGGCGCCCGGCACGTGGCCCTGGCCGACGAAGCGGTGTGCATCGGCCCGGCCACGGCGGCCCGCTCCTACCTGAACAGCGAGGCGCTGCTGGACGCCTGCCGGCGCAGCGGCGCCGACGCGGTGCATCCGGGTTACGGCTTCTTGTCCGAGAACGCGGACTTCGCCGAGGCCTGCGCCGCCGCCGGCGTGGCCTTTATCGGCCCGCCGCCGGCGGCGATCCGCCTGATGGGCTCCAAGCGCCTGTCCAAGATCGCCATGCAGGACGCCGGCGTGCCCTGCGTGCCCGGCTACCAGGGCGAGGCCCAGGACGACGACACCCTGATCCGCGAGGCCCAACGGGTGGGTCTGCCGCTGATGATCAAGGCCAGCGCCGGCGGCGGCGGCCGGGGTATGCGGGTGGTTACCAACGCCGCCGATATCGGCGCCCAGCTGAAAAGCGCCCGCCAGGAAGCGAAAAGCAGCTTCGGCAACGACGAACTGATTCTGGAGCGCGCGGTGATCAATCCCCGCCACGTGGAAATCCAGGTGTTCGGCGACCGCCACGGCAATGTGATCCATCTGGGCGAGCGGGACTGCTCGGTGCAGCGGCGCCACCAGAAAGTGGTGGAGGAAGCGCCCTCCCCGGCGGTGGACGAGGCGCTGCGCGCGCGCATGGGCGAGGCGGCGGTGAACGCCGCCCGGGCCTGCGATTACGTGGGCGCCGGCACGGTGGAATTCCTGCTCGCCGAGGACGGCGACTTCTATTTTCTGGAAATGAACACCCGGCTGCAGGTGGAGCACCCGGTCACCGAGCTGGTCACCGGCCAGGATCTGGTGGCCTGGCAGCTGCGGGTGGCCGCCGGCGAGCCGCTGCCGCTGACCCAGGAACAGGTGGCGCTCACCGGCCATGCCATGGAGGTGCGCCTCTACGCCGAGGACCCGGCCCACAACTATCTGCCGCAAACCGGCACCGTGGCCCGCTGGCGCCCGGCCTCCGGCGAGGGCGTGCGGGTGGATCACGGCCTGATCGAAGGCGCCCGGGTGGGCAGCCACTACGACCCCATGCTGGCCAAGATCATTGCCTTCGGCGCCAGCCGCGACGAGGCCCGCCGCCGCCTGATCCGGGCGGTGGAGGACACCGAGCTGATGGGGCTGGACGACAACCGCCGCTTCCTGGCGGCGATTCTGCGCCACCCCCGCTTCGCCGCCGGGCAGGCCACCACCGCCTTTATCGGCGGCGACTTCGCCGACGACCCGGCGTTGCGGCCGCTGGCGCCGCCGGACGCCCTGTGGGGCCTGGCCGCTCTGTTGTTCGGGCACACCGGAACGTCCGGGCGCGCCCGGGACAACGGCCGGCAACGCGGCTACGCCGGCTGGCATTCCAGCGGCCTGGGCGCCCAGCCCCTGGTGCTGGCCGCCGGTGAAGAGGAACGCACCCTCTACCTGACCCCCTCCGGCCTGCGTGACGGCCCGGCGGTGACCCTGGAGCAGGTGGACGGGGACGGTGGCCTGGTGGCCACCCTGGACGGGGTACGACGCCGCTACCGCTGGTGGCGGGACGGCGATCACCTGTGGCTGCAGGACGGTGCTCTGCGGGTGGTGTTCGAGGATCGCACTCACCGCGCCGGCGCCGGCGCGGATGGCCCCGGATCCGGTCGCATCCAGGCGCCCATGGACGGCGCGCTCACCGAGGTGACCGTGGCGACAGGGGACCGGGTCACCCGCGGCCAAGTTATCGCGGTACTGGAAGCGATGAAAATGGAGCACTCTCTGAGCGCGGATTGTGACGGCGTGGTGGAGGCGGTGAACGCCGCCGCCGGCGACCAGGTGCGCCGACAGCAGGTACTGGTCACCGTGACGCCCGACGCCCCCTGAACGGTGGCGACGGGCGGACGCGCAATGGAATGCGCCCCGGGCCCGCCAGAAACGGCACCCAGGGTGGGTGTCACCGGATGACAAGCGGACCTGTCCCCAAGGCGGGACGATGGTGCCAGAGTGTGCTTCAATAACCCCGGCTTCGGTGCGACTCGCGGGTCGCGCTCGGGGCCTGGGTTTGCTTGCTGGTATACGAAACGGGCGTTAAGGTATCCCCGCTTTCCGAACCCTGGCGGGCACCGCTTTTGAGACGTTTTTTGGCGACCCGTTCCGATGATCGGGGCCGCCGACCCGAGCTCCCGGCACGACCCGGGCATTCCAAGAACACGGATTAATGGAGATCCCATGAGCAACGCCGACGTGATTACGTTGCCCAAGCTGCTGTCCAAGGTGCCCGAGGTGATCGGCAATCTGCCCGGTCTCATCAAGGGTTCCAAGATGAGTAAGAACACCGACGCCACCACCCCGCTGGGTCTGGGGGTGGCCTTCGAGCACGCCACCGAACAGAACCCCAACGGCGTCGCCATTCTCTACGAGGACCGGGAACTCACCTACAAGCAGTTCAATGCCTGGGCCAACCGCATCGCCGACTACCTGGCCTCCATCGGCCTGAAAAAAGGCGACACCGTGGCGGTGGACATCGAGAACCGCCCGGAGCTGCTGGTCACCGTGCTGGGCTGCGCCAAGCTGGGTGTCTGCGCGGCGCTGCTGAACACCTCCCAGAAAGGCAAGGTGCTGGTGCACAGCGTCAACCTGGTGGAACCCAAGGCGGTGATCGTCGGCGAGGAGCTGGTGGCCACCATCCAGGAAATCCGCGACGACCTGGACCTGAAGAAAAACTTCTTCTACTTCGCCGACCAGGACACCCTGGCGGACCCGGGCACCGCGCCGGAAGGCTTCGCCAATCTCGCCACCGAGATCAAGGACTGCTCCAGCGAGAACCCGGCCAGCACCCACCAGACTTTCCTGCACGATCCGCTGTTCTACATCTATACCTCCGGCACCACCGGCCTGCCCAAGGCGGTGGTGTTCAAGCACGGCCGCTGGGAAAAAGCCTACGGCGCCTTCGGCTTCTCCGCCGTGCGCCTCGGCAAGGACGACCGCCTCTACTGCACCCTGCCCTTCTACCATGCCACCGGCATGGTGATCTGCTGGGCCTCGGTGATCGCCGGCCACGGCGGCCTGGCGGTGGCGCGCAAGTTCTCCGCCAGCCGTTTCTGGGACGACGTGCGCAAGCACAACTGCACCGCCTTCGGTTACGTGGGCGAGCTGTGCCGCTACCTGCACGAACAACCGGAAAAGCCGGACGACGCCAACAACCCGGTCAAGGTGATCGTCGGCAACGGCCTGCGCCCGAGCATCTGGAAGCAGTTCAAGAACCGCTTTGACATCGAGCGCGTGGTGGAGCTGTACGCCTCCTCCGAGGGCAACGTGGCCTTCACCAATGTGTTCAACTTCGACAACACCGTGGGCTTCTCCCCGGTCAGCTACGCCATCGTCAAGTACGACAAGGAAGCGGACGAGCCGGTGCGCGACAAGAACGGCCATATGATCAAGGTGGGCAAGGGCGAATCCGGTCTGATGCTCGGCGAGATCACCGACAAGACCCCGTTCGACGGCTACACCGATCAGGACAAAACCGAGAAGGCGATTTTCCGGGATGTGTTCAAGAAGGGCGACGCCTGGTTCAACACCGGCGACATGATGCGTGACATCGGCTTCCGCCACGCCCAATTCGTGGACCGCCTGGGCGACACCTTCCGCTGGAAAGGCGAGAACGTGTCCACCACCGAAGTGGAGCAGATCCTGGACGGCACCGCCCCGGTGGTGGAATCGGTGGTCTACGGGGTGGAAATTCCCGGCACCAACGGCCGCGCCGGCATGGCGGAGCTGCGTCTCAACCAGCCCCACGGCGAGGTGGACTGGGCCGGCCTGACCGCCGAGGTGCAGCGCGAGCTGCCGCCCTACGCGGTTCCGGTGTTCCTGCGCATCACCGACCACGGCGTGGAAACCACCGGCACCTTCAAGCACCAGAAGAACAAGCTCAAGGAAGAGAAATACGATCTGGAGAAAGTGGACGATCCGGTCTATGTGCTGCTGCCCGGCGAGAGCGCCTACCAGCCGCTCACCCCGGAAATCCAGCAGGGCATCGACGGCGGCCAGTACCGCTTCTGACGCCGGGTATCGCGGCTGAAGCGGTACGCCGCCTCAGCCGCGATACGTCCCCTACCCCTCCGGTTCCGCCGGCAACGGCCGGCGCGGCCAGGCGTTGATCACCGCTTTCAGCAGGGTGGCCAGCGGGATGGCGAAGAACACCCCCCACAGCCCCCACACCCCACCGAAAAACAGAATGGCGGTGATGATCGCCACCGGGTGCAGATTGACCGCCTCGGAGAACAGCAACGGCACCAGAATGTTGCCGTCGATAAACTGGATCACCCCGTACACCACCATCACCAGGGCGAAATCCCCGCTCCAGCCAAACTGCAGGTAGGCCACCGCCGCCACCGGCAGGGTGACGATGGTGGCGCCGATATAGGGGATCAGCACCGAGAAGCCCACCAGCACCGCCAGCAGCACCGTGTAGTTGAGCCCCAGGAACAGGAACGCCAGGAAGGTGGCCGCCCCCACCAGCAGGATTTCCACCGCCTTACCGCGCACATAGTTGGCGATCTGCTGATCCATCTCGTCCCACACATGGGACAGAATGCGCCGCCGCTGCGGCAGGAAGCCCAGCACCCAGCCCACCAGCTGCTGGCGATCCTTGAGGAAGAAGAACACCAGCACCGGCACCAGCACCAGGAACACCAGGATGTCCAGCAGGTTGGGAATCGACGACAGGGACAGGGTCAGCACCGACTGGCCGAACTGGGCCATCTCCCGCTGGGTGATGTTGACCAGGGTGTTGACCTGCTCCATGGAGATCATTTCCGGGTAGCGCTGCGGCAGCGCCCGCAGCCAGGTCTCCGCGTTGTGCACGATGTAGGGCAACTGATCGCGCACCAGCAGCACCGTCTGCCGCCATACCATCGGCAGCACCACCACCAGCACCATGGTCAGGGCCGCCAGGAACAGCAGGAACACCAGGTTCACCGACAGCCCCGGCGGCAGCCCCACCCGGTTGAGCTGGGTCACCAGCCCCTGCATCAGATAGGCCAGCACCAGGGCGGTGAGCACCGGCGCCAGCATGCCGCCGAACAGCAACACCACGGCGAAGCCGGCCAGCAGCACCACCAGCAGGTAGACCGCCTCGTCATCGGAAAACCAGGTGTTGAACCAGCCTTTGAACACGTCCAGCATCAGCGTCCCCGCTCCGGCCCCTGGCCTTCCTCGCCGCGGCGGATCAGAAACCGGTATTCCCGGTCGTCATCCTGCCGGCGAACCAGCTCATGGGGAGATTGTCGAAGGTATTCGGGAATGTCCCGGGCCGACCCCGCGTCGGTGGCCGCCACTTCCAGCAAGGCACCGGGCGCCAGGCCTCGCAGTGCCTGGCGGGTCTTCAGCAGCGGCAGCGGGCAGTTCAGGCCGCGGGCATCCAAAAATGTTGTGTCCATGGTGTGATCCTTGCGCCAGGGCGGTCATTATAAAGTACTGGTCAATATAGTTCAGAGGAGTTCGCTTTGATCGCCGTCACCCGCCTGACACTGTTGTTCCTGCTGTGCCTGTTATCGGCGGCGGGCCAGGCGCAGTCCGCCAGCGACCTGCCGGAGCTGGGCGACCCCACCGTGGCGGTGATGTCCCCGGATCAGGAGCACCGCCTGGGCCGCGCCTGGCTGCGCCAGCTGCGCGGCCAGACGCCGATCATGGACGATGCCCTGGTGCAGGAGTACGTGGAAAGCCTGGTCTACCGGCTGGCCTCCTACAGCGACCTGAACGAACCGGACCTGGACATCGTGGTGATCAACAGCAGCGCCATCAACGCCTTCGCGGTGCCCGGCGGTGTCATCGGCCTCAACGCCGGCCTGTTTCTCAACGCCCACGACGAGGCCGAGGTGGCCGGGGTGGTGGCCCACGAGATCGCCCACGTCAGCCAGCGTCATTTCGCCCGCCGCTATCTGGATTCCAAGCGCCGTGGCCCGGCGGTGATGGCCGCCATGCTGGCCAGCATCGCCCTGGCGGTGGCCGGTGCCGGCGACGCCGGCATGGCCGGCATGGCCGCCACCCAGGCCGCCTCGATCCAGGCACAGCTGGCCTACTCCCGACAGAATGAATACGAGGCCGACCGGGTCGGCATGCAGACCCTGGCCAACGCCGGCATGGACCCCACCGCCATGCCGCGTTTCTTCGAGCGCATGCTGGAACAGCAGCGGTTCGCCGGCGACCCGCCGGAATTCCTGCTCACTCACCCGCTCACCGCGGAGCGGGTGGCGGATTCCCGCGCCCGGGCGCGCAATCTGCCGCACCCGGACGCCGCCCCCAGCCTGCCCTTCGAGCTGGTGCGCGCGCGGGTGCAGGCCCGCTATTTCGAGACGCCGGAACGGGCCCGTCAGTATTTCCAGGAACGGCTCAAGGAAGCGAACGGGCTGGAGGCGCGGGCCGCCCGCTACGGTCTGGCGCTCACCGAACTGCGCGCCGACCGCTACGACGCCGCCCGCCAGCGCTTCAACGACCTGATCGCCGAAGGCGACGGCTTCCAGCCCTGGTATCAGCTCGGTCTGATGGAGGTGGATCTGGATCAGGGCCGCTATCCAGAGGTGATCGAGCGGGGCCGCCGGGTGCTCGACATCAACCCCCGGGACTACGCCAGTTCCCTGCTGATGAGCCGCGCCTACCTGCTCTCCAAGCAGCCGGAGAAGGCCCTGCCGTTGCTGGAGCCACTGGCGCTGACGCGCCCCGGCGATCCCAGTGTCTGGTCCATGGCCGCCGACGCCTGGGGCAACACCGGCGACCAGGCGCGCGCCCACCGGGCCCGCGCCGAGGTGCTGTTCCTGCGTGGCCAGGACGACCAGGCGCTGCGGCAGATGGAGTTCGCGCTCAAGGAAGCCGGCGACCAGTTCGCCCTGCGCAGCAAGCTGGGTGCCCGCCGGGACGAAATGGAGCGGCTCTCCAAGGAAGAGTTCTAGAGATCCAGGCGCAGCGACAAAGTGGCGCTGCGCGGCTCCCCCCACCAGGCCTGATCGTAGAAGCCCGCCTGGGTGTAGTACTCGCGATCAAACAGATTGTTGACCCGTACCGTGGTGCTCAGCGACGGCGTGATCTGGTAACGGGCCATCAGATCCACCAGCGCGTAGCTGCCCTGGCCGACCTTGGTACGGCCCTGCACCGGCACCCGCGCCGAGGTGTAGCGGGAGAAACCGCTCTGCCAGGTGACCCCGGCGCCCAACGTCAGACGACGTTGCGGTGCCGGTGGCTGGTAGCGTGTGAACAGTTTGAACTGGCTGCGCGGGTGAGTGCGGTTCAACGTCTTGCCGTCCGCATCCTTGGCCGTGAAGTGGGTGTAACTGGTGGATAGCTGCCAATGGTCCGTCAGCTCGCCGCTGAGTTCCATGTCGAAACCCTCCACGGTGGCGCCGTCCACCGCCCGATAGGCCGGCGCGTCCGGTCGCCCGGGCTGGGACGCGCCGGGGATTTCCTCCGCCAGATTGTCCTGCTCCATGCGGTAGGCCGCCAGCGCGCCGATCAGCCGGCCAGCCATCCACTCCGCCTTGAGGCCCACTTCCTGGCTCACGCCGCGCACCGGGTCCAGCAGGTCGCCTTGTGCGTCCCGGTTGCCCTGCGGCTGGAAAATCTGGGTATAGCTGATGTAACCGGAATAGGTCCGGTTGAAGTCGTAGATCAGGCCCGCGTAGGGGGTGATCTCATCGCTGACACGGTAATCGGTGGGCGAACCGAAATACATCTGATCGATTTCCCACTGGCTGACGCGGGCGCCGACGATGGCGTGCAGCGGGTCCGCCAGGGACAGCCGCGTTACCGCGTAGCCACCGCGCTGGCGAATAACGCTGTCGTCCACGTCGCCATAGGGGCCCCATTCCGGGCGCGGCACGTCGCTGTCGAAGAAACCGCCAATGTCCGGCGCGTTGACCGGATAGGCGGCCCGCATCAGGTAGTCGTCCTTGATGTTCATCCAACCCACCGATACCTCATGGAACCGGCCGAAGGCCTCCACCGGCCCGGTGGCGGTGAGGTGCATCTGGTGATAATGACGGTCGCCGTCGTATTTGGTGAACGAACCGCTCATGCCCTCGCCGGTGTCCGGGTCCGGATAGCCGCCCCGAAACAGGTATTCCATGAAATAGTCGCCCTCGTTGTAGCTGAAGGCGCCGCGCAGCTGCCAGCCGTTGCCCAGTGCCTGGGTGAGATCCAGGAAGGCGGTGGTGGAGGTGGTCTCGAACGTCGCCCAGTCGGTGCTATTGACCACCGAGCGCCGGAAGTCGGTGCGGGTGCCATCGCTGTAGAACATGGGGAAGCCGGCCCCCATGCCGTTGCTGTGGTTGTTCTGATGCTCGATGCCGGCCACCAGCAAAGTGCGGGGCGTGAGCTCGGCACTGACCACGCCGTACAGGGTGCGCCGGTCATCATCGAACAGGCGCATGTAGCTCTCGCTGTCGTCGCGCACCGCGACCACCCGGGACGACACCCGGCCGTCGTCCGTGATCGGCAGGGTCAGGTCCAACTCGGCGCGCCGGGCGTCCCAGGATCCCACCGACAGCGCACCGCGGGCGGCGAAATCCGGACCGGGGCGCTTGCGAACGAAATTGACCAGCGCCGAGGGCTCACCGGCACCGGTCATCAGACCGGTGGCGCCGCGAATCACCTCGACCCGGTCGTAGATCGCGGCGTCCATGTCGGTGGCACCGAAATTCCAGTAGTTGGAAATCGGCGTCAGCAGACCATCGAATTGGAACTGCCTGATGCCGAAGCCCCGGGACGAGAACGAATAACGATTGCTGTCGCTGCGTGTCAGTGACACCCCCGGTGCCCGGCGCAGGATTTCGCGGGTGTCTTCCAGCCCTTCGTCCTCGATCTGCTGGCGGGTGATGATGCTCACGGATTGCGGTGTCTCCCGTGGGGCCAGCAGCAGACCGGTGGCGCTCTGGGTGGCGCCCATGGTGTAACCGCCACGCTCCTCGCTGCTGTTTTCCAGTGCCAGATCTCCGGCGGAGACGGTGACCGGCGCCAGCGCCTGCTTCCGCCCACCTTCACTATCACGGCCGTCGTCGCTGGCCGCCGCCCAGGGCGCCATGCCCAGCCCACCGACCAGCATGGTCAGCCCGAACACACCCGGTTTCCAAAACCAATAATGCGCAGCACGCCCCATCGCCCCTTACTCCTCGACTCATAAAAGTAAATGAGAATTATTCTTTATGGGCAGAGCGCGGGGTTATGAACAACGCCGGAAAGGTTATTGGGAACGCGCCGGGCGGGGAACCCGATCCCGGCGCCAGGCACCGGGAGGCATTCCGAAGTGCGCGCGAAACGCGGTGGTGAAATTGCTGGCATGACGGTAACCCACGAAGTGCGCGGCCTGCTGCACCGAGGCCCCCTCCCGCAGGTAGCGCCCGGCCCGTTCCAAGCGCTGGCGGCGCAGGCAATCGAACACGCTTTGCCCGTAGACCCGCGGGAACTTGGCGCGCAGGGCACTGGGGCTCATGCAGGCCAACGCCGCCAGGGAAGCCAGGGTGTGGGGTGCCTCCGGTTCCTCGACCAGCCGCTCATGGACCCGGCGCAACAGACCCCGGTCCCGTTCGGACACGGCGTCCGCCGCCGGGCCGTCATCCAGGGCCTTGAGAGCGTGGGCGAGCATTTGCAGGGCGACCCCTTCCCAAAGCAGCGCCGCCAGATCGTCTTCCCAATACCCTTCCAGCAGGGAACACACCCCGTCCCGCAGCGCCGGCGGCATGCGCCAGGGAGCCAGCCGCGAGCGGCTCCGACGCAAAGCCGTCAGCCGGTCCTGCAGGCGCTCGTCGGTGAGCCCCTGAATGTCCCGGACCGACAGGTTCAAACCCTGCAGCATCGGGCCCGCCGGGTGCGAAGCGTGTATCGGCCCATCGCCGGTTTCCAGCATGGTGACCGCCGTGTCGCCGACCATGCGCAGGGGGCCGTCGCGGCGCGTGCGCAGGTGCGCCTCGCCCTGCCCCAACCACGCCAGTGACAAGCGGAATTCCGACCGGGAACGGGCTTCGTAGGAGCGCAGAGCGCGCACGCGCGACAGCACCAGCAGCCCACCGAAGGCCAGGTCGCGCTGCACCACGCTGCCTTCCAATACATCCCGGTCGCCGCCGTCGTTCAGCAACAGGTAATCGGCGCCGTGGGGCGCACCCAGGCGGTTGAGGGCGGACAGAGAGTAACGCTCGGCGGACGGTGGCAAGGGTCGGGATCTCCGGATTCTCTCCCCGAACGGGGCGAAGCGGGCGTTACCTTACAGCCGATGAGAATGATTTTCAAAAGCAAAAAAGGCCGGCGCGGTGGCCGGCCGGGGGGATCAGCGCTTCAGGCGGGCGCCGAAGTCGAGCATGCGGTCCAGGGGCTTCATGGCTTTTGCCGCCAGCGCCGGGTCGACGAAGATTTCCTGGCCGCAGCCGTTGTCGTCTTCCAGCACCGCCAGGGTGTTTTCCAGGCCGTTCATGGCCATCCACGGGCAGTGGGCGCAGCTGCGGCACTGGGCGCCGCTGCCGCCGGTGGGCGCTTCCACGAAGGTCTTGTGCGGGGCCAGCTGCTGCATCTTGTAGAAGATGCCCTTGTCGGTGGCGACGATAAAGCGGTCGTTGGCCATCTCGGTGGCGGCCTGGATCAGCTGCGAGGTGGAGCCCACCACGTCGGCGATCTCCACCACCGCCGCCGGCGACTCCGGGTGCACCAGCACCGCCGCGCCCGGGTGAGCGGCCTTCAGGTCGAGCAGGCCCTGGGCCTTGAATTCCTCATGGACGATGCAGGCACCGTCCCAGCACAGCACGTCGGCGCCGGTCTTGGCGCGCACATAGCTGCCCAGGTGTTTGTCCGGGGCCCACAGGATTTTTTCGCCGCGCTGGTCCAGGTATTCGATCAGTTCCACGGCGATGGACGAGGTCACCACCCAGTCGGCGCGGGCTTTCACCGCCGCCGAGGTGTTGGCGTAGACCACCACGGTGCGGTCCGGGTGCTGGTCGCAGAAGGCGGCGAATTCGTCTTCCGGGCAGCCGATGTCCAGGGAACAGGTGGCTTCCAGGGTGGGCATGAAGACCCGTTTCTCGGGGCTGAGAATCTTGGCGGTCTCGCCCATGAAGCGCACGCCGGCGACGATCAGGGTGCTGGCCGGGTGGTCGCGGCCGAAGCGGGCCATCTCCAGGGAGTCGGCCACGCAGCCGCCGGTTTCCTCGGCCAGGGCCTGGATTTCCGGGTCGGTGTAATAGTGCGCCACCATCACCGCGTCGCGCTGCTGTAACCGTTCCTTAATGCGGCGCCGGTACAGTGCGCGTTGATCGTCGGTGAGTTCGGGCTGTTCCCCGGTGCCCGCCAGATGGGCGCGCACGATCTCTTGAGCCTGTGCAGTCATACGGCAATACCGCCCCGGATAGGGGGCTTTGTTCTGGGTCTTGGGACACCGCCGGCGGGGTGGCCACCGGGGCGCGGACGGCAAACTATACCATATTGATCAGCGCGGCACCCCGGCCATGGTCAAAAGCGACGCAGGCCGCCCGGGTCAGGCGCTGGAGGGGCGATACCCGGGTCCCGCCGCCAGCAGATGCACGGTGCTGATGGCGCGCTCGATAAAGGCGCCCTGGCAGTAGCACAGGTAATAATCCCACATCCGGCAGAAGCGCTCGTCGAAGCCCAGTTCGCGGATCCTGGGCAGGGCGCGCAGGAAGCGCTCGCGCCAGTGCGCCAGGGTGCGACCGTAATGCTCGCCGATGTCTTCCAGCCCCAGCGGCGTCAGCGCGGTGTTGTCGCGCAGCCCCTGACACATCACCGACACCGACGGCAGGAAGCCACCCGGGAAGATATAGCGCTTGATGAAATCCACCCGGTCGCGGGCATAGGCATAGCGCTGGTCGGGCACGGTGATCGCCTGCAGCAGCAGCAAGCCGTCCGGCTTGAGCCGCTCGCCGAGCACGCGGAAATAGCCGTCCAGATACTGGTGGCCCACCGCCTCGATCATTTCCACCGACACCACCCGGTCGTAGTGACCGCGCAGGTCCCGGTAATCCTGTTCCAGCACTTCGATGCGGTCTTCCAGACCGGCGGCGCGCACCTGCTCGCGGGCGTAGCGGGCCTGTTCCCGGGAAATGGTGGTGGTGGTCACCCGCACGCCATGGTGACGGGCGGCGTGCAGGGCCAGACCGCCCCAGCCGGTGCCGATTTCCAGCAGGTGCTGGCCCGGGGCCAGTTCCAGGCGCTGGCAGATGCGCTCCAGTTTGTACTCGGAGGCGGTTTCCAGGTCCGCGTCCGCATCCGGGTAGACCGCGCTGGAATACATCATGCTGCGATCCAGAAACAGCGCGAAGAAATCGTTGCCCAGGTCGTAATGGGCGGCGATGTTGCGGCGCGAGCCCGCCGGGGAATTGCGGTTGAGGGTGTGCAGCAGTTTCAGCGCCGGCCGGGCCAGCAGCGCGGCGCCGCCTTCCAGGGCCTGCATGGCCTCCACGTTGGTGGCGAAATAGCGGATCACCGCCAGCAGGTTCGGGCTGTCCCAGGCGCCGGCCATATAGGCTTCCGCCGCGCCCAGGGAGCCGCCGGTCATCATTGCCCGGTAGGTGTCCCAGTGATGGATTTCGATCTCCGCGCCGAAGTACGCCGCGTCGCCGATCACCACCACTTCCCCGTCCGGCTCGCGCAGCGTCACGCCGCCGTGGGGCAGCTTCGCCAGGTGCGCCTGCACCTGCTTTCTCGCCACACCCTGCATCCAGGACGGGCGCTGAGTCGCCAGAGCTTTTTCACCGTCCATCATGTGTCTTTCTCCGTTCCGGGTGCGCGTACAACGGCACGCCTTTTCGCCAGAGTTTCCAGGCCTGCCAGTAAATCCCCGCCAGGGTGCGCACACCCTGGGCGCCGAAGCGGGCGATCACCGCCGTCATCGCCGGCGGGCGGGCTTCCAGCATGGCCAGATCCAGGCCGGCGGCGAACACCGTCCGCTCGCCGTCCCGATCCCGCAACGTTAGGCGCAAAGCGGGAAATAGGGCGTGAAGGGTCCAGTGGTAGCGTAGCGCCAACGGCAGAAACGGTGACACGTGAAAATTTTTGTCGTGCTCCACCACCTGCTCGCCGTTCTCGTCACGGAACCGCAGCGGATAGAAATGCCGCTCCCGCCAGGGGGTGTTGCGCACTTCCGCCACCGCCGCGTCCGGTTTGTCCGAGCCGTCGGGAAAATGAAAATACAAAACCAGAGGATTGAACAGCACGCCGAAGGTGCGCCACTGGCCGAGCATGCAGACCCGGCCGGCACGCCAGTCCAGGCCCAGCTCGCCGGCCTTGGCGCGCACTTTGGCGCCCACCGCGCGGTCCTCCTGATCGACGAAATCCCGGTCCCGGAAAGTGACCGGCCGCCAGCGGCGCCCCCATCCGGCGTGACGCCGGATCAGTTCATCGGTGGCGTCCAGGTCGCACCACACCAGCCACAGCGGGTAGCGGAAGCGATGGTCCACCGGTTCGAAGCGACGGTGCCAGACGTGGCCGCGGGCCAGCGCGAAGCGCGCAATCACGGCGTCTTCTCCAGGCCGCGCACCACCGCCAGCGCCGACGCCACGCCGTCCTCGTGAAAGCCGTTGCGGCACCAGGCGCCGCAGAACCAGGTGCGCCGGGCACCGTTGTCCGCCAGCAGGGTGTTCCGGGCGGCCAGGCCGTCCAGGGTGAACAACGGATGGTCGAAGCGTACCCGGTGGAGAATGCGCGCCGGGTCGATGCGATCGCCGGCGTTGAGGGTCACGCAGAAGGTTTCCGGCGCGTCCAGGCCCTGCAGAATGTTCATGTTGTAGGTGACCTGCACCGGCTGGTCGTCGGCGGCGTCGCCGAGCAGCGCGTTCCAGCTGGACCAGACCCGGCGGCGGCGCGGCAGCAGCCGGGTGTCGGTGTGCAGCACCACGTCGTTGCTCTGATAGGGCAAGCGCGCCAGACAGTCGCGCTCGCGGGGGTCCGGATCCGCCAGCAGCGCCCGGGCCTGGTCGCTGTGGCAGGCCAGGATCACCTGATCGAACCGCTCCGTGGCACCGTCCAGGGTCAGGGTCACGCCCTGGTCGTCGCGGCGCACCTGGCGCACCGGCGTGGCGGTGCGGATCTCCGCCTGGCAGCGCTGCCGCAGGGCGGTCACATAGCTGCGCGAGCCGCCGGGCACCACGTACCACTGGGGCCGGTCGCGCAGCGCCAGCAGGCCGTGGTTGATAAAGAAGCGCACGAAAAAGCGGGCCGGAAACGCCTCCATCTGGGTCAGGGAACAGGACCAGATCGCTCCGCCCATGGGCAGGATGTAGTGGCGCCGGAACGCCTCGCCATAGCCCCGGGCGCGCAGGTATTCCCCCAGCGGCTGTTCCCCTTCCTGCTGCTCCAGCAGCGCCGGCGCTTCCCGATTGAAACGCAGGATGTCGGCGAGCAGGCGCCAGTGACGACGACTCACCCAGTTGCGGCGCTGACCGAAGAAACCGCGCAGACCGTCACCGCAATATTCCACGCTCTGGCTGGCGTCGCTCACCGCGAAGCCCATGGCGGTGGGCTGCCGGCCGATGTCCAGCTCCGACAGCAGCGCTTCGAAGTTCGGGTAGGTACGGTCGTTGAAGACGATAAAGCCCATGTCCACGGCAAAGTCGCCGTGGTCCCGGTGCACATCCAGGGTGTAGGTGTGGCCGCCGGGCTCCGGCTCCGCCTCGAACACCGTGACCCGGTGCCGCCCGCCCAGATACCAGGCGGCGGTGAGCCCGCTGATGCCGGCGCCGATGATGGCGATGCGCTGGCTCATTGGCTGTTCTCCTGCTGGCGCCAGGCGTCGCCGGCCTGGCGGAACGCCTTCTGCACGAATTCCTTGACGCCCTTGTGCGCGACGATGGGCGCCGGATAGTCCGGGCACAGCAACGGCTGCTTCCAGGGCTCGTGGATGGTGTCGTCGTCCAGTTCCGCCAGTTCCGGCACGTAGCGGGCGATAAAGCGCCCCTGCGGATCGAACCGGTGGCTCTGACGGATCGGGCTGAACACCCGGAAGTACGGCGCCGCGTCGGTGCCGGTGGAGGCACTCCACTGCCAGCCGCCGTTGTTGCTGGCGAAATCGCCATCGATCAGATGCTGCATGAAAAAGCGTTCGCCCCTGCGCCAGTCGATAAACAGATGCTTGCTGAGAAACATGGCGGTCAACATGCGCAACCGGTTGTGCATCCAGCCGGTGCGCACCAGCTGGCGCATGGCCGCGTCCACCAGCGGGTAACCGGTGCGTCCTTCGCACCAGGCCTGGAAATGCGCGTCGTTGTCGTTCCATTGCAGCAGCCGGGTTTCCGGCCGGAACGGGATCCCCGTGGCAAGCCGGGGGAAACGATGCATGATCTGGCGGTAAAAGTCGCGCCAGGCCAGTTCACCGATCCAGGTGGCGGCGCCTTCCCGGGCGCCGCTGTCGGCCAGCGCCCGACGCGCCGCCAGATAGGCGTCCAGCGGCGCCAGGGTACCGGCGGACAGGGCCGTGGACAGGCCGCTGGTGCCGGGCTCGGCGGGAAAGTCCCGGTAGCGTTTGTAGTCGCCCAGCTGGTGCTCGACGAAATCGTAAAGCTGCCGATAGGCGGCGGTTTCGCCGGGCTGCCAGGGCGCGGTGAGGGTGTCCGGCAGGTCCAGATCGTCGCGCAGCGACTCGACCCGGTCGCGGCCATGGAAACGCCCTTTCTTCGCGGCACCGGACGAAGCCGGCCAGGCCGGCGCCGGCAAGGCGCCCGGATCGGCGTCGTCCATCCACTGGTCCCAGCGCTTCTTATAGGCGGTGAAAACCGTGTACGGCGTGCCCTTGCCGGTGCTCAGGGTGCGCGGCGGCACCAGCACGCCGTCGTCGAAACCGTGCAGCCGCACGCCCTGCTCCTCCAGACGCCGGGCCACCGCCCGGTCCCGGTTCAGTTCGTTGAGCGGGTACTCCCGGTTGCAGAAAATTTCGCGCACGCCCTGCTCCGCCACGAACCCGGCCAGGGTGTCCACGGCGCCGTCGAAATCGCCGGCGTCCCGCACGTGCAGGTCGATGCCCTTGGCCGCCAGGGTGTCGCCCAGTTCCAGCAGGCTTTCCAGCAGGTACCAGCGGCGCAGCGGTGCCACGTCGTGGTCGTCCCACTGCCGGGGGCACAGCAGATACAGGGCGATCACCGGATCGCCGCCGGCCAGCGCCTGGGTCAGAGGCGTGTGTCCGTGACAGCGCAGGTCGTTACGAAACCATACCAGTCGCACCGGCATCTCCTTGTTTATCGGCGTGTTCGTTGTCCGCGTGGTGAAGGTCGGCGTCCCAGGCCGCGTACAGGGCGGCCCGGTCGCCGGGCACCCGCCGCAGCCAGGGCGGGGTGATCAGTTCATCGGTGAGCGCCGGGCCGGTGCACCAGACCGGCAAGTGAGGCACCGCGTCGGCGGGCCACAGCTGGTCGGCGCGGCGCCGGCCGGGATGTTCGCCCAGCACCCACAGCACGCCCCGCGTGCGCGGGTCCGCCAGCCAGGACGCCAGGGCGCTCCAGGGCGGCGCGTCCTCCAGACACCAAACCGGCGCCCCGCGCGCCACCGCCCGGCTCAGCGCCGGCAGCGGGTCGCCCACCGCCAGCACCAGCCAGGCCGGGTCCCGGCGGTCGGGGGCCAGCGCCAGCGCCCGGCCGCCCAGTTTCTGGCGTAAAACGCTGTCCAGCAGAAGGCGCGCGGCGGCGCCGTCCGGCCGCGACCGCAGATGCTCTCGCAACGGGTCGCAGCAATGCGTGAGCACTTTGTCCAGCGCATAGTCCGCCACCAGACCCTGGAACCACTGCTCCAGGCGCCGCACATTGCGGGCCTCCAGCGCCGCCAGGCCGTCCTCCACGGCGCGCCGCCAGGGATCGCCGGCCAGCACCGGGGCGTCCTCGCCGTCCAGCAGCGCGCGCACCTGCCCGATCGGCAGGCCCCGCTCCAGCCAGGCCAGAATGCGGCGAATGCGGTGCAGGTCCGCGTCGCTGTAGCGGCGGTGGCCGCGCGCCGTGCGCGCCGGCCGGATCAGGCCGTAACGCCGCTCCCAGGCGCGCAGCGTCACCGGCAACACGCCGGTAAGCTCACCGATCGCCTGGATGCTGTAATCCGGGGTACTCATGGACGATGCCTCAGACACGGTTGCGCAGACCCAGAGCGTCCGGGTAGGGATTGAGATACTGCTGTTGGGCCAGGTAGGGCTGCGCCACCTTGCGCTGCGCCCCGCGCAGCAACGTCATCGGCACCACCAGCGGCACGTCGCCGCGATGGTAGGCCTCGATCTGCTCGTGCAGCAGGCGCCGGTCCGCGTCGTCCAGGTGATCGCGCAGGAAGCCGGCCAGATGCAGCATGGCGTTGACGTGGGCGCCCGGTGACACCCGTTGGGCCATGGCCGGCATGAAGGCGCCGATGTAGTCGTCGGCGATCTCGTCCAGGGGCCGGCTCTTCAGGTCCGCCAGCATCGGCCCCAGGCGCCGGTAGGTGGCCTCACCGTGGGCCAGCAGCTGGAATTTGTGGCGGCTGTGGAATTCGATCAGGCCCTTGGCGGTGAGCCCCTGCTCGCGCAGGCGGCACCAGTCGTCGTAGACGAACACCCGCTCCACGAAGTTCTCCCGCAGGCGGTCGTCGTTGAGACGGCCCTCCTCTTCCACCGGCATCAGCGGATAGCGCGCCATCAGCGCGCCGGCGAACAGGCCGCTGGCATCCCGGCGGCCCACTTCGCCGTCCTCCCGGTAGACGCGGATGCGCTCCATGCCACAGCTCGGCGATTTGGCCATCAGCACGAAACCGCGCAGCCCGGCCAGCCCGTCCAGGGTGCGGTCCACGAAGCCGGTCATCAGGTCGGTGAAGTCCCGGTCGCCCCGGGTCGCCTTCAGCCGCACACCCTGGTCGGTGTCCACCAGGTGCATGGCCTGCCGGGGCGTGGTCAGGCCGGCCCCCATTTCCGGGCACAGGGAGTGGAACCGGAAGTAGCGGGACAGCACTTCGGTGCAGTAGCGGGAGTGTTTGTGTCCGCCGTCGTGGCGGACCTCGCGGCCCTGCAGGCAGGCGCTGATGCCCACCGGGATGCGGTCGTCGTGCGGTGCGGAGCGGTGATCGCGGTCCATGACGGTCTACCTGTACAAGTGATTGAACTTGTACAAGTTTGGATGGGCAACGATGAACGGATTGTGAAGCCGCGCGGGCGGGTTTTTCGGGGGGCACATTTAAAGCTGTTTTACACACGGCGGCGGGAAATCGTGAGACAGTAAATCTGCGTCGCCGGCCACGGATGGTCACCGCCTCCCCCAGGGCGTTAAGCGACGCGTATCCCCCTTCCTTCAGGCAATGAAGGATCCCCCAAGGCCACCTTCCCCCGGGTGGCCTTTTTTTTTGCTTTGGCGGGAAGTCTCTCTCCATCAGGGGCGCGGCTCAGCTGGAGCGATTTTCCCGCCAAAACGCTCCCGGCGTTTTTTGCCTCAGCTTTGCAGCAGCTGTTTCAGCTCGGGCAGGCAGGAGCCGCAATTGGTGCCGCAGCGGAGTGACCGGCCCAGCGCTTCCACACTGCCGTCGCCAGCGTCGATGCGCGCCCGGATGGCGCGCTCGCCGACCTGGAAACAGGCGCACACCACCGGCCCGTCCCCGGCGCCGCCGTGGGGCGCTTCGCCGCCGAGCAGCGCCCGCCGTTCATGGTCCTCCAGCCGCTTCCGTTGCAACAGGCCGATCAGCCAGTCCCGGCCGGGCAGCGCGCCGGTGGGATGAATGAACAAGGCGCCGATCAGGCGGCCGTCCCGCACCGCCACCCGGCGAAAGTGGCCGGCGCCGGGGTCCCGCAGCTCCAGCCATTGCGGCTCTTCCCCCTCGCCGGGGTCCCGGATCAGAGCGGCCAGGCGCTGGCGGGCCCGATCCGGGTCATCGTCGCCGGCCAGCTCGAACAGGTGCCCGCCGGGCAGGGGGCTGTAGCTCCAGTACAGGCAGTCCGGGTCATGGTGCCGGGCCCGGGTGATCAGAAAGCCCTGCCAGCGCACCGCGCGGGGCGTCACCCGGACCCGGGAGAATTTCGATTGCGGCTGGCCGGACAGCGGGTCGGTGGTGGCCGATACCAGGGCGCCCTGGCGCGCGCGGGCGCTGAACGGACCGCTCCAGTGCATCGGCACGAACAGTTCGCCGCGACGCTGGTCGGCGGTGATTCGCGCGCGCACGGTAATCGCGCCCAGGGGGTTTTCCACGGTGGCCAGCTGGCCGTCCTCGATGCGGTGACGGCGGGCGTCCTCCGGGTGCAGGGCGACGAAGGGTTCGCCGATGTGCTGGAGCAACCGCCGCGCCTTGCCGGTGCGGGTCATGGTGTGCCACTGATCGCGGATACGGCCGGTGTTCATGATCAACTCCCCGGTCAGGGGCGGATCCTCGGGCAGCGCGGCGGTGATCGCCACGAAGCGGGCGCGACCGTCGTCGGTGTGAAAGCGGCCGTCGCCGAACAGCCGCTGGCGGCCCCGCGGCCAGTGCCGGTTGACCGGCCAGCGTACCGGCGCCAGGGCGTCGTAGCCGGCCCGGTCCAGCGTCGCCAGGCCACTGATGTCGAACGCCCGGCGCCCCTCGTTTTCGAACCCGGACAGGGCCGCGTGCTCGGCGAACACCTGGGCGGGGTGTTCCCAGGCGAACGCCTCGCTGTAACCGAGACGGCGGCCCACCCGGGCCAGCGCCCACCAGTCCGGGCGCGCCTCGCCGGGCGCGTCCAGGAAAGGCCGTTGGCGGGAAATACAGCGCTCTGAATTGGTGACGGTGCCGTTCTTTTCGCCCCAGGTGCGGGCGGGCAGTTTGATGTCCGCCATTCGCACGGTGTCGGTATCGGCCATGCAGTCGGACACCACCACCGTGGGGCACCGTCGCAGGGCCTCGCGCACCCGGTCCGCCTCGGGCAGGCTGACCACCGGATTGGTGGCAAGAATCCAGATAAACCGAACCCGGCCGGTGGCCACGGCCTGGAACAGGTCCACCGCCTTGAGGCCCGGTTCGCCGACCATATGGGGGGCGTTCCAGAACCGCTTGACCCGGTCCACATCATCGGCGGCGAAGTCCATGTGCGCGGCCAGCTGGTTGGCCAGGCCGCCCACCTCGCGGCCGCCCATGGCGTTGGGCTGGCCGGTGATGGAGAACGGCGAGGCGCCGGGCCTGCCCACCCGGCCGGTGGCCAGGTGGCAGTTGATGATGGCGTTGCATTTGTCGGTGCCGGTGGCGCTTTGGTTGATGCCCTGGGAGTAGAAGGTGACGGTGCGCGGGCGCTCGGCGAACCACTGAAAGAACGTGCGGATATCCGCTTCGCGCAGATCACAGCGGCGCGCCAGGCCGGCCAGCGAACCGCTGTCCGCCTTGGCCCGGGCCAGGGCGTCGTCGAAGCCGCGGGTGTGCGCGCGGATGTAGTCCCGATCCAGGTGGCCGTGCCCGGCGAGCCAGGCCAGCAGGCCGTTGAACAACAGGCCGTCGGCCCCCGGGCGCAATGGCAGATGCAGGTCGGCCAGGTCACAGGTGGCGGTGCGGCGGGGGTCGATCACCACCACCCTGGTGTCGGGCCGTGCCTTCCTGGCGGCGACCATGCGCTGATACAGCACCGGATGGGTCCAGGCCGCGTTGGAACCCGCCAGCACCAGCAGGTCGGCCTGGTCCAGGTCTTCATAACAGCCGGGCACGCTATCGCCGCCGAAGGCGCGCTTGTAGCCGGCCACCGCCGACGCCATGCAAAGCCGGCTGTTGGTGTCCATATGGGCGCTGCCGATAAACCCTTTCATCAATTTGTTGGCGACGTAATAGTCCTCGGTCAGCAGCTGCCCGGAGCCGTAGCAGGCGACGCTGTCCGGGCCGTACCGGGCCAGGGTGTCACGCAACCGGCGGGTCACTTCATCCAGCGCCGTGTCCCAATCCACCCGGGCCCCGTCCACCTCCGGGTGCAGCAGCCGATGGCGGAGGTCCAGGGTGTCGGGGAGCGCCGTGCCCTTGACGCAGAGCCGGCCCCGGTTGGCCGGATGGGATTCGAGGCCGGCCACGCTCCGGCCGGCGCCCTGCACCGCCACCCCGCAGCCCACGCCGCAATACGGGCAGGTGGTTTCGGTCATCGGGACGCGCTCGGACATGGCTCAGGTGCCGGTCCGGTGGAGCGCCGCCGCCGGCGGTCGCAGCGACACCTGGTCACCGTCCAGCTTCGCCTCCCAGACCGGCACCGCCACCTCGCCCTGCTCCAGGCAGATGCCGCTGCGCAAGCTGAAGTGCTGCTTGTACAGCGGCGAGGCCACCACCAGCTCGCCGTTGACGTCACCGACAATACCCCGGGACAGCACGTTGGCGCCGCCGATGGGGTCGCGGTTGCCAATCGCGTACAGCGGCGGCGACTGATCCGGCAGATAGAACAGTGCCACCTGCTCGCCATCCACCAACGCGGCCACGCCGCCGCCGGCCACCAGGTCCTCACGGGTACAAATGTGCTGCCATGACATGATCGTGCTCCTTCCGTTTCAAACGCTGACGGTCTCGATGCGGTTCAAAGGGTCTTGCTCGGTGGCGGGACGGGGCTGACCCCGTTCGCGCACGAAGCGGATGTCCCGGTCCGGGGTGTCCGCGTTGACGAAGCTGCGAAAGCGCTTGAGCTTCTGCTCATCAGTGATGGTGGTGCGCCACTCGCACTGATAGCGCTCGCGGACCACGGCCATCTGCGCTTCCAGCTCCTCGGCGATGCCGAGACTGTCGTCGATCACCACCTGGCGCAGGTAATCCAGACCGCCTTCCAGGTTTTCCAGCCACACCGAGGTGCGCTGCAGACGGTCCGCGGTGCGCACGTAGAACATCAGCACCCGGTCCACCAGTTGCACCAGTGCCTGATCGGAGAGGTCGGTGGCGAACAGATCCGCGTGCCGTGGGCGCATGCCACCGTTGCCGCACACGTACAGGTTCCAGCCGTTCTCGGTGGCGATCACGCCGATGTCCTTGCTTTGCGCCTCGGCGCATTCCCGGGTACAGCCGGACACGCCGAACTTGAGCTTGTGCGGCGAGCGCAGCCCCTTGTAGCGGTGCTCCAGGAAGATCGCCATGCCGACGCTGTCCTGCACGCCGTAGCGGCACCAGGTGGAACCGACGCAGGACTTCACCGTGCGCACCGACTTGCCGTAGGCGTGGCCGGTCTCGAAGCCGGCCTCGATCAGTTCTTCCCAGATCAGTGGCAGTTGCTCCAGGCGCGCGCCGAACAGGTCGATGCGCTGGCCGCCGGTGATCTTGGTATAGAGATCGTATTTGCCGGCCACCCGGCCCAGGGTCATCAACTTGTCCGGGGTGATCTCACCGGCCGGCACCCGCGGCACCACGGAATAGGTACCGTCCTTCTGCATGTTGGCGAGAAACACATCGTTGGTGTCCTGCAGCCCCACGTGCTCCGGTTCGAGGATGTAGTCGTTGTGGATGCTGGCCAGAATCGAGGCCACCGTCGGCTTGCAGATGTCGCAACCCAGACCCTGGCCGTGCGCGTCGCGCACCGCGCTGAAGCTTTTCAAACCGCCCACGCGAATCAGGTGGTAAAGCTCCTGGCGCGAATAGGCAAAGTGCTCACAAAGATGGTTGTTCACTTCCACCCCGCGCGCTTCCAGCCCCGCGTCCACCACGCTTTTCAGCAAGGCGGCGCAACCGCCGCAACCGGTGGACGCCTTGGTGGCGTCCTTGATGTCGCCCAGGGAACAGCAGCCGCCATCCAACGCCGCGTTGATGGCGCCCTTGGACACATTGTGGCAGGAGCAGATGGTGGCGCCGTCCGGCAGCGCGTCGGCGCCCAGCGCCGGCGGCGTGTCACCGGCGGGCAGAATCAACGACGCTGGATTGTCCGGCAGCGGAATGCCGTTCAGCATGTACTGCAGCAGGGTGTCGTAGGCGCCGCAATCGCCCACCAGCATGGCGCCGAGCACGTACTTCCGGTCCTCGCTGACCACCAGCTTGCGATAGACACCGGCCACCTCGTCCTGAAAGCGGTAACAACGGGCACCGGCGGTGCGCGCCTGGGCATCGCCCACCGAGCCCACGTCCACGCCCATCAGCTTGAGCTTGGTGCTCATATCGGCGCCGGTGAAATCGCCGGCTTCGTTGTTGAGCACCGCGGCCACGGTGCGTGCCATGGTGTAGCCCGGCGCCACCAGCCCGAAGATCTGGTTGTTCCAGAGCGCGCATTCGCCGATGGCGAAAATCGCCGGGTCCGAGGTGCGGCACTGGTTGTCCACCACGATGCCGCCGCGCTCGCCCAGGGTCAGGCCGGCCTGACGGCCCAGAGCGTCCTGTGGACGAATGCCGGCGGAGAACACGATCAGGTCGGTTTCCAGGGGCTCGTGGCCTTCGAAGTTCATGCGCAGGGCGTGGGTTTTACCGGCGTCGATCCGCTCGGTTTTCCGGCCGGTGTGGATGTGCACGCCGAGCGCTTCCACTTCCTGGCGCAGCAGGGCGCCGCCGGTTTCGTCCAGCTGTACCGGCATCAATTGCGGCGCGAATTCCACCACATGGGTTTCCAGCCCCAGCAGCCGCAGGGCGTTGGCGGCTTCCAGGCCGAGCAGGCCGCCGCCCACCACCACCCCGCGTTGGGCGTTGCCGGCAAGGCGCTTGATGGCATCCAGGTCGTCCACGGTGCGGTACACCAGGCAGTTTTCCTGTTCGTGGCCGGGGATCGGCGGCACGAACGGATAGGAACCGGTGGCCAGCACCAGGGCGTCGTAATCCTGCCGCACGCCGCCGGCGGTCATCACGGTTTGAGTGTCCCGGTCGATCTCCACCACCGGGTCGTCAAGGTGCAGGGTCACCCGGTTGTCCCGATACCACCGCGCCGGGGACAAGCAGAGGTCCTCCGGGGTCCGGTCATCGAACAACGCGGACAAATGCACCCGGTCGTAGGCGGGCCGGCTTTCGCCGGCGAACACATGAATCGTCCAGGGGCTGGCGTCGCCCTGCTCGACCAGGGTCTTCACCAGGTGATGACCGACCATGCCGTTGCCGATGATCACCAGGTTGCCCGAGGTGGGGAGTACGGGGTTGTCGTCCGTCATGGTCTTGCCTCCTGTTAAGCCACGTCGACCGAAACACCGGTCGCGGCTGAGTCGTCACGGGTCGGGTTGGTAAGCAGAATGTCGCGCAGCGCGCTGACGTCGCGGTCGCTTTGCAGGGCCTCGGCGTACCACTGGCCGTGGCGCACATCACCGACCAGCAGCACGCCGCGCAGGCGGCCGTCTTCGATAATCAGTTTTTTATAAACACCGGCGGCGGCGTCGCTGAGCCACAGGCTCTGCTGGCCGGTTTCCGCTTCCACCTGCCCCATGCTGTGAATATCGAGGCCGCTGACCTTGAGGCGGGTGACCGGGGAAGGATCGCAATAACGGGCGTGCTGACCGCGGAGCACCCGGGCCAGGACGTTGGCCTGTGCCCGCACCGGTGCCACCAGGCCGTAGGTGTTGCCCTGGAATTCGCAGCATTCGCCCAGGGCATGAACGTGCGGCTCGGAAGTCCGCAGGGCGCTGTCAACGCGCACGCCGGCGCCACACTCCAGGCCGGCGGCTTGCGCCAGCTCCCGGTTCGGCGTGATGCCGGTGGCGAACACCACTAGATCGGCGGGCAGCGTTTCCGCCGCACCGCCCTCTTCCACTTCAACTGCGCTCACCGAGCCGTCGCCGAGAAGACGCCTGGGGTCGCAACCGGTGCGTACCCGGATACCCCGGGCGGCCAGGGACGCTTCCAGCAAAGACGACGCGCTGGCGTCGAGCTGCCGGTTCATCAGCACCGGGCGGCGATGCACCAGGGTCACGTCGGCGCCCAGACGACGCAGGCCGACGGCGGCCTCCACGCCCAACAGGCCGGCGCCGATCACCACCGCCCGCGTACCCGGCCGCGCCTGGCAGTGCTGACGCAGGCGCCGCACGTCCTCCAGGGACCGGAAGCCGCCGACCCCGGCCAGGGCCCCGACGCCCGGCAGCGGCGGCAGCGACGACCGCGCGCCGGTGGCCAGCACCAGGGTGTGGTAGTCGATCCGTTCGCCGTCGTCGCAAAGCACACGCCGCCGGCGGCGGTCGATGCCCGTGACCCGCTTGCCCGGACTCACCGTGACCCGGCGCGCCCGATACCAGCTCTCATCGCGCGGCGAGATCGAGGGCAGATCGATTTCTCCGCCCAGCAACGGCGACAGCATGATGCGGTTGTAGTGGCGCACCGGTTCGTCGCCGAGCACCTGCACCGACCAGTCGTGGTCCGTGCCCAGGTGGTCGATCAGACTGTCGGTGGCCAGGCCATTGCCGACGATCAGCAGACGGCGCCGGCGCGGATTGCCTGAGACGGTGATTTCGTCATTCATGACCGCCCCCTCAGGCCCGCCGGCCGAGCCGGTCGACCAGACCGGCCACCTTGCCGCGCACCGATGGGGTGCCGGCGCCGCCGGCTCCGGTTTCGGTTTCGCGGGGCATCTCCACCACCTTGCGCTGCTTCTCATAGAGGAAGCGCAGCACCTGCTGACGGAAATGGTTGTAGGCGCTGTTCTCGGCCAGGGTGACGCGGTTGCGCGGGCGCGGCAGGTCGATGTCGAGCACCTCGCCGATGGTGGCGGCGGGGCCGTTGGTCATCATCACGATGCGGTCGGACAGCAATACCGCCTCGTCCACGTCATGGGTGATCATCACCACGGTATTGTTCAGCTCGCGCTGAATCTCCATCAGCGAATCCTGCATGTGCGCCCGGGTGAGCGCGTCCAGCGCGCCGAACGGCTCGTCCATGAGCAGCACCTTGGGACGCATGGCCAGGGCACGGGCGATGCCGACCCGCTGCTTCATGCCGCCGGACAGTTCGCCCGGGCGCTTGTGCAGGGCGTGGGCCATGTGCACCAGGTTCAGGTTGTGCTCCACCCAGTCGCGCATCTCCGCCTTGCCCATACGGCCGCGAAACACCTGGCGCACCGCCAGCTGCACGTTCTCGTAGGCGGTCAGCCAGGGCAGCAGCGAATGGTTCTGGAACACCACCGCCCGGTCCGGACCGGGTTCGTTCACTTCCTTTCCGTCCAGGGCCACGCCGCCCTCGCTGGCCCGCAGCAGGCCGGCGATGATGTTCAGCACCGTGGACTTGCCGCAGCCGGAGTGGCCGATCAGCGACACGAACTCGCCTTTCCGGATACGCAGCGACAGCGCGTCCAGAGCCCGGAACGGCCCCTGCGGCGAAGGGAAATCAATGCTCACCTTGGAGATGTCGAGGTAGTTGCTCATGACAAGGGCTCCTCTCGCGCGGCGGGTTCAGCGCGGGTCCGTGGATTTGTCCCAGGCGGCCAGGCTCTGCACCGCCAGCATCAGCCGGTCGAGCAGAAAGCCGATGGCCCCGATGGTGATCACCGCCACCATGATCCGGCTCAGCGATTCGGAGCTGCCGTTTTGAAACTGGTCCCAGACGAACTTGCCCAGGCCCGGGCTCTGCGCCAGCATTTCCGCCGCGATCAGCACCATCCAGGCGATCCCCAGGGAGGTGCGCAGGCCGGCGAACATCATCGGCATCGCCGACGGCAGCACGATGGTGCGCACATGGGTGAGCCAGCCCAGCCGCAGCACCCGGCTCACGTTGTTGAGATCGGCGTCGACGCCGGCCACGCCCACGGCGGTGTTGATCACGGTGGGCCACAGGCAGCACAGCATCACCGTGACCATGGAAGTGATGAACGACTTGGGCACCAGCGGGTCCTGGCTGACATAGACGGCGCTCACCACCATCGTCACCAGGGGCAACCAGGCCAGCGGCGACACCGGCTTGAGCAACTGGATCACCGGGTTGAAGGCGCGATACAGAGTGCGGCTCAGGCCGATCAGGATGCCCAGGGGAATGGCCAGAAGAGAGGCCAGCACGAAACCCGCCGTCACCGTCATCAGGCTGGTGAGGATCTGGTCGAGAAAGGTGGCGCTGCCGGTGTAGGGAAAGATCCTCGGCTGGTAGGACGGATCCATCGCCTTGCGCTCCGCGTTGCGGGCGCGCTGACGTTCGTAGAAAGCCTGTTCCTCGCGGCGCTCCGCGGCGTGTTCCTCGAGCAATGCGGCGCCCTGCCCCCACACATCCAGCGGCCCGGGAAAGGCGCCCAGGGAGGTATGGATGCGTGGCGCCGCCAGGGCCCACAGCAACAGGAACACGGCGATGCCGGCCAGCGGCACCAGCAGAACATTGCCCAGCGCCCGCGGGGACACCGCCCGGTGCCCGCGCAACAGCTTGAGCCAGGGATTGAGTCCGGTTTGCCGGCTGATCGAAGTCATCTCACTCTCCTATGGCCACCGCGCTACGGGCGCTGGTCGTCTTTCAGGCCGATGGCGAATTTATCGAGATAGGCATTGGGGCGACGGCCGTCGTAGGTGATGCCGTCGATGAACCCGGACTGGGGCGGTTTGAAACCGTCCTCGCGGTCGAAATCCGGAAAGTCCGAGCCCTGCATCCGGCCTTCCTCGATCAACGCCCGGGCGGCCACCGCATAGATATCCGGGCGGTACACCCGGCGCGCCGTCTCCAGGTACCAGTCATCGTCCTTTTGCTCCGGAATCTGGCCCCAGCGCCGCATCTGGGTGAGGTACCAGATGGCGTCGGAGTAGTAGGGGTAGGTGGCGTGGTGGCGGAAGAACACGTTGAAATCCGGGATCGGCCGCTCGTCCCCTTTCTCGTATTCGAAGGTGCCGGTCATGGAGTTGGCGATCACCGCCTCGTCGGCGCCCACGTATTCGCTTTTGGCGAGCATCCGCACCGCCTCGGGGCGGTTGGCGTTGTCGTTCTCGTCCAGCCATTTGGCGGCGCGGATCAGCGCCTTGATCAGGCGGGCATGGGTGTTGGGGTACTTGCGGGCCCAGGCTTCGCTGACGCCGAACACTTTCTCCGGATTGTTTTTCCAGATTTCGTAATCGGTGATCACCGGCACGCCCACGCCTTTGAACACCGCCTGCTGGTTCCAGGGCTCGCCCACGCAATAGCCGTGGATAGTGCCGGCCTCCAGGGTGGCCGGCATTTGCGGGGGCGGCGTCACCGACAGCAGCACCTCGGCCTGCAGCTGCCCGGAGGTATCGCCGTTGGCGGGCGCGTAGAACCCCGGGTGGATGCCACCGGCGGCGAGCCAGTAGCGCAGCTCGTAATTGTGCGTGGAGACCGGGAACACCATGCCCATCTTGAAAGGCTCACCGCGATCCCGGTACGCCTTGACCACCGGTTTCAAGGCGCTGGCGCTGATCGGGTGCAGCGGTTTGCCGTCCCGGTGCTCGATGTTCTTCTTCATCTCCGCCCACACCGAATTGGCCACGGTGATGCCGTTGCCGTTCAGATCCATGCTGAACGCGGTGATGATCGGCGCCCTGGTGCCATAGCCGATGGTGGCGGCCAGCGGCTGACCGGCGAGCATGTGGGCGCCGTCGAGCCGCCCATCGATGACCCCGTCAAGAAGCACCTTCCAGTTGGCCTGGGCCTTCAGCGAGACGTACAGCCCCTCGTCCTCGAAGAACCCTTTCTCGTAGGCCACCGCCAACGGCGCCATGTCGGTGAGCTTGATGAAACCCAGCGTCAACTGGGGCTTCTCCGGCCAGCCGATGGCCGGCTCGGCGGCGGACAGGCCGGCGCTGCTCAGCACCGCCAGACCCGCCATCAGCCACCGGGCCAACCACCGGCCGGGGGCGGATCGTTTCCGAAAACGGGCCTTGCACATGGCTTTCTCCTATCAATCGGCTCTTTGCGATTGGCAAAAAAAACGCCCACCACGTTTCCGTGGTGAGCGCCTTTGCTCGTTCTAACCGCAACTTGTGAGCGGGCCCGCCTGCGTCGGCCGGCCCGCGAATCATCAACTCAACCGGAGATATTCAATTTCCATGCCAGCCCCTGAGCCGGCCTGGCGCCGTTGACGGGGCCGCCCGTGGCCAGGGGATCGCGCCAAAACGGGGCGCCGTGCGGTGTGGTGGTGCGCTGAAGCGGTGCGGGGAGCCATGCAGGGAGGGCCACGGAACGCGGTGAGCCGGCGGCGGCCGGCCCGCAACGAAAAAAGCCCGCCGGAGGCGGGCTTTTTCGGGGTTTGGTGGGTCGTGATGGGCTCGAACCATCGACCAATTGGTTAAAAGCCAACTGCTCTACCAACTGAGCTAACGACCCGTCGAACGAGGCGCAAATAATACGGATTTATTTCCGGATGACAAGGGTTAGGGCGGAATTTTTTCTCGATTGGCGCCGGATCATTGATAGATCGTTGGATCTTTGATCAATGCCTCCTCGAAGCCCTGGCGACGCAGGCGGCAGCTGTCGCAGCGGCCACAGGCGCGGCCGTCGGCGTCGGCCTGGTAGCAGGACACGGTGAGGCCGTAGTCCAGGCCCAGCTCGGTGCCACGGCGGATAATGTCGGCCTTGGACAGGTGCATCAGGGGCGTGGCGATCTCGATGGGGTGGCCCTCCACGCCGGCCTTGGTGGCCAGCCCCGCCAGGGTCTGGAAGGCGTCGATGAACTCGGGCCGGCAGTCCGGATAGCCGGAGTAGTCCACCGCGTTGACGCCGATGTAGATGGCACTGGCGTCGACCACCTCGGCCAGGCCCAGGGCCAGGGACAGGAACACGGTATTGCGGGCCGGCACATAGGTGATCGGGATGCCGTCACCGCCCTCCTCCGGCACCTCGATGGCGTGATCGGTGAGCGCCGAGCCACCGATGGCGCCCAGGCCCAGTTCGATGACCCGGTGGGATTCGGCGCCCAGCGTCCTGGAGACCCGGGCGGCGGCGTCCAGCTCCGAGCGGGTGCGCTGGCCATAGTCGAAGGCGATGGTATGGCAGCGATAGCCCTGGTGGCGGGCGATGGCCAGGCAGGTGGCGGAATCCAGGCCACCGGAAAGCAGCACCACGGCGGTGTTCATGGCGATTCTCCTGTTCGGCTTCGTAGGCGCGCGTTGATCGGCTCAGCGGCCGCGGGCGTCGTTCCAGAGCAGCTTGTGCAGTTGCAGCTGGAAGCGCACCGGCAGACGGTCGGCGACGATCCAGTCCGCCAGGTCGGCACCGCTCAGCTGGCCGTGCACCGGCGAGAACAGCACGTCGGAGACGCGCGCCGCCAGTTGGTGCTGGTCCAGCATGAAGCGTGCCCAATCATAGTCCCGCCGGTCGGCGAGCACGAACTTCACCTGGTGGTGGGGGCGCAGGTGCGGGATGTTGTCCAGCCGGTTGTTGTGCTGCTCACCGGAGCCCGGCGCCTTCAGGTCCATGACCACCGAGACGCGCTCGTCCACCGGCGCGATGTCCATGGCGCCGCCGGTTTCCAGGCTGACCTCGTGGCCCCGATCACAGAGGGCGGTGAGCAGCGGCAGGCAGTTGGGCTGGGCCAGGGGCTCGCCGCCGGTGACCGTGACGTAGTGGGCGCCGTGTTCGGCCACCTGGTCGAGAATGTCGTCCAGGGAGCGCTTCTCGCCGCCCTGAAAGGCGTATTCGGTGTCACACCAGACGCAACGCTGGGGGCAGCCGGTCAGGCGCACGAAGACGGTGGGCCGGCCCACGGTGCGGGCTTCGCCCTGCAGGGAATGGAAGATTTCGGTGACGCGCAGTTCCACGGTAATTCCGGGCTTGGGGACTGGGTCGGGGATTCTAGGGCCTGTGCGGCGGAAATGATAGGTGGGCGGCGGCGGGCGCCCGGAGCGTATCGCGGCTGAAGCGGATCCGCTTCAGCCGCGATCCGATTTTCAGTTACCGCCGAGCTGCTTGAGCATGGCCTGGGCCATCTCCGCTTCGGATGCGTCCGGGAACTGTTTGATCAGCTTGTGCAGCGTGACCTTGGCTTCCGAGGTGTTGCCGGCCTGGGCCTGCAGGCTGGCCAGCTTGTAGAGGCTGGTCGGCGCGCGACTGTGGTTGGGGTATTCGTCCACCACGGTCTGGAACTGCTGGCGGGCCTTGTCCAGCTGGGGCGTCTTCTGGTTGCTGTAAACCTCGCCCAGCCAGAAATGCGCATGGGCGCGGAACTGCCCCTGCGGGAAATCCTTGAGATAGTTTTCGAAGGCGGTGGCGGCGGCGTCGAAATCCCGTTCGAGCAGCTTGCCACGGGCCGCGGTATAGGCGGCGCGATCCGCTTCCGGATCGGCGGGGGCGCTGTTCTTGCCACCGTCGTCGCCGGCTTCGGCATCGGTTTGAGGTGCGTTCTTGGTCTGATCGACCAGAGCGTTGATACGGGTATCCAGGTCCAGGTAGCGCTCGCGTTCGGCGGCCTTGAGGCGATCCAGCTCGTGGCGCAATTCCTCCACCTGCCCTTGCAGGCCCTGGATCTGCTCCTGGTATTGCTCGATCTGCTGCATCAGCACGTAGAGGCCCTCATCACCGCCCTGGCCGGCGGTGGCGGGGTTCGCCGAACCCCGGTCGCCGGAGGAGCCACGCTCCTCCACGACCAGGGGCCCGGTGGACTGCGCCTGGGCGCAGACCGCCGGGCCGGCAAGCAGGAACGCCAGAGTGGCGTGTTTGAATACCTGCTTGAAGCTCATCATCGGTTACGGACGGCCGGCGGTGTAGTTCAGTACCACGCGACGGTTTTTAGCCCAGTCCATTTCGGTGTGACCGAAAGCGGCGGGCTTCTCTTCGCCGTAAGCAACGGTTTCCAGCTGGGAAGCGCTCACGCCTTGTACGCGCAGGAACTTCTGAACCGCTTCGGAACGACGCTCGGACAGAGCCACGTTGTACTCACGGGTACCGCGCTCGTCGGCGTGACCTTCCAGACGCACCTTGGCGTTCGGGTTTTCCTTCAGGTACTTGGCGTGGGCGCGCAGGCTTTCGAACGCGGCCGCCGGTACGGTGTTGCTGTCGAAGGCAAAGTAGATCACCCGGGTGTCGGTGGTGCCGTCATAGTTGGACGGATGGTTGTGGAAGTTTTCCGCGGTCAGCGGAATGGAGCTGGTTTCCGGCTTGGACGGCTTGGGACGCTCGACCGGAGTGGTCGGCGTGGTCTGGGTGTTCTGACCCATGGTATCCGTGGAAGAGGTATCTTCCTCGGTGGGGGTGCTGGAACACGCGGCCAGCAGGCCAGCAAGAATCACGGCAAGAAACGGATTAATGAACGAACGCATACGAAAACTCCTATTGATTTCCTGTATTGGAACTCTGAGATCCGTTCAGAGGAACGGCGACCAGGCCGGTTCCCTGACTTCCCCTTCCTTCGACGGAAGCTCCACCTTCACTCTCCCGTCGATGGACACGGCTTGCAGGACCCCCGTACCCCGGTATTGCGTCCCGTAAATTATCATACTTCCATTGGGCGCAACACTGGGCGATTCATCCATATCAGTCTTTGTGACGATATCGAACGTACCGCGCTGGAGGTCCTGCACACCGACATGGAACGAGCCGTTCCGCCGGTGCACATAAACCAGATAACGACCGTCGGGGGTCACGTCCGGGCGGGCGTTGTAGGCCCCCTCGAACGACACCCGGCGGGTGGACTTGTCATTGATGTCGAGCTCATAGATCTGCGGCCCGCCGGAGCGGCTGGAGGTGAACACCAGGTGTTCGCCGTCCGGCATCCAGCGCGGCTCGGTGTCGATGCCGTAGTGGTCGGTGAGCTGTTCCAGGGCACCGCTGTTCAGGTCCAGGCTGTAGATGTCCGGGTTGCCGCCCTTGGACAGGGTCACCGCCAGCCGCTGGCCGTCCGGGGACCAGGCCGGGGCGCCGTTGATGCCCTTGTACTGGGCCACCACCCGGCGCTGGGCGCTGGCCAGGTCGTGCACGTAGATCTTCGGCAGGCCGTCTTTCTCGAACGACACATAGGCGATCTTGGAGCCGTCCGGTGACCAGGACGGGCTCATGATCGGCTCCTTGCTGCGCACGATGGTGCGCACCCGGGCGCCGTCGGCGTCGGCGTATTGAAGCTGGTACGGATTCTGGGTGCCCCGGTTGAAGGTGACGTACAGAATCTTGGTGGAGAACGCCCCCTGGATGCCGGTGAGCTCCTCGTAGATGCGGTCGGAGATGGCGTGGGCCACGTCCCGCAGCTGCGACGCCGGCGGCCGGTAGCTCTCGGTCATCAGCTGCTTTCCCCGGGCCACGTCGTACAGCCCGTAGCGCACCTCATAGGCCCCGGAATCGGTCTTCTGCATGCTGCCGACCACCACGTATTCCTGATTGAGGACGCGGAAATCCCGGTAGCTGAGCTGGTCGGCGCTGGTCGGCCGGCTGAGCATGTCGCCGGGCTCCAGGGTCTTGAACTGGCCGCTGCGGTGCAGGTCGGCGCGCACGATATCGGAAATGTTTTCCGGGGCGTCGGCGGCCCCGGCAAAGGGCACCACCGCGATCGGCACCGCGTCCACGCGGCCCTCGGTGATCTGGATCATCAATTCGGCGCGGGCACTGAGCGCCAGCATGGTCAGAGCCATGACGGCGGCGGCGCGGGCGACGACGGTTCGGGCGTTGATAATTCGCATCATTGCACATCCCTGGGACTGAAAACGATCACGAAAGTACGGAACTGCTCAAACTGTTTGCCATCCGGTACCGGCAGCGGGCTGGCCAGCTGCACGGCGTTGACCAGCGAATCGTCGAAGTTCGGGTAGCCGCTGGACTTGGCCACCTGCACATTGACCACCTCGCCGCCGGGAATCACCTGAATCCGCACCTGCACGCTCAGGTCATTGCGGTTGCGGTAGTTGCCGGGAATCCGCCAGCGCTGGGAGATGGCGTTGCGGATGGCGTCCTCGTAGCTGGCGGTTTCCTCGGTCACATCACTGTCCGCCGGGCCGGAGCCCGGGTTCTCGGCGACCTGGTCGCGCTTCTTGCGCGCCATTTCCAGCTCTTCCTCCGCCATCAACTCCTCCATGCTGGGCTGATCGAACTCCGGCGCCGGCTTGGCTTTCTCCGGCTTCGGCTTCGGCTTTTCGGGCTCGGCCTTTTTCGGTTCCGTCTTTTTCGGTTCCGGTTTTGGCTCGGGCTTCGGCTCAGGTTTTGGCTCGGGCTTGGACTCTTTCTTCGGCTCCGGTTTCGGCTGGGGCTTGGGCTCCGGCTTCGGTTTCGGCTCCGGTTTGGGTTCCGGCTTCGGCTTCGGCTTGGGTTTGGGCTCCGGCTTGGGCTCGGGCTTCGGTTCCGGCGCCTTTTCCGGGGCGGCCTTCTGGTCCTTCTCCTCCCGCGCCGGCGTGGTGTTGGCGTCCGGGGCGCGACGGGTCTCTTCCATTACCGTGGCCATCACGTGGGGCGGAATATCCGGCGGCCGGCGCAGTTCCGGGTCCGAGGACCAGGTGAAGACCATCAGGCCCAGCACCACCAGGTGCAACAGCGCCGAGAAGCCGGCGGCAACCCCGCGATCACTCATGAACGCCCCGGCGGCTCCGTGACCAGCCCCACGTTCGTGACCCCGGCCCGCTGCAGCTCGGACATCAGCACCACCACCTTGCCGTAGGGCACGTTCTGGTCACCTTCCACCAGGAACAGGGTCTTGGGTTTCTGCTTGCGGATGGTGAGCACGTGGCCCTTGACGGTGTCCAGGCTGGAGGCGGTCTGCCCGCCGTCCTCGCCCACATTGATGTGGTAACTGCCGTCGGCGCGCACCGTGATCATCACCGGTTCGTCGTTGTTGAGAATCGGCGCGCTGTCCGCCTGCGGCAGGTCCACGGACACCCCCTGGGTCATCATCGGCGCGGTGGCCATGAAGATCACCAGCAGCACCAGCATCACGTCGATGTAAGGCACCACATTGATGTCGGCCATCATCTTGCGCGGCTTGCGAACCCGTATACCACTCATAAGCGGGCCTCCGTGGCTCAAGCGTCGCGGCCATGGGCCTGGCGGTGCAGCACCGAGGAAAACTCCTCGGCGAACACCTCGCAGTCACCCAACAGGGATTCGGACTGGGACGCGAACCGGTTGTAGGCCATCACCGCGGGGATCGCCGCGAACAGGCCCATGGCCGTGGCCACCAGCGCCTCGGCGATACCCGGCGCCACCACGCTGAGGGTGGCCTGGGTCACGTTGGCCAGGGCGCGGAAGGAGTTCATGATGCCCCAGACGGTACCGAACAGGCCGATATAGGGGCTGGTGGAGCCCACCGTGGCCAGGAACGGCAGGTGCTTGGTGAGCCGGGACTGTTCCCGTTGCAGCGCCACCCGCATGGCGCGCTGGGCGCCTTCCATGATGGCGTCCGGGCCGCGCGTGGACTTGGACAGCCGCACGAATTCCTGGAAGCCGGAACGGAACACCGCCTCGCTGGCGGAATCCGGATTGGGCTTCTTGCGCACCTGGTTATAAAGGCTGGAGAGGTCTTCGCCGGACCAGAATTTTTCCTCGAACGCCTTGTCCGCGCGACGGGCACGGCCCAGCACGCGGTAGCGGTTGACGATCATGTACCAGGAAATCAGCGATGCCAGCAGCAGCACCAGCATGACCACCTGAACCACCGGCCCCGCATTGGTGACCAGCGACAGGATCGACATACTGGACGACGTTTCATCCATTTACCCCAACTCCTCGACTTGAGCCTTGAAGGTTGCATACAAGGGCGCCGGCAAAGCCGTCGGCTTGATGCCGTCGGCGCTGACACAGGCCACCTTGATCTCCGCCTCGCACAAAAGTTCCCCGTCCCGGGTCACTTGCTGGGCGAACATCAGCGTGGCGCGGCCCAGGTGCGTCAAACGGGCGCTTACCCGCAGGTCGTCGTCGATCCGGCCGGGCTTGCGGTAGCGGACCTGGCAGGAGTGCACGACGAACTGGTAGTTCTCTTCCGCCAGGCCGTAATGCTGATAGCCCAGCGAACGCAGATATTCGGTTCTCGCCCTTTCCATGAACTTCAAATAGTTCACGTAGTAGACGATGCCACCGGCGTCAGTGTCTTCGATGTAGACGCGGACCGGTAGGGCAAATTCCGAAGTTCGAGAAGATTTTTCACTCATTTAAACAAATCGTCGTCGCGGGCCGGGCTGGACAGGCCGAAATGCCGCCAGGCGTGGTTGGTGACCAGGCGCCCGCGCGGGGTGCGCTGGATGAAACCCTGCTGGATCAGGTACGGCTCCACCACCTCTTCCAGGGTGCCGGCGTCCTCGTTGAGCGCCGCCGCCAGGGAATCCAGCCCCACCGGGCCGCCGTCGAACTTGTGCATCATCAGGTTGAGCAGGCGCCGGTCGGTGCCGTCCAGGCCGTGGCTGTCCACTTCCAGCATGTCCAGGGCCCGTTCCGCCACCGGGCCGCTGATGCGGCCGTCGCTTTTCACCTGGGCGTAGTCGCGCACCCGGCGCAGCAGCCGGTTGGCGATGCGCGGGGTGCCCCGGGCGCGGCGCGCCACTTCCAGGGCGCCGTCCTCGTCGATGGGGATGGCGAGAATCCCGCAGGATCGGGTGACGATGCCGGACAGGTCCTCCACGCCGTAGAACTCCAGGCGCTGGACGATGCCGAAGCGGTCACGCAGGGGGGCGGTGAGCAGGCCGGCGCGGGTGGTGGCGCCGACCAGGGTGAACGGCGGCAGGTCCAGTTTGATGGAGCGGGCGGCGGGGCCTTCGCCGATCATGATGTCGAGCTGGTAATCCTCCATGGCCGGATAGAGGATCTCCTCCACCACCGGGGACAGGCGGTGGATCTCGTCCACGAACAGCACGTCGCCCTCCTCCAGGTTGGTGAGGATGGCGGCCAGGTCACCGGCCTTTTCCAGCACCGGGCCGGAGGTGGACTTCAGCTCCGAGCCCATTTCCCGGGCGATGATGTGCGCCAGGGTGGTCTTGCCCAGGCCCGGCGGGCCGAAGATCAGGGTGTGATCGAGCGCCTCGCGACGGCCGCGGGCGGCGTCGATAAAGATCTCCAGGCGCTCGCGCACCTTCGGCTGGCCGTGGTAGTCCGCCAGGCTGGCCGGACGAATGGCGCGGTCCTGCTGTTCCTCGCGCGGGTCCGCCGCGCCGGCGGTGATCAGACGCTCGTTGTCCATGGACGCTTACCTTGCCAGAGTTCGCAGGGCGCGGCGAATCAGCTCCTCGCTGCTGTCGTCGCCCTGTTCGGCGGCCCGCGCCACGGCGGCGGCCGCTTCCTTATTGCGGTAGCCCAGCGCCTCCAACGCCGCCAGCGCATCGGCGCGGGCGTCCGGGGCGGCGTCCAGGGCCACCCGGCCGGGCAGCGCCGCCGGGGCGCCGTCCAGCTTGTCGAGCCGGTCGGACATCTCGATCACCAGCCGTTCGGCGGTCTTCTTGCCGATGCCGGGTACCTTCACCAGAGAGGTGGTGTCCTGGTCGCGAATGCAGGCGGCCAGCCGGTCCGCCTCGATGCCGGACAGAATCGCCAGCGCCATCTTCGGCCCCACCCCGTTGACCTTGATCAGGCTGCGGAACAGCTCCCGCTCATAGCGGCTGGCGAAGCCGAACAGCAGCTGGGCGTCCTCGCGCACCACGAAATGGGTGTGCAGCAGCAGCTCGCCACCGGTTTCCGGCAGGTCGTAGAACACCGTCATCGGCGCTTCCACCTCATAGCCGACGCCGCCCACGTCGAGCAGCAGTCGGGGCGGGCGCTTGTCGAGCAGGGTGCCTTTCAGTTGTCCGATCATCGTACCCGTCCTCGCCGCACCGCGGAGGCGCCGCCCAGCCGCGCCAGCGATACCCGCATGTGCGCGTGGCAAAGGGCGATGGCCAGGGCGTCGGCGGCGTCCGCCTGCGGCCTTTTATCCAGCTTCAATAAATGACGCACCATTTCCGCCACCTGCCCCTTCTCGGCGCCGCCGCGCCCCACCACCGCCTGCTTGACCTGGCGGGCGGAATACTCGAACACCGGCACGCCGCCCTGCACCACCGCGGTGATGGCGGCGCCACGGGCCTGGCCGAGTTTCAGGGCGGAATCCGGGTTGCGGGCCATGAACACCTTTTCGATGCCCACCTCGTCCGGCCGGTGCAGGGCCAGCACCTCGCGCAGCCCGGCGAAAATCTGCCCCAACCGGGGGGCCATCTCGGCACCGGTGGTGTTGATGGTGCCGAAATCCACCACCGTGGTGCGATTGCCCACCTGGCTGATCACGCCATAGCCGGTGTGGCGCGAGCCGGGGTCGATGCCCATCAGAATGGTCATGGTGCGCCTGTGGCCTGTATATAAAAAAGGCAGGTCTATCTAACCTGCCTGCTGTTCTTATGTCCAGTAGGAGCGATGGTTATTCGTCGTCCGGCCAGTTGGCGTTGGTGTAGACGTTCTGCACGTCGTCCAGGTCTTCCAGCAGGTCGATCATCTTGCTCACCGTCTCGGCGGTGTCGGCGTCCAGATCGGCGCGGGTGGACGGGTGCATGGTCACCTCCGCGTCGGCGGCTTCCAGACCCGCCGCCTTGAGCGCGTCGGTCACGTCGCCGAAGCTGCGGTCCGGGGCGGTGATCACCAGGTAACTGCCGTCCTCGTTCTCTTCCACATCCTCGGCGCCGGCCTCCAGGGCCGCTTCCATCAGCTTCTCTTCGTCCACGCCGGGCTCGAAGAACAACTCGCCGCGCTTGGTGAACAGGAAGGCCACCGAGCCGCTGGTGCCCAGGTTGCCGCCGAACTTGGAGAACGCATGGCGCACCTCGGAGACGGTCCGGTTGACGTTGTCGGTCATGGTTTCCACCAGCACCGCCACGCCGTTCTTACCGTAGCCTTCGTAGGTGATCTCCTCCATGTTGGAGGTGTCGTCACCGCCGGCGCCGCGCTTGATGGCCCGGTCGATGGTGTCCCGGGTCATGTTGTTGCCGAGCGCCTTGTCCACCGCCGCGCGCAGGCGCGGGTTGTCGTTGATCTCGGCGCCGCCCATGCGGGCGGCCACGGTGATCTCGCGGATCAGCTTGGTGAAAATCTTACCGCGCTTGGCGTCCTGGGCCGCCTTACGGTGCTTGATATTGGCCCATTTACTGTGACCTGCCATATCCGCTCCCTTTATTTATCGTCTTTGCGAACCTGAATACCCACTTCCCGAAGCTGCTGATTATCCACCGGCGACGGGGCGTCGGTCATCAGGCAGGCGGCGGTCTGGGTTTTCGGGAAGGCGATCACGTCGCGGATCGAGTCGCCGCCGGTCATCAGCATCACCATGCGGTCCAGGCCGAAGGCCAGGCCACCGTGGGGCGGCGCGCCGTATTTCAGGCCGTCCAGCAGGAAGCCGAATTTCTCCTCCGCTTCCTGGTCGCCGATGCCCAGGGCCTCGAACACCACCCGCTGCATCTCCGGGCGGTGGATACGGATCGAGCCGCCGCCCAGCTCGGTGCCGTTGAGCACCATGTCGTAGGCCCGCGACAGCGCCCCTTCCGGGTTGCTCTTGAGCTCTTCCGGGTCGCACTTGGGCATGGTGAACGGATGGTGCAGCGCGTAGTAGCGGCCGTCTTCCTCCTCGAACATGGGGAAGTCCACCACCCACAGCGGCGCCCAGTCGCCCTTGGCCAGGCCGCGCTCGTGGCCGACCTTGACGCGCAGGGCGCCGATCGCTTCGTTGACGATCTTGGCCTTGTCGGCGCCGAAGAAGATCAGGTCGCCGTCGGCGGCGCCGGTGCGCGCCAGGATGCCCTGGATCGCTTCCTCGGTGAGGAACTTGAGAATCGGCGACTGCAGGCCCTCGGCGCCGGCGGCCAGATCGTTGACCTTGATGTAGGCCAGACCCTTGGCGCCGTAGATGCCGACGAACTTGGTGTACTCGTCGATTTCCTTGCGGCTCAGGTCACCGCCGCCGGGCACGTTCATGGCCACCACCCGGCCTTTCGGGTCCTTGGCGGGGCCGGCGAACACCTTGAACTCCACCCCGTCCATCAGGTCGGCGATGTCGATCAGTTCCAGGGGCACGCGCAGGTCCGGCTTGTCGGAGCCGTAGCGGCGCATGGCCTCTTCGTAGGTCATGCGCGGGAATTCGGGCAGGTCCACCTCGAGCATGTCCTTGAACACGCTTTTCACCATCGCCTCGGTGATCGCCATGATGTCGTCTTCCTCCACGAAGGAAGCTTCCAGGTCGATCTGGGTGAATTCCGGCTGGCGGTCGGCGCGCAGGTCCTCGTCACGGAAACACTTGGCGATCTGGTAGTAGCGGTCGAAGCCGGCCACCATCAGCAACTGCTTGAACAGCTGCGGCGACTGCGGCAGCGCGAAGAAGCTGCCGGCGTGGGTGCGGCTGGGCACCAGATAATCGCGGGCGCCTTCCGGGGTGGCGCGGGTCAGGATCGGCGTTTCCACGTCCATGAACCCCTGGCCTTCCAGGTGGGCGCGCACCGCGTGGGTCAGCCGCGAGCGGAACTGGAAGCGCTTCAGCGCCTCCGGACGGCGCAGGTCCAGGTAGCGGTACTTGAGGCGCACTTCCTCGCCGGCGGCGGAGTACTCGTCCAGCTCGAACGGCGGCGTCTGGGCCTCGTTGAGGATGGTCACGCTCTTGCCCAGCACCTCGATGTCGCCGGTGGCCATGCGCGGGTTGCGGACCGCCTCGTCGCGCAGGCGCACGCGGCCTTCCAGTTGCAGCACGTACTCGCCGCGCACTTTGTCGGCCAGGGCGAACGCGTCCTCGGTGTCCGGATCGAACACCACCTGCACCAGGCCGGTGCGGTCGCGCACGTCCAGGAAGATCACCCCGCCGTGGTCGCGGCGGCGGTGCACCCAACCGCACAGCCGTACCGTTTCCCCGTCGTGGGAGGCCCGCAAATCACCGCAATAATGGCTACGCATTTCCACTGTCCGTCGTTGTATCCGAAGAGACCACCCCGGCGCGTCGTCGGGGGGTGGCTGAAAAGGCGGCTAGTATAGCGATTCACGGTTGGCCCTGCTAACCCCGTGCGCAAACCTCAATTCGTGCCGAAACACACAAAAAATAGGGGCTGCACGCCTTGTACCCGGGTTTTGCTTGGCATATAACTGGATGCGCACCGAAATGACCACTACGAGTCACCAACCACGAGTACTACCAAAGGGGTAAGCGATCCTATGGCTGCAAAGAAAAAGGCAACGGCGAAGAAGGCCGCAGCGGCACCCGCCACGCGTAAGGTCAAGACCATCACCGACCCGATGACCAAATCCCAGATCATCACCCAGATCAGCGAAACCACCGGCCTCACCAAGAAAGACGTCAACGCCGTCTTCGACGAGCTGACCGACATCATGGAAGGTCACCTGAAGAAGCGTGGCGCCGGCCAGTTCACCCTGCCGGGCCTGTTCAAGGCAGTGACCCAGAAGAAACCCGCCACCAAGGCGCGCAAGGGCATCAACCCCTTCACCGGCGCGGAAACCACCTTCGCCGCCAAGCCGGCGCGCACCGTGGTCAAGGTTCGCCCGCTCAAGAAGCTCAAGGATATGGCGCAGTAATCCGGCCACCGGGCCGGCCCCCGCGCCGGCCCGGAGCGCCCCATCCGGTCCGGCGCCTTGCCGCCCTCCCCGCCTCGTTCCACCCGCTTTCCTTCCCGCCACGCCCGCCGGCCCGCCACGCCCACCGGTGTCATTCCACCGCCACCGCCCCTATAATCGGCGCCCGACCCGCAGGCTGGAGCAAAGGCATTTCCATGGCTGAACGCAAGGACAAACAAAAAGTCATCGGCGAACCGATGACCGACGAACAAATCAAGGTGTTTCTGGACTTCCCGACGGAACAAGGCGAGGACCCGGATTTCCATGTGCTGCTCAAGGCCTACCGCGCCCTGCGCGCCGAGGACTTCGAGCGCTTCGTGGCGTTCTTCCAGGAACAGGGCCGCGATATCCGCGCCACCGACCCGGAAGGCCGCACCCTGCTCGAGATCGTGCGCGGCCACGGCAAGAGCGAACCGTTCGTGGCGATTCTGGAACGCGCCGGCGGTTGATCCGCGCTCCCGCGATCGGGGCCGGCGGCCCCGCTCCGCCGGCCTGCGGCAAAACGCCACATCCCTTCCCGCGCCGGCGCGCTACAATCTGCCCCCATGACCGCCCTCCCCAACGTCCATCGCGTCTGGCGCCGTCGCCTGATCGCTCTGCGCAGCCTGCTGGTGCTGAGCCTGGCGCTGGCGCTGTTGACCCTGCGCCGCGTTTCCCCGGAACTGCTGCCGCCGCCCAACGTGCTGCTCGGGCTGGCCGCCTTGCTGGTACCGAGCCTGGTGGCGGTGTGCTCGCTCAACGTGCGTGCTTCCCGGCAGCGCACCCTGCTCGGGGTGGAGCTGGCGCTGGATCTGCTGGCGGTGCTGATCGTGGTGCAGCAGTTGGGCGGCGCCGCCAATCCGCTGTCCTTCTATTTATTGGTGCCGCTGTTGCTGGCGGCCCTGACCCAGCCGTCGCGCGGGGCCTGGGGATTGCTGGCGCTGACCCTGGCCGGTTATCTGGTGGTGGGCCTGTGGCACAGCGCGCCGGATCCGCATTCCACCCTGCACGCCCTGAGCCGGGAGCTGAGCCCCACCCACGGCCTCGGCATGAGCGTGGTGTTCGTGGCCCTGGCCGGGGTGCTCACCTTGCTTGGCCAGGTGATCCAGACGCTGAGCCGCGACCAGCAACGCCAGCAGGAACGGCTGCTGGAACTGGCCGGCCGCCGCGAGCGGCTCTATCAGGTGGCCGCCACCCTGGCGCACCAGGCCCACGAGTTGAACACGCCACTGAGCAGCCTGGTGATGCTGGCCGACAACGCGCTTCAGGAACCGGGCCTGCCGGACACCACCCGCGAGGATCTGACCCAGATCGGCACGCTGGCCCGACGGGTCGCCGAGCGGCTGCGCCAGACCGACGCGGAACTGCCGCCACGCTGCGACTACGGCACCCTGTGCGAGCGGCTGCGTCTGCACCTGCGTCATCTGCAACCGACCCTGGCACTGACCGTGGAAGGCGACACCAGGCGCATCCTGGCGCCGGCGCCGGACTGGTTCCGGGTGCTGGCGAACCTGGGCTACAACGCCATCGACGCCGGCGCCGAACGGCTGGTGGTGCGGCTCGAAGACCATGGCCAGCGCCAGGTGCTGCAGATCAGCGACGACGGCCCGCGCCAGCGAGGGCCCACGGATCGCGAGGGCCTGGGCGTGGGCCTGGCCCTGGTGGAGGCCACCCTGGAGGTGCTGGGCGCCACCCTGCGGCTGGACTTCCACCACCAGTGGAGCCAGGCTCGTATTGAATGGCAATCGCCGACACCCCTGCCCGCCCCGGAGGCCGGCCCATGACCGTGCCCGCGTCGCTGCTGCTGCTGGAAGACGACGACATTCTCGGCCGCCAGACCCAGCGCGCCCTGACCCGCCACGGCTGTGAGGTGCACTGGGCCGCCGATCTGGCCAGCGCCCGGCGGCTGCTGGCCACCCTGCCCGCCCTGGACGCGGCGGTGCTCGACCAGAATCTGGGCGCCGACAACGGCCTCGATCTGATCGCCCCGTTGCTGGCCCGTTTTCCCGAGTGCCGGGTGATCGTGCTGACCGGCTACGGCAGCATCGCCGCCGCCGTCGCCGCCACCCGACGAGGCGCCCGCAACTACCTGACCAAACCCGCCGACGCCAACGACATTCTCGACGCCCTGGCCCGCGACCCCGGCGATCTGGAAGCCCTGCCCGACGCGCCCCCTTCGCTGCAACGGCTGGAGTGGGAGCACATTCAACGGGTTCTTGACGCCCACCAGGGCAATATCTCCCGGGCCGCCGACGCTCTTGGCATCCATCGCCGCACCCTGCAGCGGCGGCTGAAAAAACGGCCCAGCCCCAAACACTTCGAACGCGACTGAGCTTTCTCGCCGTAAATAACGTTTTGGGGTTGCCCCCGACGGACCCGCTTGCCGACAATGCGGGCTCGATTCTTTTCCCAACGGACCGGGACCCGAAAGGCGGTAATGAGCAGTCACAGCCTGTTAACCCTGATGGCCCTCGCCACCCTGCTGGGCCTGGCCCTTACCTCGCCGTCCCGGGCCGACGAGCAGCCGGAACTGACCCTGGAAGGCGAACTGCCCGAGGGCGTGGCCGCCAATGTGCGCACCCTGGTGGACCTGAGCCGCTACCCGTGCCGGCCCGGCCCCGGCCAGCAAACGCTGATCCGCCGTCAGGTCCGCGACGACGCGCGCAGCGCTCTGCAGGCCCTGGGGTTCTATCAGCCGGTGTTGACGCCGCGCTGGACCAACGCCGACGACGACCACTGCTTCCGGCTCGCGCTCACCGTGGACCCGGGACCGCCCACGCTGCTCACCGGGCCGGACATCCGCATTCAGGGCGAAGCCGCCAGCGACCCGGCGTTCCAACGGGCGGTGGACGACAGCGGCCTGCGCGAAGGACAACGTCTGCGCCATGACCGCTACGAAGCCCTCAAACGCACCCTGCAGCAGCTGCTGATCAACCGCGGCTACGCCGAGGGCGCGCTCACCGAACACCGCCTCGAGGTGGACCGCGACCGGCACCGGGCACGGGTGGTGCTGTACCTGGACAGCGGCCCGCGCTATCACTTCGGCTCGGTGACCCTGGCCGGTGACACCCGGCTCAAGGACCGTCTGGTGCGCGCCTACCTGGGCTTCGCCGCCGGCGAGCCGTTCAGCAACGAGCGCCTGCTGTCGGCGCAGCAGGCCTACCTGGGCACCGGCTATTTCAGCGCCGTGCGGGTGGAGCGCGGCGAGCCCGACCAGGCCGACCGCACCATCGACATCACCCTGCACTTCACGCCGCGCAACAAGTGGGCGCTGCTGGCCGGGGTCGGCGTCAGCACCGACACCGGTCCGCGGGTGCGGCTCGGGATCGAGAACCGACGCGTCAACGCCGCCGGCCACAAGGCCCGGGCGGAGACCGAACTGTCCGGGGTGCGCCAGGGGGTCGGCGCCGGCTACACCATTCCGCTCAGCGACCCGCTCAACGAAAAGCTCGAGCTGCGCACCAGCTACGTGAACGAACGAACCGACACCACCGACAGCGAAATTTTCAGCGTCGGCGCCGATTACATCGTCAAGCTGGACTCCGGCTGGGTGGCCACGCCGTCCATCGAGTATCTGCGGGAAACCTACGAAGTGGCCGACCAGGTGGACCAGGCGGAGCTGGTGATCCCGGGCTTCCAGCTCAGCCGGGTGAAATCCGACGATCCGGTTTACCCGCGCTTCGGCTGGCGGCTGGGCGGCAAGGTGCGTGGCGCCCACAAGGCGCTGTCCTCGTCGGCCACCTTCGTCCAGTACGACCTGTGGGGCAAACTGATCTTGCCGGTGTTCAAGGGTCGCTTTATCACCCGCGGCGAGTTCGGTTTCACCGACGTCAGCGACGTCACCGAGCTGCCCGCCTCGCTGCGTTTCTTCGCCGGTGGCGACGCCAGCGTGCGCGGCTTCGCCTACGAATCCCTGGGCCCGAAAAACGACGACGGCGACGTGATCGGCGGCCGCCACCTGCTGGTGGGCAGCGTGGAATACGATTACCCGATCACCCACAATTGGAGCGTGGCGGTGTTCGGCGACGCCGGCAACGCCTTCAACGATTTCGACGACTACGAGATCGAGCGCAGCGCCGGCTTCGGGGTGCGCTGGCGCTCGCCGCTGGGTCCGATCCGGGTGGATCTGGCCCGCGGCGTGGAGGAAAACCGGGACTGGCGCCTGCACCTGAGCATGGGGCCGGACCTGTGAGCGGCGGCGCACGGATGAGACGAGTTCTGCTGATCCTTTTGCTGGTGATCCCGCTGCTGTTGCTGGGCACCCTGTTCGGCCTGCTCGGCACCCGCGCCGGCAACCTCTGGTTGCTGGAACGGGCCCGCCCCTACCTGCCCGGCGAACTGGTGGTGGAGAACTGGCGGGGCAGCCTGCTCAACGGCGTGACCGTGGACCGGCTGAGCTACCGGCAGGGCAGCGACGACCAGACCCTGGCGGTGGAAATCGACGGCCTGGATCTGGAAGCGGCCCCGCGCCAGCTCTGGTACGGCTGGCTGCAACTGCGCCATCTGCGCGCCGACGCCATCACCCTGACCCTGCCCGCCGGCGAGCCCGCCGATCCGGACGCCCCGCCGTTCGCGCTGCCCGACCGCCTGGCGCCGCCCCTGGGCGTGCGCGTGGACCAGCTGCGCCTGGGCCGGTTCACCCTGAACGGCGACGCGCCGCTGGTGATCGAGGATGTGCGCGGCGACGATCTGGCCGCCGACGATGACCTGGCGCTGCCGGCCCTGGCCCTGACGGTCCAGGACACCCGGCTGGAGGCCAGCCTGAACGGCCAGCTGGAACAACCCTATCAACTGGACGGCGAACTGGACTGGCGCCGCCCGGCGCAAGCCGAACAGCAACACGAGACCGCCGGCCGCCTGATCCTGAGCGGCACCCCGGAAAAACTGCACCTGACCCACCGGCTGAGCGCGCCGGCCCGGCTCGACTCCGAGGGGGACCTGGGCTACCGGGACGGTGAGGTCAGCCTGGACCTCACCCATACCTGGCCGGCCCAGGCGTTGCCGGTGGAGACGCCGGTACCGGTGGCCCTGGGCGCCGGCCGGCTCACCACCCGAGGCAATCTGGAAGCGGTGGACGTGGACGGCGCCGCCGACCTCACCGCCGATGGCCATCCCATCCATCTGCAACTGGCCGGGCAGGCGGGCCTGCAACGGCTGGTGCTCACCCGGCTGGCGATGACCAGCGAGCAGCAGACCCTGACCCTGGCCGGACAACTGGATTACGCCGACGGCATCGCCTGGGACCTGGACGCCCGGGGCCGCCACCTGAATCCGGCGGTGGTGGCGCCGGAGTGGCCTGCCGATCTGGCCCTGGACACCCGCACCCGGGGCCACTGGCGCGGCGCCGACGACTGGAGCGTGGGCGCCGATCCACTGCGCCTGGAGGGGAGCCTGAAAGGCACGCCGCTGACCCTGACCGGCCGCGCCGACCAGCCCGCCGGCGGCGATCTGACCGTGACCCTGGACGGCCGCTGGGGCGAGGACCGGCTGCGCGCCGGTGGCCGCATCGGCGAGCAGTGGAACCTGGACGGCCGGATCAGCGTGGCCCGGCTGAGCCGCTGGCATGCCCCCGCCGCCGGCCAGCTGGAGGCCGACTGGCAACTGCGCGGCGCCCTGAAAACCCCGCGCCTGAGCGGCACCGCCCGGGGCCAGGCGCTGGGCTACCAGGATTGGCACCTGGCGTCCCTGGAAGCGCGCTTCCAGAACCTGACACCGGGCGACGCGGCCATGAGCCTGGCCCTGCGCGGCGACGATCTGACCCAGGCCGGCGTCACCCGCGTGGACGCCCTGACCCTGGACCTGGAAGGCCGGCGCGGCGATCACCAACTGGTGCTCACCGCCCGCGCCGACGACGCCGATACCCGGCTGGCGCTGAACGCCGGCCTGGATGCCCGCAACCGCTGGCGCGGGGAAATCCGCGAATGGCGGCTCAGCCAGCCCCGCGCCGGGACCTGGCAACTGCAACAACCGGCGCCCTTCGAGCTGGGCGCCGACCGGCAGAGCCTGGACACCCTGTGCCTGGCCGGCAGCGCCGGCGGGCGCCTGTGCGCCGAGGGCAGCCATCGGGGCGGCGCCGTGGACGGCCAGGTCAGCATCGCCGCCCTGCCCCTGTCGCTGGCCGAACCCTGGCTCGGCGACGGCACCGCCCTGCGCGGCGAATTGAATGGGGATGGCCGGATCGGCGGCACCCTGAATGCCCTCTCCGGGCAGTGGCGGCTGAGCCTGGACGGCACCGAGCTGACCCTGACCACCCTGGAAGAACCCGCCACCTTCCGTCTCAGCGACGCGCGGCTGGAGGGCACGCTGGAAGACAACCGCCTCAATAACCAGCTGGATCTGGTGATCGCGGACCAGGGCGAACTGCACGCCCGGGTGGCGTCCGGCCTCGATGCCGAAGCGCCCATGGACGGCGACATCCGCGTGGACGTGCCCAGCCTGGCGGACCTGGCGCCGCTGATCCCACGGGTCGGCGAGGTGGCCGGCCGGCTCACCGGCGACCTGACGCTGGCCGGCAATCCGGCGCGGCCGGCGGTGAGCGGCGAACTGGCTTTGCAAGACGGCCGCGCCACGGTGCCGGACCTGGGCATCACCGCCGAGCGGGTACGCCTGAGCGTGCGCGGCGACGCCACCGGCACCCTGCGGCTGGAGGGCCGCGCCGGCCTCGGCGACGGCACCCTCAATCTGGATGGAAGCTGGGCGCCCACCCGGTCGCCGCTGGCCCTGTCACTGACCGTCACCGGCGACCGCCTGCGAGTGACCAACCGCCGCGACGCGGTGGTGTACGTTTCACCGGATCTGAAACTGGAGGGCGACGGCGACGTGCTGCGTCTGACCGGCGACCTGAACATTCCGGAAGCCGATCTCAAGCCCCGGGAGCTGCCGGAAAGCGCGGTCACCGTCAGCAAGGACCAGGTGCTGGTGGACGCCCGCGCCGAGCAGAGCAGCGGCCTGCCCCTGGCCATGGCGGTGTCCGTGGGCCTGGGCGACAAGGTGCGTTTCGAGGGCTTCGGCCTGACCGCCACCCTGAACGGCAATCTGCGCGTCACCCAGCAGCCGGGCCAGCCCGCCCAGCTGGACGGTGAACTGGTGATCGTGGAAGGCCGCTATCGCGCCTACGGCCAGAATCTGGCCATCGAGAACGGCCGGCTGCTGTTCCAGGGCGCGCCGGACAACCCGGCCCTGGACATTCGCGCCATCCGCCGCATTCCCAGTGAAAACCAGGTGGTCGGCGTGCAGCTGTCCGGCACCCTGCAGCAGCCGGACGCCCGCATTTTCTCCGACCCGGCGGTGGAGGAAAGCCAGGCCATGTCCTACCTGATCACCGGCCGCTCGCTCAACAGCGGTTCCGACAGCGACGCCGCCAAGGTGGCCCAGGCGCTGGCGCTGTACGGTCTGCAGAAAGGCGCCGGCGTGACCCGCAAGATCGGCGATACCCTGGGCCTGGACGAAATCTCCATCGGCAGCGACTGGGAAACCGAGGACGCCGCCCTGATGCTCGGCAAACGGCTTTCCGAGCGGCTCTATCTGACCTACGCGGTGGGTCTGTTCGACGCCATCTCCACGGTGATGCTGCGCTACACCCTGACCCGCACCCTGCACCTGGAAGCCCAGTCCAGCAGCAAGGAACAGGCCATCGACCTGATCTGGGAAAAAGAGCTGCGGTAACCCTTCGCGGCGTTAGCCGCGATCCGCCGCCGGGATCGCGTAGGTGCCGGTGACATGGGCCACCATGGCCTCGACGCCGTCGCTGTAGATGCGCACCTCCAGCACCGCGGAGCGCCGGCCCAGGCGGATGATCTCGGCGTCGCCGATCAGGTCGGCGGGGGCCGGCTTGCTAAGAAAGTTGATGTTCAGGTTCTGGGTCACGGCCATTTCCTGGCCGTCCAGATTGGCGAGGATGGCGGCGTACATGGCCGCGTCCGCCAGGCTCATCAGGGTGGGGCCGGACACGGTACCGCCGGGGCGCACCATGGAGGGGTCGAACCGGTAGCGCACCCGCGCCCGGTTGCGGTCCACGCTTTCCACCACCACGCCCTGCTCCGCCGCCGCCGGCAACCCGCCGCGGATCAGCGCTTCCACTTGTTTGGCCGTCAGCATGGTTCTCTTCCTGTTCTCTCCCCGAAACGAACCCGGAACATAAAGCGGCGGGCGGCACGCCGCAAGCCGTGGCGTGTGGCTTGCAGCCGATGGCTGCTCTAGAATGCCGGTTTGCTTTTCACCCACTGATACGGATTCGCTTCGCCCATGCGCACCTCCCAATACCTGCTAGGCACCGTCAAGGAAACCCCTTCCGACGCCGTGGTCATCAGCCACCAGTTGATGCTGCGCGCCGGCATGGTCCGCAAACTGGCTTCCGGTCTGTACACCTGGCTGCCCACCGGTCTGCGCGTGCTGCGCAAGGTGGAGCGCATCATCCGCGAGGAGATGGACCGCGCCGGCGCCCAGGAAGTGCTGATGCCGGTGGTGCAGCCCATGGAGCTGTGGGAGGAATCCGGGCGCGCGCCGGCCTACGGGCCCGAGCTGCTGCGCTTCACCGACCGCCACCACAATCCCTTCTGCCTGGGCCCCACCCACGAGGAAGTGATCACCGATCTGGTGCGTAACGAGGTGCACAGCTACAAGCAGCTGCCGGTGAATTTCTATCAGATCCAGACCAAATTCCGCGACGAGATCCGGCCGCGCTTCGGCATCATGCGTGCCCGCGAATTCACCATGAAGGATGCTTACTCCTTCCATATCGACGAGGCGTCGCTGCAGCGGACCTACGAGATCATGCACGGCGCCTACTGCGCCATCTTTGATCGTCTGGGCCTGGAGTACCGTCCGGTGGAGGCCGACACCGGCGCCATCGGCGGCGCCGCCAGCCATGAATTCCAGGTGCTGGCGGATTCCGGCGAGGACGACATCGCCTTCTCCGACCAGTCCGATTTCGCCGCCAACGTGGAGCTGGTGGAAGCGCTGGCGCCGACCGGCGAGCGCGCCGCCCCCGGCGCCGAAATGAACACCGTGGACACCCCCGACGCCAAAACCATCGAACAGCTGGTGGAGCAGTTTGGTCTGGCCATCGAGAAGACCGTCAAGACGCTGGTGGTCAAGGGCGCCGAGGGCGGGCTGGTGGCGCTGCTGGTGCGCGGCGACCACGAGCTGAACGACGTCAAGGCGGAGCATCTAGAGGCGGTGGCCGCGCCGCTGGAATTCGCCAGCGAGGAAGAGATCCGCGCCGCCGTGGGCGCCGGCCCCGGCTCCCTGGGTCCGGTGGGGCTGCCGATTCCCTGCGTGGTGGACCGCAGCGTGGCGGTGATGAGCGACTTCGCCGCCGGCGCCAACCAGGACGGCAAGCACCACTTCAACGTCAACTGGGAGCGCGACGTGGCGCTGCCCGAGGTGGCCGACCTGCGCAAGGTGCGCGAGGGCGACCCCAGCCCGGACGGCAAAGGCACGCTGACCATCAAGCGCGGCATCGAGGTGGGCCACATCTTCCAGCTCGGCACCAAGTACTCCGAAGCCCTGGGCGCCAAGGTGCTGGACGAAAACGGCAAGGCGGTGGTGATGCCCATGGGCTGCTACGGCATCGGCGTCAGCCGGGTGGTGGCCGCCGCCATCGAGCAGAACCACGACGACAAGGGCATTATCTGGCCGCGGTCCATCGCGCCCTTCCAGGTCGCCCTGGTGCCGGTGAACATCAAGAAAAGCCCCCGCGAACGGGAACTGGCCGAGCAGCTTTACCAGCAGCTCAGCGAAGCGGGCGTGGAAGTGCTGTTCGACGATCGCGAGAAGGAACGGCTGGGCGTCAAGCTGGCGGACAGCGAACTGCTGGGCATCCCTCACCGGGTGGTGATCGCCGAACGGGGCATGGACAACGGCATTCTGGAATACAAGGGCCGGGCCGACGCGGAAAACACGGACGTTCCGGTGGATGGGATCGTGGAATTTCTGACGGAAAAGCTGAAGGGATAGCCCTACCGCCGCTGGGCGATCACCTGACTCATGGTGCTGTCGCCCTGGGCGGTGAGCCGCCACAGCGGCAGGCCCCGGCTGTCGGTCTCCGAGGTCTTGGTGATCAGCCCCAGGGTGCGCAGGTGCACCTTCACCTGGTTGAAGGCGTGGCCCGCCAGCACCACGTTGCGCACCGCGTGGGCCTTGGGGAAATCCTTGGTCACGTCCTGCAGGGCACGGCGCGCGATGTAATCCTCCAGCGCCTTCTGCATCACCGGCTCGGACACCGGATTCAGCATCAGCGGCGCCACGCAGGCGAACACCCGGTCCCAGTCCAGCTCGCAACGGGTCATGGCCATCTTGCAGTCGCCGCCTTCGTAGACGTTGCAGGAATACTCCAGACCCAGCGGATCGCTGCCCCGGGCCAGGCCACGCAGCGGCGCGCGCTGGGCGGCCAGCCATTCCTCCCGCTCCTTTTCCAGCTCCGCCACCCGCCGGGCCAGGGCCTGGCCACGGGCGTCGCCGGCGCCGCTCCGGGCGCCCGCCGGCACCCAGCCCGACGCCGGGTACTGGCGCATGATGTCGGGCATCACCTGGGCCACCCGGGCACCAAGATCGCTCTCGTCCCGCCAGCGGAAGCTGAGCGTCTTGTTTTCCAGCAACCGCGCGAAATCGTCCCGGCGCACCTGGCCCTCCCGGGACGGCTCGCGCTGGTCCGGCGGCAGATTAAGCGGGTCATCGTGGATAAAGCTCACCACCGGCTTGCGCTTGGTGGCGGCGAAGATGTATTCGCGGTGGGTGTAGCTGAGGCCCAGCGGCGACAGGGTGCCGTAGCGGCCGCCCAGCAGGATCACGAAGTAGTCACTGTCGTCGATCATGCGCTGCACCACGGGCATCAGGTTATGACTCTCGGTGCTGTGCAAATCCATTCCCATGGGCATCAGTCCCAGGTCCAGCAGCGGCAGCATCAGCGCCTGGCGGGCGGACTGCATATCCGGATAGGTGGTGCTGATGTACACCTGGTAACGTTTGTCGACGGTCACCCCGCTCTCCCGCGCCCGTGGTCGGCTTCCCTGGACCGGCTATTAAACCGGCTGACGACGGCGACCACAAGGCGCCGCCGGTGAGATACCCCGCGTTTCATGCTAGCCTCGGAAGCCGACCGCGGAAACCGGAAACCATCTCATGCAGACCATCGCCTTCTACAATCTGAAAGGGGGGGTGGGCAAAACCACCACGGCCGTGAACATGGCCTGGCATGCGGCCCGCTGGAAGCATCGCACCCTGGTCTGGGACCTGGATCCCCAGGGCGCCGCCAGCTTCTATCTGGGCGTGGACGACCAGAGCCCGGGCTACAAGGCCGGGGGCCTGCTCAAGGGCAAACAGCCGGCGGGCCGCTTCAAGCGCGAGACCCGCTGGCCCCATCTGGATGTGATCCCCGCCGACATCAGCATGCGCAACGCCGACGTCAAACTGGCGGAAGGCGGCGGCGCCAAGAACCGGCTCAAGGAACTGATCGCGCCGTTCGGTGAATCCTACGAGCTGGTGGTGTTGGACTGCCCGCCCACCCTCAGCCCGCTGGCGGAAAGCATCTTCGCGGCGGCGGACTACCTGTTCGTTCCGGTGATTCCCACCCATCTGTCCCTGCGCGCCTTCCGGCAGGTGCTGGACTGGCTCGACGACAAGAAATTCAAGCACCTGCGGGTGGTGCCCTTCTTCAATATGGTGGACCGGCGCCGCGATCTGCACGTGCAGATGCTGGTCAAGCGGCCGCCGGAAATGAAAGATGGCCTGAAAACCTGGGTGCCCTACGCCACCCATGTGGAGCAGATGGGCGACCACCAGGCGCCGGTGGGCGAGATCGCGCCCTATACCCCGGCCGCCCAGGCCTACCGGGCCATGTGGTTCGAGGTGGCGGAGCGCTTGAAGCTTTAGGAGCCGCAAACTTCAGGCTGCAAGCTTCAAGCTTGCCGCTTCATATCTCCAGCGGATTGGCGCGGCGCACCAGGGTGTCCACGTCCAGCCCCCGCGGCAGGCTGCCGTAGTTGCGGGTGTGGCCGCTGTCCAGGCGGGCGCGGATAAAGGCTTCGCTGACCGCGTCGTTACCGGCTTTCACCAGCTGCGCGGCCTGCATGGTCAGAGCCATGCGGTCCACCAGGTCCCGGGCGCGGTACGGCAGATCGTCGGTGTCCGCCAGGGCTTTTCTGAGGTCGTTGACCGCTTTGTCGAGCACCGCGTCGCGGCCCTGGGCGCCGGCCAGTTCCGCGAACCAGGCGTCCAGCACCTTCGGGCTTTTGCCCATGGCGCGCAGCAGGTCCAGCGCCTGCACATTGCCGGAGCCTTCCCAGATGGCGTTGATCGGCGCGTCCCGGTACAGCCGGGCGAGAATGAAGTTCTCGGTGACGCCGTTGCCGCCCAGGCACTCCATGCTCTCATAGGCGTGGTGCGGCGTGCGCTTGCAGATCCAGTACTTGCCCACCGCCGCGCCCAGCCGGGCGAACAGCTTCTCGTGTTCGTCGTCCTGGTTGTCCAGGGCGCGAGCCATGCGCCAGGTCATCGCCACGGAGCCTTCCACTTCCAGCTGCAGGTCGGCGATCACGTTGCGCATCAGCGGCTGGTCCAGCAGGGTCTCGCCGAAGGCGGCGCGATGGGCCACATGGTGCACCGCCTGGGCCATCACCTGACGCTGGCTGGAGGACGAACCGATCATGCAGTCGAAGCGGGTCATGGCCACCATCTCGATGATGGCCGGCACGCCACGGCCTTCCTCGCCCACCATCCAGCCGTGGGCGCCGCGCAGCTCCACTTCGGAGGAAGCGTTGGAGACGTTGCCCACCTTGTTCTTCAGACGCTGCACCTGCAGCGGGTTCTTGCTGCCGTCGTCGCGCCAGCGCGGCACCAGGAAGCAGCTCAACCCGCCGGGGGCCTGGGCCAGCATCAGGAAGGCGTCGCACATGGGCGCGGACATGAACCACTTGTGCCCCACCAGCTCGTACAACTGGCCGGGGCCCTCGGCGCCCAGCGGACGGGCGTGGGTGGTGTTGGCGCGCACGTCGGAGCCGCCCTGTTTCTCGGTCATGCCCATGCCGATGGTGAGCGCCTGCTTGTCGTTATGGCTGACGTTGCGCGGGTCATAGTCCCGGGCGGTGACCTTGGGCAGCCAGCGCTCGGCGATGGACGGGGTCAGTGCCAGGCTGGGCACGGCGGCGAAGGTCATGGTGACCGGGCAGCCGTGGCCGCCTTCGATCTGCGCGTGCATATAGTACTTGGCGGCACGCACCACATGGGCACCGGGGCCCGGGTCGGTCCAGGGCGAGGAATGCAGGCCCTCGCGCAGGGCCATGTTCATCAGGTGGTGGTAGGCCGGGTGGTAATTGACCCGGTCGATGCGGTGGCCGTAACGGTCGTGGGGCTCGAATTCCGGCTTGTTGGCGTTGGCCTGGTAGCCCCATTCGATGACCTCCGGCCGGGTGGTCTCGCGGCCGTAACGGCTGAGATCGTCCAGCGCCCGGTCGCCGCCCTCGCGCACCACCGCCTCCTTGAGCGCGGTGTCGCCGGCGAAGGCGTCGTAGTTTTCCAGCGGCGGCGCCTGGTTGAACACCTCATGGGTGCTGGCCAGGGCGTCCACGTTAAGCTCCTCGTGCTTGGCGTTCATGGTGCCATCCTCCGGCGCGTCACGCGCGCTTGCGTCGTACGTACAGGGTTTTGCTCACCTCGGCCACGGTGTTGCCGTCGCCATCGACGACCGTCACCGGCCAGGTGGGCAGATACTTGTCGCCGCCGGCGGTGGCGGCCTTGACCTCATCGAGCATCGCCTCGGTGAGCTCGAACTCGGCGAACACCCTGCCCTTGCCCGGGCGCACGAAGTCGATGCGGGCGTTCTTGTCCCAGACCACATAGTCGCGGCCCAGGTTGTTCATCAGCATCAGCATGTAGAAGGGATCGGTCATGCTGTACAGGCTGCCGCCGAAGTGGGTGCCCACATAGTTGCGGTTGTACCAGTGCATGCCCATGGATACCCGCACCCGCCGGAAATCCGCGCTCAGTTCGTCCACGCGCACCCCGGCGCCGAGAAAAGGCCCGTACAGCAGCAGCCCCCGGCGCAGGCCAGCGGCTCCGGAAAACAGCGCCTTGAGCGGATTCTTCATGCCCGGCCCCCGGTCTCGGCGCCCACCGCGCGCAGCGCGAAGGCGGTCAACTGGTCCGGCAGGCCGGCGTCGGCCAGCGGCGCCGACAACGGCCCCACCAGCGCCTCGGCGATGGCGCCCACCAGGGCCGCCGCGCCCAGGGCGGTGGACTGGGGCGGCAGCTCGCCCCGCGCCACCCCTTCATCCAGCACCCGCTTGTAGAGATCCGCGTAGGCGGCCCGGTAGCGCAGCCGCGCGGCATCCACCTCCGGTTCCACCGGCTCGGCGATCAGCGCCCAGGCCAGCCGGGGCGCCGCCAGCGCCCGCCGGGCGAACACCCGCAGCGCCCGCTCCAACCGCTCGGCGGCGGGCCCCTCCCGTCCCAGCGCCTGATCCACCGCCGCCACTTCCCGGGCGGTGGCGGCCTCGAACACGGCGGCGGCCAGGGTCGCCTTGTTGTCGAAATACCGGTACAGCGTGCCCACGCCCACCCCGGCCCGCTCCGCCACCGCCTGCATGGTCATGGCGGCGAACCCACCGGCCCGCACCAGGGTCTCGGCGGTGGCCAGCAGATGGTCCCGCTGAGCGGCCTTGCGGGCTTTGATTTGCGCGGTTTCTCGATAGGCCATGAATGGAATCCCGGTTCCGATGTTTGAAGGATTGAATCATCATTCCGGGTTTGGGGCAAGCGGCGGGTCTGGGTGGGGTTGGTGGTTCCCTCCAGAGGGGCGCGTGGGGGTAAGCGGGGCGCCTTGCCGGGAACGCCGTGAACCCGTCCCTGGGGGCTCCCTTTCGAACGTCCTGTTCTCAAGGGGCCCGGCAAGGCGCCCCGCTTACCCCCACGCTCGGTGGTGAATCGCCGCCGCTTTGGGTGGGTTGGGGAAACGAACCCTCCAGAGCGGATTGGCGGGAATCTTAACCTCACCACCCTCTACGAAGCCGCCGCCTCTACCCCCCACCGGGGGCTGGCTTTCGCTCGGGCGTTTCGGCGTGTTGGGCCCATCCCGGACCGTTGAAGACATGGATGTCTGAAACGAGCCCCCAGGGACGGGTTCACGGCGTGTCCGGGATGGGCCCAACACGCCGAAACGGCCCCCTCTGGAGAGAAAGACCTCAAACCAACTCAACCACCAACCCGAACCCGGCCATGCCGACCACCAGCCAGACCAACGGCACCCGACCCCACCGTAATAACAAAAACCCCACCCCCACCCACACCAGATCCACGCCCCCGTGCACCGCCGAACGAAATACCGGATCGTACAAAGCCGCCAGCAGCAGCCCCACCACGGCGGCATTGATGCCGGTGACCGCGCCGGCCAGGGCCGGGCGGGCGGCCAGGCGTTGCCAGGCATCCGCCAGGCCCAGCACCAGCAGAAAGCCGGGCAGGAAGATCGCCAGGGTGGCGGTGAGCGCCCCCAGCCAGGGCGCCCCCGGCGCCAGCAGGGCACCCAGGTAGGCGGCCAGGGAGAACATCGGCCCGGGCACCGCCTGGGCGGCGGCGTAGCCGGTGAGGAAAGCGTCCTCGCCCAGGCGCTCGCCCACCAGCCCCTGCAGCAGCGGCAGCACCACATGGCCGCCGCCGAACACCAGGGCGCCGGCGCTGTAGAACTCCCCGGCCAGCCGGGCCAGCCCGTCCCCCGGCAACAGCCACAACAGCGCCCAGATCAGGGCGAAGGCAAGCAGCGGCCAGCGGCGCGGGGTGGCGGTGCCGGTGGCCGGCTCGCCCTGCCCGCTCCGCCGATAAGCCTGGCCGATCAGGGCCGCCGCCAATAGCGCCCCCAGCTGGGTGGCGATGCCCGGCCACAGCCACAGAGCCACGGCGGTGGCCAGGGCCAGTGCCAGGGCCAGGCGGTCCCGGCAGAACTTGCCGCCCAGGGTCAGCACCGCGTCGGCCACCACCACCACGGCCAGCCATTTCAGACCGCGCGCCAGCCCGTCCAGTACGGTGTCCGGCAGGTGGGCGGCGTACACCGCCAGGGCCAGCATCAGCAGAAAGGACGGCAGGGTGAAAGCGACAAAGGCGGCCACGGCGCCGGCCAGGCCGGCCCGGTGCCGTCCGATGGCGAAGCCCAACTGGCTGGAGGCCGGCCCGGGCAGGAACTGGGTGAGCGCCATCAGACGAGCGAAAGTGGCCTCATCCAGCCAGCCCAGGCCGGTGACGAAGCGGCGGTGGAAATAACCCACATGGGCCGCCGGCCCGCCGAAGCTGACGCAGCCCAGCCACAGAAACTCCCGAAAGACCATCCACATACGCGGTTCCAAAAATGCTCGTCACGGTGTAGGAGATTAGCCCGTCTTCGTGTCCCGCGGATGTCAGGCCCGCGGCGGGCGGGTATACTCGCCGCCATGCAACGCGATCCCCTCTCCGTTTTACAGCACGTCTTCGGCTACCACGAATTTCGCGGCGAGCAGGCCGCCATCATCGACACCGTCGCCGGCGGCGGCGACGCCCTGGTGCTGATGCCCACCGGCGGCGGCAAGTCGCTGTGCTATCAGATTCCGTCGCTGGTGCGCGACGGCGTGGGCGTGGTGGTCAGCCCGCTGATCGCGCTGATGCAGGATCAGGTGGACGCGCTCAACGCCCTGGGCGTGCGCGCCGCCTTCCTCAATTCCACGCTCACCGGCGAGCAGAGCTTCGCCCTGCAGGAACAGGTGCGGCGCGGCGAGCTGGACCTGCTGTACGTGGCCCCGGAGCGGCTGATCCAGCCGCGCACCCTGGAACTGTTGCACCAGTCGCCGCTGGCCCTGTTCGCCATCGACGAGGCCCACTGCGTGAGCCAGTGGGGCCACGATTTCCGCAGCGATTATCTGCAGCTGTCGCTGCTGCACCGGGAATTTCCCCAGGTGCCGCGCATCGCCCTCACCGCCACCGCCGATCCGCGCACCCGCGCCGAGATCGCCGAACGGCTGGACCTGACCGAGGCGCGCCATTTCGTCTCCAGCTTCGACCGGCCCAATATTCAGTACCGGATCGAACGCAAGGACGGCGCCCGCCGCCAGCTGCTGCGGCTGCTGCGCACCGAGCACCCCGGCGACGCCGGCATCGTCTATTGTCTGTCGCGCAACAAGGTGGACCAGACCGCCGACTGGCTCAACCAGCAAGGCATCGCCGCCCTGCCCTACCACGCCGGCCTGGACGGCCGCACCCGCGCCCACCACCAGCAGCGCTTCCTGCGCGAGGAGGGGCTGGTGATGGTGGCCACGGTGGCGTTCGGCATGGGCATCGACAAACCGGACGTGCGCTTCGTGGCGCACCTGGACATGCCCAAGAGCATCGAGGCCTATTACCAGGAAACCGGCCGCGCCGGCCGCGACGGTAGCCCGGCCACCGCCTGGATGGCCTATGGCCTGGAAGACGCCATTCGCCACAAGCAGATGCAGGCCCAGTCGGAAGGCGGCGAGCAGTTCAAGCGCCACGAGAACCAGCGGCTGGAAGCCATGCTCGGGCTCTGCGAGGTGACCCACTGCCGCCGCCAGGCGCTGCTGCACTACTTCGGCGAGGAGCTGGAGAAACCCTGCGGCAACTGCGACACCTGCCTGAACCCGCCCAAGACCTTCGACGCCACCAAGGCAGCGCAGATGGCCCTGAGCTGCGTGTTCCGCACCGGCCAGCGCTTCGGCGTCAACCATCTGGTGGACGTGCTCACCGGCAATCGCAGCGACAAGGTGGCCTCCGCCGGCCACGACCACGTTTCCACCTGGAACATCGGCGGCGAGTTCTCCGCCGGCCAGTGGCGCGCCATCTACCGGCAACTGGTGGCACGCGGGCTGCTGGCGGTGGACGCGGAGGGCTACGGCGCGCTCAAGCTCACCGAAACCTGCCGCCCCTACCTGCGCGGCGAGCAGGTGCTGCACCTGCGCAAGGACACCGCCAAGGCCACCGAACGCACCCGCCGCGACAAACCCCAGGTGGCCGATGCCGACCGCACCCTGTGGGAAGCGCTGCGTGCCTGTCGCAAGCGGCTGGCCGAGGAAGAAGGGGTGCCGCCCTATGTGATCTTCCACGACGCCACCCTGATGGACATGCTCGCCCTGCGCCCCCGGGACCGCCACGAAATGGCCGCCGTCAGCGGCGTCGGCGACCGCAAGCTGGACGCCTACGGCGACGCCTTCCTGGCGGTGCTCAACGAGGGCGCCGCCAGTGAACGGGACAGCGGCGGCGCCTCCGAGGTACGCGACCCGCGCCGCGCCCCGGACGGCGACCAGGACGAACTGGAAGCCCTGGCCCGGGCCGGCATGACCCCGGACGCCATCGCCCGCCGCCAGGGCCTGGGCGAGGCGGAGGTCTACCGGGCCCTGGCGGACCTGGTGGCGGATGGCCGCCTGGATCTGGAACAGGCCCTGGGCCTGCCTCCGGCGGAGCTGGGCATCATCCAGGACGCCCTGCTGGCCCAGCCCAATCTGGGCGACGACAGCTTCAGCTACCGGCAGGTGCGCGAGTTTCTCAGCGACGACTACCCCACCGGGGTGCTGCACTGCGTGCGCCGGGCGATCCTCGCCCACTCCTAGCGGCTTTGATCGCCGTTAGCCCCGCCCGGTGCCGGTCAGCTTGATGATGTTGTTGGGGAATTCCCGCGACGCCACCTCCCCGGAAAACGCCCGGGCCACGTCGAGAATCGTGTCGCTGGCGCCGGCGTATTGTTTGGAGAACGGCGGCCAGTAATCACCCAGCCCCAGGGCATCGTTGATCACCAGCACCTGACCGTCGCAGTCCGGGCCGGCGCCGATGCCGATGGTGGGGATGCCCCGCTCGGCGGTGATGATGCCCGCCAGCTCATAGGGGATGTGTTCCATCACCATCATGAAGGCACCGGCCTCCTCGATGCCTTTCGCTTCCTGACGAATCCGCTGCGCCTCCGCGTCGCTGCGGCCGACCTTGGCGAAGCCCTGGGCGGTCTGCGGCAACAGCCCGGTGTGGCCACACACCGGAATGTCGCTGGCCACCAGATGGCGGATCACCTCGTACTTGTCCCCTTCCAGTTTGACGCTGTCGGCGCCGGCGGCGAGCAGCCGCCGGGCGCTGGCCAGGGCGGTGTCCGGATCGCGGTCGGTGCGGTACGGCAGGTCACCGACGATGTGCGTGTCCGGCGCGCCGCGGCGCACCGCGCCGATGTGATATTCCATATGTTCCAGGGTGACGTGGCGGGTGCTGTCAAAGCCCATTTCCACCATGCCCACGGTGTCGCCCACCAGAATCACCGGAATGCCGGCACGCTCCAGGGCGCGCGCCACCGGGCAGGTGTAGGCGGTGAGCATGGCGATCGGCTGGTGGCCCTTGCGGGCGACAAAATCGCTGGCTTGCAACTTCATGATCCGTCCTCGCTGAAGGCGTCAAGGAGCTCTTTCATAGCACGGGCCGCCTTCAAATAAAATTCATTTGGCGGTGATCGAAGTGTCGCTTTCCCCGGGCAAGCTGTGAGCGCTTTCAGGAGCGCCCGCGCTCCTCCTTTCTTTTATGGGTTTTACTGGGGAACAACAATGAAGCTTTCTCTTCACGGGGCGGCCGCCATCGTCATGGCGCTGGCCCTGGCCGCCTGTGGCGGCGATTCGTCCGATTCCGATAACGGCAACGTCGACAACGGCGGCGGCAACGGCGGCACGCCGCCGGCGGAACGTACCGCGGTGCGCATCGGCCTGCTGCCCGATACCCAGGGCGGCGGCGACAATGTGTCCATCCACCCGATGAAAGCGGTGCTCGACAAGGAGGCCGAGCTCGGCGCCAACATCGTGATCCCGGTGGGCGACCTCACCGACCACGGCACCACCCGCGAATTCCAGCAATGGACCTCGGTGGCGCAGAGCTACCGGGACGCCGGCATCGAGTTCCTGCCGCTGATGGGCAACCACGAGGACAGCTACGCCTATTCCGTGGAATGGATCGAGAACATGAAGCACTACATCCCCGACGATGCGGTGCACATGGCCGGCGCGCAGTACCTGAACTATTACGTGATGCGCGGCAACGTGATGATCTTCCTGCTCAAGTACTACAACCTGCCGATCGCCTTCGACTGGATCAAACAGGAAGTGGCCGCCCACGAGGGCGAGTTCGATCACCTGGTGATCGCCAGCCACGACGGTCTGATCGGCGCCAAGTACGGCGAGACCCGCGAAATGATCGTGGAGGGCGTGGCCGGCGACAATCACCTGATGGACAAGTGGGACGACATCCGCGCCTTCTTCTCCAAATACGACGTGATCTGGGTACAGGGTCACGAGCACATGTACCAGCGTTCGGTGATCACCGCACCGATCTGGGTGGACCCGACCTCCTGGACCGTGGAGGACGGTAACTACCGCCTGCCCCAGTACATGCAGATCATGTCCGGCAATGCCTCCTACAAGGGCTACGAGTTCCGCTACGGCGAACGGGAGCTGGTGCAGCGCATCGTGTCGCAGAAGATGAACACCCTGGACAACGGCTCCACCGCCTACGACGTGAACGCCTCGGTATTGAGCTTCGACGGCGACCGGGTGGATTACCAGTCCTGGTACACCGAGCACACCATCGGCGCCAATGAAGACGGCGAGAAGGAGCTGGCCGACCCGCAATGGAAGCTGATGGATCGTTTTTCCCGTACCCGCAACCGCTGCGAGCGTCTGGTCTACCCGACCTCGATTCCGGACGGCACCCGACCGGTGATGTACCTGGACAGCCAGTACATCAGCAACGACTGCCTGGCCCACGACGGTAGCGTGGCGCGCATGGTGGGCGGCATCAACGACACCTTCAACCGGGTCGAGAGCCGCACCCGCGACATGGAAGTGACGCCGGGCTTCAGCCGCGCCGGCTCGGTCATCGAGCTGGCCCGCCTGGCCTATCAGTTCCTGTTCCAGATGAACGAAAGCTGGACGCCCAACCTGAACGCGGAAAACCGGGTGGTGCCCAATGCCGACGACGCCAACGTGCTCGACATTCCGGAAACCACCATCGACCTGAAGGAACTGGTCACCATGAGCTGGGAAGCGGCCAATGGCGACACCGCCTCGGACGTGCTGATCGTCAGCGGCACCCAGAACCAGACCGGCACCTACTCCAGCGCCTACGGCGCCGCCAAGGACCTGGAAGCGGACACCGGCCTGCCGGGCAGTCAGCCGGACGGCTCCACCAAGCAGCCGCACGCCCTGCCGGCCACCGCCAGCAAGAGCTGGGACCTGGCCACCGCCGTATCCGACGCCTACGCGCTCACCTTCGACGCCCCCGAGGGCCGCGACCCGGCGGCGCTGACCCTGGGCTGGCTCACCGACGAGGGCTGGCAGGCCATCGCCGGCGCCGACTGCGTGGTGGAGCAACCGTTCGACGCCGCCATGCTGACCAGCACGCCGACCCGCCCGGCCACCTGTGACGGCCAGCCCCTGGTGGGCTTCGACGCCGATCACGGCCACCGCTGGTGGGTGGTGCTGCAACAGGACGCGGAGCTGGCCCTGATTAACCGGTAAACCGCCTATCGCGACTAAAGTCGCTCCTACGCCCCGGGGATCGCCCCCCGTAGGAGCGGCTTTGGCCGCGACCTCCCCCTCCCGACACCAAAAACCCCTCGTACTCCGCCGCGCAATCCGTTAGTCTGCACCGCCTTTCCTCCCCCTCCAGTTTTCGGAATACCCCTCTTTATGGATTTTGCTTCCCTCGGTTTATCCGAACCCCTGCTGCGTGCGGTCGCCGAGCAGGGCTACAGCCAGCCGTCGCCGATTCAGGCGCAGGCGATTCCCGCCGTGCTGGCCGGCCGCGACGTGATGGCCGCCGCCCAGACCGGCACCGGCAAGACCGCCGGCTTTACCCTGCCCATGCTGCAGCGGCTGGAGGGCGGCCGCCGGGCGCCGCGCCAGGCCCGTGCCCTGGTGCTGACCCCGACCCGGGAGCTGGCCGCCCAGGTGGGCGAGAGCGTCAGCGAGTACGGCCGCCACCTGAACGTGCGCTCGGCGGTGGTGTTCGGCGGCGTCGGCATCAACCCGCAGATCGACCGCCTCAAGGGCGGCCTGGACGTGCTGGTGGCCACCCCCGGCCGGCTGCTGGACCTGCACCAGCAGGGCGCGGTGCGCTTCGACAACCTGGAAATCCTGGTGCTGGACGAAGCCGACCGCATGCTCGACATGGGTTTTATCCATGACATCCGCAAGGTGCTCCGGCTGCTGCCGGCCAAGCGCCAGACACTGATGTTCTCGGCCACCTTCTCCAACGACATCCGCACCCTGGCCAAGAGCCTGGTGAACGACCCGGCGGAAGTGGACGTGAGCCCGCGCAACAGCACCGCCGAGCGGGTACGCCAGTGGGTGGTGCCGGTGGACCAGAACCAGAAGGCGGCGGCGCTCAGCCACCTGATCACCGACGAAAACTGGTTCCAGGTGCTGGTGTTCACGCGCACCAAGCACGGCGCCAACCGGCTCGCCAAACAACTGGTGGGCAACGGCATCGAAGCGGCGGCGATCCACGGCAACAAGAGCCAGAACGCCCGCACCCGGGCGCTGGCGGACTTCAAGGACGGCAGCGTGCGGGCCCTGGTGGCCACCGACATCGCCGCCCGTGGCCTGGACATCGAACAGTTGCCCCAGGTGGTCAACTTCGACCTGCCCAATGTGCCGGAAGACTATGTGCACCGGATCGGCCGTACCGGCCGGGCCGGCGCCAGCGGCCAGGCCGTGTCCCTGGTCAGCGCCGATGAAAGCAAGCTGCTGTTCGACATCGAGAAGCTGATCCGCACGCCCATTGAACGGCGCGCCCTGGACGGCTTCCAGCCCGGCGAACCGCTGCCCACCACGGGCCCGGGCCGGGCCCCGGCCATGGGCGGCCGTGGCGGTGGCGGCGGCGGTCGTGGCGGCAACGGCGGCAACGGCGGCGGCGGTCGTGGCGGCAACGGCGGCGGTGGCCGGGGTGGAAACAGCGGTGGCGGCGGTCGTGGTGGCAACGCCGGTGGCGGTCGTGGCCGGGGTCAGGGCGGCGCCAACGCCGCCGGCAAGGCCGACGGCAACAGGAGCGGCAACACCGAGGGCGCCCGCCCCGGCAACGGTGACGGCCAGCGCCGCCGCCGGCGCCGTCGTCCCTCCGGTAACGGCGGCGGCAACACGTCCCGCTAAGCCGCGATCAGCGCCCGTAATCCTGGTCGCGGGTCTCCCGGGTGGCCAGCAGCGCCACCAGCGTCAGCAGGGCCGCCCCGGCCAGGTAATAGCCCACCGCCTGCAACCCGAACCGGGTGGCCAGGGCCGTGGCGATGTAGGGCGCCAGGGAAGCGCCGAAGATCCCCGCCAGATTGAACGCCAGGGACACGCCGGTGTAGCGCACCCGGGTCGGGAAATACTCCGACAGCACCGTGCCCAGCGGCCCGTAGGTCATCCCCATCAAGCCCAGCCCCAGCGCCAGGAACAGCAGCACGCCCACCAGTGAACCGCCACCGAACAGCGGCTCGAACAGCAGCCCGAACACGGCGATGGCCACGGTCACCCAGATCAGGGTGCGGCGCCGGCCGTGACGGTCGGCGAACAGGGCGGCGAACGGAATGGTGGCGGCGAAGCACAGAATCGCCAGCAACTGGATGACCAGGAAGGTTTCCCGGGAATAGCCCAGGGCGGTGGTGCCCCAGGTGAGCGCGAACACCGTGGTCAGATAAAACAGCACGAAGGTGGCGATGGCCACCACCGTGCCCAGCACCAGCGCCTTGGTGTGATGGGTGATCACCCGCGCCATCGGCACCTTGACCTCCTCCTGGGTGTCCAGAGCGTGGCGGAACACCGGCGTCTCCTCGATCTTCAGCCGCACGTACAGCCCCACCAGCACCAGCAGCGCGCTGAGCAGAAACGGAATGCGCCAGCCCCAGGCGAAGAACTGCTGGTCGCTGAGCACCTCGGTGAGAATCAGGAAACAGCCGCCGGACAGCAGGAACCCGAGCGGCGCGCCGAGCTGTGGAAACATGCCGAACCAGGCGCGCTTGCCCGGCGGCGCGTTCTCGGTGGCGAGCAGCACCGCCCCACCCCATTCACCGCCCAGCCCCAGGCCCTGCCCGAACCGGCAAAGCGCCAGCAACAGCGGCGCCAGCACGCCAATCTGCGCATAGGTGGGCAGCAGGCCGATGGCCACCGTGGACACCCCCATGGTCAGCAGCGCCGCCACCAGCGTGACCTTGCGCCCCAACCGGTCGCCGAAATGCCCGAACAACGCCGAGCCCAGCGGCCGCGCGAAGAACGCGATGGCGAAGGTGGCCAGGGACTGCAGCATCCCCGCCGCCGGATCGGCGCCGGGGAAGAACAGCGGCGGAAACACCAGCACCGCGGCGGTGGCGTAAATATAGAAATCGAAGAACTCGATGGTGGTGCCGGCCAGGCTGGCGAACAGGATGCGGCCGGTGGAATTGGCCGGCGCGGCGGTCGGTCGGGACATGGGTGAAGCTCTCGAAATGTGAACCGGGCGGCAAGGATACCCTCTCGGCACCGGGCCGACTATGGTCTACTGGCATGACCCTTTGCGGGATGCTTGCATGGAGCAGCGCGGCCAGAAACAAGGCCACACAACAACAAGACTGCAAGGAGCGGGAGATGAGCGATCGCAGTGCCTTTGACCAGGCGCGCCGGGACCCGGCGGCGTTCTGGGCGGAACAGGCCCGCCAACTGGCCTGGTACCGGGCCCCGGAACGGATACTGGAGACCCTCGAGGACGGCACCCATCGCTGGTTCGGCGACGGGCAGCTGAACACCAGCTACCTGGCCCTGGACCATCAGATCGAACAGGGCCGTGGCGACCAGACCGCGCTGATTTACGACTCGCCGGTGACCGACCGGATCCAGCGTTTCACCTTCCGCGAACTGCGCGACCGGGTGGCGGAACTGGCCGGCGCCCTGCGCCGCCTGGGCGTGGACCGGGGCGACGGCGTGGTGATCTACCTGCCCATGGTGCCGGAGGCGGCCATCGCCATGCTCGCCTGCGCGCGCATCGGCGCGGTGCACTCGGTGGTGTTCGGCGGCTTCGCCGCCCATGAGCTGGCGATCCGCATCGACGACGCCCGCCCCAAGGCCATCCTCACCGCCTCCTGCGGCATCGAGATCGACCGGGTGATCGACTACACCGCCCTGGTGCGCGGCGCGCTCGACAAGGCCAGCCACCGGGTCGAACAGGTGCTGGTGCTGCAACGTGAGCAGGCGCCGGCGGACCTGGACGCCCTGGGCTTCCAGGACTGGCGCTCGGTGGTGGACGGCAGTGCCCCGGCGGACCCGGTGCCGCTGGCCGCCGACGAGCCGCTGTACATCATGTACACCTCCGGCACCACCGGCAAACCCAAGGGCATCGTGCGCGACAACGGCGGCCACGCGGTGGCCCAGCTCTATGCCCTGCGCGAGATCTACGGCATGCAGCCGGGGGAAGTCTGGTGGGGCTGTTCCGACGTGGGCTGGGTGGTGGGCCACTCGTTCATCGTCTATGCGCCGCTGATCGGCGGCTGCACCACGGTGCTCTACGAGGGCAAACCGGTGAAAACCCCGGACGCCGGCGCCTATTGGCGGGTGGTGGCGGAGCACGGCGTCAACGGCCTGTTCGCCGCGCCCACCGCGTTCCGGGCGATTCGCAAGGAAGACCCGGACGGCGAGCTGTTCCGGCGACACGATACCGCCAGCCTCAAGCATCTGTTCGTCGCCGGGGAGAAGCTCGACACCCCCACCTACCAGTGGCTCAGCGACCTGACCGGGCGCCCGGTCTATGACCATTGGTGGCAGACCGAAACCGGCTGGCCGGTGACCGCGCCGCTGACCCGCCACGGCGAGGCGGAGGTGCGCGCCGGCTCCACCAACCGGGCGGTGCCCGGCTATGAAGTGGTGGTGCTGGACCCGGAGACCGGCGAGGTGCTGCCGGCGGACACCGAGGGCGCCATCGCCCTGCGCCTGCCGCTGCCGCCGGGCTGCGCGCAGACCCTGTGGAACGACCACGACCGCTACCTGGCCGCCTATCTGAACACCTACCCGGGCTATTACCACACCGGCGACGGCGGCTACCTGGACGCGGACGGTTTCGTGCACATCATGGGACGCACCGACGACGTCATCAACGTGTCCGGGCACCGGCTGTCCACCGGCGTCATGGAAGAGCACCTCGCTACCCACCCGGCGGTGGCGGAATCGGCGGTGGTGGGCATGCACGACGAGGTATGCGGCGAAGTGCCGGTGGGCCTGGTGGTGCTCAAGGACGGCGTCGATACCACTCCGGAACAGGTGGAGCAGGCGCTGGTGGCGCTGATCCGTGAGCAGGTGGGCGCGGTGGCGCGCTTCCGGCGGGCCCTGGTCGTCAAGCGCCTGCCCAAGACCCGCTCCGGCAAGACCCTGCGCGCGGCCCTGCGCAAAATGGTCAACGGTGAGGATTTCCCGCTGCCCTCCACCATCGACGACCCGGCGATTCTCGACGAGATCGCCCGCACTTTGCTGGAGGAAGGTCTGGTGCGACGCCCGGGCCGAGCGAACTGAAGGAGTCCGTGATGACACTCAAGAAAAAGGTCGCCGATCTGGTGGCCGAGGCGGAGGCCCGCATCGAGCGGCTCACCCCGCAACAGGCCCGCGACCTGGCCGATGACCCGGCGGTGCGCTTCGTGGACATCCGCGATGTGCGCGAACTGAAACGCGAGGGCACCCTGCCCGGCGCTCTGCACGCGCCCCGCGGCATGCTGGAATTCTGGGTGGATCCGGACTCGCCCTACCACAAAGCCGACTTCGCCAGCGGTCAGCGCTTCGTGCTGTTCTGCGCCCTGGGCCACCGCTCCGCCCTGGCCACCGCGCAATTGATGGACATGGGGTTCGGGCCGGTGTGCGACATCGAAGGGGGGTTCAAGGCGTGGCGGGAGGCCGGCGGCACCGTGGAAAAAACACAGTGACCCGTTAACCGCGCCGACGACAGTCGGCGCGCACCTCCTCCAACCCATCCCGCGCGATATAGCCATGGCGGAAGGCATGCTGGGCCATTTCCAGGCTGTCCCGGGTGAGTACCATATCGCAGCCGCGCGCGGCGGTGCGTTCGGCCAGGGCCTGGATGGCCCGGTCGCGGCCGGTGCCCCGGTGCACATGACGGATGTAGATGGCGCGGATGCGGTCCGGGAATTCGTCCACCAGCTCGGCGTACACCTCCGGGTCCCGTTGACCACTGTCGCCGATCAGCACGAACGGCACCTGATCGTAGATCGCCAGCATGCGGCGGATCAGCATGGCCTTGTGGTCCTTGGCGCGGATCGGCAGCGGCCGCTGCAGGGTCACGCCCCACTCGCGCAGGAACAGGATCGGCCCGTGGGGAATACGGTTCAGGTGGAAGAATTCCTCGAGCACGTCATAGATGCTCCAGGGCCCGCGGGACACATACAGCATGGGCCGGCGGCGCTCGCCGGTGTCGCCGTGGAACAGCGCCCGGTAGAAGGCGGAGACGCCGGGAAAGGCGGTGCGGTGGCGGGCCTTGAGCACGAACAGCTGGTACATCATGGTCAGCTTGCTGGCCACGCCGGTGTAGATGACGGTGTCGTCGATGTCGCTGATCACCGCGCAGTCCAGGTCCCGGGGCGGGATATAGATGTCGGCGCTGGTTTCCACCGGCTCTTGCTCCCCCTCCCGGTGCCCCGGGTGCAACCGCAGGCGCGCCTGCTGCCAGAACGCCTGGTCCGGCCAGTCCCGGTTGGCCTCCACATCCAGGGTGACGTGGAAATAGCCGTCCCGGTCGGTGATCACGTCGACGCTCACCGCGCCCACGGTGACGGTCAGATGGGCGTCATGCACCCCCCAGCGCACCGTGCGCCGGATGATGTTGAGCACGTCGTCCACCGGCCCCTCACGCAGATTCAGCCCCAGCCCGGGCTGGCGGAACACCCGACCGATGAGAAACACCGAGCGCCGCGAGCCGTAGCCCCGGTAGGTCTGGATCACGCGACCGGCACGATGCCCCCCACGCCGCGCCGGCCGCGCCAGAAAGCGCAGCATCTTGCGCAGGCCGTGATAAAGGCGGCGGGGGGTGGGCAGATTCATCGACACTCCAGAAACGCGGCCATCGACGGCTAAGCAATCGGCGGCTCGCCGGCCAGGCCCGGGCCCCGTTCGATGTCCGACGTGAACACCTCCAGGTTCTGGGCCACCTCGCGCACTTCCTCGAAGCGGGCGATGTGGTACAGGGCCTCGCCCTCGTTGACCAGCGGCAGATTGTTGCGTCCCACCAGAATGCCCGCGCAGGGGGATTCGATGTGCACGTCCTCGCCGCCGAAGGGGCTGGAAATGCGGCCGATCAGCTGGCCTTTCCTGAGCCAGGCGCCCAGCGCCACCAGGGGCAGGAACACGCCGTCCCGTTCCGCCCGCACCCAGCTGGACGAGCGCGCGATGTGCGGCTCCAGCGGCGCGCGGGTCTTGCGCGGGCCGGTCATGGCCAGGTGATGGATCACGTTGAGCACGCCCTTGACCCCGGCGCGGATGCAGCTTTCGTCGAAACGCAGCGCCTCGCCGGCTTCGTAGGTGATCACCGGAATGCCCTGGGCCTCGGCCACCTCGCGCAGGGTGCCCTCGCCGAGCACCGAGTTGATCACCACCGGCACGCCGAAGGCGGCGGCCATGGCGGCGGTGTCGTCGTTGGACAGATCGGCGCGGATTTGCGGCAGATTGGCCCGGTGGATGGCACCGGTGTGCAGGTCCACCGCGTGGGTGGCCCGGTCCAGCACCTGGGTCTTGAACTGCCAGGCCATGCGCGCGCCCAGACTGCCGGTTTCGGAGCCCGGGAAGCTGCGGTTCAGGTCACGGCGGTCCGGCAGGTAGCGGGTCTTGTGAATAAAGCCGAACACATTGACCACCGGCACCGCCAGCAGGGTGCCGTTGAGCCGCTTGAGCGCGGAATGGCGCAGCAACCGGCGGATGATCTCCACGCCGTTGAGTTCGTCGCCGTGAATGGCGGCGCTGACCAGCAACACCGGCCCGGGGCGGCGACCGTGAATCACATGGATGGGCACGTTCAGCGGCGTCTGGGTATAGAGCTGCGCCAGCGGCAACTCCACCTTGGCGCGGGTACCCGGCTGCACGGTGACGCCGTTGATCTCGAACGGCGCCACTTTTTCGCTACGGCTCAACCCTTGGCTCCCTTGGTCTGGGTGCGGTTGGGACGGGCGTTGGTCTCGATGAACTTGATCATCATGCCGGCCACGTCCTTATTGGTGGCGGTCTCGATCCCTTCCAGCCCCGGCGAGGAATTCACCTCCATCACCAGGGGCCCATGGTTGGAGCGCAGGATGTCCACGCCGGCCACGTTGAGGCCCATGATGCGCGCCGCGCGCACGGCGGTGGCCCGTTCTTCCGGGGTAATGCGGATCAGGCTGGCGCTGCCGCCCCGGTGCAGGTTGGAGCGGAACTCGCCGGGCAGCGCCTGGCGTTTCATGGCGGCGATCACCTTGCCGCCCACCACGAAGCAGCGGATGTCGGCGCCGCCGGCTTCCTTGATGTACTCCTGCACCATCACCGACACGTTCAGGCCCATGAACGCCTCGATCACCGACTCCGCCGCCTTGCGGGTTTCCGCCAGCACCACGCCGATGCCCTGGGTGCCTTCCAGCATCTTGATCACCAGCGGCGCGCCGCCGACCATGCTGATCAGGTCGGGAATATCATCCGGGGAGTGGGCGAAGCCGGTCACCGGCAGGCCCACGCCCTTGCGCGACAGCAGCTGCAGGGAGCGCAGCTTGTCCCGGGAGCGGGAGATCGCCACCGATTCATTGACCGGGAACACGCCCATCATCTCGAACTGGCGCAGCACCGCGGTGCCGTACTGGGTGATCGAGGCGCCGATCCGCGGAATCACCGCGTCGAAGCCTTCCAGCACCTCGCCCTTGAAATGAATCTCGGGCTTGTGGGACACCATGCTCATGTAGCAGCGCAGGGTGTCGATGACGTGCATCTCATGCCCCAGATCCTGCCCCGCCTGCACCATGCGGCGGGTGGAATAGAGATGCTTGTTCCGGGACAGAATCGCAATCTTCATGGTTGACGCTCGTTACCGCCGAGTAGAAAAGACGCCTGGGGATGCACCACCAACTGATCCATGGCGGTGCGCCCAAGCAACATGCGGAATTTCATGGTTTCGCGGTCGGTGAGGGTGATCTCCACCGGCCAGCGGCGCCCGCCCAGGGCGAGCAGGGTGCGGATCACCGGGCGCTCCTCGCGGTGGCCGCCGGAATCGGACACCACCCGCCGGTCCAGCAGCGGCGCCTCGCACTCGCGCACCTGATCGGAATCCTGAAACGGGTGGATGCGAAAGCGAATCCATTCGCGACCGTCCCGTTCAAAGCTGCCGACCTCGAAAGCGTGCAGCGCGGAGGTCCGCGCGCCGGTGTCCACTTTCACCTTGATGGCCTTGATACCCAGGTCCGGGAGGCTGGCCCATTCGCGCCAGCCCACGGTGGTTTTATTCATCCGGGGGTTCCTGTTCCCTGCTTTGGCTTACCGGCAGCCTACACAGGGAGCCAGGCCGGCGCTAGCCGCAACGCTCAGGGGGCTGGCCGCGTCAGGGCCGCGTCAGGACAGCTTGCGGCCGTTCTTGGCGGCGATGCGCAGACGCAGGGCGTTGAGCTTGATAAAACCCTCCGCGTCCTTCTGATCGTAGGCGCCGGCATCGTCCTCGAAGGTGGCGATGGACGCGTCGAACAGGCTGTCGTTGTCGGAGCGGCGGCCCACCACGGTGGCGTTGCCCTTGTACAGCTTCATGCGCACGTCGCCGTTGACGTTGTCCTGGGTGGCGTCGATCAGCTTCTGCAGCGCCAGGCGCTCCGGGCTCCACCAGTAGCCGTTGTAGATCAGCTCGGCGTACTTGGGCATCACCGAATCCTTCAGGTGGGCGGATTCCCGGTCCAGGGTCAGGGACTCGATGGCACGGTGCGCCGGCAGCATGATGGTGCCGCCGGGGGTTTCGTAGCAGCCCCGGGACTTCATGCCCACGTAGCGGTTCTCGACGATATCGAGACGGCCGATGCCGTTGTCGCCGGCCAGCTTGTTGAGCTTGCTGAGCACATCGGCGGGGCTCAGGCGCTCGCCGTCGATGGCGACGATATCGCCCTTTTCGTAGGTCAGGGTGATGTAGGTGGGCTGATCCGGCGCGCTCTCCGGGCTCACGCTCCAGCGCCACATGTCCTCTTCCGCTTCCCACCAGGGATCTTCCAGGTTGCCGCCTTCATAGGAGATGTGCAGCAGGTTGGCGTCCATGGAGTACGGGGACTTTTTCTTCTTGCCGGCGAAATCCACCGGGATCTGGTGGTCCTCGCAGAACTGCATCAGCTTCTCGCGGGAGTTCAGGTCCCACTCGCGCCAGGGGGCGATCACCTGAATGCCCGGGGCCAGCGCATAGGCGCCCAGCTCGAAGCGCACCTGATCGTTGCCCTTGCCGGTGGCGCCGTGGGAGATGGCGTCGGCGCCGGTCTCCGCGGCGATCTCCACCAGCCGCTTGGCGATCAGCGGGCGGGCGATGGAGGTGCCCAGCAGGTATTCGCCTTCATACAGCGTGTTGGCGCGGAACATGGGGTACACGTAGTCGCGCACGAACTCCTCGCGCAGGTCCTCGATGTAGATTTCCTTGACGCCCATGGCCTGGGCCTTGGCGCGGGCGGGCTCCACTTCCTCGCCCTGGCCGATGTCGGCGGTGAAGGTCACCACTTCGCAGTTGTAGGTCTCCTGCAACCACTTGACGATCACCGAGGTATCCAGGCCCCCGGAATAGGCCAGCACCACCTTGTTGATATCCGACATGCCACACTCCAGAACTGATGCGAGAAACACTGATAAAACGAACGGGGCCGGGCGCGCCGATCGGCCCGCCCCGCGGGGCCGCGTATTGTACCCGTGGCGGTCCGCCGCCGTCACCTGTCCCGGCGCCGGGGAATGGGGTAGCATGAGCGCGCTTTGATGGGAGATGGCATGAGCGACAAGCACCCTTCCCTGGCGCTACGGTTCCGGGGCTTCCTGCCCGTGGTGGTGGATGTGGAAACCGGCGGCTTCGATGCCCGCACCGACGCGCTGCTGGAAATCGCCGCGGTTTTGCTGGATATCGATGCCCGCGGTTACCTGCGCCCCTCGACCCGGGTGCATTTTCATGTGGACCCCTTCCCCGGCGCCAATATCGAACAGGCGGCGCTGGATTTCACCGGCATCGATCCGCACAACCCGCTGCGCGGCGCCGTGGACGAGGACACCGCGCTCAAGGGCGTGTTCGCGCCGGTGCGCAAGGCGATCAAGAACCACGGCTGCAACCGGGCGGTGCTGGTCGGGCACAACAGCTTCTTCGATCAGGGTTTCCTGAACGCGGCGGCGGAACGCACCGACGTGAAGCGCAATCCGTTTCATCCGTTTTCCAGCTTCGACACCGCCACCCTGGCCGGGCTGGTGTACGGCCAGACCGTGCTGGCCAAGGCCTGCGAGGCGGCGGGCATCCCCTTCAATCAGCGCGACGCCCATTCCGCGCTGTACGACGCCACCCGCACCGCCGAGCTGTTCTGTTCCATGGTCAACCGCTTCCGCGACCTGGGCGGCTGGCCGCCGCCAGCGGCCGGCGCCATGCCGCCGACCCTGGCCAACGCCCTGGATTAGGAACAAAAAAAGGCGCCGGATCGGCGCCTTTTTGCTGGGCGGGTGAACAGGACGCTCAGGCGTCGCCTTCCACCGCCGCGCCGTCCACCAGCTCCTTGAGCTGACCGGACCGGTACATCTCCATCACGATATCGCAACCGCCCACCAGCTCGCCGCTGATCCACAGCTGCGGGAAGGTCGGCCAGTTGGCGAATTCCTTCAGGTTCTGCCGGATCTCCGGCGCTTCCAGAATGTTCACGTAGGCGAACGGCTTGCCCACGCTGGTCATGGCTTCCACCACCTGGGCGGAGAAACCGCACTGGGGAAACTGGGGGGTGCCTTTCATGTACAGCAGCACCGGGTTCTTCGCGATTTGGTCCTTGATGACCGCAATCACATCGTCCATAGAAACCACCTGGGTCGGAATGTGTGTCGGAAACGGTGAAGTGTGCAGAGAATGGGGGTTCACCGCGGCCTTTACAAGGCCCCGCCGCTCACATCGCCCCGTAGCCTCCGCCGCCGGGGGACGCCAGCCACAACCGGTCGCCGGCCACCGCCCGCCCGGCGTGCTTGGGCGGCAGGGTCTCGCCGTTAAGCCGGTTTTCACCGGCGGCGCCGGGCCCGCCACCGTCCAGCCCCCAGGGCCGGTGCCGCCGGCGTTCGGTGAGCAGGGTGAAGCGGGCCGGTGCCAGAAATTGCAGTTCCCGCTCGATGCCGTCGCCGCCCCGGTGGCGGCCGGGCCCGCCGCTGCCGCGCCGCAGCGCATAGCGCAGTACCCGCAACGGATAATGCTCTTCCAGGCTTTCGATGGGCGTGTTCAGGGTGTTGGTCATATGGCTGTGCACCGCCGACAGGCCATCGCCGCCGGCGTGGGCGCCCTGCCCGCCGGCCATGGTCTCGTAGTAGTCCCAGGGCCGCTCACCGCCCTCGCCCATGGCCAGATTGTTCATGGTGCCCTGGCTGGCCGCCGGGATCGCCGCCGGCAACGCGCCGGCCAGGGCGCCCAGTACCACGTCGACGATGCGCGAACTGGTTTCCACGTTGCCGGCGGCCACCGCCCCGGGGCGCCGGGCATTGACCAGACTGCCCGCCGGGGCGGCCAGGGTGATGGGCCGGAACAGGCCGGCGCAGGACGGCGCGTCGTCGGGCAGCAGGCAGCGGAAACAATACCAGGCGGCGGCCGCCGCCACCGACAGCGGACAATTGATGTTGCCGGCCACCTGCGCGGCGGTGCCGGTGAAATCCAGATGGGCCCGGTCACCGTCCACGGTGAGCGTCACGGCGATGGCAATGTCCCGCTGGCCCTGGCCGTCGTCGTCCATCAGGTCGGTGAACCGATAGACGCCGTCGGCCAGATCGGTCAGCCGCTGGCGCATGCGCCGTTCGCCGTAGTCGTTGAGCGCGGTCAGGGCGTCGTCGAGGGCGTCGGCGCCGCGCTCGGCGACCAGTTCCGCCAGCCGCCGGGCGCCGGCCTGGCAGGCGCTGGCCTGGGCGGCGAAGTCAGCGAAGCGCGGCACATCCAGCGGCGCCGCGTCGGCCCCGGGGTCCTCCGCCAGCCCGGCCAGACGCCGGCAAAGCGGCACCTGCCAGGCGCCGGCGCGCTTCAGCCATTGCGGCGCGATCACCAGCCCTTCTTCGTCCAGGGTCCGCGATACCGGCATGGAGCCCGGGCTGTTGGCGCCGATGTTGGCGTGGTGGGCGCGGGTCACGGTGAAGGCCACCAGGCGCTCGCCCAGGAACACCGGCGCCACCACCGTCACATCCGGCAGATGGGTGCCGCCCAGATAGGGGTCGTTGACCACCAGCAGGTCACCGGGCCGCCAGTGGCGGCCCTCCACCAGGTCGGCCATGGCGTAGGCCATGGACCCCAGATGCACGGGAATATGGGCCGCCTGGGCGCACAGCCCGCCGCCGGCGTCAAAAATGGCGCAGGAAAAATCCAGCCGGTCCTTGATGTTCGGCGACAGGGCGCTGGCGCGCAGCAAGGCGCCCATTTCGTCGCAGATTCCGGACAGGCGGTTGGCGAAGATGCTCAGTTGGATCGGGTTCATGGTCACTATTGAGCCAATTGCGTCACATGCCGTCCACCAGTATTATCCACAGTCCACCCGGCAGCCAAGGCTGCCGTTTTTCGTTTGGTGAGAAAGCAATGAGCGAGCAGTTCCTGATCCCCACCTATGCCCGGCAGCCGGTCGCCTTCGAGCGCGGCGAAGGGGTATGGCTTTATGACCAGGCCGGCAACCGCTACCTGGACGCCGTCGCCGGCGTCGCCGTGTGCAACCTGGGCCACGCCCATCCGGCGGTGACCCGGGCGCTGTCCGAACAGGCCGCCCGGCTGGTGCACACCTCCAATCTGTACCGGATTCCGGCCCAGGAAGCCCTGGCCGAGCGGCTGTGCCGCCTGGCCGGCATGGAGAAGGTGTTTTTCGGCAATTCCGGCGCCGAGGCCAACGAGGCCGCCATCAAGCTGGCGCGCCTGCACGCCCGCCGTCGCGGCATCGAGCACCCGGTGGTGCTGGTCATGGAAAACAGCTTCCACGGCCGTACCCTGGCGACCCTGTCCGCCACCGGCAACCGCAAGGTCAAGGAAGGCTTCGAGCCCCTGGTGGAAGGCTTCCGTACCCTGCCTTACAACGACCTGGCGGCGGTGGACGCCGCCGCCGGCGACGCCAATGTGGTGGCGGTGCTGGCCGAGCCGGTCCAGGGCGAGGGCGGCGTGCGGGTGCCGGACGACGGCTTCCTGGCCGGTCTGCGCGAGCGCTGCGACCGCCACGGCTGGCTGCTGATGCTGGACGAAATCCAGACCGGCAACGGTCGCACCGGCGGCTACTTCGCCTGCCTGGAACAAGGCGTGCGGCCGGACGTGCTGACCACCGCCAAGGGGCTGGGCAACGGCTTTCCCATCGGCGCCTGTCTGGTGGCCGGCGCCGCCACCGAGCTGTTCGGTCCGGGCAGCCACGGCAGCACCTTCGGCGGCAGCCCGCTGGGCTGCGCCACCGCCCTGGCGGTGGTGGAGACCCTGGAGCACGAGGTGGTGCCCACCGTCGCCGCCAAGGGCGAGCGGCTGCGCGCCGCCCTGCGCGAGCGGCTGGCGGATCTGCCGATGGTCCGGGAAGTGCGCGGCCGCGGTCTGATCATCGGCATCCAGCTGGACCGCGACGCCGGCGACCTGGTGGGCCGCGCCCGCCAGGCCGGCCTGCTGATCAACGTTACCGCCGGTTCGGTGGTGCGCCTGCTGCCGCCGCTGGTGATCGACGACCAGGAACTGGATTTTCTCGCCGACACCCTGAGCCGGGTGCTGGTCGAATTCGCCCGTGATTCGGAGCGCCCATGAGCACCCGTCACTTCCTTACCCTGATGGACCTGACCCCCAAGGAACTGGGCTATCTGATTCAACGGGCGGTGGAGCTGAAAACCATGCTGCACACCGGCCAGTTCCACGAGCCGTTGCGTGGCAAGACCCTGGGCATGATCTTCGAGAAGTCGTCCACCCGCACGCGGGTGTCCTTCGAAGTGGCCATGACCCAGTTCGGCGGCGCCAGCGTGTTCCTGTCGCCGCGGGATACCCAGCTGGGCCGCGGTGAACCGGTGGAGGATTCCGCCCGGGTGCTGTCGCGCATGGTCGACGCGGTGATGATCCGCACCTTCGATCACGACACCGTGGAGCAGTTCGCCGAGTATTCCCGGGTGCCGGTGATCAACGCTCTCACCGACGAGTTCCACCCCTGCCAGCTGCTCGCCGACATGCAGACCTACATGGAACACCGGGGCGCCATTCAGGGCCGCAAGGTGGTGTGGATCGGTGACGGCAACAATATGTGCGCCAGCTACATCAATGCCGCCGAGCAATTTGATTTCTCTCTCACCGTGGCCTGCCCGGAAGGGTTCGATCCGCCGGCGGCGCTGATGGAGGAATTCGCCCACCGGGTAACCCTGGAGCGGGACCCGGTGAAAGCGGTGGCCGGTGCCCACCTGGTGTCCACCGATGTGTGGGCGTCCATGGGCCAGGAAGAAGAGCAGGCCGAACGGGCCCGGCAGTTCGCCGATTATCAGGTCAGCCCGGCGCTGATGGACCGGGCCGATCCGCAGGCCGTGTTCATGCACTGCCTGCCCGCCCACCGGGGCGAGGAAATCAGCCAAGACATGCTCGACGACCCCCGCTCGGTGGTCTGGGACCAGGCGGAAAACCGTCTGCACGCCCAGAAAGCGCTGCTGGAATTCCTGCTGGCCGGCCAGTAAGCGCGGCGCCCGGCCGCGCCTACGGCTCTTCGCGACAAACCCGATCCCGCCCCTGACTCTTGGCCAGATAGAGGGCGTGGTCGGCCCGGGCGATCAACTGATCGATGCTCTCCCCCGGCCGATAACAGGCCACCCCGGCGGACAGGCTCACCGTGGGCGGCCCGTTGAGGGCGCGGAAATCCCGCTGCCCCCAGCCCTTACGCAGACGCTCCGCCGCCAGCTCCGCGCCTTCCAGGGTGCTCTGCGGCAGCACCATGATGAATTCCTCACCGCCCAGCCGCGCCAGGTAATCGCCGCCGCGCAGGTCGGTAAGGGCAAAATCGGCGAAGTCCCGCAGCACCCGATCCCCCCAGCCGTGGCCGAAGGCGTCGTTGATCGCCTTGAAATAATCCAGGTCCACGTAGCACACCGAGAACGGATAGATGCCGCCGTCGGCCAGCCCCTTCTGATGTTCCAGCACCTGCAGGATATGGCGCCGGTTGAACAGGCCGGTGAGATCGTCACGGATGGCCAGATCACGGACCTGTTCCAGGGCATCGGCCAGGGCCTGGTTCTTCACCGCCAGTCGCCGGCGCAGCCCGTTGACGCCGCTGCCGGTGACCGCGAAGCTCACGCTCACCAGGGTGAACACCAGCCACTGCAGGGCCTCCAGGGTCGGGCTCAGGCGCAGGCCGTGGTAGTGCCAGGCCAGCGCCAGCATCGCCAGGTAGCCGACGCTGGCCAACAGCGCCAGGGCCAGCAGGCCGCCGGCACCGAGCCGGAACGACACCAGCAGCAGCAGCGGGAAAAACAGCATCAACGCACTGATGCGCGCCTCGTCCAGGCCGAAGCCGGTGGTCAGAAAGGCGGCCAGCAAAATCACCGCCGCCGGCATCGACAGGCTCGGCTCCCGCCACTCGGCGGTGAGCCCCAGCTCAATCAACCCCAGGTACACCAGCCCCGGCACCAGCAGCCCGGCGATCACCGTCACCAGCAGGATCGGCGCCAGCTGCAGCACCCCCAGCCACCACAGCAGCAGGGTCAGCAGCACGTGCAGCGCCGCCACCGACAGCACCGCCCGCCCGTGGCGGCGCATCAGGCGCCGCTCGCTGACGGTCAGCCGCCGTACCCGGCGCCAGTCGTCCGGCGTCTTCATGGCGGGCCCGCCGTCATTACCCGGTCACGGCCGCCGGACTTGGCGCGGTAGAGCAGGTGGTCGGCGCGCGCCATCACCTGGTCCGGGGTTTCGTTCTGGCCGACCACGGTGAGTCCCACGGAGGCGGTCACTTCCAGCGCCGGCGCCGCCATGAACCGCTGGGCGCGCAGCGCATCGAGCAGGCCGGTGACGCTGTCGCGGGCCTGGGCCAGGTCGATCACCGGCATCACCAGCAGAAACTCCTCGCCGCCCAGCCGCGCCACGATGTCCTTTTCGCCCAGATACCGGTGGGTGAGTTCGGCGAAGCGCACCAGCACCCGGTCGCCGAACTGGTGCCCGTAGCGGTCATTGATGCGTTTGAAATGGTCCAGGTCGACGAACGCCACCGCCAGCAGAAAGCCGCCCCGGCGCGCCTGACGGCAGGCCTTGTCGAGCAGTTCCATGGCATGACGGCGGGCATAGAGGCCGGTGAGTTCATCCCGGATCGCCAGGTCCTGGATGCGCTCCAGCAGGTCGGAGAGCTGGCGGTTACGCTCGCGCAAACGCAGGCGGATGCTGGAAATCTCGCTGGCCAGCAGCACCATGGCCAGGGTGATCAGGGCGAACAGCAGCCACTGGCCCCACTCCGCCACCGGCCGTGGCAGCGCGCCGTTCAGTTGCAGATGGAGCAGCACCAGGGCGTAGCCGGCCACCGCGCCGGCCGCCGCCCGCGCCACCCGCCGGCGCCGTACCCGGAACACGCCCTGATGGAGGATCGCGAAGAAGAAGCTCATCACCGCCAGCCGCACTTCCTGGACGAACGCCACCGACAGCAGCAGCGCCACCGTCGACCAGACCATCAGCGGCTCGGTCATGGACGGGTCCTCCAGGCGCCGGTTGAAGCGCAGACCGGCGAACCCCAGCAGCGCCAGGTGCCCTCCCCAGATCACCAGGAACAGCGCGGCGAAGGCGACGTCGCCGCCGTGGAAGAACCCCCATTGCAAAATCAGCCAGCAGACCAGCGTATGGGCACCGCCGCCCACCAGCAGGGCGAAGGCAAGCCGCCGCAAATAGAGATCCTGGCGTTCGCCGGGCACGGCGTGCCAACCACGCATACGATCCTTCCCCCAGGCCATCGACACGGACGCGAACGGTGCTGCCATGGAGTTGCCCTCCCGCCGCGCGGCGGGAGAGCTGGATTATGAGTCAGCAGAACACCGGTTACCCGAAGGAATGATAGTTAAAAATGTGAGGCCATTCACATTTTTTGGTCGACTTTTCAGGACCGGTTATCCGAACAGACGCGTTTCACGGCGTCCCGCCAGCCCCGATAACGGCGCTCCCGTTCACTCTCGTCCAGCGCCGGCTGGAAGGCCCGGTCCCGTTGCCAGTGGCTGGCCACCGCATCCAGGTCCTCGAACAGGCCCACTCCCAGACCGGCCAGGTAGGCGGCGCCCAGGGCGGTGGTCTCGGTGACCCGGGGCCGGTCCACGCGCACCCCGAGCACGTCGGCCAGGGTCTGGCCGAGCCAGTTGTTGACCACCATGCCACCGTCCACGCGCAGGGTGGTGGGCCGCTGTCCGCAATCGGCGGCCATCGCCTCGAGCAGATCCCGGGATTGGTAGCAGACCGCTTCCAGACCGGCGGTGACCACCTCGGCGATGCCGGTGTCCCGGGTCAGGCCCAGCAGCGCGCCGCGGGCGTGGGGGTCCCACCAGGGCGCGCCCAGGCCGGTGAAGGCCGGCACCAGATAGACGCCGCCGGCGGAGCCCACCCGCCGCGCCAGCGCCTCGGTCTCGCTGGCGTGGGAGATCAGATTGAGGCCGTCGCGCAGCCATTGGATGGCGGCGCCGGCGACGAAGATCGAGCCTTCCAGCGCATAGGTGGTGCGGCCGTTGAGCCGGTAGCCGACGGTGGTCAGCAGGCGGTTTTCCGAGGTCACCGCCTCGCCGGTGTTCATCACCATGAAGCAGCCGGTGCCGTAGGTGCTCTTGACCATGCCGGGTTCGAAACAGGCCTGGCCCACCAGCGCCGCCTGCTGGTCCCCGGCGATGCCGGCCACCGGCACCGGCGCGCCCAGCAGGGCGGTGTCGGTGCGACCGAACTCCCCGGCGCTGTCGCGCACCTCCGGCAACAGGGCGGCGGGGATGTCGAACACCGCCAGCAGGTCGTCGTCCCATTGCTGGGTATGGATATTGAACAGCAGCGTGCGGGACGCATTGGTGGCGTCGGTGGCGTGCACGCGGCCGTGGGTCAGTTTCCAGAGCAGCCAGCAATCGATGGTGCCGAACGCCAGCTCGCCGTCGCGGGCCCGCTGGCGGGCGCCGTCCACATGGTCCAGCAGCCAGGCCAGCTTGGTGGCGGAGAAATAGGGGTCCAGCAGCAGGCCGGTGCGCTCGCGCACCAGGGCTTCGTGGCCGTCGTCCTTGAGGCGCTGGCAGGTGTCGGCGGTGCGCCGGTCCTGCCAGACGATGGCGCGGGCCAGGGGCTCGCCGGTGCGCCGGTCCCACAGCACCGTGGTCTCGCGCTGATTGGTGATGCCAATGGCGGCCAGGTCCGACGCCTCCACGCCGGCGTTGCGCAGCGCCTGCCGACACAGGGTAATCGCGTCGTTCCAGATTTCCGCCGCGTCGTGCTCGACCCAGCCGTCGCGGGGAAAGTGCTGCCGGAATTCCTTCTGCGCCTGGCCCAGGGTTTCGCCGTCGCGATCGAACACGATGGCCCGGGAGCTGGTGGTGCCCTGGTCGATGGCGAGAATAAAAGACGACATCATGCCTCCGCTGCAAGTCCAGGGGGCGCGCGGCAGACGCTACTCCGGCGTGACCTGGCCGCGCCCCAATACGTGTTGTTGTCGTTGATGCCGGGGCAGAATGACACGAAAGCGCGCGCCGCCCCAGTCGCTCTCGGACACCCGGATCTCGCCGCCGTGCCACTCGATGATGCGCTTGACGATGGACAGGCCCAGGCCGTAACCGCCGCTGGCCCGGTGGCGGCTCTTGTCCAGCCGCGCGAACGGTTTGAACACCCGCTCGCGCTGATGCTCGGGAATGCCCTTGCCGTCGTCGTCCACGTCCAGCACCCGGTAGCCGCCCTCCTCGCGCAGGGTCATGCGCACCCGCGAGGCGGCGTAGCGCAGCGCGTTGGTGACCAGATTCTGCAGAATGCGGTGCAGATAGCGCGGATCGCCGTCCACGGTCAGGTCCGCGTCGCCTTCCACTTCGATGGCGATGTCACCGCGGATGCCGTCCAGCTCGCCGGCCAGTTGCTCGCAGATCTCGCGCAGGTAGACCGGCTGGAAGTCGATGTTCGGGGTGCCCTCCTCCAGCCGCGCGTAGGTGAGGATTTCATCGATCAGCTGGTCGAGCTGTTCGATGTCCCGGTCCAGGGCGTTGAGTTTGTCCCGGCGTTCCTCGGCGGACTCGCAGTCGGCCAGCATCTCCAGGCCGAAACGCAGCCGCGCCACCGGCGTGCGCAGCTCGTGGGACACCGCCCGGGTCATCTCCCGCTGGGCCTCGATCAGGCGCCGGATATGGGCGGTCATGCCGTTGAAGGTGGAGGCCACCTGGCCGATCGGGTCGTTACCGCGCACGTCCGCGTAGGCGGCCAGGTCGCCACCGCCCAGGCGTTTCACGGCGCGCCCCAGGCGCCGCAGGCGGGTCTGCAGCGGGCGCACCTGCAGGTAGGTGGACACCGCCACCAGCAACAGCGCCAGCACGCCGGCGATGGCCAGCAGCTGCCAGGGGAACGGATCGAACAGGTACATGGGGCCGAGCACCAGCACCCGGGGCACCGCGTCGGCGCCGCCGTCCACCGGCATCAGCACCCGCACGCTGGCGTCGCGGCTGGTGCTGTCGGAGAGACTGAACACCGCCTCGCCACGCAGCAGCCGCTGGCGCTGTTCGCCATCCAGTTGCAATTCCGAGGCCGGCTGAAGCCGCAGGGGATAACCGAAATGCTGGCGCAGTTGGTCGAGGGCCGCGTCGCCGCCGCCGCGCTCGCCAAGATAATCCAGCACCAGCCGGGCGGTGGCCCGGGCCTGTTGTTCGGACAGGCGGTTGAGACGGGCGCGCAGGTAGAGGGGCGCGTCCGGCAGGGCATAGAGCACGTCCACGGTGGACGCGTCGCCGTTACCGCGCAGCACCACCCGGCCCTCATCCAGATGCAGCGCCTCGCGATAGGAAAGTCGCAGGCCGGCGCGGTCGTCCACCGCCACCGGCGCGCCGAACAGCCGGCTCAGGTGCAGCGACCAGGCCTGGCGGCCGGCGGTGTCCTGCCCCCGGTAGCCCTCGGCCATCAAGTAGAAGGTGCCCTTGGCCATGCGCTCGCGGTACAGCAGGGAACGGTAGTCGTTGACCAGCTCCACGCCGGCATAGGTGAGCGCGCCGATGATCAGCAGCGCCACCAGGATACCGCCGTAGATACGGACGAAGATGCTGCTCAAAGGGGGTGCTCCGCCCCGGCGATCAGCCGGTGCTCATTTCCCGGACGAACAGGTAGCCCTTGGAGCGCACGGTCTTGATGCGCTTGGGGTTCTCCGGGTCGTCGCCCACCTTGGGGCGGATGCGCGAGATGCGCACGTCGATGGAGCGGTCCTGACCGTCGTACTGGATGCCGCGCAGCTTCTCGAAGATGGTTTCCCGGGACAGCACCGTGCCGGCGTTGGAAGCCAGCAGCCACAGCAGGTCGTACTCGGCGCTGGTCAGATCCACGGACTCGCCGCGCAGGGTCACTTCGCGGGCGGAGTTGTCGATCACCAGGGCGCCGAATTCCAGGCGCGACGGGGAACTGTCACGCTCATTGTCGGTTTCCACCCGCCGCAGCAAGGCGCGGATGCGGGCCAGCAGCACCCGCGGCTTGACCGGCTTGGCCACGTAGTCGTCGGCGCCCATTTCCAGGCCCAGCACCTGGTCCATGTCGTCGGTGCGCGCGGTCAGCATCAGGATCGGGTTCTTGAAGGCGCCGCGCACCTCACGGCACACCGTGAGCCCGTCGGCGCCCGGCAGCATCAGGTCGAGCACCACCAGATCCGGCTGCTCGGAACGGATGCGGCGGATCGCTTCCTCGCCGTCGCTCACCACGGTGACGTCGAGGCCGTTGGACTGAAGATATTCACAGGTGAGATCGGCGAGACGTTCGTCGTCTTCCACGATCATGATGGTCGGCGGGTTATCCTGCACGGTGGTCATCCCGTCCTTGTCCTTATCAATTATGTATTGTGGGCCGTTCGCATTCTTTTATACGCATACCGGTGCGCCCCGGCAACTGAAACGGCGCGCCCGCGCGGCACAATATATAGGGTTTGCCGGGCCGGCCCAAGCGCCCCGGAGACCGGCCCCCGGATTGCCCACAAAACCCCACAAATTATCCACAGGATTTCCCCAGCCGGAAAGGTTGCAAATGGCCTGTCTCACCTATAACTTGTAGCCGTATCGGGCAGCGACCCCAAGATATTGGGTTTTGGAACCTTTTTTCGGGATGCCGGGCCGATTCTTTTCCGCCCCCGAAAAAACGCCGTCGGATCAGCCGCTTACGGCTCCCGAGGACGCCCAGGGCCGCCCCACCCGACCTGCGAAGCACGAATCGAGATACTACATATGGTGTTTGCGCCGCCGGACCGCATTCCCGGCCCCCGCCATCGCCGACCGGAGACCGGCGGCGCGAGCACCCGCCAGACGGCTAAACGCCGTCCGGCAAACGGACAAACAGCACCCGACAGACATAAGCAAAGCCAAAGCACACAGACGGAGAGGGCATCATGCAGACGGATATGAACCGTGATCAGGCCAATCCCGGCGTTCACGCCGGCGACGATGCGGAACGCGACGTGGCGGCCACCGCCCCTGGCCAGCTGCGCGTGATCAAGCGCAACGGCAAGGTGGTCTCCTACGACGACGACAAGATCACCGTGGCCATCACCAAGGCCTTTCTGGCCGTGGAAGGCGGTACCGCGGCGGCCAGCTCGCGCATCCACGAAACCGTGGAGCGCCTTACCGAGCAGGTCAGCGCCACCTTCAAGCGTCGCATGCCCTCCGGCGGCACCATTCATATCGAGGAAATTCAGGACCAGGTGGAACTGGCGCTGATGCGTAACGGCGAGCACAAGGTGGCCCGCGATTATGTCCTGTACCGCGACCAGCAGGCCCGCAAACGCGCCGAGCGCGCCCGCGACCTGCCCGAACCCAAGCACAAGGTGGACATGTCCGTCACCATGGAAGACGGCAGCCGCGCGCCGCTGGACATGGCCCGCCTGGAGCACCTGGTGCACGAGGCCTGCCACGGCCTGGAACAGGTCAGCCCGGACAAGATCATCGCCGAAACCGTCAAGAACCTGTACGACGGCGTCTCCATCAAGGACGTCAACACCTCCATGGTGATGACCGCCCGCACCATGATCGAGATGGAGCCCAACTACTCCCAGGTCACCGCCCGGCTGCTGATGGACAAGATCCGCGCCGAGGCCCTGCAATACCTGGGCGTGGCCGAACGCGCCAACCAGGAAGAGATGGAAGACCTCTACGCCAAGGCGCTGGCCGCCTACGTGGAAAAAGGCATCGAGTACGAACTGCTGAGCCCGGAACTGGCCGAGTTCGACCTGGCCAAGCTGGGCGCCGCCATCGACGGCAAGCGCGACCTGCAGTTTTCCTACCTGGGTCTGCAGACCCTCTACGACCGCTACTTCATTCACCACAAGGACACCCGCATCGAGCTGCCGCAGTGCTTCTTCATGCGCGTGGCCATGGGTCTGGCGGTGCGTGAGGAGCAGCGCGAAGAGCGCGCCATTGAGTTCTACAACCTGCTCTCCAGCTTCGACTACATGAGCTCCACGCCGACCCTGTTCAACGCCGGCACCCTGCGTCCGCAGCTGTCCAGCTGCTACCTGACCACGGTGCCCGATGATCTGTCCGGCATTTACAGCGCCATCCACGACAACGCCATGCTGAGCAAATTCGCCGGCGGCCTGGGCAACGACTGGACCCCGGTGCGCGCGCTGGGCGCCTACATCAAGGGCACCAACGGCAAATCCCAGGGCGTGGTGCCGTTCCTGAAAGTGGTCAACGACACCGCCGTGGCGGTCAACCAGGGCGGCAAGCGCAAGGGCGCGGTCTGTGCCTACCTGGAAACCTGGCACATGGACATCGAAGAGTTCATCGAGCTGCGCAAGAACACCGGCGACGATCGCCGCCGTACCCACGACATGAACTCCGCCAACTGGATTCCGGACCTGTTCATGAAGCGGGTGATCAACGAGCAGGACTGGACCCTGTTCAGCCCCAACGACGTGCCGGACCTGCACGATCTGTACGGCGAAGCGTTCGAGAAGCGCTACGAAGAATACGAAGCGATGACCCGCGACGGCCGCATGAAGCTCTACAAGCGTCTGCCCGCCACTAATCTGTGGCGCAAGATGCTCTCCATGCTGTTCGAAACCGGCCACCCCTGGTTCACCTTCAAGGACCCGTGCAACCTGCGCAGCCCGCAGCAGCACGTGGGCGTGGTGCACTCCTCCAACCTGTGCACCGAGATCACCCTGAACACCAACAAGGACGAGATCGCGGTGTGCAACCTGGGTTCCGTGAACCTGGCCCAGCACGTCGGCGACAACGGCCTGGACCGTGACAAGCTGGCCAGCACCGTGAAAACCGCGGTGCGCATGCTCGATAACGTCATCGACATCAACTACTACAGCGTGCCCCAGGCGGAACGTTCCAACATGAAGCACCGGCCGGTGGGCCTGGGCATCATGGGCTTCCAGGACGCGCTCTATAAGCAGGGCTACAGCTACGCCTCCACGGAAGCGGTGGCGTTCGCCGACCAGTCCATGGAGGCGGTCAGCTACTTCGCCATCCAGGCCTCCGCCGACCTGGCCGAGGAACGCGGCGCCTACCAGAGCTTCGACGGTTCCCTGTGGAGCCAGGGCGTGCTGCCGATCGACTCCATCGACATCCTGGTCAAGCAGCGCGGCGAGGAATACTGCAAGGTGGACCGCAGCCAGACCCTGGACTGGGACAGCGTGCGCGAGCGCGCCAAGAAAGGCATGCGCAACTCCAACGTGATGGCGATCGCCCCCACCGCCACCATCGCCAACATCACCGGCGTGTCGCAGTCCATCGAGCCCACGTACCAGAACCTGTACGTGAAATCGAACCTGTCCGGCGAATTCACCGTGGTCAACCCGTACCTGGTGAACGCGCTCAAGGAGCGCGGCCTGTGGGACAACGTGATGGTCAACGACCTCAAGTACTACGACGGTTCCGTGCTGCCCATCGAGCGCGTGCCGGCGGACCTGAAGGAACGCTTCCGCACCGCCTTCGAGATCGAACCGCGCTGGATGGTGGAAGCCGCCAGCCGCCGGCAGAAGTGGATCGACCAGGCGCAGTCCCTGAACCTGTACATCGCCGAGGCCAACGGCAAGAAGCTGGACGTGACCTACAAGATGGCCTGGCTGCTGGGTCTGAAGACCACCTATTACCTGCGCGCCATCGGCGCCACCCAGACCGAGAAGTCCACCATCAACGACGGCAAGCTCAATCGGGTGTCTTCCGGCGGCGGTGAAGCCCCCGCCGCCGCGGCCGGCGCGAGCGCCGCCGACGGAGAGTTCAGCCAGGCGGCGGACGTGCCCCAGGCCTGCTCCATCGACGACCCGGATTGCGAAGCCTGCCAGTAACGCACTGAACGAATCGGAAGGAGACACACATGCTCAGCTGGGACGATTTTCATGCGCAAGAGACGCCGACCCCCAAGCAGCACGGCCGTGCCGGCACAACGCCGCCGCAATCTGAGCCGGTATCTGAGGAAAAGGCACCTGCACCTCAAGCACCGGCAGCGGGAAGTGCTGCGCATGCAGGAACTCAAGAAGCAGAACGACAGCCCGGACACGACGAACTGCGAGGAAGCACCGAAGCAGCCCTGACCGACGCGGTGGCCCGCGCCCAGCAGGCGGTGGCCCGCATGGACGCCGCCGAGGGCGTGGCCGAGCTGGAAGGCACCGCCGGCCGGGTGGAGGTGGACGACAAGCGCATGATCAACTGTCGCGCCGACCTCAACCAGCTGGTGCCCTTCAAGTACGACTGGGCCTGGCAGAAATACCTGGACGGCTGCGCCAACCACTGGATGCCCCAGGAAATCAACATGAACGCCGACCTGGCGCTGTGGAAGAAGGAAGGCGGCCTCACCGAGGACGAGCGCCGCATCGTCAAGCGCAACCTGGGCTTCTTCTCCACCGCCGACTCGCTGGTGGCGAACAACCTGGTGCTGGCCATCTACCGCCTGATCACCAACCCGGAATGCCGCCAGTACATCCTGCGTCAGTCCTTCGAGGAGGCGATCCACACCCACGCCTACCAGTACTGCATCGAGTCCCTGGGCATGGATGAAGGCGAGATCTTCAACATGTACCGGGAGATTCCCTCGGTGGCCAAGAAGGCCCAGTGGGGCATTGAGTACACCCGCGAATTGTCCGACCCGGCCTTCACCACCGGCACCGTGGAAACCGACAAGGCGCTGCTCAAGAACCTGATCGCCTTCTACTGCGTGCTGGAAGGCGTGTTCTTCTACTGCGGCTTTACCCAGATCCTGTCCATGGGCCGCCGCAACAAGATGACCGGCGTGGCCGAGCAGTTCCAGTACATCCTGCGCGACGAGTCCATGCACGTGAACTTCGGCGTGGACGTGATCAACCAGATCAAACTGGAAAACCCGCACCTGTGGGACCAGGCCATGCGCGACAAGGCCACCCAGATGATCCTGGAAGGCACCGAGCTGGAAATCCAGTACGCCCGCGACACCATGCCGCGCGGCGTGCTCGGCATGAACGCGGCGATGATGGAAGAGTACCTGCAGTTCATCGCCAACCGCCGGCTCACCCAGCTGGGCCTGCCCGAGCAGTTCAAGGGCGTGTCCAACCCCTTCCCCTGGATGAGCGAGATCATGGACCTGCGGAAAGAGAAGAACTTCTTCGAAACCCGCGTTACGGAATACCAGGTGGGCGGCGCGCTCTCCTGGGATTGAGTCCTGGGACCGGGTTCCGGATTTCCGTGCCCGAAGCGACGGCGGCGGGGTTTTCCCCGTCGCCGTCCTTTGGCACCATAACCGGACCCCTTCACGGAGGCCCCATGAGCCAGTATCAAGACGACGACTTCCAGAACGACCTCCACGAGGAAGCCCGCGATCTGCTCTCCGCCATTGAGCAGGTGGAAGAAACCCTGGCGATGATGACCACCGTGGTCGGCCGGCTCAAGGAGCAGGTCAGCGCCCACCTCGACGGCGATGACGACGACGAAGACACCATCGAAATGAGCGCCGAGGAATTTCTCGAACAATGCGAGAACACCGAGGGCACCTGGCACTGAACCACGCCGCCGCGCCCCGCTCTGTTCACGCCGCCGTCACCGGCGCGCGTCCGTACTTTCCGTATCCCCGCTCCGCGCCGGCGCGTTATAGTACCCTCACTTCACACACCGACCTGAAAGCCCCGGGTGCCCCCGTCGCGCGCCGGTAAGGAGAGCTGCATGAAAGCTTCTGATTTGTTCGTCAGGGCGCTGGAGGCGGAGGGCGTCGAATACGTCTTCGCGATTCCCGGCGAGGAGAACCTGGATCTGCTGGAGGCGCTGCGCGGCTCCCGCTCCATCAAACTGGTGATCACCCGTCACGAACAGGCCGCCGGCTTCATGGCCGCCACCTACGGCCGCCTCACCGGCAAGGCCTGCGCCTGCCTGTCCACCCTGGGCCCCGGCGCCACCAACTTCGTGACCGCCGCCGCCTACGCCCAGCTCGGCGCCATGCCGATGGTGATGATCACCGGCCAGAAGCCAATCAAATCCAGCAAGCAGGGGCAGTTCCAGATCATCGACGTGGTCGACATGATGCGTCCGCTGACCAAGTTCACCAAAACCGTGGTCAGCGGCGACACCATTCCCGCCCGGGTGCGCGAGGCGTTCCGGCTGGCCCAGGAGGAACGGCCCGGCGCCACCCACCTGGAACTGCCCGAGGACATCGCCCGGGAGCATTCCACCATGCCGGTGCTGGAGCCCAGCCTGACGCGCCGGCCGATCGCCGAGGACAAGGCCATCTGCCGCGCGGTGGAAGCGATCAGCGGCGCCCGCAAGCCGCTGATCGTGGTGGGTGCCGGCGCCAACCGCAAGCTCACCAGCAAGATGCTGCGCCAGTTCATCGAGAAACTGGGCATTCCGGCCATCACCACCCAGATGGGCAAGGGCGTGGTGGACGAAACCGGCGCCCACTTCCTGGGCAACACCGCGCTGTCCGACGGCGACTTCGTGCACCGCGCCATCGACGCCGCCGACCTGATCATCAACGTCGGGCACGACGTGGTGGAGAAACCGCCGTTCTTCATGCAGCCCGGCGGCGCCACCGTGGTGCACATCAACTTCAATTCCGCCCAGGTGGACCCGGTCTATTTCCCGCAGATCGAAGTGGTGGGCGACATCGCCAACAGCCTGTGGCAGCTCAAGGAACGGCTGGAACCCCAGGAGCACTGGGGCTTCGCCGATTTCCACCGGGTCCGCGACGCCCTCCAGAAGCACATCGCCGAGGGCGCCCGGGACGACCGTTTCCCGATCCTGCCGCAACGTCTGGTCCATGAGATCCGCAAGGTGATGCCCAGCGACGGCATCATCGCCCTGGACAACGGCATGTACAAAATCTGGTTCGCCCGCAACTACCCGGCCACCCACCCCAACACCGTGCTGCTGGACAACGCCCTGGCCAGCATGGGCGCCGGCCTGCCCTCGGCCATGGCCGCCAAGATGGTGCACCCGGAGCGCCGCGTGATGGCGGTGTGCGGCGACGGCGGCTTCATGATGAACTCCCAGGAACTGGAAACCGCCGTGCGCCTGCGCCTCGATCTGGTGATCCTGATCCTGCGCGACGACGGCTACGGCATGATCAAGTGGAAACAGAAGCAGATGGATTTCCACGACTTCGGCCTGGACTTCCACAACCCCGACTTCGTGGCCTACGCCAAGGCCTACGGCGCCCAGGGGCATCGCGTGGACAGCACCGAGGGCCTGGCGCCGATGGTGGAGGAATGCTACGCCGCCGGTGGCGTGCACGTGATCGACGTGCCGGTGGACTACACCATGAACGACCGCATTCTCAACCAGGAAATCCGCGAGCTCAGCAGCAAGGTGTGAGCCCGGCGACGCCGTCCCGTCCGGGGCGGCGTCTCCTTTTCCCCCCTGCCCCACCCTCCCCGCCCTGCCATAATTCCGACCGATTACGGTAACCCCTGTTTCATCCGGCACTGCTTAGCTGATGTTCGCTGATCAATTCGAACATCAATGGAAAGGTTTGCCGATGAATACCCATGCTCTCGGAAAGCTGACCGCCGCGATGCTGGCGGCCTTCGCCCTCACCGCCTGCGGTGGCGATAACGACAACGATACGGCGCCGCCGGCGCAAGACAGCGGCTTCCAGCTGCAGCTGCTGCACTTCGCCGACATGGACGGCGCCACCGGGGCGCTGCAGAACGTGCGGCCGTTCTCCGCGGTGCTCGCCGCTCTGCGCGCCGAACACCCGGACCACACCCTGGTGCTCAGCTCCGGCGACAACTATATTCCCGGCCCCCGTTACTTCGCCGCCGCCGACGACGCCATGAACCCGGTACCCGGGGTGGCGGTGGCGGGCAACGGCCGCGCCGATATCGCCATGCTCAACGCCATGGGCCTGCAGGCCAGTGCCGTGGGCAACCATGACCTGGACGGCGGCACCGGGGAATTCGCCACCATCATCGGCGCCGAGGGCAACTACCCGGGGGCCGGCTTCCCCTATCTGAGCGCCAACCTGGGCTTCAGCGCCGATGCCAATCTGAGCGGCCTGGTGCGGCAGAACGGCCAGCCGCTGAACAGCATCCCCAACGGCCTGGCCGGCTACGGCACCCTGGAAGTGGCCGGCCAACGCATCGGCGTGATCGGCGCCTCCACCCCGTCCCTAGGCAACATCACCAGCACCGGCGACATCACCGTGCGCCCGGGCAGCGGCGGCGTACCGGCCCTGGCCGCGGAACTGCAACCGGCGGTGGACGCCCTCACCGATGACGGCATCGACAAGATCATCCTGCTCGCCCACATGCAGACCATCAGCATCGAGAAGGAACTGGCCACCCTGCTGGAAGGCGTGGACATCATCGTCGCCGGCGGCTCCAACACCCTGCTCGCCGACGACAATGACCGCCTGCTGGACGGCGACAGCGCCGCCGATGATTATCCGCTGAGCTTCACCTCCGCCGCCGGCGAGCCGGTGCTGGTGGTCAACACCGACGGCGACTACAAGTACGTGGGCCGCCTGGTGGTGGCCTTCGACGACAACGGCGTGCTGCTCACCAACCGCCTGGACGACTCGGTCAACGGCGCCTACGCCGCCGACGACGCCATGGCCAGCGCACTGCAAGGCACCGTCAACAGCGACGTGGACACCATCGCCACCGCCCTGGAAGAAGTGCTCGCCGAACGGGACGGCAACATCATCGGCGCCACCAGCGTTTACCTGGATGGCCGCCGGAGCCAGGTGCGCACCCAGGAAACCAACCTGGGCAACCTGACCGCCGACGCCAACCTGTGGCTGGCCCGCCAGTACGACGCCAACGTACGGATTTCCATCAAGAACGGCGGCGGCATCCGCGACGACATTGGCTATTTCATCTATCCCCCGGGTTCCACCTCCGAGGACGAGCTGGCGTTCTACCCGCCCGCCGCCAACCCAGGCGCCGGCAAGCAGCAAGGCGACATCTCCCAGTTTGATCTGGAAGGCTCCCTGCGCTTCAACAACAGCCTGACCATCGGCGACGTCACCGCCCGGGAGCTGTACCAGTTGCTGGAACACGGCGTGGCCAAGGTGGAAGGCAGCGCCGGCCAGTTCCCGCAGGTGGCGGGTCTGCGCTTCAGCTTCGACCCGGCGCGCCCGGGCCTGCGCAGCCAGGCCAACGGCGACGACATCGACCAGGCCGGTGAGCGGGTACGCAATCTGACGGTGGTGGACGACAGCGGCGCGGTCATCGACACCGTGGTGCAAAACGGTGAGCTGCAAGGCGACCCGACCCGCACCTTCCGGCTGGTGACCCTGGGTTTCCTGGCCACCGAAAATGCCAGCAACGGCCTGGGCGGCGACGGTTACCCGTTCGACTTCCCGGTGGAAAACCGCCTCGACCTGGAATCGGAGCCCGTCACCGGGGCCAACGCCGCGACCTTCGCCGCCCCCGGCACCGAGCAGGACGCCCTGGCGGAATACCTGATCGCCAACTTCGACGCCGGCGCCCCCTACGCCGAAGCGGAAACCGACACCGACCAGGACCTGCGCATCCAGAACCTGGCGGACCGCACCGACACCGTGCTGCCCTGAGCGGCCCTCGAACAACAACAACCCGAACCCACCTCAAGGGCGCCGCCAGGCGCCCTTTTTTTCCTTGCCTGCCGGCCCGGTTTGCAATGGATTGAATACCCGGCGTTCGCTTCAGCGGGTGGTTGGATTACAGTATCCGCAAAGGGTCCGATCACCGGGGGATACCAATATGTGGCAGGCGCATTACCACACGCTGGCGCGCTATAACCGCTGGCAGAACGGTCAGCTCTACGCGGTCTGCGCGGCGCTGGACGATACCGAACGCAAAGCCGCGCGCGGTCTGTTCTTTACCTCCATCCACGGCACGCTCAACCATCTGCTGCTCACCGACCGGATGTGGCTGGGACGGTTCACCGACCAGCCCTTTCCCGTGGACCGGCTCGACCAGGAACTGTACGCCGACTTCACCACCCTGGAGCGGCAACGGCGCGCCACCGATCAGGCGCTGCTCGATTACACCGCCGCCCTGAGCGAACAACGCATCGACGGCGAACTGAGCTATGTGTCCGCCTCCACCGGCCAGGCCCGGCGTTACCCGATGCGCCTGTGCCTGACCCATCTGTTCAACCATCAGACCCACCACCGTGGCCAGCTCACCGCCGCGCTCAGTCAGTTGGGCCGGGATTTCGGCACCACGGATCTGATCTTCATGCCGGCTGAAGCCTGACCATGCAGGATTCCCTGACTCTGGTGGTGACCCTGCTGACCACGGCGGTGTTGGCCGTGGTGGTGTTTCGCCGCCTGCATCTGCCACCGATCCTGGCCTACCTGGGCGCCGGCGTGCTCGCCGGCCCGGGCGGTTTCGGCTGGGTCGGCGACACCGCCGGCATGCAGCATCTGGCCGAGTTCGGCATCGTCTTTCTGCTGTTCTCCCTGGGCCTGGAGTTCTCCATCCCACGCCTGCTGGCCCTGCGCCGGGTGGTGTTCGGCGCCGGCCCGCTGCAGGTGCTGCTCACCGCCCTGCCGGTGATCGCGCTGTTGTGGTGGCTGGCGCCGACCCCGGCGGTGGCGCTGATCGGCGGCGCCGCCTTCGCGCTCTCCTCCACCGCCATGGTGATCCGCGATCTGATCACCCGGGGCGCGGTGAACACCGGCTACGGTCGCGCCGCCACCGGCGTGCTGCTGTTCCAGGATCTGGCGGCGGTGATTCTGCTGGTGCTGCTGCCGGTGCTGGCCGACCCCGGCGCCGGCAACCCCCTGGCCACCGCCGCCGCCACCCTGGGCAAGGCGGTGCTGCTGTTCGCGGGCATCTACGTGATCGGCAAATGGGTGCTGCCCCGGGCCCTGGAAGAGACCGGCCGCGCCCGCTCCGACGAAGTGTTCGTGATGACCGCCCTGCTGCTGGCGCTGCTGGCCGCCTGGGTCACCCACGCCCTGGGCCTGTCCATGGCGCTGGGCGCCTTTCTGGCCGGCATGATGCTGGGCGAAAGCCATTTCCGGCATCAGATCGAGGCCGACATCCGGCCGTTCCGGGACCTGCTGCTGGGGCTGTTTTTCATGGGCGTGGGGATGCTGGTGTCGCCGGCCCTGTTCCTCGATTACTGGCCCTGGATCCTGATCGGCGCCAGCCTGCTGATGGTGCTCAAGCTGACGGTGGTGACGGTGGTGCTGCGGCTGCTGGGCGAACGCCGGGAAACCGCCCTGCGCACCGGCGTGCTGCTGGCCCAGGGCGGCGAGTTCGGCTTCGTGCTGATGGCCCTGGCGGTCACCCACGATCTGATCAGCAACGAACAGGCCGGGGTGCTGGTGTCGATCACCGTGCTGACCATGGCGGTGACCCCGGCGCTGCTGGAACACAGCGGCACCCTCACCCGCCGTCTGCTGAAGCAATGGGAACAGGAACCGGACACCCCGGCGGTGGATGAAGCCACCGCCGGCCATGTGCTGCTGTGCGGCTATGGCCGGGTGGGCCAGAACCTGATGCGCTACCTGCATCGCTTCCACCATCAGGCGGTGGCCATCGACACCGACCTGGTGCGCATCCAGGAAGCCAGCCAGGCCGGCGAGCGCATTCTTTACGGCGACGCCACCCGCAAGGAGATTCTTGAACGGGCCGGCATTCATCGGGCCAGCCTGCTGGTGGTGACCTTCGATGACGCGCGCCAGGCGGAACGCATCCTGCACACCGTCCATCAACTGTGCCCGGACCTGCGCGTGCTGGTGCGCACCCGCGACGACGCCCATCTGGACGAGCTGCTGGCCGCCGGCGCCGCGGAAGTGGTGCCGGAAGTGCTGGAAGCCTCGCTGATGCTGGTGGCCCATGCGCTGATGATGCTGGAGACGCCGTTCGGCAAGGTGCTGGCGATGCTGCGCCAGAGCCGCCGCGAGCGCTACAAGCTGCTGCGCGGCTACTACCACGGCGAATCGCTGCCCACCGCCGACCGGGCCGGCAACCCCTACCGGCTGCTGCACGCGGTTACCGTGCACGGCCAGGCCGCCGCCATCGGCAAGCGCCTGGGCGACCTGGACCTGGCCGGCGGCAAGGTGGAGGTGCAATCGCTGCGCCGGGAAGACCGTACCCTGGCCCACCCGGACGACGACACGGTACTGCTCGACGGCGACATTCTGATCCTCTACGGCCCCCTGGAAGCGGTGGAAGCGGCGGAGGAGAAACTGCTCGGCGGGTAGTTAAAAAAGCCGACCGGTCAGCCCCGCCGGTCCCGGGCCGGGGTGCGCCCGGTCCAGCCCCGGTAGGCCCGGCTGAAGGCACTGTGCTCGGAGTAGCCCAGCAGCAGGGCGATTTCCCCCAGCGTCAGCGACGGATCGGCCAGGTAGTGCCCGGCCAGTTGTTCGCGGGTGCGGTCCAGCAGCGTTTGCCAGCTCAGCCGCCGCCGGGCCAACCGCCGTTGCAGCGTGCGCGGCGACACGTGCAGGCGCGCCGCCACCCGGGTCAGACTGACCCGCCCTTCGGGCAGCAGGGCCACCAGGGTGTGCTGCAAGGCCCGATCAAAACCGTCGGACTCCGGCAGCGCCCGCAGCAGCGCCCCGGCCTGCCGATCCAGCAGCGCCCGGGACCCGGCGTCGCTGCGCGGCAGGCCCAGGCCAAGAAACGACACCGGAAAGACCACCTCGGTGTGGGGCGCGTCGAACGCCACCGGGCAACCGAAGAAGGCCCGATAGGCCCGCCGTTCCGCCGGCGGCGGCGCCGGGAACACGAAACGCACCCGCGATGGCGCCAGACGCTGCTCCAGCAGCCGGCGCATGAAGGTCACCAGGGCGGCGATGGAGACGCTGTCCGCCAGGGGCCCCAGGGAGGCCTCCCCGGGCCAGCGCAGGGTCATACCCGCCTCGCCGCCCTGCACCTGGACCAGATCCCGCCCGTAGAACAGGCTCTCGTAACGCTGGTAGGCCAGCATCACCTCGCCCAGGGTCTGGCAGGTCAGCGTCAGGTAACCCAGCACGCCCACATGGCGGGGCCGCACCAGGGCGCCGATGGCCAGCCCCGGCGCCGGTACCCCGGGCCGCAGCGCCACCGCCTGCTCCAGCAGCCGCCGCCACAGCGGCAGGTCGACGATGTCCGCCGGCCCGCGGCTGTCGAGCACCGCGCGCAATTCCGGCGCCGGCAGATTTTCCCGGTCCAGCCAGTCGCTGAGCAACTGCACCCAGGCGCCGGTGACCCGCATGGGAGAGGCCATCAGGGGTCCTTGTCGGTTGGCGTCCTCGCAGATTGGCGTGAATTGTCAAAAATAAGGCGCGGTTCGTCAATACCAACACACCGGCTCCGCCGCACAATCGGTGTTCAATCTTCAACAGGCACCCAGGAGGCAGCGGCTATGACGCTGATGGCGATGTTCGAGGACGTATGGCGCGACAGCGGCCTGGCGCCCCTCTGGCAGGCGGTCTCCCCGTGGCTGGCCCTGGACCAACGGCAGCTGATCTTCGTGGTGGCCACGCCGGTGTTCATCGGCGTGTTCCTGTGGGAATACCTGCGCCTGCGCCATGACCCGGTGCGCGTGGACGCCCGGGAATCCGTGCGCAACTTCCTGCTCGGCGCCGGCTACCAGACCACCGAGCTGCTGTTCGCCGGGATCATTTCCTTCCCGGTGTTCGCCCTGGCCTACCACCACCGGCTGCTGGACATTCCGCTGAACCTGGCCACCGCCGCCCTGCTCTGGGTGCTCACCGATTTCTGCTTCTACTGGTTCCATCGCGGTTCCCACCGGGTGCGCTGGTTGTGGGCCGCCCACGTCACCCATCACTCCTCGGAACGCATGAACTTCTCCACCGCCATGCGCCAGAACGCCACCAACATTTTCAACGGCGGCTGGCTGGTCTATGTGCCGCTGGCGCTGATCGGTTTCAATCCGGTGTGGATCGGCGTCTGCTACGCCCTGTCCCTGGTCTACCAGTTCTTTATCCACACCACCCTGGTGGGCCGGCTGCACCCCTGGATCGAATGGGTCTTCAACACCCCCAGCCACCACCGCGTGCACCATGCCCGCAACCCGGACTACATCGACCGCAACTACGGCGGCGTCTTTATCGTCTTCGACCGCCTGTTCGGCACCTTCACCGAGGAACGGGACGACCAGCCGGTGGAATACGGTATCACCCGCCCGGTGTACAGCCGCAGTCTGATCGTCAACTGGTGCCACGAATACCGGGACATGTTCCGCGACATGGCCCGGCGCGGCCCGCCGGGCCAGCGGCTCAAGCATCTGTGGAAGCCGCCGGAGTGGCGGCGTCCGCTGGCCCGGTCTCGGCACGACGGGCTCACCGTAGAAAGCCGTGGATCTGATTGCGAAAATTGATGCCCATGCGGGCGAAGGCACGATTACGCAGGGTCTTTACCGTGGATTCCTTGATTCCAAGGGTGGCGGCGACCCCCGCGTAGGTCATGCCCTGGGCGATCAGCACACAGACATTAAGCTCCTGGCCTGTGAGCTCGGGAAAGCGGGCGCGCAGCTTCTCACGGTCGTCGCCCCCTAACACGTCGCGGGCCTCCCGCAGCGCCAGGTGGCCCTGCAGAATCTTCATCAGCGCCGGGCAGAGCGCCTCAAAGGCACTCAGCTCCCGGTCGGAAAATGACCCTTCGCTGCCGTGGCGGTAGAGATTGAACAGGACCGTGGCACCTCCATCGATCCTATGCAGGCCGGAAAGCTTTTCCTCGATCCCGGTATTCTCATAAATACCTTGCCGATAGGGGCGGAAACGAATGTCCCGGGCACAAGCCCGACCGATATAGAATCGGTTGGCTCGCAGCCCGGCACGCTGCACGGAAGTAAGGATGGGATCGTGATTCTGATAGCCGAAGTGGCTGTAGTCCCGCCAGCAACGCCACACCAGATTGCGATCATGGTAACAACTTCCGGCCATCAGCATGCTCGGCAGCGGCTGATCCATGCGCATCAGACTGAAATGCTGCGATAGCACCCAATGACCAAGCCGGTCCATCAATACCTGGCTGAAATTATCACTGCCCATGGCCGCCGCAAGGGTGGAAAGCGGGTCACCGCCCGCGGACTCCGATATTCTGGTCACCGTGGTCATGAAGCCTCCCGAAGGGCGATGCCCCTCATGGTCGTTGGCTTAGGCGGACGCGGGCTCCACCGGCGCGGACAACAATAGCGCGCCCTTGGGGGAGTAATTGGGTACGTCCTCGGCAAGCGTCCGGCCCACTTCGCTATCCAGCGCATCCCGCATTGCCCGCTCGGATTCGAACCAGCCCTCGAAAATGCAGAAATGCGGCGACGGATGGGGCCCCATGGCTTCGGGGTAGACGCATTCATAACGTTTAAGCCCGGGTAACGTGCCGGCCAGTGGAAGATGCTTTTCCGCGTAGTAGCGCCGGAAGTGCGCTTCATCGTCGGGTCTCGGGTACAACACCATGAATTTATGCATACGGATTCCTATTAGGATTGAAAGTTGGCGAACCGGTCCCGCCAGCTGCCCGGGGGCAGACCAAAACGGGCGCGAAACGCGCGGCTGAAATGCGCCGGGTCCAAGAAACCACACTCCACCGCGATCGACGAGACTGGTTGACCGCGGCGATCGGGATCGCGCAACAGCTCCCGGGCGCGGTTCATGCGTTCCTGATGGATGAAGGCGCTGGGCGTGCTTTGCCCCAGCAGGAAGAGGTTATAAAGACTGCGTCGCGACATGGAGAACGTCGCCGCAACGGTATCCGGGCTGAGCCGTGGATCCGCCAGGTGATGGATAATGAAGGCCTTCACTTCCTGCAAACGCGAGCCCACCGCCGGCTTGTGATTGTTGCCGGCACCAGCGGCCTCGCCATCCAGGGCGCTTTCAATCAGCTTTACCGTGGCGTCCTGCAAGGCGCCCTGCGCCGAGGGTTGCAGGCCGCCGTCGCACAGCAAGCCGGTGAGCGAGGACAACACGATATTGGGAGCGCCACGGCCATCCAGGGCACGGCCGCAAACCGCGTCGACACTGCTCATCCAGCCGTCGCATTCCAGTTGCGGCACCATCAGCACCATGAAACTGGAGCCGTCGGTGGATTCAATACTGTATTCCCGGGTGGTGTCGTAAACCGACCACATTCCCGCCTTCAGCGTGGAGCTGCGATAGGCCTGCTGGATACGGCTGACCCCCCGCATCTGCCAGAAGATCTTGTAATAGGCGGCCGGCGCATCCTTAACGTACTGAGGCCGACGCACCACCCGGTTGGCATTGGTGTCCAACCGAGCCACCGCGCTATTCGCGAAACGACCGATCACGCCCCGGGCTCGGAATTCCCGCGGCCTAGGTGACTCGTAATCAAGCCGCAGGAAGTGCGACTGCATGGTGCGTCGCCAGCTGTCCAGTCCATCCACACTCACCTGTGCGGTCAGTTCGTTCATTGCCGACCTCCAATTGCATTTTATTATTCTGTCCCGGGATCGGTGGCGCCCGACTCCTCAGCGAGCCGGGCGGGCGTCATCGTCGCGTTCCGACGTCAGCGGCGTGTCGGTCATGGTCTCCAGCCAAGCCACGAAACGACTGACGCTGGCGCCGGCCTCGTTGGCGTCGCAGGCCCGCTGCCAGAGCTTATGGTTCAGGGAAGCGGCCGGCAGTTCGACGCCGCTGTCACGGGCCATGTTCAGGGCAATGCCTACATCCTTGAACATCAATGCCAGTTTAAAAGGGTCGTCAAAAGTACGCGACACCACCCGCTGCTGAATATGGGTCCGGGTGATCCAGGACATCCCGGTAGCTTCATTAAGTACATCAGTCATGACCGCTGGATCAAGCCCGTATCGCTTTCCGATCACCAGGCCCTCGGCGGTGGCGGTGAGATTCATCGCCGTGATCAGGTTGTTGATGCACTTCATGATATGGCCGCAACCGAGCGCGCCGAGATGAAAAGTACGACGTCCCATGGCATCAAGCAAAGGCCGCACGCGAGCCACGTCGGCGTCACCGCCGCCCACCATGAACACCAGTTCGGCCGCCTTGGCGCCCCACTCCGCGCCGGAGACCGGAGCATCCACCATGCGGACTCCAGCGTCGGTCAGGATGGCGGCGGTTTGCTGAGTCAGCCAGGGTTCCGACGAGGAAGTATCCAGCAGCAAGCTGCCGGGGCGCAGGCCCTCCAGCAACCCCTGATCCATGGTCACCACCTCGCTGACCACGCCGCCGTTGGGCAACATGGTGACCACGATGTCGCTGGCGCTCGCCAGCTCGGCGGAACTGTCACAACACAGGGCGCCCTGCAAGGACAGCGACGGCGCGCGCTTCGGATCGGCGTCGTAGAGCGCCAGCGGAAAACCGGCCCGGGACAGTGCCGCGGCCATGGGCGCACCCATCACGCCCAAACCGACAAAGCCGATACGGCTGGATTCGGATACAGCTTTTTCAGACACGGAGACTCCTTATCATTTTGTCCATTGAGGCAGGAAAGTGGCGATGTCCGGAAACAAAATCACCAGCAGCAGGGCCAGTACCAGCGCGCCCATGAACGGCAGCACCCCCCGGTAGACGGTGGATACCGGCAATTCCGGCACCAGTGAACTCAGCACGAACAGGTTCATGCCCACCGGTGGACTGATCATGCCGATCATCACCACCATCACGATAACGATGCCAAACCAGTACGGATCCAGACCCAGGCCAACGATCACCGGAAAGAACAAGGGCACGGTCAGCATCACCATGGATAGTTCCTCCATCACGCTGCCCAACAGGATATAGATTGCGCAGATGGCCAGGACCACCACCGTGGGACTGACAGCCAAACCGGAAACAAAGCTCTGCAATTGGCCGGGCATGCCGGTAAAATTAATGAAATTACCGAATATCAGCGCGCCCATTAGGATCGCGAACAGCATGGCAGTTGTGCGCGTGGCGTCCGCCACCGCGCCACTCACCCCGGACCAGCCAATGCGACGCCGGGCCAAGGCCAGCACCAGGGTACCGAAAGCGCCAAAGCCGGCCCCCTCGGTAGCGGTGAACAGCCCCCCGTAGATGCCACCGATCACCAGTACGAAGAGCACCACCACGCCCCACACCTTGCCGAAGGCTCGCCAGCGACGCCGCCAGTCATAGCGCTCGGAAGTCGGCGCCGCCGACGGATCACGACGGCACCGCCAGCCCACCATCAGGCACAGGCAGAAAACCGTGAGCAAACCGGGCAGAAAGCCGGCGGCGAACAACTTGCCAATATTGGTTTCGGTCAGGATGCCGTAGATGATCAACAGCGTGGATGGAGGAATCAAAATTCCCAGAGTACCGCCGGCCGCCACGGTGCCAGCGATCAGGGCCGGCGAATAGTCCAGCCGGCGCATCTCCGGATAAGCCACCTTGGTGATGGTGGCGGTAGTGGCGATTGACGAACCGCAAATCGCGCCAAACCCACCGCTTGCGCCCACCGTCGCCATGGCGATGCCACCACGACGGTGGCCTAGAAACGCCCGCGCCAGCTCGAACAATTCAGTGGCCATGCCAGCGCGAGCAGCGATGTTACCCATCAACAGGAACAACGGGATCACCGACAAAGTGTAGGAAAAGCCCGTGCTCTTGATCACCAGCAAGGTGCTGACCACCGATACATCCCAGTTTCTCAGTAGCGCCAGGCCGGCGAAGCCCACCACCCCCATGGCCATCGCGATGGGCACACGCAACGCCATCATCGCGAACACCGCCAGAAAGCCCAGCAAGGAAGCGGTCATGATGCCTCCTCGCCAGGGCCCGGCGCGGCATCCAGAAGCAACAATACACCACGGATCAGCGACACCAGCGCCGCGATAAGCAGCATTACCGCCATCAGGGAAATAAACCAGCCGATCGGCAGCCGGAGGTGCGTGCTTACGTCCCCGTCCTGCAGGGTGCGCGCGGCCATGCCGGCGCAGGCCACGCCTAGGAAGCCGAGCGCCGCCGTGCAGACCATGTCGGCGAAAAACCGGCTGATTCGATCCAGCCGGCCGCGGTAGAAGTGATTCATTACGTCCAGACCAACATGTTCCCCTCGCCAGGACACCACCGGGAGACCGGAGAACAGCACCAAAACCATCAGCATTTCGCTGACCTCCAGAGCGCCGGGGATAGCATGAAAAAACTTGCGCCCCGTCACGTCCGCGAAGGTCAGCACCATCAGCGCGAACAGCGCCAGCCCGCCAATCATCAACAGCAGACGATTCAGCTGACCGACCAGATGACGCAATCGCTTCATTGCGCGATGTCTTCGCGATAGCGTTCAATCACCGCGTCCGGGTCCTCAATGCCCTTATCGACGGCCACCTCCTTCCATTCGTCCAACAATGGCTTGACGCCGTCGCGCACCGACTTCACCAGCGGCTCCGGGGCGTCGATAATCTTGATGCCCGCTTTCTCCGCCTTGATCCGTGCATCGCGGTCCATGCGATCAAAAGCCTGACCAAGCTCCCGGGAGTAGGTTTCACCAGAGAGCTCCTGCACCGCTTGCTGTTGCGTCTCGTTGAGCTCCCGCCAGCGATTCTTGTTCATCATGATGATGAAGGTGGAGGTGTAAAGACCGCCGGGGAAGCTGGTGGCGTGCTTGATCAGGCCCTGCAGGTTATAGGTGTACAGGGACTCGAAGGGCAACCAGACCCCGTCCATGACACCGTTGGCGAGCAGCTCATAGGACTCGGTGGCGGGCTTTAGCGAGGCGTTGGCGCCGAGCGCCTGAGCCACCTGATTGACCACGCCACCGCCAACGCGGAACTTCAGGCCCTTCAGGTCAGCCACCGTACGCACCGGCTTGCGGGTGTTGAACACCACGCCGGGACCGTGGGTAAACAGCGCCAGCACCTTGACGTCGCGAAACTCCTTCATCATCGCCGGCGTGCGCGCGGCCAGGCGGTAGAACGCCACCGAGTTGGATTCGGCGGTGTGCGTCATGAACGGCATTTCCACCAGCTTGGTGAGCGGAAAGCGGCCCGGCGTGTAGCCCAGCACCGCGATGGAAATGTCGGCCAGGCCGTCGCGAATCGCGTTGTAATGATCGGCCGGCGCGGCCACGGCCTGAGGCAGCACGTTGAACGACAGCTCGCCCTCGGTGGCCGCGGAGACATCCCGTTGCCATTGCTCCATGACCTGGTAGAGAGGGTGACTCTTTGGCAGCCATTGGGAGACGAACAGGGTTTCACTCGCCCTACTCAGGGTACCGGCCAGACAAAGCATCAAGATAAGAAGCGGTTTGATGAAGGGTTTCATGTTGTTCTCCTAAGCATTCTTATTATCGGAAAAAGGAAAGCGCGTACGCCTATTCTTCGTGCCAGGCCATCAGTGCCCGGGACTGATCACAGTCGGCGCCAAGGCTCTCCACCGCCTGACGCCAACGCGTCTGTACACAGGTGCTCACCGGCGCGTCAACGCCCAGTGCCCGGCCCAGGTCCGCGGCGATCCCCACATCCTTGGCCAGTAGCCCCAAGGCGAAGCCGGTTTGGTAGGTACCAGGCACCACTTGCTTGGCGAATACCACTTCGCTGTTGAAGCTGCGACCGGTGGAGTGATTGATCACGTCGACCAGGGTGGCGTCGTCCAGCCCGGTGGCCGTGCCTATGGCCAGCGCCTCGGCGGTGGCGGTGTAGGCGGCCGCCGCCACGTAATTATTCAGCGCCTTGCAGGCGTGCCCAGCGCCCCGCGGGCCAACCCGGAAAACCCGCTGGCCAAGTGCCTCGAACACGGGCATTACCGCCTCGATATCGTTGTCATCGCCGCCCGCCATGATCGACAGGGTGCCGGCTTGCGCGCCCGGCACGCCGCCCGACACCGGTGCATCGACGAGCGCGACGCCGGCGTGCGCCAGTTGTTCACCCAGCGCGCGGGTACCCAAAGGTTCCGAGGAACTCATGTCCACCACCCGAGTGCCCGGCGCCAGATGCCGCGCCAAGCCGCCGTCGGTGTCCAACAGAACCTCCCGAACCAGGGCGCCGGTAGGCAACATCGTGATCACTACCCGCGCGCCATCAGCCAGATTCGCCCAACCGTCGGCCACGGCGGCGCCATGTTCCTCTGCCAGTCGGCGAGCACGTTCGCCATCCACGTCAAAAAGCTTCAAGTCGAAGCCGGCCCGCGCCAAGTTAGCCACCATCGGAGCACCCATATTGCCCAGGCCGATAAAGGCCACCGTGATTGATTCAGTCATGGCCCGGCTCCTCCATCTCCACGCCCAGCTCGGCCAGCACCGCTTCGCTGACGTAGGCGGCTTCCGCCGCCGGCGGCAGGCCGCAATATATCGCCGCGTGGCGAATCAACTCGCGAATTTCCGTGGCGTCGGCGCCATTGGCGACCGCGCCCTTAAGATGAATTTTCAATTCATGGCTGCGCCCCATGGCGATCAGAATCGCCACCGTCAGTAAACTGCGCGTTTTCAGATCCAGGCCCGGCCGGCTCCAGGTACCACCGAAGCACTGCTCGGTGACCAGGTCCTGAATCGGCCGCGTGATCATGCCCGCCGCCTGAATCTGCTCATCGGTCACCGAGCGGCCGAACATCCGATAGCGGACCGCCAGCCCGGCGTCATACTCATCTTTGGACATTGATTGCATCCTCCAAATCGGCTCAAAAGCCCATGCATACGCTTTTCAGTTCGGTGTAGGCCTCAATGGCGGCTTCGCCGTGTTCGCGCCCTATCCCCGAGCTCTTGACTCCGCCGAACGGCATGGCCGGATCCACCAGATTGTGGGCATTGACCCATACGGTGCCGGCGCGAAAGCCTTCCACGGCTCGCTGCGCGTAATCCAGGCGCCGCGTCCAGATGCTCGCGCCCAGTCCGTACATCGAATCGTTGGCCTGGTCGATGGCCTGGTCGAGGTCCTCGAACGGCATGGCCACCACCACCGGGCCGAATACCTCCTTTTCCACCAGGGTCAACGGCTTGTTGTGCGGGTTGGCCACAACCGTCGGGCGCACATAGTAGCCTTTCCCGTCATAACGCTCCCCGCCGGCCAGTACCTCGCCGCCTTCCTCGCGGCCTGTGTCGATCAGTTCGCGGACCCGGTCACGGTGGCCCGCGGACACCATCGGACCCATATCGGCGTTGTCGTCCAGGCCCGCGCCCAGCGACAGGCCCTCGGCGAGCGCCGCCAGGCCCTCCACCACTGGCTGGTACAGAGAACGGGCTACATACAGCCGGGAACCGGCCGTGCACACCTGTCCATGGTTAAAGAAAATCGAGCCGGCGGCGGCCTCCACGGCGGCGTTCACGTCCATATCGTCCATGATCACCACCGGGCTTTTACCACCGAGCTCCAACGCCACGCGGCGAATGTCCCGCCCGCATTGCGCTCCGATTTCCCGACCTACCTCGGTGGAACCAGTAAAGGTGATCTTATCCACGTCGGGATGCCGGACCAGAGCCGCGCCGGTGGCGCCGTCCCCGGTGACCACATTCAGCACGCCGTCGGGAATTCCCGCCTCGCGGGCAAGGTGAGCGAGCCGCAGGGCGGTCAGTGGTGTCTCCTCCGCCGGCTTAAGCACTACCGTGCAGCCGCAGGCCAATGCCGGTGCGATTTTCCAGATCGCCATGGCGAGCGGAAAATTCCAGGGTACGATGGCGCCAACCACGCCCACCGGCTCGCGGAGGGTCGTCCCCCGGAACCGCACGCCCGCCGGAGCAGGCACCGACAGGTCGAAGGTACTGCCCTGGATGCGCGTGGCCCAACCGGCCATGTACCGCAGCCATTGCACGCCACCACCCACCTCAATGGCCCGGGACCACTTCAGCAACTTGCCCTGGTTGAGGGATTCCAGCGCCGCCAGGCGCTCGCCATCGGCCTCCACCAGATCCGCCAGGCGATGGAGCAGACGTTCACGCTGATAGGGCGTCAGGCCCCGCCAGTCCGCCTTTCCCAGGGCAGCACGGGCGGCCCGCACGGCCCGGTCCACATCCTCCGGTCCACCCCGGCTGACATTCGCGATAGGTTCACCGGTGGCCGGGTTGAACACCGCGAAGCGCTGGTCTTCTGCGGCGCGGCACCAAGTGCCATCGATCCACATGTCTTCATGGAGAGGGCCGGGATCCGGTTGTTTAGTCGACATCTCATCATCCTTTTTCTGTTGCGTTCTGCCCGGCAGGGGGAGCTCCATCAAGCCTAGCAGCAGCTGGTGGCCGCCGAATTGAGGATTCGTGCAATCTGATTGCCAATCCATGCAACCGGTGCGGCGCGCCGCTGGCCGGGCGATCGAAGTAAAAAAAGCGGGGGGCGGGACCGGGCCACCCGCCACCCCGCCTCGGGTTAAAAGGAGTATTGGGCCGCCAGCATCAGGCGATTCGCGGTGGCGTCGTCGCCATCGACCTTTTCGATGGAGACCACGCCCAGTTCGGCGCCGAACATTATCCGCGGCACTGGCGTCCAAAGTACGTTGATGAAGGTGGTGGAGCGATACTCGTCCATGTCCGCCACGGTGGCGGCGCCAAGATCGTCCCGAGCATCGTCGTAGTCCACCTTGGCGAAACCATGGCTCGCGTTGAATGCAACCTCCGGCGTCAACCGATGGCTCAGGCCAACGGCGCCCCCGTAACCGGCGATACTGTTCACGTCACCCAGCCCATCCAGGTACGCGCCGGGGGCGCCGGAGCGATACAGATAGGCACCGAGGCCATCACCGTAGTTGACACCGCCCTGGATGGAGGTGCGGTCGGTAATCGTCACACGCCAGGCACCGGCCAGACCGTAGGCGAAAGTGGAGTCGGAGTTAGTGCCGTCGTCCACGGTGAGGCGGCGCAATACCAGACTGCCACCGTACTGGAACCGTGACGACGTGTTCTCGTAGCGGGCGGTCAGGTCGGGCATGGTATCGGTGTTGTTCTGGTCCAACAGCAACCGTCCGCCGGAACCAGCGCCATGGACGTCGCTGGTGGGATCTTCCACCGCCAGGGAGAGGCCGCCGCGGGTATAACGCACCTGAGCCTGGCGGGCCTCGTTCACATGCCCCGGATAACCGACCAGGCTGGGAAAATCCAGGGTCGGTGTACGCCCCAGAAACAGCGAGGAATTGGCCCAGGTCTGGCCCGCCAGGATACCATTCCAGCTGCCATAGGCATGACGCAGGCGGAAGTTTCCGGACGCCAGAAAATCACCCTCGATAAAGGTCTTCAAGGTACCGCGCTGCAAGGGTGTCGCGGTGGAAAAGCCGATCCGGCTTTGCGCCGCGCTCATATCCCAATCCGGACCGGCACCGTCACCTTCGGTATCCAGATCAAAGCCTACCGCGTTGGCGTCTCCCAGGTCCTGATCAATATCATAAGTCATATTCATGCGTGCGTAGCCGCTGATACCCACTTCGGTATCCTGCACTTTGAAGGTAATCGCCGTTGCGTTACCGGCACTGATGGCAACGGCACCACCAATAATGAAACAGCCAATTCTTGATATACTCATTGCATTATCTCTTCTTAGTTTTATTAACATGTTAATATTATGAATATTAAAAATGCCGTTTCATGTAACGGCATTCATTGAAAGAGAAAGAAGAATAAATCTATGCGTTCACACCGAACGCTGGCCCCGCATCCTGCTCGGCACGCTTCTTGAGATAGGTACGTGTTGCAATGGCGGGAGCATCGCTGGCCACGGATATCTCGAAGGTGCTGTCATCACGCTCCTTAAGTACATCCTCCAATTTGCCAAGACCCACCACATCTTCTTCAAAGGCCGCGAACAGTTGCTCATGCATAAACTTCGTGATGTGTTCATCTTCGGTGGCGAAATCCCGACCATGCACCAGGAAATAGTGCATGGTATGCGCGGTTTCCGGGGTAAGAATATGCGCCGTGCAAATACGGTACTCCGGCCGCTCGCCATCAGGCAGAGCGGAATCATAAAAGGTGCCACTCACCCGATGCAGTGCTGGTGATACGAATTCCGAAGTAATCAGCCTGGCGGCACTATCCAGACCATCCAGTCCCGTACTTTTACCCCATACGGGCGACAATCGGGTCGGCACCACTCTACGGTGCAGTTTGTAATTACCCTCGGTAAGGTCCATATCGTAAGGCGCGCCCGCATAGTCCGGTGTACCTATGGTGTCCGCGTGCAGATAGGAAAGATGAGTCAGATCCATCAGGTTTTCATGCATGCTTACGTAGTTGCCACGGTGGTACAGATAACCGGTGGAATATTCCCAGTCGCCACTGTCGAACCATTCTTGATGCGGGATACGACTCTCATCCAGCCGATCCGGGTCGCCCATCCAGATCCAGACCAAGGGGCCGCGTTCCACCAATGGATAAGCATGCACACCGATGCCTTTTGGACAGGCATTTTGCGAGGGCACCTCGACCAGATCCCCCTCGGTGTTATAACGAAAACCGTGATACCCACATACGATGGTGTCGCCTTCCAGGCTACTCTCGGAGAGCGGAAAGGAGCGGTGCGGACAGCGATCCTCCAACGCCACCGGGTGACCCGCTTCCGTGCGATAAAGCACCACCCTTCGGCCCAGAATACGGCGCGCCAGTAATGCTCGTCCCAACTCTTCGCCGAAGGCGGCCACATACCATTCGTTGTAGATGAACGGCGTACTATTATCCGCCATCGCCGTGGCGGCTCTTCTCGAACTGGCAATAATGTTCCGTACCGGTCGAGTCATGGCGTTACCTCCTTTTACTTTGTTCTTTTCTAAATCTTAAGGTCGAGCGTGTCGGTATTTGATCTTGATACACACACCAGTATGGTTTTTCCGCTTCCCCTCTCCTGATCATCAAGGATGAAATCGCGATGGTCGGGTTCCCCGCCACACACCTCCACTTCACAGGTCCGGCAGATCCCCGCGCGGCATGCGTAGGGCATATCAATGCCTTGTTGTTCAAGTGCCTCCAGAATGCTTAAATCCGGCGGCACATGGATCGTCATATCACGCTCCATCAGCCTCACGTCAAAGCCACTGGCGTCGCCCTGGGGCTCATCCCGTCCGGCTTGCGCCGCCGGCGCTTCAAACCATTCAAAGTGCACCCTGTCGATGTCGAGCTCTTCGGCATGATCACGCACCGCGCGCATCATGGGGTCAGGCCCACAGCAGTAGAGATGATGCCCATCGGGCAGCTGCTTGATAAAAGCATTCACGTCCGGCAACCGTCCCTCCTGCTCATCTTGAAAATGGAACTGAACGCGATCTCCGCCCATCTCAGCGAGCGTTTCATAGAATGCCGCTCGTTGACGGTTTCGGCAGGCATACAGAAGCCGCCAACGCTTACCTTGACGCTCACACCAACGGACCATGGAAAGGATGGGTGTCACGCCAATACCACCGGCGACGAACAAGTAGCCCGGCGCATCTTCGTCCAATGGAAAGTTATTACGCGGGCCATGCGCGGTGATCACGTCGCCCTGTCGCACCCGGGAGTGAATGAATGAGGAACCCCCTCGGCTTCGCGGCGCCAGGTGGACCGCCACTACGTAACGGTCTCTCTCGGTACTGCAATTGAGTAACGAGTAATGCCGTAGCAGGCCATCCTCCAATACCAATTCCAGATGAGCACCCGGCGAGAAAACCGGCAAGGAGTGCCCCTCCGGATCTCGCAACTCAAGCAACGCGATGTCCTTGGCCTCCGCGGCGAACCGAGACACCGTTAAATGAAAAGGGCGATCCTGCACTGACATGAAAACTGCCTTGCTCATCAAGTTGTTATAGGTAGCGGCCGTCTATGGCGACCGTTCAACTCACTCAACCGTAGCAAGGAAGACCATTAATCCTCGTCCCCCGAAGGGTGGACAAGGCGGCGCGGAGGCATGCACCGATGACCAACACGCAGGGACGCGCTCGCGGCGCCGCCCAAGGCGGTACCGCGACGGAGTAGTATCGGCGGGAAGGAGAGAAAGGCGGGACTCAGATCACGGTCAACAGCATCAGCGACAACGCCGGCACCGCCACCAGCAGGGCGATGCGCACCAGGTCGGCGCCCAGGAACGGCACGATGCCCCGGCTCACCGCCGCCAGGGAGGTGCGCTCGCTGAACTTCTGCACGATAAACAGGTTCATGCCCATGGGCGGTGTGATCAGGCCGATCTCCACCACCATCAGGGCGATAATGCCGAACCAGATGGAAATCTCGGTCTGGGTGAGATCGAAGAACGGCAGGCCCACCACGATCGGGTAGAAGATCGGCACGGTGAGCAGAATCATGGACAGGGAATCCATCACGCAGCCCAGCAACAGGTAGATCACCAGGATCGAGAGCAGCACCGCGAACGGCGCCATGCCGCTGGCCTGCACCCAGTCCGCCAGTTCCACCGGCAGGCGGCTGAGCGCCAGGCCGCTGTTGAGCAGGTCGGCGCCGATCACCACCAGGTAGATCATGGCGGACGCCTCGGCGGTGCCGATCAGGCTTTTCACCAGACCCTCGCCGCGCAGCCCGCCGCGCACCACGGCGAACAGGCCGCAGGCGCCGGCGCCGATGGAGGCCGCTTCGGTGAGGTTGGCCCAGCCGCCGTAGATGCCGAAGATCACCACCAGGAACACCAGCAGCACCGGCGACACTTCCGCCAGCGCGCGCAGGCGCGTGCTCCAGGCCGCCTTGGGGACGCGCGGCGCGTCGCGCATGGTGCGCATGGCCACCAGGCGAATCACGATCAGGTAGCCGAGCATGGCCACCAGACCGGGAATGATGGCCGCCACGAACAGCTTGCCGATGGATTCCTGGGTGAGCACCGCATAAACGATCAACGGCACCGACGGCGGAATCAGAATGCCCAGGGTGCCGCCGGCGGCGATGGTGCCGGCGGCCAGCTTGTTGGGGTAGTGGTGTTTTTCCAGTTCCGGCAGCGCCACCTGACTCATGGTGGCGGCGGTGGCCAGCGACGAGCCGCAGATGGCGCCGAAGCCGGCGCAGGCCCCGGCGGCGGACATCGCCAGCCCGCCGCGCCAATGGCCGATGAACGCGGACGCGGCGCGAAACAGAGCCCGGGACAACCCGCCGTGGATGGCGAACTGCCCCATCAGAACGAACAGGGGAATCACCGCCAGGTCGTAATCGGAGACCCGCGCGTAGACCAGATTATTGATGGTGAACAGCAGCGCGTTCAGGTCGCCGTGGTTAACCAGCACATAACAAAGAATGCCGGCCAGAAACATGCCGACGCCCACGTGCACGCGCAGCGCCAGCAGGCCCATCAGCACCGCCAGCACCAGCAGCCCGGTTTGCATGCCGCTCATGGCCTGACCTCCCGCGCCGCCCGGTACAGCCCGCACAGGGCAAGCAGCGCCAGGCTCGGCACCATCAATCCCTGGGGCCACCACAGCGGCACGCCCAGCATGGTGGACGTGGATCCGTAATCCTGGCTGTTCTGCATCAGCAGAAAGGTGCGCCAGCCCATCAGGGCGGCCACCGCGGCCAACAGCAGATGGCCGGTGGCCAGCAGCGCCCGGTTCACCGGCGCCGGCAGAAAGCCGGCCACCAGATCCACTCGGATATGGTTGTCGGTGATCTCGCACAGCGGCAGGAACGCCGTCACCGCCACGGCGATGGCCATTTGCAGGACTTCGATGTCACCGGGGATCGGCGCGGAAAACAACTTGCGCCCCACCAGTGACACCAGCGACATGACGATCAGCACCAGCACGATGGCGCCACCGGCCAGGGCAAACCCCAGCGACAATCGACGCAGAATAACGCCGGCCATGGTTCACTCCGCTCGCAGGGAGGCGCGCCTCAGCGCGCCAGTTCCGGGGTGTATTGCTTGACCGTTTTTTGCAGGCCGTCGAACAGGGCCTGGCGGTCCAGGCCACCGTCGTCGTTGGCGACCCAGTCATCGACCACGCTTTGTGACGCCTTGAGCATGGCCTGATAGGCGGCGTCGTCCAGGGTGATGATGGTGTGTTCGTCATCGGCGGCGATGCGGTTTTTCACCTGATCGATGGCCTGGTCCCAGGCCTTGCCGAAACGCACGGTGAGTGCCTCGCCGCTGTATTGATCAACGACTTTCTTCAGATCATCCGGCAGGCTCTGGTAGCGCTGTTGATTCATCAGCATGGCCAGGGTGGTCACCGTGGTGGTGGCCTGATCCGGCCCGGTGGTGGTGTGGTGGAAAGTGGTTTCGTCCAGCTTGGTGGGCGGCACCACCTCCCACACCGCCAGGGCGCCGTCGATGACGCCCTTGGACAGGGTGTCGGCGATCTGCGAGGGCGGCATGCTCACCGGCGTGGCGCCCACCGCGCTCAGGAAGCGGGACGCCAGCCGGGTGGAAGCCCGCACCCGCAGGCCCTTCATGTCGTCCAGGTTACGCACCGCCTTGCGCGCGGTGTGCAGGGTGCCGCCGCCGTCGCTGTACACCGCCAGCACCTTGTAGTCCTTGAAATCGTCCTTGGCGTAGCTCGTGGAATAGTCCCAGATGATGCGGCTGGCGGTTTCTCCGCCGGCCGGCAGCACGAACGGCAGCTCCAGCGCCTCGCTGCGCGGGAAGCGACCGGCGGAATAACCCAGCGCCGTCCACACCACGTCCACCACGCCGTTGCGCGCCAGATCGGCCAATTGGCCGGGGGTGCCGCCGAGCTGCATGGAGGGATAGATCTCGCATTGGATGCGGCCGTCCGATGCCGCCTTCATGTCCTCGCACCAGGGTTCGATCACATTCTGCTGCGCGTTGGAATTGGCCGGCAGGAAGTGCTCGATACGCAGGGTAACGCTGTCGTCGGCGTGGGCGGCGCCGAGGCCCAATATCAGGCCCAGGGCGGTGCCGGCGATCCGGAGGGGGAGGTTTCTTATAGGTGTTTTCATGGCGACCTCTCGCTGTGTTTGCTTGTTGTTTTCGATGGCGGCGTGGCCTGTCCGACGTGCCGCAACCATTAATTTGTTAATGAATACTAAACAGCCTGCGAGCGGCCGGTCAATGCGCCGGCCCGAATAAAATCGCCGCGACCCCGGCAGGTATACATTCGCGATCACCACCGTTGAAAAGTGCAATTTTTCCTCTGGAAAACACCTGGGACTGGTCGCGGGGCTCACCGATGATGAAAAAAAGCAACGCGATCACACCAACACGATCGCCACAACAGCGCCCATCAGAACAACGCAGATCAGAACAACGCTCATCAAAACAAAAAGGGAGAAGTCGCAGTGCAGTTCCATCACCACGGCTATGTTTCCAGCGATCCCCGTGTCGAGGACGCCGCCGGCACCGGTATCGACCGACCCGGGGACCTGCCCGAGCGCGTCGACGTGCTGATCGTGGGCAGTGGACCGGCGGGCATGATCGCCGCCGCCCAGCTGGCCAAATACCCCCATGTCACCACCCGCATCGTGGAGCGCCGGCCGGGTCGCCTGAAGCTCGGCCAGGCGGACGGCATCCAGGCGCGCAGCGTGGAAACGTTCCAGGCCTTCGGCTTCGCCGAACGGATTACCGCCGAGGCCTACCGCATCACGGAGATGGCGTTCTGGTCGCCGGACCCGGACAACCCGGACCATATCGCCCGCGCCTCGGTGGCGCTGGACGACGGTAGCGGCGAGATCAGCGAATTCCCGCATCTGATCGTCAATCAGGCCCGGGTGCTGGATTACTTCGCCGAGTTCGCCCGCCACGCCCCGGCACGCATTGAGCCGGACTACGGCCTGGAATTCGTCGCGCTGCACATCGACCGGAGCGCCGAGTACCCGGTCACTGTCACCTTGCGCCACGTCAGCGGCGAGCGGGAAGGCCAGGAACGCACCGTGCACGCCAGGTACGTGGTCGGCTGCGACGGCGCCCACAGCAAGGTGCGCGAGGCCATTGGCCGCCAGCACGTGGGCAAGGTGGCCAATCACGCCTGGGGCGTGATGGACGTGCTCGCCACCACCGACTTCCCGGACATTCGCACCAAGTGCGCGATCCAGTCCGCCAGCGGCGGCAGCATCCTGCACATTCCCCGCGAGGGCGGTCATCTGTTCCGCATGTACGTGGACCTGGGCGAGGTGTCCGCCGACGACAACCGCCAGGTTCGCCAGACCACCCTGGAAACCACCGTGGCCAAGGCCAACCGCATCCTCCATCCCTATACCCTGGAGGTGAAGGACTGCGCCTGGTACACGGTTTACGAGGTGGGCCACCGGGTCACCGACAAGTTCGACGACGTGGATCCCGGCGACGAGAACCGCGTCGCGCCGCGCGTCTTCATCGCCGGCGATGCCTGCCACACTCACAGCGCCAAGGCCGGCCAGGGCATGAACGTGTCCATGCAGGACGGCTGGAATATCGCCTGGAAGCTGGGCCAGGTGCTGTCCGGCCAGGCGCCGCCGGCCCTGCTGGCCACCTATTCCGAGGAACGTCAGGAAGTGGCGCAGAACCTGATCGATTTCGATCGCGAGTGGTCGAGCCTGATGGCCAAACCCACCGAGGAATTCGAGGATCCCAAGGAACTGGCGGACTTCTATGTGAAAACCGCGGAATTCCCCGCCGGTTTCATGACCGAGTATCGCCCCTCAATGATCACCGGTGACACCCGCCACCAGGCGCTGGCCACCGGCTTCGCGGTGGGCAAACGCTTCAAGTCGGCGCCGGTGATGCGGGTGTGCGACGGCAACGACGTGCACCTGGGTCACCACGCCACCGCCGACGGCCGCTGGCGAATCTACGCCTTCGCCGATGGCAGCGCCGAACGTCTCGACCGGTGGGCGGAATGGATGCTCAGCGACGCCGCCTCGCCGGTGGTGCGCTTTACTCCGGACGGTGCCGATCTCGACAGCCTGTTCGACATCAAGGTGATCTATCAGCAGGTCCACGCGGACGTGGAGTTCGGCCCGTCCATTCCACCGCTGTTCAAACCCCGGGTGGGCCCGTTCCAGCTCACCGACTACGAAAAGGTCTACGCCATCGATCCAAGGCGGGACATCTTCGAGGCGCGCGGCGTCGACCGTGGCGGCGCCGTGATCGTGGTGCGCCCGGACCATTACGTCTCCCTGGTGTTGCCGTTCGAGGCGGTGGATGAGCTGGCGGCGTTCTTCGACGGCAATACCCGGCGCCCGGGCTGAGCGTTCAGCCGCGCCGGTGGCGACGACGGTAACTTCCCGGCGTCATGCCCGCCTCGCGGGTAAAGAAGCGCGAGAAGTAAGCCGGGTCATTGAACCCCAGCCGGTAACCGATCTCGTTGATGGAGGCGGCGGTGAAAATCAGAAGCCGCCGCGCCTCCTGAATCTGTCGGTCGAACACCAACCGCTTACTGGGTTTGCCGGCGGTGCGCCGGCAGATCTCGTTAAGCCGGTTCTCGGTGACGTCCAGGGCCTCGGCGTATTGAAACAGGGTCCAATGGTGGGCGTGATGTTCCTCGATCAGCATCTGGAAACGCTGGAACAAGGCCAGGTCCTCGTGGCGGGCCGGTTGCGACGGCAGCGCGCTGCTCGACAATCGGAACAGGCGGATAAAGATCAGCCGCGCCAGGCTGCGCACCGCCACCTCGCGGCCGGCGCCGTCGCTGGCGGCTTCGTCGCCGAGCGCGTCGAACAGGCGTTCCAGCCGGTCCAGTTCGGCGTGCCGGTGCGGCTCCAATTGCGCGCGGGCCACGCACAGCGGCCGCACTTCGGCGGGGTCGGCAAGGTCACCGCTCTCCTCCAGCAGGTTCCACACCAGCGGCTGACGCACGGTAAGCACATGGCCATCGGCGTCCGCCTGGGTCACGAACGCATGGGTCACGGTAGGCGGGGTGAGGAAGAACATGGGCCCGTGCTGGTGATACTGGTGCTCGTCCAGATAGACACGCACCAGACCGCTTTTGACGAAGTGCACCTGGAAAAAACGGTCGTGCCGATGGGCCGGCATATTGCGGCCGAAGAAATCCGCCATCGGTCCCAGCGCGTCGTAGTGCACCTCGGCGTCCGCGTAGCGCTGGTCGTAGACCTGACCGATGTTGATGTTGGGAATCGGTTCGTTGTTGTTCATAAGGGCTCTCCGCGAACCAGCATACCCGATCACGACGCTTGCTTGAATTCATTAATATATTAATGTACAAAATCCGGCAACGTACAAACAGGAGTTCCCATGCGCCACGCCCTCGTGGAAATCAACGGCGAATCGACGGCCGTCACCGTGGACGGTGATCGGCTGCGTCGGGCCGACGGCGACACCCTCGCCGCGGACCAGGCCCGCTGGCTGCCGCCGGTGTCCGGCACCGTGTTCGGCATCGCGCTCAATGACCGGGCCCTGCTGGAATCGCACCTGGACCGCTTCAACCAGCCGCCTTACGAAAAGCCGCCCACCCGGCCAGTGCTGTTCATCAAGACGCCGAACACCCGTAACGGGCATCTCGGAGCGGTGGCGCGCCCCGCCGGCGAGCGCCTGCAGCCGGGGCCGTCCCTGGGCGTGGTGATCGGCAAGGCGGCCAGCCGCGTCAGCGAAGCGGACGCCATGGCCCATGTGGCCGGTTACACCGTGGTCAACGAGTTCAGCCTGCCGGAGGACAGCTACTACCGGCCGGCGGTGAAGGCCAAGTGCCGCGACGGCTTCTGCCCGATCGGCCCCTGGGTCATCGATGCCGCCGACGTGGGCGACCCGTCCGGCCTGGGCGTGCGCCTGATCGTCAACGGCGAGCTCAGGCAGGAAGGCAATACCGCCCAATTCGTGCGCCCGGTGGCGCGGCTGATCGCCGAACTGAGCGAGTTCATGACCCTCAACCAGGGCGACGTGTTGATCGCGGGTGTGCCGGCGGGCCGCGTGGACGTGGCGCCCGGCGATGAAGTCGCGGTGGAGATCGACAAGGTCGGCACCCTGGTGTCGCGGGTGACCGAAGAAGACACCGCTCGGGAAGGAGACCGCTCATGAAACACGCTCGCATCCAGCACCAGGGCGAAGTGCTCGACGTCACCGTCAACGACGACGGCAAGGTGGTTCTCTCCGACGGACGAACACTGGCCGCCGATCAGGTCACCTGGCTGCCGCCGGCCACCGGCACCCTGTTCGCCCTGGGTTTGAACTACGCCGACCACGCCGCCGAGCTGAGCTTCAAATCGGCGCCCGAGGAACCCCTGGTGTTCGTCAAGGCGCCCAACGCCTACACCGGGCACAACGGCTACAGCTGGCGCCCGGACGGCGTCGACTACATGCACTACGAGTGCGAACTGGTGGCGGTGATCGGCAAGACCGCGCGCAACGTCCGCCGCGAGGACGCCCTGGATTACGTGGCCGGCTACACCCTGTGCAACGACTACGCCATCCGTGACTACCTGGAAAACTACTACCGGCCCAACCTGCGCGTGAAAAACCGCGACAGCACCACCCCGGTGGGTCCCTGGATCGTCGACAGGAGCCAGGTGCCCGAGCCCAACCGCCTGACCCTGCGCACCTACATCAACGGCGAACTGAAACAGGAAGGCACCACCGCGGACATGATTTTCGACGTGCCGTTCCTGATCGAATACCTGTCCGGCTTCATGACCCTGCGGCCCGGCGACATGATCGCCACCGGCACCCCCAAGGGCATGGCGGACGTGCAACCCGGCGACGTGGTGGACGTGGAGATCGAGGGCATCGGTCGGCTGCGCAACACCATGCTCAGCGAAAGTGAATTCTTCAAGAACGCGAAGGAGCAGTGATCGTGATCAAGCACTGGATTAACGGCCGGGAAGTGGAAAGCCCGGAAACGTTCGACAACATCAACCCGGCCACCGGCGAAGTGATCGGCCCGGTGGCCAGCGGTACCGAAAAGGAAGTGAACGAAGCGGTGGCCGCCGCCAAGGCCGCGTTCCCGGGCTGGGCCAATACGCCGGCCAAGGAGCGCGCGCGCCTGATGCGCCGCCTCGGCGAACTGATCGACGAGAACGTGCCGCGCCTGGCCGAGCTGGAGACCCTGGACACCGGCCTGCCGATTCATCAGACCAAGAACGTGCTGATCCCGCGCGCCTCGCACAATTTCAACTTCTTCGCCGAAGTGTGCACGCGCATGAACGGCCACACCTACCCGGTGGACGACCAGATGCTCAACTACACGCTCCACCAACCGGTGGGTGTGTGCGCGCTGGTGTCACCCTGGAACGTGCCGTTCATGACCGCCACCTGGAAAACCGCCCCCTGCCTGGCCCTGGGCAACACCGCCGTGCTCAAGATGTCCGAGCTGTCACCGATGACCGCCGCGGAACTGGGCAAGCTGACCAAGGAAGCGGGCATCCCCGACGGCGTGTTCAATGTGATTCAGGGCTATGGGTCCAGCGCCGGCGACGCCCTGGTGCGCCACCCGGATGTGCGCGCCGTGTCCTTCACCGGCGGCACCGCCACCGGCCGCAAGATCGTGCAGAACGGCGGCATGAAGAAATACTCCATGGAACTGGGTGGAAAGTCGCCGGTGCTGGTGTTCGAGGACGCCGACCTGGATCGCGCCCTGGACGCGGCCCTGTTCACCATCTTCTCCCTGAACGGCGAACGCTGCACCGCCGGCAGCCGCATCTTCATTCAGGAAAGCGTCTACGACGAGTTCGTGAAAAAATTCGCGGAACGCGCCAAAAAACTGAAAGTGGGCGACCCGCAAAACCCGGACACCCAGGTGGGCTCCATGATCACCCGCCAGCACTACGAAAAGGTCACCGGTTACATCCGCATCGGCATCGAGGAAGGCGCCAAACTGGTGGCCGGTGGGCTGGAACGCCCCGAGGGCCTGCCCGACCGGGTCGCCAACGGCCAGTTTATCCAGCCCACGGTGTTCGCCGACGTGGACAACAAGATGCGCATCTGCCAGGAGGAAATCTTCGGGCCGGTGGTGTGCCTGGGTAAATTCAAGGACGAGGCCCACGCCCTGGAGCTGGCCAACGACGTGCAGTACGGCCTGGCCTCCTACGTCTGGACCGAGAACCTGGCCAAGGCCCACCGCATGGCGCAGGGCATCGAGGCGGGCATGGTGTTCATCAACAGCCAGAACGTGCGCGATCTGCGCCAGCCGTTCGGCGGCATCAAACAATCCGGCACCGGCCGGGAGGGCGGCGAATACAGCTTCGAAGTGTTCACCGAAGTGAAGAACGTGTGCGTCGCCATGGGCCACCATCACATTCCGCGCTGGGGCGTCTGACCCCGGCGCGGCGATAAGGAGAAGAACAATGGGAGAGGTCGTTCTCGCCGCCAAGATCTGCCACGTGCCGTCCATGTATCTGTCCGAACTGCCCGGCCCCCATCAGGGGTGCCGGCAGGCGGCCATCGACGGCCACAAGGAAATCGGCCGCCGCGCCCGCGAGCTGGGCGCCGACACCGCCCTGGTGTTCGACGTGCACTGGCTGGTCAACAGCGGCTATCACATCAACTGCGGTGAACGGTTCGAGGGCATCTACACCAGCAACGAGCTGCCCCACTTCATCCAGGACATGCACTACCAGTACCAAGGCGCTCCGGAGCTGGGCGAACTGATCGCCGAGCAGGCCAACGCCGCCGACGTGCGCACCCGCGCCCACAATATTCCCAGCCTGCATCTGGAGTACGGCACCCTGGTGCCGATGCGCTACATGCACATGGACGTGCCCCCGGAGCAGCATTTGAAAGTGGTGTCCGTTGCCTCCTGGTGCGCCTGGCACCGCCTGGAGGACAGTTTCACCTTCGGCGCCGCCGTGCGCCGGGCCATCGAGGCCAGCGACCGCAAGGTGGTGGTGCTGGCCTCCGGCTCCCTGTCGCACCGCTTCTCCGACGACCGGCTGGCGGACCAGAACCTGCACAACTGGAGCCGGGAGTTCGACCGTCAGATGGATCTGCGCGTGGTGGAACTGTGGAAGCAGGGCCGCTTCAAGGAGTTCTGCGCCATGCTCCCGGATTACGCCGAGCACTGCTACGGCGAGGGCGGCATGCACGATACCGCCATGCTGCTGGGTCTGCTCGGCGGCGAGGACTACGACCGGCCGGTGGAAGTGCTCACCGAGCTGTACGCCAGCTCCGGCACCGGCCAGATCAACGCGGTTTTTCCGCTGCCCTGGTAAAAGAGCTGCAAGCAATAACAGGAGAACATCGATGCCCCATTTTATCGCCGAATACAGCGGCAACCTGGAAGGCGACGCGGACTTTCCCGCCCTGTTCGAAACCGTGCATAAGGTACTCGGTGACTCCGGTGTGTTTCCGCTGGGCGGCATTCGCAGCCGCGCGATCCGCCACGATACCTACCGTATCGCCGACGGCGCCCACGACTATGCCTTCGTGCATATGACCCTGAAAGTGGGCAGCGGCCGGGACCTGGAAACGCGCAACAAAGTCGCCGAAACCCTGTTCGAGGCGATCAAGGCGCACTTCGCGCCGCTGCAGGAAAAACGCCTGCTGGCGGTGTCCTTCGAGATGACCGAGCTGGACCCGGATCTCAATTTTAAACACAACAACATCCACGCCTTTCTCAACGGAGAGCGCTGATGCTCGACGACGCTTTTATCCGCCAGGCCGTGCAACGGCTCGACGACGCCGAACGGCAACGCACCCAGATCCGCCAGTTCTCCCTGGAGCAACCGGACATCACCATCGAGGACGCCTACGCCATCCAGCGCGCCTGGGTGGACAGGAAAATCGCCGATGGCCGCACGCTGATCGGCCACAAGATCGGCCTGACGTCACGGGCCATGCAGGTGTCCTCCAATATCGACGAACCGGACTACGGTGCCCTGCTCGACGACATGCTGTTCGACGAGGGCACCGACATTCCCATCGACCGCTTTATCGTGCCGCGCCTGGAGGTGGAGCTGGCCTTCATCCTCGGCAAGCCGCTGAAGGGCCCGAACTGCACCGTCTTCGATGTGTTCGACGCCACCGAGTACGTGATTCCGGCGCTGGAAATCATCGATGCCCGCATCCAGCAGGTGGACCAGGAAACCGGCGTCACCCGCAAGGTGTTCGACACCATTTCCGACAACGCCGCCAACGCCGGCGTGGTGATGGGCGGCCGGCCGATCCGGCCCATGGACCTGGACCTGCGCCGGGTATCGGCGATTCTCTATCGCAACGGCGTGATCGAGGAATCCGGCGTCGCCGCCGCGGTGCTCAATCACCCGGCCAAGGGCGTGGCCTGGCTGGCCAACCGCCTGGCGCCCTACGACGTGGGGCTGGAAGCGGGCCAGCTGATTCTGGGCGGCTCCTTCACCCGGCCGGTGGCGGTGCGCCCCGGCGACACCTTCCACGTGGACTATGACGACCTGGGCGCCATCGCCTGCCGGTTCGTTTAAGGATTAACGGATGGACATGCCCGTCAACACTTTCAAACAGACGCTCGCCGAGGGCTGCCCGCAAATCGGCCTGTGGCTGGGACTGTGCGACGCCTACTGCGCCGAGCTGGCCGCCAACGCCGGCTTCGACTGGCTGCTGATGGACGGCGAACACGCCCCCAACGACCTGCGCACCCTGCTGGCCCAGTTGCAGGCGGTGGCGCCCTACCCGGCCCGGCCGGTGCTGCGCCCGCCGGTGGGCGACACCGCCCTGATCAAGCAGTACCTGGACATTGGCGCCCAGACCCTGCTGGTGCCGATGGTGGACAGCGCCGACCAGGCCCGGGAGCTGGTGCGGGCCATGCGCTATCCGCCGAACGGCGTGCGCGGCGTGGGCAGCGCCCTCGCCCGGGCCTCACGCTGGAACAGCGTGCCCGGCTACCTGGACCAGGCCGACGAACAGATGTGCCTGCTGGTGCAGATCGAAAGCCGCCAGGCCCTGGACAACCTGGACCAGATCGCCGCCGTGGAGGGCGTGGACGGCGTCTTTATCGGGCCGGCGGATCTCAGTGCCTCCCTGGGCCACCGGGGTAATCCGGCGCACCCGGACGTGCAGGCGGCCATCGAGGACGCCATCGCCCGCATCCGCCGGGCCGGCAAGGCCGCCGGCATTCTCAACGCCAACCGGCGGCTGGCGCGGCGCTACCTGGAACTGGGCTGCCTGTTCGTGGCGGTGGGCGTGGACACCAGCCTGCTGATGGGCGCGCTCAAGGGACTGGCCGCCGAGTTCAAGGGCGACAACGCCCCTGCCGCGCCCGCCGGCCCGTCCGTTTACTGATCGGCGCTCTCATCCGGCCCCTGCTCGAAACCAAGGAACCTTCATGACCCACGCCCCCCTGGCCCTGGCCGATACCGGCCTGCTGCGCGACCAGGCCTGTATCGACGGCCAATGGCTCGACGCCGACGGCGGCGCCCGCTTCCCGGTGCGCGACCCGGCGGACCAGAGCCTGATCATCCAGGTGGCGGACTGCGGCGCCACCGACACCGACCGCGCCATCGATGCCGCCGAGCGCGCCCTGCCCGCCTGGCGCGCACGTCCGGCCAAGGAACGCGCGCGCCTCCTGCGCCGCTGGTTCGATCTGATGCTGGAGCACCAAGAAGACCTGGCCCGTCTGCTCAGCCGCGAACAGGGCAAGCCGCTGGCGGAAAGCCGGGGCGAGATCGACTACGCCGCCGGCTTTATCGAGTGGTTCGCCGAGGAGGCCAAGCGCGTCAACGGCGAGCTGCTGGCCGGCGACCGGCCGGGCCGGCGGCTGGCCACGCTCAAGCAGCCGGTGGGCGTGGTGGCCGCCATCACACCCTGGAACTTCCCCTGCGCCATGGTCACCCGCAAGGCCGGCCCGGCCCTGGCGGCGGGCTGCACCCTGGTGCTCAAACCGGATCCGGAAACGCCGCTGTCGGCGCTGGCCCTGGCCGAGCTGGCCCGGCGCGCCGGCCTGCCCGCCGGGGTGTTCAATGTGGTGCCCGGCCGCGATGCCGCCGCCATCGGCGGTCGCCTGACCGGCGACCGGCGGGTGCGCAAGCTATCGTTCACCGGCTCCACGGCGGTGGGCAAGCTGCTGATGGCGCAATGCGCCGACACGGTGAAAAAACTGAGCCTGGAGCTGGGCGGTAACGCGCCTTTTATCGTGTTCGACGACGCCAACCTGGACGCCGCGGTTGAAGGTGCCCTGGCCTCGAAGTTCCGCAACAGCGGCCAGACCTGCGTGTGCACCAACCGCTTTCTGGTCCAGGACGGTGTCCACGACGCCTTCTGCGACAAGCTGGCGCGGGCGGTGGAGGCACTGAAGGTGGGCCCGGCCGGCGAGGACGACGTGCAACAGGGCCCGCTGATCCACGCCGGCGCGCTCAACAAGGTGCGTGCCCACGTGGACGACGCCCTGGCCGGCGGCGCACGGCTTTTGTGCGGCGGCCGCCCCCATGCGTTGGGCGGCGGCTTCTTCCAGCCCACCGTGCTCAGCGGCGTGACCCCGGCCATGCGCGTGGCGCGGGAAGAAACCTTCGGGCCGCTGGCGCCGGTGTTCCGTTTCCAGGACGAGGCCGGGGCGCTGGCCCTGGCCAACGACACGCCTTCGGGCCTGGCCGCCTACCTCTACAGCGGCGATCTGGGGCGCGCCTGGCGGCTGGCGGAGGCGCTGGAATATGGCATGGTCGGCATCAACGAAGGTATCATTTCCACCGAACTGGCCCCCTTCGGCGGCATCAAGGAATCCGGGCTGGGCCGCGAAGGCTCCCGCCACGGCATCGATGATTATCTGGAACTGAAATACCTGTGCGTGGCGGACCCCTAAGCCGTCACCGCGCCGCATCCGAGGAGCACTCCGACCGCATGGCCAAACCCACGCCTTCCCTGACCGTGGCCCTGCTTCAGGCCCGCGAGGCCGCCATGGGCTTTTTCCGCCCGCTGCTCAACGAGCACGGCCTCACCGAACAGCAATGGCGGGTGATCCGCATCCTCAAGGAGGTCCCGGACCACCAGCTGGAGAGCCGGGAACTGGCGGAGATCGCCTGCATCTTGCGCCCCAGTCTCACCGGCGTGCTGGTGCGCCTGGAGAAAACCGGCTACGTGAAACGCTGGAAGCCGGCCAATGACCAGCGCCGGCTGTGCGTCGCCCTCACCGAGGCCGGCCATCGCCTGTTCGATACCATGAGCGGCGCTATGCACGAGCAATACCGCCGCATCAAACGACAGCTGGGCGCCGACAACTACAAGACCCTGATGACGCTGCTCGAACAGCTGCGCCGCGTGGAACCCTAGGGTCCGTTCACACTGCTTTGCGTTTGGCCCGCCCACGGGGGCGGCGGCGTCATGAATCTCACACCAGTGCCCTGGCCAGGCGCGCGGCCACGTCGCGGTCCAGATAGCCGAGCCGCACCCGTCGCTTGGTCAGGCCGCCGCCGGCGGTGTCCACCTCCAGGGCGGTCATGCGGTAGCGGCGGTCGAACGGGGTGCGGCTCAGGCGCACGGTCTGAATGCGGTTGCGCGGCACCACCGCCAGTCGCCGCCACAGCCAGCCACGATGAAACAGCAACAGATCCGGGGTCAGCGCCCAGCGCGTATAGCGGGCGTACAGGTGGCCGTGCAGCAGCGCCACCGGCAGCCCGACGGGCAGCACCGCCAGTCCCGGCCAGCCCCACCACCACAGCGCCGGCGGCAAGGTCAGCAGCGCCCAGCACCACAACCACAGGCGGGTCAGCCGGTAGCGGGTGCGCGCGGACAGCGGCCGCCACTCGGGTTCGTCGCGAGCCAGCCCCGGCAGCGCCCGGTGGATCAGCGCCGGGGCCCGCTCCGCCGGACAGATCGGCGCCAGCGGTCGGGCGCCGTCGCCGTGCTCCGGGTCGCCGGCGCCGCCGGCCAGATCCACCTGCAGGGCCACCCGGCGGAGCAGGCGGTGCAGCGGCGTGGCCAGTTGGTGCACCACCTGCACCCGCGCCAGCCTCAGGGTCACCGCGTGGCGGGTAAAGAGGCCATGGCGGGCGCGCAGGTCGGCGCCGTCCTGTTCGAGCACATAGCCGTGATAGCGCACCAGGGCGCTGAGCACCGACAGGGCCTTGCCCACCAGCAGCACGCCGATCACCGTGCCGGCCACCAGCAGCACCTTGAGCACCAGGCCCAGTTCGCTGACGTAGCGCAGGCCGGCATCGCGCAACGCCGGGCCCACCACCCGCTCCAGCAGGTCCACGCCCAGCACCTGGACCACCGAGCCGATCACCGCGCCCAACCAGAACAGATTGCGGTTATCAATCAGCCCCATCCGGACCAGCTCGCCGGGCGACAGGCGCAGTAACACCTCCGCCCGCGCGGCCGGCGCCGCGTCCGTGTCCGTGCTCACGTCCAGGGCCCGGCGGCGGGCGAACACCGCCTCGCTGAGACGCGCCGCCTGCGCCAGTGACAGCACCCGCAAGGTGGCCTCGGCGCCGCCGCCGCTGGAGGTCTCCACCTTCACATCGGCCACGCCCAGCAGGCGGTGCAACGGATTGCGCCGGGTGTCCAGGTTCTCGATGCGGCGGTAATCGATCTGCCGCAGGTTGCGGAAGATCAGCCCCTCGCGGATCACCAGCCCGTCCGGGCCGGCGTCGTAGCGGTACACCCATTGATGCCAAAGGCCGGCCAGCGGGCCGATCAGGATCAGCGGCAGCAGCACCCACAGGCCGCCGCCCCACTCCGCCCCCAGGGCGAGAGCGGCCAGGGCCGGCAACGCCGCGCCCAGCCCGCCGGACAGATAAAAGACCCAGCTGAGCGGATGCAGGCGCTGTTCGGGGACCGGATGGCCGTCTTCATACCGCATCGCCGTCGCCCTCGTCGAGCAGCCGGCGGCGCAGCGCCCGCGCCTGATCGTCGGCGAGGCCCGGCAGGCTGTTGACGGTGAAGCGGCTGCCGGCGGTGTAGAGGCGCAGGGTGGCGACGCCGAAGGCACGCTGCAGCGGTCCCTGGCTGATGTCGGAGTGCTGAACGCGCACCCGCGGCACGATGATCCGGTGGCGCCACAGAATGCCGTGCTCGATGGTCAGGCCGTGCTCGTCCAGGCGATAGCGCAGGCGGGCGTGGGCCAGCGCCGGCAGCCACAGGGCCAGGCCCACCGCCACCGCCAGCAGCAGCCCCACCGGGGCGAGCACCGGCCAACCGGCCAGCCACGGCACGCCGATCACCGCCACCGCCGCCGCCAGGGCGGCCACCGCCACCCCGGCCAGGGCCTGCAGGCGCCAGACCGACACCGTGTTCCGGTCCACCGTTTCAAACCCCATGAGTGCGCCCCCGTCACCGTCGCGAAAGGGCCCATTACAGCGGATTATTGATCGCCCGCCAATTGCTCCCGGCGCAGCATTTCCATCATATTGCGCAGACGGCGGCGATCCCGGCGACCGGCCATGCGGCGGCTGTCCCAGGTGGCCGGTACCAGGCGGTGCCCGTCCTCGCCGTGCTCGATCAGGAAGCGGCGTTCCACGCCGATGGGCTTATCGTCGGACCCGTAAATCGCCACCACCTGAATGGTCAGCGACTTGAGCCGCACCGGCTCCTCGTCGTCACCGCGTTCCAGGCGCTGGTTGCGCAGGGTGCGGCGGATCACTTCCTGGAACGAGCCAATGTGCAGGAAGTCGCCGGAGTTCAGCGGCCCCTGGCGGGTGCTGTCCCGCAGGGAGGCGGTGGGGCTGTCGCGCTGGTCTTTTTCCTCGTCGCCCTGCTCGTACTCCTGCTCCAGCTCGGTGACGTCCTCCAGCACGGTGCCTTCACTGGTTTCCAGGCGCGCCAGAATGTGCTCCACGAACACCGATTCGGCGCTCATGTTACTGATGATGCACAGCGCGTTCAGGTCCCGGTGCTTGCCCCGGTTGATAACGATGCGCGGGCGCACCTGCCGGCGATAGCTGCTGTACAGCAGTTGGGCATAGACCAGCCAGATCAGCAACGTGCCGAAGCTGATCAGGACGCTGAGCACCTTGTTGTGCTCTTGAATCCATTCGTACATGACATTTCCTTTGTTCTTTGAAGGGCGCGCAGCCTAGGGTCTGTTCACACTACTTGCATTACGCCTGTTGTGGCTAAAAGCCCACCCATCAAGGCACGAGGAGAGAAGTTTGGTGACTCCAAATGAACGACGAGTAACGCGGAGGGGTGGGTTTTTAGCCACAACCCGAAGGGCTGGCGCCCTTTTGGCCTCCAGCGTCGTTGTCGGTCACTTATTTGGAATGACCAAACCGCGCTCCCTCCGCCTAGCTGGAGACCAAAATGACATCCAGCAGGCGTGATGCAAGTAGTGTGAACAGACCCTAACGCCCCAATCGCGGGTCTTTTGCGAAATGGTGTAAAACTCGCGGCCCCGGGCCGGCCGTTTCATGTGCCGGCCACAAGGGCGTACTATCATGGGGTAATCCCCCAAGCGAACGACTTTCGCCAACGAAGATTTTCGCCAACGTAAGGAGGTGCGCAGTGACACGGATTGGCCAGGACACCCTGAACAGCGCCAAGACCCTGGACGTGAGCGGCAAGACCTATCATTACCACGATCTCAATGCCGTCGCCGACAAGGGCTGGGGTGATCTCAGCAAGCTCCCCTTCACCCTCAAAGTGCTTCTCGAAAACCTGCTCCGCCACGAAGACGGCGACACGGTCACCACCGAGGACATCGAGGCCCTGGTGCGATGGCCGGAGAAGCGTTCCTCCGACCGTGAAATCAATTACCGCCCCGCCCGCGTGCTGATGCAGGACTTCACCGGCGTGCCCGGGGTGGTGGATCTGGCGGCCATGCGCGACGCCATCGCCAAGGCCGGCGGCGACCCGGAGCGGATCAATCCGCTGGCGCCGGTGGACCTGGTCATCGACCACTCGGTGATGGTGGACAAGTTCGGCAACCCGCAGGCGTTCGAGCAGAACGTGGAAAAGGAATACGAGCGCAATAAAGAGCGCTATCAGTTCCTGCGCTGGGGCCAGAAAGCGTTCGACAATTTCCGCGTGGTGCCGCCGGGCACCGGCATCTGTCACCAGGTGAACCTGGAGTACCTGGGCCGCGGCGTCTGGTCCAGCGAGTCCGACGGCAAGACCTTCGCCTACCCGGACACCCTGGTGGGCACCGACTCCCACACCACCATGATCAACGGCCTGGGCGTGCTCGGCTGGGGCGTGGGCGGCATCGAGGCGGAGGCGGCCATGCTCGGCCAGCCGGTGGCGATGCTGATTCCCGAGGTGGTCGGCTTCAAAATGACCGGCAAGCTCCGTGAGGGCGTCACCGCCACCGACCTGGTACTGACCGTCACCGAGATGCTGCGCGAGCGCGGCGTGGTGGGCAAGTTCGTGGAATTCTACGGCGACGGTCTCGCCGATCTGAGCCTGGCGGACCGCGCCACCATGGGCAACATGTCCCCGGAATTCGGCTCCACCTGTGCGTTCTTCCCCATCGACGAACGCACCATCGAATACCTGGAACTCACCGGCCGGCCCAAGGACGAAATCGCCCTGGTGGAAGCCTACTGCAAGCAGCAGGGCCTGTGGCGCGATAACGACAGCCCGGAACCGGCCTTCAGCGACTCCCTGGAGTTGGACCTGAGCCAGGTGGTGCCCAGTCTGGCCGGCCCGAAACGGCCCCAGGACCGGGTGCCGCTCACCGGCATCAAACAGACCATCACCGACATCATCACCGAGCAGCTGAACAAGGACGACAGCGAAATCGCCAAGCTCGAGGGCGAAGGCGGCCAGACCGCGGTGGGCAACCAGGACCCGGGCTCCGGCGTGGAAGTGACCCTGGACGGCGAGACCTTCCAGCTCGACCATGGCGACGTGGTGATCGCCGCCATCACCTCCTGCACCAACACCTCCAACCCCAGCGTGATGCTGGCCGCCGGCCTGGTGGCCAAAAAGGCGGTGGAGAAAGGGCTGACCCGCAAACCCTGGGTGAAAACCTCCCTGGCACCGGGCTCCAAGGTGGTCACCGATTACCTGGCCAAGGCCGGCCTGCAGGAATACCTGAACCAGATCGGCTACAACCTGGTGGGTTACGGCTGCACCACCTGCATCGGTAACTCCGGCCCGCTGCCGGACGAGATCGACAAGGCCATCGCCGAGGGCGATCTCACGGTGGCCTCGGTGCTGTCCGGCAACCGCAACTTCGAGGGCCGCATTCACCAAAGCGTGCGCACCAACTGGCTGGCCTCACCGCCGCTGGTGGTGGCCTTCGCCCTGGCCGGCACCGTGCGCATCAACCTGGACAAGGAGCCGATCGGCCGCGACCAGGACGGCAATGAGGTCTACCTGAAGGATCTGTGGCCCTCCAGCAAGGAAATCCAGGACGCCCTGGTGGCGGTGGACACCGAGATGTTCAGCAAGGAATACGCCAGCGTGTTCGACGGCGACGAAATCTGGCAGAGCCTGCCGATTCCGGAGTCCAAAACCTATGAATGGGACGAGCACTCCACCTATATCCAGAACCCGCCGTTCTTCGACGGACTCACCGAGCAAGTGGACGATGTGCAACCGGTGAAGAACGCCCGCATCCTGGCGTTGCTGGGCGACTCCATCACCACCGACCACATCTCGCCGGCCGGCGCCATCAAGGCCGACAGCCCCGCCGGGCATTACCTGCAGGGCCACGACGTGGAGCCCATCGACTTCAACTCCTACGGGTCCCGGCGCGGTAACCACGAAGTGATGATGCGCGGCACCTTCGCCAACATCCGGATCCGCAACGAGATGACGCCGGACATCGAAGGGGGCTACACCAAGCACCTGCCCGGTGGTGAGGAAATGCCGATCTACGGCGCCGCCATGCGCTATCAGCACGACGGCGTGGACACCGTGGTGGTGGCCGGCAAGGAATACGGCACCGGCTCCAGCCGTGACTGGGCCGCCAAGGGCACCCGCCTGCTGGGGGTGCGCGCGGTGATTGCCGAAAGCTACGAGCGGATTCACCGCTCCAACCTGATCGGCATGGGCGTGCTGCCGCTGCAGTTCCCGGAAGGCACCACCCGCAAGACCCTGAACCTGGACGGCACCGAGGAAGTGGACATCCCCAACCTGGGCAACGACCTGAAACCGGGCCAGGAGATCGAGGTGGTGTTCCGCAAGCAGGACGGCAAGGAAAGCACGGTGAAGGCGATCAGCCGCCTGGACACCGGCGCTGAAGTCACCTATTTCAAGAACGGTGGCATCCTGCATTACGTGCTGCGGCAAATGATGAAAAGCTGAAGGCACCGCCATGGACGAGGGGCGCTTCGGCGCCCCCTTTTTTTGCCCGCCTTCCGGCGTCACGCCCCGCCCAACCTTTGCGTTTAAAACAAACCTCGCTCAGATCCGACAAATATCTTTGTTTTTCCTCGGACTTTTTAAGACGATCAAACACCTGAGAAAAGACCGCTCTTTCCTTGTATATAGAGCAGGAACAGTCTTTCACGGGGTCGCTTTGCCTTAATAGCCCTGATTCCAATTGTTGCATAAAAGCAACAATAACGATCAGGACGGAAGTCGGAGCCATGACGGATCCCGTGAGACGAACGCCCCATGTGCATTCCTTTTTGTACATTTATCGCAACCACAGCGGCGAGTTCTGGTGGTGTGCCGTGCCCTATCTGGATCGACACGGGCGCCGCCACCAGCGGCGGCGTTCGTTCCGGGATCGCCGCTATGGCAGCCGCGTGGCCGCCCTTCACGAAGCCCGCCGCTGGCGCGACGCGGCCCTGGACGACCCGGCGGTGCGCGCCGCCATGGGCGACCGGCGCCCGCTGATGCTGTACGCCGGCGACGACGGGGAATCGACGGAGAGCGGCAATCCTTTCGGGCTGGTGGGCGTCACCGTGACGTTTCGGGACAAGCCGCTGGGCGGCAACTTCTCGGTGACCGCCAACCGCGGGCGCAAGAAATGGTTTTCCATGCGCCGCTACGGCGGCTACGGCGCCTTCAAACGGGCGGTCATTCAACGCTGTCAGTGGGTCGGCGTGCCGGTGCCGGATGAGGAGGAATTGCGAAGCCGCTACGACCGTTGGGCGCAACGCAACCGCGATGTGCTGCGCCGCTACGGCCTGGAGCCCTGAGGCGCAGCCGACGGTGATTGCTGTTCCAGCAACAGCGCCAGCAAGGCCCGCTCGCCGGCGCTTTGTTCCCGTTGCCGATGACGCAACAGATAGAGCGGTCTGCGCAAACGCTCGCCGGCACCGGGCAGGCTGACCAGGCGCCCGTCCCGCAGCGCCGAGGCGGCGGCCACTTCGCTGACATAGCCCACCCCGGCGCCGGCCAGCACCGCCTGCCGCACCGCCTCGCCGGCGCCCAGTTGCATGATCCGCTCCGCCGGCGGAAACGCCTCGCCCAGACGCGCCTCGACCACCGCCCGGGTGCCGGACCCGGGTTCGCGCATCACCCAGGGCCAGCGCGCCGCCGGTTGTCCGCTCAACCTCGCCGCCAGGCCCGGCGACGCCACCCGCACCAGGGTGTCGTCCCGCCAGGCCCGCACCTCCAGCAGCCGATGCGACACCGGCCCCTCCACCAGCGCCATGTCGGTATCCAGTGCCAGCAGGCGCTCCACCGCCCGCCGCGTATTGATCACCTCCAGGCGCACCGTCGCCTCCGGGTGGCGCTGGCGAAACGCGGCCAGCAGCGGCGGCAGGTAGTAATTGCCCAGGGTGTGGGTGGCGGCCAGGGTGACTTCCAGGGTGCTCTCCCGGAACAAGGACTCGCACCGGGCGGCCTGCTCCAGCAGCGCCCGCGCCTCCGGCAACAAACGGCGCCCGGCGCCGTTGAGGCGCAGCCCCCGCCCGACCCGGTCGAACAGCCGCTCGCCCAGGCGTGCCTCCAATTGGCCCAGGCCCAGACTGACCGCCGGCTGGGTCAGCGACACCTGGCGCGCGGCGGCGGCCACGCTGCCGGTGTCCGCCACCGCCAGGAACAGGCGCCATTGGCGCAACGTTGTCTCATTCATAAGTTTATTTTAGTTATATCTTTATAATTATTAAATATATTTATTCTTGCCTCGCCGTCACAGTGGCGTCTCCACCCCACTCTGGAGGCCCCCATGACCGCCCTCGTCCTGCCCCGCCGTTCCGATTGGCCGTTCGTCGCCCTGGTATTGGCCTGTGGTGCCGGCGGCCTGGCCCTGGCCCACACGCCCCTGGCCGGGCGTTGGGGACTGGGCGCCCTGGCCCTGGCGTTGCTGGTCGGCCTGGTGGTGGCCCAGCCCCTGCCGGCGCCCTGGCGTCAACGCGCCCAACCCGCCCTGACCCTGTTCAAGGGGCCGGTGCTGAAAACCGCCATCGTACTGTACGGCCTGCGCATCCCACTGGACGCGGTGGCCCAATTGGGGCCGGCGGTGCTGGTGCTGGACGCCCTTCAGATCCTGGTCAGCCTGCTGCTGGCCGGCTGGTTGGGGCCACGGCTGTTCCGCATGCCGCGCAACGCCGCCCTATTGATCGGCGCCGGCAACGGCATCTGTGGGGCGGCGGCGGTGCTGGCCGCCGAACCGGTGCTGCGTGGCCGCGACCGGGACGGTGCCATGGCGGTGGCCGCGGTGGTGGTGTTCGGCACCCTCAACATGCTGCTGCTGCCGGTGCTGTTCCGCCATTGGCCGGCGTTGTTCGGCGATCCGGCGGACTTCGCGCTGCTCACCGGCGCCACCGTCCAGGAGGTGGCCCAGGTGCTGGTGGCCGCCCAGGCCATGTCGCCGGCCCTGGTGGACACCGCCCTGCTGGTCAAGATGGCGCGGGTGATGATGCTGGCGCCGGCGCTGATGCTGCTGGCCCTGGCGGTGCGCGGCGACACCCGGGAAGGCGCCGGCGCGGCCTGCCCCGGACTGCCTGTGCCGCCCTTCGCGCTCTGGTTCGTGCTGGCGATGGCCGTCAACGGCCTGGACCTGATCCCCGGCGCCCTGCGCCCTGCCCTGGCCAGCGTGGACGATGGCCTGCTGACCCTGGCCATGGCCGGCCTGGGTCTGGGCACCCACCTGAGCCTGCTGCGTGAGGCCGGCTGGCGGCCATTGGCCCTGGGTGCGCTGCTGTGGGCGGCGATCCTGGCGGTGGCGGGCACGGCGCTGACCGCCGGCTGGGTAAGTTAGCGGCGCCGTTCAACCAGGTTGATCTCGACGCCCAGCTCCTTGAGCACCGCCAGCACCGTCTTCAGGGTGGGGTTGCCGCGCTCGCTCAATGAGCGATAGAGCTGCTCCCGGGAGAGACCGGTATCCCGGGCCAGCCCGGTCATGCCCCGGGCCCGCGCCACCACGCCCATGGCCCGTGCAATATAGCCGGCATCGTCGGTGGCCAGCGCGTCGTTGATAAAGGCGGCGGCGGCCACCGGATCCGCCAGTTGCTCAGCGGGATCGAACGGCAAAAAACGCTCAGTCATCTTCGCACCTCCAGTCGCGCAGAATGCGCTCCGCGCGGGCAATATCCCGTTGCTGCGACCCTTTGTGGCCAGCGCAAAGCAACAGAATCAGAGTGTTATCACTCCGGTAAAAGTAAACCCGGTACCCGGGCCCATGGTGCAGACGAAGCTCACGAAGTTCCGTCCCCACCCTTTTGGTGTCCACCGTCAGGCCTTCGCTCAGCCGGTGGATCGCCGATACCAACCGGCCCTTGGCCACCGGATCACGCAGACGCGCGAGCCAGCGATGGAAGTGCCGGGATTGCATTACTCTCATGCTGTCGTCCCTAAACTACATGAAGTTTATAAACCACACAAGCGGTAAGCACCGCCCTATCAGCCTGACCGGCTCCGGCGGCCGCCGGTATCGGACATCGACCAGCGCGGCTGTCAGCCATCGGCTAGGCGGTTTGTCGTATCCGGCGTTAGACTGCGGTTTTGAGTGGCGAGGAGCGGCGAGATGGGTTTATCGAGGAGCGGCTTGCCGGCGTGGGTGTGCGTTCTGTGGCTGTGCACCGGGGCGACCGGCGCGGCACAAAACGGCGCCCCTCCGTCGGCCGCCGGGGCGACGCCCTCCGCCGCTCAAGTCGATCCACCGGTCGAGGCGGTACGCCGCGAACAGCGGGCCTTGCGGGAACGGGCGGAGGCGCTGCGCCAACGGCAGTCCGCCAACGACGCCCTGATGGAACAGCAGGACGCGCAACTGCGGGCTCTCGAGCAGCGTCTCCAGCAGCTGCGGGAGACCCGCGACCCGACAAGGCCGGAGCGCTGACCGGCAGGCAAAAAAAACCGCCCGGGGGGCGGGCGGTATAAGGGGTAAGAATCAGCGTGTTCGGTTCTTACATCAGCGACAGTTGTTACATTGAGCGCAAATCTCAGAGTTTCACGGTCAGTTTGGCCACCTGCTCGCCCTGGTAACGGGCCAAGGCCAATTCCTTGTCGCTGGGTTGGCGGCTGCCATCGGGCCCCGCCAGGGTGCCGGCGCCGTACGGGGAAGCGCCGTGGGCTTCACTGATGTCCATCTGCGCCTGGTCCGGGTCGGCGTAGCCCAGGGGCACCAGCACGAAACCGTGGTGTGCCAGGGTCAGCCAGGTGGAGATAATGGTGGTTTCCTTGCCACCGCCGGTGCCGGTGGAGGTGAACACGCTCGCCACCTTGCCGGCCAGGGCACCGTTGGCCCACAGGCCGCCTGTCTGGTCCCAGAAGGTGCGCATCTGGCCGCTCATATTGCCGAAGCGGGTGGGCGTGCCAACGATCACCGCGTCGTAATCCTTGAGCTCACCGGGGCTGGCCTCCGGGGCTTTCTGATCGGTCTTGCCGCCGGCCGCCTTGAAGGCGTCCTCGGGCATGGTTTCCGGCACGCGCTTGATGGTCACTTCCACGCCATCCACGGCGCGGGCGCCCTCGGCCACGGCGTCCGCCAGTGACTCGATATGTCCGTACATGGAGTAATACAGCACCAGAATCCGTTTCATTGCGTTGTTCCTCTCCAGCGTCGATGCAGAGTCTGAAACTGTAACGATAACGACGGCGTGAAGGCAGAATGGTGAGCCGAACGGATTGATCGAATTCTTTTATAGATCGGGCCGTACCAGCCCCCGTTCCTGGTCGCCGAACAGGTGGCCCAGGGCCGCGTTCTGCAGCCGCCGGCCACGGCGCTGCTGCCAGCGGCGCAGGCCCGGGACGAACCGCAATGTCACATGGCCGACCAGGCGCGGCGCCAGGGAAACCAGCGGAAACCAGGGTTGCACGCCGTCCGGCAGGCCCAGCTGACGCATCTTTTCCCGGTCCAGAAAATAGCGGGTCACGCTCAGATGGCGCCGATAGGCCCAGCGCCGGCGCAACGTCGCGAAGTGACGGAAATGCTGGGACAGGGGCTCCAGGGACAGGGCCCGGCCCAGTTCCTGGCTGGTGTGGTCCGGGCGGCTCTGGGTCATCATGGCGTGGTGCAGCAACACCATGCCGTCGCGCTCCCGGTCCACCAGCCAGCGCTCATCCACGCCCATCAGCCAGCCGGCGTATTTCCACAGGTGCATCACCGCCCGGGATTCCCGGGCGGTGACCGGAATGCCCATCTTGCGCAGCCCGCCCAGCATCACCACGCAAAAACCGAGATAGGTGGCGGCCATGTCCACCTGGTTGAGCGGCAGGCCCCAGCGGGCATGGTCCCATTCCGCCCGGCGATCCAGGTTACGACGCACCAGACCATGCACCATGCGCACATGGAGGGTGCCCCGGTAGCCCTCGCCGCCGGGCAGCAAACCGCCCTCCTCGGTGCAATCGATCCACCATTTTCCGGTTTCCGCCACGCGTCGGGAGGTGCCCTGGCTGAGCGCGCCGGTGAGCACCAGGGACTGATTGAAACCGGACAGCAGGTAGCCGCCCATCAGCGCCAGGTCACGCAGCACATAGGGCGCCGTCCGGCCGGTGGCCTGAATAAAGCGGGCGCCCTCGTCCACCAGTGCCGGATCCAGCCAGGCCGGCGCCGCCAGCTGGTCCATGAACGCCTTCAGCGGCGCCGGGCAGTCCGGCACCGCGTCCGCCCCTTGGCGCACCGCCGTCTCGAACAGCGGCCGGGCCCGGGCGGGGCCGTACTGGTACATCCAGTCGATCAGGGCATCCATGGCCGGATCGCCGGCCCAAAGATCGTCCAGGGCCGCCTGATATTCATCGCGGCTGGGCGCCAGCTCGCGGCCCAGCAAACGGCGCAGCCAGGCCGGCGTGGGGGTGGCGGTCTTCTCAAACGGCCTGGCCCGGCTGGGGGCGGCGGGAGCCGGTGCATTCATGGTGCTCTCCTGAAGCGGGCGTGTCGGGGGCGCTTGCCCATGGGCGAACGTTAATGCGAATATCCATTCGCATTCAATTCGCGTTTCGAGGGCCCATGCGCAAACAACCGCAACAGAAGCGTTCCCGGGAAATGGTCAAGGCGCTGGTGGAGGCCACCGGCCTGTGCATTCAGCGCCACGGCCTGGACGACACCACCACCGCGCGCATCGCCGAACAGGCCGGCGTCAGCGTGGGGTCGCTGTACCAGTATTTCGGTGACAAGGACGCCCTGATCGCGGCCCTGCTGGACCGCCTCGCCGAGGACATCGCCGGCGGCCTGCGGCGGCTGCCGCTGATGGCGGTCAGCGACCTGGGCGAGATGGTGCACCGCTCGATCGTGTTTGGTTTCTCGGTGCTGCGCTCCCGGGACGGGCTCTACCTGGAGCTGGTGCGCAACTGGCACCGGCTGCCCACCAACCGGGTGGTGGACCTGCTGCAGCAGCACTTCATGGAGCTGTCGCGGCTGTATTTTCTGCGCCACTACCGGGATTATCCCATCGAGAACCTGGAGGTGCGTGTGTTCATCGTCACCAACAGCGTGCTGTTCACCATGGTGCGTCACGTCAGCCAGGGCGATGTGATCGGCGAGCAGGCGCTGGCCCGGGAACTGACCCGGATGGTGGCCGGCTATCTGGCGCAACCGCCGGCCCCGGAGGTGCCGACGCCATGAGCCCGGATCTGGCCATCACCTATTGCCGCATGATCGCCCAGACCCTGGACGCGGACGCCGCCGACCAGGCCGCCCTGTTGCAAGGCACCGGCATCGACGCGGCCACCCTGGAAAAGGGCGAGGGTTTCATCGACTGGCCCGGCGCCCGCCGCCTGATCGCCAATGCTCTGGATCTGTCGCCGCGCCCGGGCCTGGGCCTGCGCACCGGCCTGCGGGCGCTGCCCGCCATGCACGGCGCCATGGGCATGGCGGCCATGGTCAGCGCCACCCTGCGCGATGCCATGGTGCTGTTCGCCCGCTTCAATAACACCCGCACACGGGTGTTCAGCACCCATCTGGAAGAAGACGAAGAGACCATCACCCTGGGGTTGGATTTCGCCTGGCCCCAGGACCAGGCGGTGCGTTTTCTCACCGAGTCGGCGCTGGCCTCCGCCTTTGCCTGCCATGTGGTGCTGCGTGGCCGCCCCATCGACGACGGCGCGGTGCATTTCAACTATCCGGCACCGGCCCACGCGGACCTCTACCGGGAGGCCTTCGCCGGCATCCAGGTGGTGTTCGATGCCCCCCGGGTAGCGTTGACGCTGCCCGCCCATTACGGCGACGAGCCGGTACCCAGCCACGACCGGGAGCTGCTGTGGATGGCGGTGCGCCAGTGCGAGGCCCGCCAGGAAGCGCTGCGCCGGCACGGCTCGCTCAGTGACCAGGTACTGGCGCGGCTGCGCGACGAGCCGGAACCGGACCTGGCGGCGGTGGCCCAGGCCCTGCACGTCAGCCCGCGCACCTTGATCCGCCGGCTCAAGGCCGAGGGCACCGCCTTCCAGGCTCTGCGCGACCGCACCCGGGCGCAACGGGCCGCCGAACTGCTGGCCCTGCCCCATTACACGGTGGCGGCGGTGGCCCGGGAGCTGGGCTACACCGACGTGGCCAGCTTCCGGCGTGCGTTCCGCCGCTGGTACGGCACCCGCCCCGGCGACTTTCGCCGCCCCTGAACCGCCGCTGTCACTTTTTATCCCCCTGTTGGCAATTCCCGCGTCTGCCCGTCGCCCCGGTTCTGGTAAACACTGTGTCCACGCAACGAGGCGGAGACCCGTGATGCATAGCGACGCCCATCAGAATCAGGAAAAAGAGAACCGGGAAAAACAAGAGCTGGCGCGGCTGCGACTGTCTCCCACCCTGGCCTGGCCCACGGTGGCGATCCTGATCGGCAGCGTGGGCACCATCGCCGCCAGCTGGGTACTGACCATGAACCACCTGTGGCCCCTATGGGTGGGCATGGTGGTCAACGGCGTGGCCGGCTATGCCCTGTTCACCCCGGCCCACGAGGCGATTCACCGCAGCGCCGCGCGCAGCCCGAAAATGAACGACTGGCTACTGGCGGCGGCCACCTTCGTGGCGGTGCCGTTCGGCCGGGGCCGGCTGTTCCGGCTGCTGCACATGCGCCACCACCGCTTCGCCAACGAGGAGAACGACCCGGACCACTGGATGGCCCGCAGCCTGTGGACCTGGCCCTTGTGGGGCCTGTGGCCGTACTTCTACGTGGTCTATTTTCTGCGCGACCCGGGCCGGCTGCCGGGCCTGAAGGTGTCCGAGGTGGTGCGGGAAATGCTGGTGGCCGGCGCCATCATCGCCGCCCTCTGGGTGTGGGCCCCGTTCTACATGCTCACGCTGTGGCTGATACCCACCTATCTGGCGTTCTTTCTTATGTGCCTGGTGTTCATGGTGCTGCCCCACTATCCGCACACCGGCCGTCAGGACCAGAACCCCCACCACACCGCCCTGATGCGCATGGGCCGGGAAGCCTGGCTGACGCCGTTGCTGATGTACCAGAACTACCATCTGATGCATCACCTTTACCCGACCATTCCGTTCTACCGTTACGGCAAGGCCTGGAAAGCCCGCGAGGCCTTTCACCGGACGCACTCCGGCGACATGATCGTCGGGCCCTTCGACCTGGGCCCGCGTACCCGACCGCGGGGATGACTGGTACAGTGGTGGGATTCCATTGCAAGGGACCGACCATGGCCAACCAAACCGACACCCCGCAGCAGCTGGCGGTGTTGATCGACGCCGACAACGCGGCGCCGGCGATTGTCGAGGGGCTGTTCGAGGAAATCGCCAAGTACGGCACCGCCACCGTGAAACGCATCTACGGCGACTGGACCAAGCCCAATCTGGGCGGCTGGAAGCAGGTGCTGCTGGATTACTCGATCCAGCCGGTGCAGCAGTTCGCCTACACCACCGGCAAGAACGCCACCGACAGCTCGCTGATCATCGACGCCATGGATCTGCTGTATACCCGGGCGCTGGATGGCTTCTGCCTGGTCAGCAGCGACAGTGACTTCACCCGGCTGGCGGCACGGCTGCGGGAAGGCGGACAGATCGTCTACGGCTTCGGCGAGCGTAAAACGCCGAAGCCCCTGGTGGCCGCCTGCGACAAGTTCATCTACACGGAAATTCTGCGCGCCGACCACGACGGCACCGGGGCCGCCGGTACCGACGGCAAGCCCGCGGGCAAGGAACAGGCCGCCGCCGCCGGCAATCAGGAAAAACCGCCACTGAAACTGATCACCCGGGTGATCGACGACATCGCCGACGAGGAAGACTGGGTGCACCTGGGAGCGCTCGGACAGAACATCAACAAGCGCAACCCGGCCTTCGACACCCGCCTCTATGGTTTCAAGAAGCTCAGCGATCTGCTGCGCGCCTACCCGAAACAGTTCGAGGTGGCGCCGGTGGGCGGTGGCAACAACGCCCTGCGGGTAAGAAACGTGCGCAAGGGCGGCGGCAAGGCCGGCTAGCACGGGACGCCGGGGCGCCGGCATCCCGCGCCGCGACCGGCCGTCAGTCCTGCTGCGGACGGCGCATCTTACAGGTGGTGGGCATGGCCACTTCCTCGGCGGGAATCAGCGCCACCTTGGCGAAGTTGTAGTCGGTGCCCTCGGCGCCATAGGGCATGTCGTCCTTCATCACCGACAGCACCATGGGCTGCTGCACCTGATGGTCTTCCTTGCGCATGGTGTAGGTGCCGGTGTCCATGTCCACGGACAGCCCCTCCATGGCGAACGCGATCTTCACCGGGTCCACGCTGCCCACCTGGTCGGCGGCTTTCTTAAGCATTTCCATCATCGTGGTCAGACGCGGATAGAACAGGAAATAATCCCAGTCGGTCTGCGCGTACATGTCTTTCTGGCGCTGGCCGATTTCCGGATCCTCGGTGTCGCCGTAATAGGCATAAATCTGATAGATGTGGTCCACGCCGCGTTCGCCGACCTGGGTCACGGTGCCGGGGCTGCCGGCGTAATAGGTCAGGAACGGCGCGTCCACGCCGAAGTCCGCCAGGGTCTTGGCGAGCAGCACCATGTCCTGCCCCCAGTTGCCGCTGATAATGGCATCGGCGCCGGACGCCTTGATCTTGGTGGCGTAGGGGGTGAAGTCCTTGACCTTGGCCAGGGGGTGAAAGTCATTGCCCACGATTTCGATGTCCGGACGTTTTTCCTTCAGCATGTCCCGCGCCATTTGCGAGACGGAGTGGCCGAAGCTGTAATCCTGGTTGATCAGATACACCTTCTTGATGTCCTTCTGATTCTGAATCCAGTTGGTCAGGGCGTTCATCTTCATATCGGACCCGGCATCGAAGCGGAACTGCCAGAACGAACAGCGCTCATTGGTGAGCACCGGGTCCACCGCGCCGTGGTTGAGATACAGCATTTCCTCGCCGGGATTACGGCGGTTGTGCTTGTCGATGGCGGAGATCAGCGCCGAGCCCACCGACGAGCCGTTGCCCTGCACGATGTAGCGGATGCCGTCGTCCGCCGCCTTCTGCAGCTGCACCAGGCTTTCCTGGGGGCTGACCTTATTGTCCAGCCCGACGATGCGGAACGGGTGGCCGTCCATGCCGCCTTCGGCATTGAGACGCTCCGCCTCGAACTTCATGTGCGCCACCAGCGGCAGCCCGACCCCGGCCATGGGGCCGGTCAGGGGATCGATAATGGCGATGGTGACCGGGTCCTTGTCGGCGGGAGCCGCCTGGGCCAGGCCGACGGATAATAACGAACAGACAATAGCGCTAAGCGTGGTTTTCCACAGGCTTCTTTCCATGGTTTTCTCCCGAGTTGTTATAGTAATCGTTGAAACCACATACCCGGCAGTATGTGCACAGGAGAAACACGCTGTCCAGCGATGGCGCAGGGCAAGGCGAAGGCGGCCGGAGCCGCCCTGCCTAACGAACCAGCCAGAGACTCAGGGCGGGAATATAGGTGATCGCCAGCAACGCCACGATCAGCACCAGCATGAAGGGAATGGTGGCGGCGAACAGTTCGGTGATGGATTTGCGGAACCGGTAGCTGGCGATGAACAGGTTCATGCCCACCGGCGGGGTGATGTAGCCGATCTGCATGTTGGCCACGAAGATGATGCCCAGGTGCACCGGGTCGATGCCGTAGCGCAGCGCCACCGGCAGGATCAGCGGCACCATGATCACCAGGGCGGCGAAGATATCCAGCAGCGCGCCCAGCACCAGCAGCAGAATATTAAGCAAAATCAGAAAGGCGATTTTGCTGTGCACGTGCGCCTGGATGAACTGGAACAACCGCTCGGGCACCTCGGCGTACACCAGGTAATCGGCGAACGCCTGGGCCACCGCCAGGATCAGCAGAATGCCGCCCACCATGACCATCGCCTCGCGGGTGATGCCGGGCAGCCGGCGCAGCGGGATTTCCCGGTACAGCCACACTTCCACGATCAATACGTAGAGCGCGGTGACCGCCGCCGCCTCGCTGACCACCAGAACGCCGGAGAATACCCCGCCCAGCACCACCAGCGGCAGCGGCAGCTCCCAGCGGGCATCCCACAGGGCGGCGCGCAGTTCCGCGCCGCTGAACGGCTGGCGCGGCACCGCGGTGGCGGCGTTGGCATCGCCGGCACGGGTGGCCCACAGGCAATACAGATACAGCAGCACCACCATCAGCACGGCCGGCCCCACCCCGGCCAGATACAGATCAACGATCTCCACCGGCGGCATGGCCAGCTGCTGGGACAGTTGCTGGGCGATGATGCCGTAGATCAGCAGCGGCACCGACGGCACCAGCAGCAGCCCCAGGCTGCCGGACGAGGTCACCAGCCCCAGGCTGAAACGCTGCGGGTAACCGGCTTTCACCAGCGCCGGCAACAGCAGCGCCCCGAGTGCCACGATGGTGACGCCGGAGCCGCCGGTGAGGGCGGTGAAGAAAGCACAGGCCACCAGCGCCACGAACGCCATGCCACCGGGCATCCAACCAAAGGCGGCCTGGCTGAGCCGCATCAGCCGGTCGGCGGTGCGCGATTCGCTGAGCAGAAAGCCGGCGAAGGTGAACAGCGGCAGCGCCATCAGCACCACCGAGTCCGCCAGCTGATAGATGTCGATGTGCAGCACCGCCAGCGGCGAACCCAGGGCGTAGAAACCCAGGGCGGCGGCGCCCAGCAGCACCGCGAACAGCGGCGCGCCCAGCAGCGCCAGCAACACCAGCAACAAGGCGCCGATCAGGATCATGGCGTGGGCTCCCGCATGCGCGGCCGCCGGCCCACCAGTCCCAGACCGAACAGAATCAGATAACGCAGAGCGATCACGCCGAAGCCCAGCGGAATCACCGACTGCAGCAGCCAGCTGGGAATACCCGCGAAGGCGACGCCGCCGAACTGGCGCTCCTCGATGACGAAGCCCAGGCCGTACCAGGCGGTGAGCAGACAGATCCCGGCGGTGAACAGGTCCACCAGGCCGGTGATCCAGGGCAGCAGGCGCTCGGGCAGAAAATTGGCGGCCAGGTCGATGCGGATGTGCTCGTCCTTGCGTGACGCGATCATGGCGCCGAGCAGGCCGATCCACAGCACCGCGTTGCGCAGCAACGGGTCCGCCCACACCAGGCTGGTGCCGGCCAGGTTACGCAGCACGATCTGCGCCACCGCCAGCCCCACCATCATCAGCACGACAAGAACGATCAGGCCGTCCTCGAAGCGGTGGATCCAGCCCAGCAGACGGCGCATCAGGAACCGCTGTTCCGGTAGGCCTCAAGAAGAGCGTGCAGGCGATCAAGCATGCCCTGACTGAGCTGGCCGTCCTCCACCAATTGCCGGGTGGCCTTGTCGGCGTAGCGCTTCCACTCGGCGCGCTGTTCATCGCTGGGGCTGACCAGCTCCAGGCCCTGGTTCTGGATCGCCTGGAAGGCGTCCTTGTTCTGCTCGCGGCTTTGCGCGTCGATCTTGTCGAAGGCGCCTTCCAGCACCCGGCGCACCACCTTCTGGTCGGCCTCGGAAAGCCGGTCGAAGTGCCGCTTCTCGATGGCCAGCAGCCCATAGGTGTAGAGCAACGGCAGATCGGTGATGTACTTGACCCGGGAATACCACTGCAGCGTCAGGGCCGCCACCGGCGGCGCCGCGAAGGCGTCGATGGCACCGGTCTGCAGCGAGGTGAGCACGCCGCCGATGTTCAGCACGATGGGCGACAAATTCAGGGTGGCGGCGGCGTTGGCGGAGGCGCTGTCGCCGGAGGGCAGCCACAGCTTGCGGGCACGCAGATCGTCCAGGCTGCGCACCGGCTGGCCGGACATGATGTAGGCGAAACCGCCGTCCACCAGCCCGAAACTGACCCAGCCGTTGTCTTCGAGACCCTGCTTGATCAGCGGGTCCAACTTCTCGCGGGCGGCGTCCACTTCCGCGTAGTTATTGAAGGTGAGCGGCACATTGAGAATCTGGCTGTCCCGATAATAGCGGGCGAACGCGCCGCCCTGGGCCATCTGCCCGTGCAACTGGCCGACGCGGATCTTGCGCTGCACCGCCTGGTCGTCGCCCATCACGCCGCCGGGATAGATCTTCAGCGATACCCGCCCGTCGGTGTCCTGCTCGATGGTGTCGCCGGCCTGTTTGAGCGCCTTGACCACGGCGGTGCCGTCCGGATACAGGGTGGAGATCTTCAAGGTGGTGGCGAGGGCCAGCATCGGCATCAGGGCCAGCATGGCCACGGCGGTTCTCAGCATGGTTTTCTCCTGGTGCTCGGGAAGCACTAAAAATACTCGTCGGCGCTGTCCAGCAATCGGCGCGCCTCGCGCTTGGCGTAGGCATTCTGCAAGGTGAGGTCGGGCACGTCCACGTCGGCGTCCAGCACCCGCCGCAGCTGCTCGTCGTGCAGATCACGGTCGAACACCAGCCGCGCGTAGTGCTGGGCGTAGAGCACCCGGGCCAGCAGGTTGTCACCGTTGGACAACGTGATGGCGCGCTGGAAGGCGTCGCGGGCGGCATCCGGCTGGCCCCCCAGGCTGGCCGGCAGCAGACTGTTGAGCACGCCCAGGTACATGTAGGCCTGGCCATACTGGTAGCCCTCGTCGAGCGCCACCACCCGCTCCATCAGCAGCCGCACCCGGGACAGCTCGGCCACCGCGTTCCAGTCGTCGGAATGAGTCTGGATGTAACCGGCCCAGGCGCTGCCCAGGGTGAACAGCACCGGCACATCGCCGTTATCGGCTTCCGCCAGCAGGCTTTCGAAGGCGGGCACGTCCATCTCGCGGGCCCGGCAGTAATCGTCCCGATGCACGCAGGCGGCACGCAGGGCGTAGTCCAGCGCCCGGGCATTGAGGCGCGCGGCGCGGGCCTCGTCGTCCACGAACAGACCGGCATAGGCACCGTACAGATCGGCGCCGGTGCGCAGCAGGGATTGCCGTTCCGGCCAGTTGACGATCAGGCCGTCGATCATCAGCAGGTAGCTGGGCAGGCCGGCCTCCACGGTGTCCAGGTCGCCGTTCTGACGCACGCCCTGCCCCAGGCTGTCACCGACCCGGGCCAGGCCGCAGCCCTGCAGAATCAGCATCAGGCCGGCCATGACCACCAGGGCCCTTGTTCGTTGCTTCAAACGTCTCTCCATCCGTTCAGCCGCGTTTTTTTCGGCCGCGCCTTTTTTTAGCCGCGATAGTAGCGCATGCGCCGGTACAAACCGACCAGCGCGCCGATCGCCGCGCCGCTCAACAGGCCGGTGAGGTGGGCGGTGTTGGCGACGATGCCGGACAATCCCACATAGCAGATCACCAGCCAGACCAGCATCAATAGCACAATCTCCCGGCGCAACTGATACCCCGCCGCCGGATTGACCTTGCCATACAGCCATAGATAGCCGAGCAGCCCGTAGACCACGCCGGACAGCCCGCCGAAACGCGGGCCGGTGTCCAGGTACTGGGCGAAATTGGACACCGCGGCCACCACCAGGGTGAGCCACAGCAATTGGAAACTGGACTGGAAACGCTCGATCAGGCGCCCCAGGTCGCACCACCACAGCAGGTTGAAAATGATGTGCAGCGCGGAGAAGTGCAACAGCATCGGGGTAAGCAGCCGCCACGGCTGGCTCATCAATGTCTGCGGCTGGTTCGGGAACATCAGCGCCTCATAGAGCACCGGACCGATGACATAGGGGGACAGGAAGATCAGCGCGCAGGCGATCAGCCCGGTGCGCGTCACCGGCCCCAGGCTGGCGAACCAGCCGCCACCGGTAAACACCTTCTCGCGGGGCAGGCCGGTGACCGGCTCACTGGCCCGCCAGGCGTCGTCCTGCCAGCGGCGGCCGGCCGGGTCGGCCAGAAAGTCCCGCGCCAGCTCACGGGCCTCCTCGAGGCGCGCCGGGTCGGTCAAAAACAGCGTGTACTCGCCCTGCCCCTCTTCCAGGCGGGTGTGGATGCCGCGCCGGGCCAGCACATCGGCCAGACGTTTCGCCACGGCGGCGTTGTTGATACGTACCAGTTCAAGCATGCGTGTCCTCGTCGCGCCTCATCCCCGATCGCGGGCCAGGGTCTCCACCCGCTCCCAGAAACAGGGCCATTGCCCGCCGCAGCTTAGCAGTATTTTCTGGAAGGTCCCCACCAGACCGTAATAATCATGGACCCCGTTGAGCCGGGCATTGTTCAGATCGCCCTGGAAAAAGCCGGCGTAGGCGTCCAGGCCGGGCACCTGCTCCGCGCGGGCGCGGAAATCCCACCGCAGCGCCTCGATGCGCGCCGCCTTCGCCGCCGCCATGGCCGCCGGGTCCAGGTCGCTGGCGTACAGGCCGGCCAGCTCGTCGCGGGCCTCACCCACCAGCTCCAGGAAGGCGTCCCGGGCCCGATCCCGCTGGCGCCACCAGGCCAGATCCACGTTCAGGTCGTGGTGGGCCAGGTAACGCAGGGTGCCTTCCCGGGCCACCATGGTGGCCAGGGATTCGTTGAAGCGGGTGTCGTCGCGAATGTACAGCCGCCGGTGCACCAGTTCGTGCAGCACCAGCTCCACCAGCGACGGCCCGGAGCGGTCGATCATGGGCGTGGTCAGCGGGTCCTCGAACCAGCCCAGGGTGGAATAGGCGATGGCGCCGCCCACGTCCGTGTCCCAGCCCGCCTCGGCCAGCTTGCGGGCCTCGGCGCGGGCCGCCGCCTCCCGGAAATAGCCGCGGTAACTCAGGCACCCCAGCAGCGGATAGCACCAGGTCTTCGGCGTCAGCGAGAAACGGGGCGCCGCCTGCACGTTCCAGACCACCGCATCGCGCTCCAGCGGCACATAGGTGCGGTAGACGTCCTCCGCCGGCAGCGCCAGTTCCCGATCCGCGAAGTCCAGCACATCGCCGGCCAGCAGCAGCTGCCGGCGCACCGGCGCCGGCGTGGCCGGATCGGCCACCACCCGGGCCACCGGCTGGCGCTGGTGCATCAGGCTGAAATGGCCCTTGATGGCCTGGCCGTAATAGCCCACCTGGCAGCCGGACAAAAGCAGCCACAGGCTACAAGCCGCAAGCTTCAAGCCCGTTCCGGGCCCACGGCGCGGTTGCAGCCCGTGGCTTGAAGCTTGGAGCTGATCAGGCACGGGACATGAATTTCCGTTCCGCGGTGTTGATCTTTACCTTCTCGCCTTCCTGCAGGTACTCCGGCACCTGCACCACCAGGCCGGTTTCCAGGGTGGCGGGCTTGGTGCGGGCGCTGGCGGAGGCGGCCTTCATGGCCGGGGCGGTTTCGGTGATGGTCAGCACCACCGAGGCAGGCAGCTCCAGGCCGATCACCGCCTCGCCCACCCGCAGCGCCACCACGCCGTCGCCCTGCTCGGTGATGAACGGCAGTTCGTCGGCGATGTCCTCGCCCTTGAGCGGATACTGGGAGAAGTCCTCATCGTCCATGAACACGTAGTCGTCGCCGTCCACATAGGAAAAATGCACCGGCCGGCGCTGCAACGACACCGTGGTCACGTCCTCGTCGCCCTTGTAGCGCTCCTCGAACTTGGAACCGCCGCCCACCTGCTGGGCGCGCACCCGGTACAGGGTGGCGGCGCCCCGCGCGGAGGGCGACTGCACGTCGATCTGGCGGATCACGAACAGGCCGCCGTTGTGTTCGATCACATCGGATTTCTTCAATTCGCTGGCACGGGTCACGGACCATCCTCATGCGGGGAAAGGGTGGCCATATTACCGTAGGAGCGGGCGGCCGGTGTACCGCTTCAGGCGAGGGCGGCGGCGATCTGCTCGCGGGCGGCGCGGGCCCGCTCCCGGGCGGCGGCGGCGGGCACCGGGGTGCCGAAAGTGAGGTCGACCACCACCCGCTCCCGGCCCATCAGCCGCCACAGGTTGTGATGGAATTCGTCGTCACCGATGAACGCCAGCCCGGTATCCACCCGGCCCGCCTCGTCCCGATAGCGCACCGCCACGGTCTGCACGGTGGCGTGCTCGGCGGCCACGAACAGCGGCGGAAAAAAACGGCGCACGCCGGTGCCGTCGGTGGTGGTGCCCTCCGGAAACACCAGAATACTGCGGCCCCGCGCCAGATGGGCGCGGATTTCCTCGGCTTTCTGCCGCGACTCGCCACCGCCCCGATGGATGAACAGGGTGCCCACGGAGCGCGCCAGCCAGCCGATCACCGGCCACCCCGCCACCTCCGCCTTGGACAGAAAATGGCAGGGTCGGGCCGCCGCGATCACCGGAATGTCCAGCCACGACACATGGTTGGCCACCAGGAACACCGGGCCGCCGCGCAGCGCCCCGTGCACGCGCAGCTCCACGCCGAGAATGCTCAACAGCCGCAGGCACCAGCGCTGCTTGGCATGCAGAATCTCGGCCCGGTGCGGGTCGCGGGCGGCCCGCCGCCACAGCGCCTCGGCCACCCCGGCCAGCAGATGCACCACCACGCGCAGCGCCCGCCACAGGCGCCGTGCCAGCACCCGTGGCCCGGCCAGCGCCCCGGCGGGCGCGGACAGATCCGGTTCGGTCATACCATTGCCACCGCCTCGGCGGGCTGCAGAAAATGCTGCACGTAGCGCGCCGGCAGGCGGTCCACCTCCATCAGAATAAAATAGTCCAGACAGTTGAAGTCCGGATCCCAGCACGGCTCGCCGCACACCCGGGCGCCCATGCGCAGGTAGGCCTTGAGCAGCGGCGGCATCTTCACGCCCCGCTCGGCCAGCGCGTCGCCGGGCACCGGCTCCAGCCGGCAGCGCGGCGTTACTCGCAGCGCCGCCGGCGCCAGGTGCGCCTCGCGAATGCGCCGGTCGATGGCCGCCACGTTGTAGCCCTCGCCCAGGGCCACGCTGGCGCAGCCGATCAAATAGCGCACTTCATTTTCAAGCATATACCGGGCCAGACGGGCCCAGAGTACCGTGATCACCGCGCCGCCGCGATGTTCCGGGTGAATGCAGGTGCGGCCGATCTCGGCCACCCGGCCATCCAGACGCTCCACCAGCGGCATATGGAACTCGCCGGCGGAATAGAAGCCACCGGTGCGCGTCAATCGCTCGCCCGGCAGCACCCGGGTGTAGCCCACCAGCTCGCCGCTCTGGTTATCGCGCACCACCAGATGCAGGCAATGCCGGTCGAAGCGGTCCCGGTCGAGGCCGAACGGAGCATGGAAGCTGGCCCCGTACTCCTCGGAGAAAATCCGGTAGCGCAACCGTTGCGCCTTGAGAATCTCCCGCCGTGAGCGGGTGAAATAGGCGCTGAACCGGCTCCCGCCTTCCAGGTCCCGCTCCCGGGACCGGACCAGAAACGGCGGGCGCAGAGCTTTGATCCTTCCAGCGGCGTGCGCAAGCATAACGAGCTCCAGGCTGATTTTTCCGCCAGTCTGGAAGCCCTCCATTGCGGTCCCGTGACAACCCCGTGACCATCCGGCGACAAGCCATCGTGCAGGTCGGGCTTACAATCGCCCTGGCCATTTTCCTACAGATCGAATCCGACTCCTCCGATACAGCCCGACCGTGCCCCGGCTCATCCTGTGCTCCACGGCCTCGCCCAATATGGCAAGTGCCGGCCAGTAACCTTTAAGTTACAAAGGCAAGCAGGTATGATCGAACTGTATCGTTACCGGACCGCCGCGGGCCGCGTCCCGTCACCGCCTGGTTCAAGCGTCTTCGGGATCCTCGTGGTCGAGCCAGGCTGGAAATTCGCCTGCGCCGTCTGGCAGCCGGCTTGTTTGGCGACACCCGCGCCCTCGGCGGCGGTCTCCATGAACTGCGCGACCCGACCGGTCCTGGCTACCGTCTTTATTTCGGTCAGCACGGCACGAATCTGGTGATCCTGCTTTGCGCCGGCGACAAGAGCAGCCAGCGCAGCGACATCCGGCGGGCGCGCGTTTACTGGGAAGATTGGCAAAGGAGAAACCTATGAACCCTTCTGTCGCGGCGTCCGTCTCCCACACGGACGCGACCATCGCGGAACTGCGAGCCAGTCGCGCCTTCGCGCTGGAGTATCTTCAGGCGGCGTTGGAAGAACTGGACGATCCCAGCCATCGGGGTGCCGGCTTGCTCGCCCTGCGCGATATCGCCGAAGCCTATGGCGGAATGGCACAGATTGCTCGCGAATCCGGTATCGCTCGCGAGGCGCTATACAGGGCTCTGTCGCCGACGGGCAATCCCACACTAAAAACCTTGCTCGCGGTGCTACACGCCGTGGGAATGCGGCTTTCGGTGGTCGAGGCCACCTCTCGCGTGGACGCGGGTTAACGCAAGGAAGACTCATTATGCGCGATGAACAGCCGGCGGCGCCGCGTTATCCGCAGCCGGTGAAGATGCGGCCCGGCGAGACCCGTCACTGGTGCCGCTGCGGGCACAGCGACGCGGCGCCATTCTGCACCGACGGTCGCTGTCCGGCGGAGGACCGGCTGACCTACACCGCCGGCAAGGAAGAGATCGTGCTGTTCTGCGGCTGCGGCGCCACCAGCCGACCGCCGCACTGCGACGGCGCCCACGTGGGCCTGCGCAAGAAGAAAAAAGAACGGAACGGACGGGCCTGGTGGCGACGCTGGTGGCGCGGTCCCTGACCGGGTACGCCACCCGCCCGTTTATCGGAAGACGTCGTCCAGGGTGTCGACGTCCAGCAATCGCTCGACCCACAGCTCCAGCTGACCGGTATCCGCCGCGTCCAACCGGGCCTGGAGATCGTCGGACACCGGCCCGAAGCGTCTCGCCAACAGGCGCCCGAGCAGGCGCCGGGCTTCCACGGCGCGCCCTTGCTCCATGCCCTGCTCCAGGCCTTGCTCACGCCCTTGCGCCACACCCTGCAACACGCCCTCCCGGCGCTGCTGCTCCTTCCATTCCGCGAAGCGGTTGTCGATCATTTCGTACACCTCTTGCAGATCCCGAAACTCGGGGAAGACTTCGCCGGGAAACCAGCGTGGCAGCCGGCGCCGCAACCAGATCAGATAATCACGGCGCAAGGGCGCCTGTTCCGGGTCCGACAGCCACTTTACCAAACGCTCAAGCACGGTCGCCACTTCGCCCGACGAGCGGTGATGCTCAAGCCGGAACAGAGCGGCAACCAGATTATCCAATGGCGCCGGCGGATCCGATTGGTAAGCGCCCTCATCAATCAGCAGAAAGGACTGATCGGGCTGGAATGACTCCAGACCCGCCGGCGGCACGTGGATCAAGGGCCGCAGACGGGTGGGCGCGCGCCAGCGCCGCTCTCCGTTGTATAAAACGATGGGCAGTACCGGCGGCAATCGGCGTCCGGCGCCGAGTTCACCCTGGCGGATCAGATCCTGATGCAGTAACCCCGTGTACACCAGGATGCGCAGCGCCATGAAACGATCCACCGACGACTGAAACTCCAGCAGCAGATACACATACAACCAATCATCCCCCCACCGCACGCGCCAGACCGCGTCACCATGCCGGCCGCGCAAGTCCTCCGTGACATAGCTGCCGTTCAACTTTTGCAAAGACTCCAGGTTGAGCGAAGCCACCCACTCCGCCGGCAGGAATCCGATCAGCAGGTCCCGCACCATTCGGTCGTGGGCAAACAATAGCTTGTAACTGGTGTCGTGCTCATCCATAAGCAACGCTCCTGAACCGCCTGACAAGGTGGACCCAGTGTGCGTGGCGGGCGCCGAGACCACCGTCCTACCGAACGGACGGAATCTGTGGGAAAAGGCTGAAAAGCCCGTAAGACTTCGCGGAACGGCGCCGTAAGCAAGATTTTAATAAAAATGCATTCCGCCGGCGTTTGAAGCGACTTTTCGCAATTCCGGGCCGCTGTTATCTGTCCCCTTTTTACTTCTGACCGAATATTTTCCGTCCCCTTTCCTAAAATAAAAAGGGGACAGAAAATAACGGTAAAAGGAAGCCGCCCTGCTGTTTACTATCTGCGGAAAAACCGGTCGGTCATTTTCGGACACTGCCAATATTTTGGCCCAATGGTCTCTGTCCCCTTTTCACTAGTGCTCGCCCGCGCTCGGAAAAACAAGCGGTTAGCCCATCGAACCCTTGCGAAAACGTCGTTTTCCTCTTTTTGCGATTAATTCGGCTTTCGGCTGGCCGCAGGCTCTCCGATGCCACGCTCCCGATGGCCCCTCCTGATTACTAGAAAAAAAGGTCGAACAGAACCGTTATCAGCACAAAAACCGAGCCATAAAAATAATTGGAGATTGACACCCATGAGAGCCGTTTTTCTCAAAAAATCCAGCGTGCTGCTGCTGTCCGCGTCGCTGCTGGCCGCCTGCGGCGGCGGTGGCGGTGATTCACCGGCGGGCCGCGGCGGTGAGCCCGCGACGCGCGAACTGACGTTCGCCTACCCGGCCGACGGCCAGACCGAAATCGCCACGCCGGCGCCCGTGGTGCTGCGCTTCACCGACCGGGTCGACGCCAGCGCCGTGGAAAACGACGTCACCCTGACCCGGGTGGACACCGGCGACACCGTGGCTTTCACCGCCACCCCGGTGGGCACCGACGGCCGCACCCTGCTGCTGCAGCCCGGCCAGGACCTGGCCGCCCACACCGAATACCGGGTGGATCTGCAGACCCTGCAGCTCGATAACGGCGTGGACAACCTCACCTTCACCACGCGCGCCGCCCAACGCGGCCCGCGCAGCGAAACCATCACCAGCGAACAGTTCGCCCTGAACCGCCGTTACCCGGACGGCGGCACCCAGGAACCGGTGATGGATTTCTCCACCTTCCGCTATCAGTTCTCGCAGCCCATCGACCCGGCCACCGCCACCTACGGCGAAACCGGCAACGTGCGCATCGTGGACAGTGAGGGCGACCTGGTGGAAGCGCGCCTGCTGGTGGACGGTCCTTATATGACCGTGGACCCGGTGCCCGACTACCTGACCCCCGGCGAGGAATACCGCCTCTACCTGGAAGACGGCCTGGCCAGCACCTACGGCCTGCCGCTGGACGGCGAAAACATCCGCTTCACGCCCAAGGACTCCTCACCGGACGGGGAACCGGCGATCCTGGTGCAGAAAGTCACCGTGCCCGGCGACGCCGGCACCGGCGACGGCACCTCGCGCCTGACCGGCAAACCGATCAACCAGGTACCGGTGAACTCCACCCTGCTGGGCAACGACAGCGCCACCCAATCCGAGGGCAACGTGGCGGCGGAACTGGCCAGCTCCGTGGTCTACCCGTTCGTCACCCCGATCCGCGTGCCGCGCAACACCCTGCTCACCGGCTCCAACATCGATGTGATGATCGGCGGCGCGGTGCCCGCGGGCATCAGCTCCGGCAAAGTGAAGATGCACTTCCTGAGCGACGCCACCGGCTACCTCACCAGCAACCCCTACAGCACCCGGGACGACGCCCTGCGCCAGATCCGGCTGTTCATGGACGTGGCCATCGCCACCGAAAACCCGGAAGCCAACGGCGGCTTCACCCAAGACCTGCTGCACATCGAACTGGTGGGCATGGCCGAGGTGGACACCGACGCCGGCGTGCTCAACCTGGACGCGGTCTCCATGGTGGAACCGGACGTGCTGGGCCAGGAATTCGCCCACGGCCTGCTGAGCTTCCAGCTGCAATCCTACCCGGACCAGACCAACGCGCCCCCGGGCAGCGTCGACGACGCCGCGCCCACCCTGCAAAGCTGGACCTTCGGCGAGGACGGCGCCACCGGCCTGGACAAAACGGCCATGATCAAACCCACCGACCCGATCATCCTCAACTTCAGCGAGCCGCTGGAGCGGGACACGGTGACCGGCAAGGTACACCTCTATAAGAATGAAGGCGGCACCCAGACCGAAATGGACACCACCGTCACCGTGGACGGCGGCGCCATCGTCATCCGCCCGGCGCAACCGCTGGAGCACCCCACCGAAACCGGGCCCAGCCTGGAGTACCAGGTGTCCATCGATCCGGGCATCACGGATTTGAGTGGGGAGCCTTGGGTGGAGAGTTTTGATGAGACGTTTTCGTTAAAAACGTTTGCGGACCGCCGGGATTCCTACGCCAAGGGCTTTACCACGGCCATGCCCTGGCGGGTCGCCGAGGCGGACCAGGCAGTACCGAAGAAATCACCGTTTCTGCTGGCCGTCTACCCGGGCTTCCCTTGCGCCCTAAGTACCGATGAACAAAACCTGGCGAATGGAATCCAGGGCCGCTGTGAAGGTGGCATCCAGCCGGAATCCGTGGATCCGGACAACCTGACGAACCTGCCCGCTGATCAGGTCGATCAGGTACCGGAAAGCGACGATCTTCTGCCTGTCGCCCAAATGCCGGCCAACCGCCCTATCGTCGTCGTCTTCAGCAAGGATATGGACCCCGCCAGCGTTGAGCTCGGCCGCACCTTTCACGTTTACCAAATCGATGACCAGGACCAGATCGCCGCCGAGGTGGAGGGCTCTCTCACGCTGAGTGGCGATACGCTGCGTTTCATGCCCTCCAATCCGTGGCAGGAAGACACGCTTTACCGCTATGAACTCGCCTCAAACGGCGACATCAACATGCCCACGGAAGCACAAGCCGCCAACCCCACGGGCCCACTGTGTGATGTGGCCACGGCGATGTGTTCCGAGGAGGGCCTGCCGTTACAAACGCAGCTTTTATCGCAAGTGTCGATCCATGATAAAGGTGATAGCCCCAATCAACCTTTTGGCTTTCCTTACCGGCCCTACTATTGGGAAGAAGAATCCCCCTCGCTAACCGGCGGCGGCCCGGATCTGGTGCAGTATTTCCGCGGTGATGCGTCAAGCGATACGGTGCTTCAATTGCTTCGTCTGGCGGATTCGATTGATGCCAATGCAAACCTTTTTAATGACAGCTCACCTTATGTGAGAGGCCCCGCCCCCGTTTACACGAACAAAACAAACGGCAGTCAACAAGTCATCGGCGGAATATCCTGGAATTTTATTCGCTTCCCCGAATACACCGTGAACGAAACCGGCCACATCAACTGGCAACCCGACCCGTCGACGGCGGATCTGGTCGACCGGAACGGTGTGCCCATGGACCCGAACGGTGTTAAGCCGCCACCGAACAGCGCCAAAATTCTGAGCCGGGACATGGGAGACAAAAGCCTTGAGGAAGTCGCCGAAAGAGGTTTCTCTATCAACGGTGCAGCCGGACCGGGTGTGCAGATCGCTGATCCCGGCGCGTCATCGGGGTTGCTGGTCGGCTGTGGCTTTGACGACTATGAACCATACCCGGATCAGACCGGTTGTGACGTCGCGGGGGAACAGGAGTTTTTCCCCGGCTTCGAACAGCGCCGTACCTGTTACCGGGGAATACCGGCTGAATGTCCGCGCGAAAAATTCACCTACCTGAATGGGGCGCTTTTCGCCGAAGTGACGGACGAAACCGTCGGTGATGATCTGAAAGTGCTGATTCATCCCGGCCAGATTGTCACCACCTCGTTCCGTGCTTTCCTTAAGGGCCCGCTTAAGGGTGCTCGTGGGGAAAACGTAGCTGAAACCGGGTACCAGTTGATGCGTATGCGCTATGTGGACGGCGGGCCTATCGAAGCATTTATCGGCGCAGGTCCGAACGGCCCCGAGCTTAGCGCTTCCGTTCCTCTCTATCTGGACGCGCCCTATCTGGTCACCGATCTTACTGAAATCAAAAACGTAGTCGGCACCGCCCATCACAACCTCTACAGCTACCCGGTGGAAATGGCGCTGACAGGCCCCATTTCTTTCATGGACGACGGGCGTATGCTCGCCGAACAGTGGAGCACCAGCGATGTGGTGATTGAACAGCGGGTAAATGCTCCGGTCCTTTCCGTGGATCTGGTGGTGCCGGCAGGCGGCACCCACATTCGATACGTTTCTGAACCCATCAAGTAATCAGACAGCGGCCCCCAAATGATAAAGCCCTCGAAAACCGAGGGCTTTATCGTTAGCAACACTGATTCAAGATCACCTTGAAATCAGCCTATTTCAAAAGACCGGTGTGCAACCGAGGTTAGCCAGGCCTGTTGCGCCAAGAGTTGCGCCGGTATAGGAAAAAATTCCGCTAATCGGAATCGAATCCGGCACATTGACCGTTGATCCCGTATCACAGGCGACCGCTGAAGATGTGGATCCCCCCACCCCATTCAGCAGGCCACCGGCAAATGGAGAACCTGCAGCATCGTTAACGGAGGTGATGCCATAGCCGTTCGCGTCAGTATTAATAGTCGCCCCCCCGGCGATAATCGCTGCAACATTAGACGCCCAAGGGAAATTCCCGAAAAACAAAAAGGGACAAGGCGCATTGCCAACCACAAAGCCTGCCGCAACAATCTCCATGTCGCCCGAACAGTTGACTTTTGCACTTAATAACGCATTGCACGAAAAACTCGACCCACCGAATGACCACGTAACCTCCCCCTGATAAGCGCACATTGCATACGGCGCGGGCATGGCATTTACAACACCGACAAAACCAATCACCCCCAAGAATGGGAAAATAGCATAATTTAGGAATTTTATTATTTTCATCACAACCTCTCCTTCAATTTATAGCAATCAGCCAAATCGTGATTTCTACCCTATAAAGAAAAAGCCCTCACATTGTGAGGGCAAGGTATTCAGAAGTAATAAAAATCACGCTTCATCGCCCATCGTTCAGGGCACCAGCGTACAGCCTTTGTTATCCAGGCCAGCCGCATTGAAGGCGGCGCCAGTGTAGGAAAAGGTGCCACTCACGGGAACCTGGTCCGGAACGTTGACGGTAGAGCCGGTATCACAGGCCACGGCGGTTGAGGTGGAGCCGCCAACGCCATTCAGAAGCCCGCCCGCCAGCGGTGACCCGGCCGCATCGTTCACCGACGTAATACCAAGGCCATTGGCATCAGTGTTGATGGTAGCGCCGCCGGCGATAATCGCAGCCGCGTTACCCGTCCAGGGAAAATTCCCCACGAACAAGAACGGACAGGTTGCATCGCCGGCGACCGGGCCGGCAGCGACAATCTCAACGTCGCCGGCACAGTTCACCTTGGTGGCCAGGGTCAGCCAGCAGGTGGACTGGCTACCGCCAAACGTTAGCGTGCTTTCGCCCTTGTAATTACACATCGCGTACGGCGGCGACATAGCACTTGCACTCCCAGCGGCAGCGATCGCCACGGCGCCGGCCAGAGCCAGCATGCTTGATTTCAGGATTTGCGTTTTCATGGTCATTCTCCTTTAACCTATTTTGTTGTTGTCCTTCTGGACAATTTGGCAAGCCTCCCGAGCCGCTCCGATCCGAAAGAGAAAATGGGAACTTCCCTTCTCGGTCGGAGTCGATCCCTTCGGCACCTCCAAATTACAAAGATCACGCAAGCCCACACAATGGATTACACCCCGCCCACCGGGGTTTATTTTTCCAGTTACAATGTTAATGCGCACTTTCAATCACTTATAAAAAGTACTCAGAGTTATTTTTCGGGAACGCGGGTGCCAGATTGGGGATTTTCTTAAAAGGGGACGGACAAGGCGGCGTTTTCTTTATTTGATCTGGTGATATAAAGCTTCTGCTTTAATACATGGCGATCTTTACCCGCGCCTTCCTGTTCCGGAACGTAACGCCCGCCAGGGTTCTATTGCCCGTTACCGGCGCAACGTATATCGGTTTACGGCGCGCGCGGCCGACATAAGGCATAGCGCTTATCGCACGAAAAACAAAGCCGTTCTCCTACATGCAGCTCCTCTACATTTTGCTACTGTCTCTCCGAATACTTTCCTTGACTAGCAACTAAATATAGTTGCAAAATGGAGCGCATTCATGGTCAGCACGGACCGCCTGATCCTTCGCTTACTCTCGCTCGAAAGGACATTTACTTGGGAGGACCTGGAGACACTGCTCGGCAGATTAGGTTACAGGCGGCAAGAAGGCCGCGGCTCGCGCGTCAAATTCACCAATGGCAATTCGCGCCAGTTGATCAACCTGCATCGTCCACACCCTGGCAATGAATTGAAGCGCTATGCGCGGCGACAGATTATCGAGAAACTAGAGGATGGAGGGCTGATCTGAATGGCTACGGTACTGCAGCATCAAGGTTACTACGGGTCAGTCGAGGCGAGCACCGAAGACAACTGTCTGTACGGCAAGGTGCTCTACATCCAGGCGCTGATCAACTATGAAGCGAAAACGGTCACCGCATTGGAAAAGGCGTTTCGCCATGCCGTGGAGGATTATCTGCGCGACTGCGAACAGGGCGGCGTCCCACCTGAGAAACCCTGTAAGGGTTCGTTCAATGTTCGTGTCGGCCATGACCTTCACCTGGCGGCGGCGCGGGTCGCCACCTCGGAAGGCGCGTCCCTGAACGACCTGGTTCGCAAAGCATTAACGCGCTACCTGGCGCAACGAACGGCCCGACATCCGCGGTAGGGACATTTTGGGTCAAGACGGCAAAAATCGAGTATTAGCTCTGCGCCTCCCAGCCCGTGTACGGGAAAACCGGTAGCGCGGCGCCAAGGCTTCCTCCCTGCATCGTTCTTTTCCTACATATTCTGTCCGTGTTGTCGCACAGCCCCGGCGCTGCCGGCGCGGTATCCTGGTGCTCTTTCAGTCTAAGTAGGAGCGTTGCTTATGGATGAGCACGACACCAGTTACAAGCTGCTGTTTGCCCATGACCGGATGGTGCGTGACCTGCTTGCCGGCTTCCTGCCCCCGACGTGGCTCACACGCCTGGATCTGCATTCCTTACAGAAGTTGCACGATGGCCATGTCAGCGATGATCTGCGTGGCCGGCATGGTGATGCGGTCTGGCGCCTTTGCCGCCGCGAGGACCGCCGGCCTCTTTATCTATTGCTGGAGTTCCAGTCGTCGGTGGACCCATTCATGGCTTTGCGGGTCCTCGTCTACACCGGCCTGCTGCATCAGGACCTGGCCCGGCGAGGCGCGCTCGGTACCGGGCGCCGGCTGCCGGCGGTGTTGCCGGTCGTACTCTATAACGGCGAACGCCGCTGGCGCGCGTCCACCCGACTGGGCCCATTGATCGAGACGCCACCGCCGGACCTGGAGGATTTTCAGCCCGAACAGCGTTTTCTGCTGATCGATGAAGGCGCCTGCGACCTGGACCTTTTGGGCCATGATAGTAATTTGGTAGCCGCTCTGTTCCGACTGGAACACCACCGCTCCTCGGACGAAGTGGCGACCGTGTTGGCGCGTTTGATAAAGTGGCTGGCAGGGCCGGAGCTGGCCAGCCTGCGCCGGGCCTTTCTCACCTTGCTGCACCGTCGGCTGCCGCGCTGGTTCCCCGGCGAGGTATTTCCCGACTTTCAGGATATGCAGGAGGCCTACGAGATGATCAGCAACCGTTTCGAGGAATGGAAGGAGCGCCAGCGCTTGGTGGGTTTGGAGCAAGGCGTGGCGCGCGGTATGGCACAGGGCCGTCTGGAAGGCGAACGCGCCCTGGTGGCGCGGCAGATACAACGTCGCTTCGGCGAGCTGCCCGCCCACCTCAACCTGCGGCTGCAGAGCGCCTCCGAAGAAGAGCTGGCGACCTGGGCCGATCGTATCCTGGATGCCAGGAGCCTCGACGACCTGTTCACCTGACGGGTGGTACGGGTGCCTGTGCGGTCAACGGGTACCCGCCGACCGCCCGCCGTTTACTTCTTCTTCTTTTTCTTCTTGGGTGGCCGCCCCGGGCCACGGGATTCAATTCGGCGGCCGGTAAGCGCCTCGATTTCGTCGACGAAGCCCGGGTTGCCGATCAGCTGGCCGCGACGCAGCTGGGTTTCGATCAACTCCGCTTCCTTGGGGTCCACCCCCATGGCCAGGAAGCCGCGGTAGCGTTCGCGTCGTTCCGCGTCGGTGTCGGCCAGTTCCAGATAATCCGTATCGTGGTCCACGTACCATTCGTGGGCCAGCCGCGCCCGCCAGCTGATCCAGGGGTGCAGTTTCACCGAGCAGCTCAGGCCCAGGCGCACCGGCAGGGTTTCGATGTAGCGCAGGCATGCCAGGCGCCAGTGCCCGTTTTGCACCAGACTGCTGCGGTAAGGGCCCTGCCAGGGGCTGCCGGTGCGGCCGTGGCAGCTGTTGTAGGTGCGGGTGTAAACCATGCCCAGGTGACGCATCAGGGCGGTGAGATTGCTCTTCGAATGGCGCGGCGACACCAGCAGGTGCACCTCGTTGGGCAGCAGGCACCAGGCCTGAACGTCCACGTGGTGACGAATGCGCGCCTCGCCCATCAAGGTCAGAAACCGCCGATAATCCCAGGCGGTATGGAAAATGGCCTCACCGTTGTGGCCGCGCATTTGCACGTAGTGTGAATAGCCTGGCAGCACCAGACGTCCCTTCCCCGACATAAACCCTCCCTGGGCCTGGCCCTGAGCACGATTCCAATGGCACGGGCCGGGCCCGTGCGGCCTTTCTCGCCACGGCGGGCGAGCCGGCCTGGGTGGGCATGGCCCTTATTGTTGATTTCGGTTTTCTTGTTGACGTTGTGCTTTTCAGGACAGCGCGACCGGGTCGGTCTTCACGCTCTCCTTACCTAGCAGTTTAGCGACGCTGGATAAGAAAACAAATTTACAACGGCAAAAAATATCCCGGTCCTATTTTTATAACTTATTGATTTTCTTTGAGATTCAAAATTTTCACAAAAAAAGTCACTATTTTCTCAATCTGCTCGACGCGTATATTGACTTTTTATCAGAGGACAGACCCTTTCAAGGGTCTTTTTTGGGGGGACGGCCACGGCCGCGATTGCTGATGCGATTACCGGTAAGGGCTTCGACTTCGTCGGCGAAATTGGCGTCGCCGGTGAGCTGGTTGCGCTCCACCGCATTGCGGATCAGATCCTGCTCCCATTCCGGAGCCGGCGCGTTTAAATAGGTGGTGTAGGCCTGGCGGCGGCGCGCTTCGTCAGCGCCCAGCGTCAGCCAGCCGGGCACCACGTCCAGTATGCCGGTGCCGACCGGCCCGAGCCGTTCGGCAAGGCTGGTCCAACGGTAGCCGTCCGCGCTGGGAACCCATTCTTCCCGCACCGGCAGGGTTTCAAGAAAACGCACACAGGGCAGCATCCAGCTTTCCTGCACGGGGCTGGAGCGATAGCGGCTTTCCCACAAGGTGCCGCGACGGGCTTCGCGGGCATTGCGGAAACGGGTCATGCGCGCGGCCAGGGATTTCATGAACTCCCCCATGGCCGCGGCGTCATCGCCGGGGTTTACCAGTAGATGTACTTCGTTGGGCAACAGGCACCATGCATATACGTCAAGCCCAAAGCTCCGCTTCAGCTCTTTAACGTCCGCCAGATACTTGGAGTAGTCTTCTTCTTCTTTGAATACGGCCTGACGATTGTGGCCTCGATGAAGAATATGATGGGGGTAACCCGGAAGAACAACGCGCCTCTTCCTCGGCATTCTCTCCCTCGATTTCTCTCTTTTTGTTGGACGCCAGTCTAACGGCAAATATCCGGGAAATAAATTAAATGAAACATTTTTAAAATGACTACGTCCCCTTTTTTAGACTAACGGCTGGCTCACAAAAAAAGGGGACGGATTTATTAAAATTGTTTTTTATAGCATAAAAGCACATTGATAATTTTCAGAAAAAACAGGAAAGCGCACACCACTGGCTCTGAGTAGTCCAGAAAAATCCGGCAACCATGCGGCTTTCAAACAACCATGTTTACGAGTGTTGACGTTCCGACAGGGTATTCCTGAAAAATGTCAGGACGCGCCGCCAGCTGTCCTCGGCGGCATCCGGTTCATAGCGAGCACGCAACGGGCTGTAGTCCCCCAGCCGTTTGAAGTAGAAGGTTTGGTGATCGTTCATGTAGGAATGGCCGGCGTCCGGGTAGGTTTTGACGTCATGGGGGACGCCCAGCTCATCCAGATGGCGGGCGAGACGTTCGCCGTGGCCGCCGTAGATCAGGTCTTTCTTGCCCCAGCCGCCCACCACCGGGCAGATGCCGGTCAGCGCTTCGGCGCGCCGGGGCACGCCGCCGTAGAACGGCGCCACCACTTTGAGCCCGCCCCGGGCGGCGAACAGCAACGCGAAGCGACCGCCCATGCAGAAGCCCATCATCGCCACTGCCTCAACCGGTTCGTCGTCCTGTTCCAGCACCCAGTGACGGCAGGCTTCCAGGTGGTCAAAGGCGTCGCCGTGGCCGCGCTCATGGTCGCGCAGGGTACGCGCCACGCACAGAGCGCGGATGCCGGGGCGGTCGTAGAGGTCCGGCGCCAGCACCGGGTAGCCGTTGTCGGCCAGTCGTTCGGCGATGCGCGCCTGGTCCTCGGTGAAGCCGAAGATATCGTGGATCACGATCACCGCCGCGTTCAGGCCGTTGTTGCTTGCGGGCCGGTACCAGCGGGCACGCATACGGTACCCGTCCGGCAGGACGACGTGGGTGAGCAGGGGCTGGGCGGTCATGACGGCTCCTCGATCGGGTTATTTTCCCCGAGAGTAGCGCCGTTTCCGCCGCACGCCAGACGGTGCGCGCCGATTGGCCCGAACGGCGGATGGCGGCTCCGGCCGCGACCCGGTCAGCCGGTGTTGCGCATGCCCGCGGCGATGCCGGCGATGGTCACCATCAGCGCGCTTTCCAGCACGTCGTCGCCGTCGCGGCCGCGCAGGCGCGCCATCAGCTCCGCCTGCAGCAGGTGCAGCGGGTCGGTGTAAGGGTCGCGCACGCGGATCGACCAGCTCATCACCGGGTTGTTGACCAGCAGGTCCTCGCGATCGGTCAGCCGGTGCAGGGCGTCCACGCTGGCCGCCAGCCGCTGGCGCAAGGTATCGCCCAGGCGCTTCAGGTCCGGGGCGTCGGTGAGGCGTTCCTCGTACCAGGCCGCCACCCGCGGGTCGGCCTTGGCGAGCACCATCTCCAGCATGTCCACCACGCCCTGGAAGAACGGCCAGCGCTCCGCCATCTGGCGCACCAGCGCGGTCTCGTCGTCGCTGTCCAGGGCCGCCTCCAGGGCGGCGCCGGTGCCCAGCCAGGCGGGCAGCATCAGGCGGATCTGGGTCCAGGCGAACACCCAGGGAATGGCGCGCAGGGTCTCCACCCCGCCGCCGGGTTTGCGGCGCGCCGGGCGGCTGCCCAGGGCCAGGCGGCTCAGTTCGGTTTCCGGGGTGACGGTGCGCAGGTAACCCACCAGCGCCGGATCGTCGCGCACCACCTGCCGGTAGCCCTGCACCGACACGTCGGTGAGCTTCTGCATCTGTCGGCGCCAGGCGTCCTCGGGTTCGCCCGGTGGCAGCAGGGTGGCCTCCAGGGTGGCGGCCACGTACTGCTCCAGATTGTAGGCGGCCACCGACGGACGCCCGTATTTGAAACGGATCACCTCGCCCTGTTCGGTGACCCGGATGCGGCCGGCCACCGAACCGGGGGGCTGCGACAGCAGCGCCATGCGGGTGGGCGAACCGCCCCGCGAGATGGAGCCGCCGCGACCGTGGAACAGGGTCAGCGGCACACCGTGATCGCGGAACAGGCCGGTGAGTTTTTCCTGGGCGCTGAACTGCGCCCAGGCGGCGCCGAGAAAGCCGGCGTCCTTGGCCGAGTCGGAATAGCCGATCATCACTTCCTGGCCGTCACTCACCCGCTGCCGGTAGAGCGGAATGTCGAGCAGCGCGGTCATGGTGTCGCCGGCGTTGTTCAGATCGTCCAGGGTTTCGAACAGCGGCACCACGCGCATCGGGTTGCGCACCCCGGCGATCTTCTGCAGCAGCATCACGGCGAGCACGTCCGAGGGCCCGCGTGCCATGGAAATCACATAGGCGCCCAGGCCTTCCGGACCCTGCTCGGCGATCACCTTGCAGGTCTCCAGCACCTCGCGCACGTCGCCGTCGCACAGGTCCGCCCGGTAGAAGGCGTCGTCCACCAGCGGCCGGCGGCTTTCCAGTTCCTTGAGCAGGAACGCCTGCTTCTGCGCTTCGTCCCAGTCGCCGTAGCCGCCCAGGCCCAGGTAACGGGTGATGGCGTCCAGGGCGGCGGTATGGCGGGTGGATTCCTGACGCACGTCCAGGCACAGCAGGGTGATGCCAAAGCAGTTCAGGCGGCGCAGGGTGTCCTTGAGCTCACCGTCGGCGATGGCCGCCAGGCCCACCTCGCGCAGGGAGCGGTCGATCAGCAGCAGTTCGTCGAGCAACTGGCGGCCTTCGGTAAAGCCTTCACCGTCCGGCACCGGCCGCCCTTCCACCAGGGCCTCCATGCGCCGGCGGGTGATCTTGAGGCGGTCGCGCACGTCCCGCAGTACCACCCGGTAGGGTTCGTGGCTGGGGCCGGTGCGCGCCAGCAGTTCGTCGCTGGCGCGGTGCATGGACAGATCGGCAAGCAGGTTTTCCACGTCGCGCAGATACAGATCGGCGGCCATCCAGCGGGCCAGCAGCAGCACCTCGCGGGTAACCGTGGCGGTGACGTTGGGGTTGCCGTCGCGGTCGCCGCCCATCCAGGAGGCGAAGCGGATCGGCACCCAGGCGGACGGCGGCGTGTCCAGCCCGGCCAGGGCCAGTTCCGCCTCGATGTCGCGCATGACCCGCGGCACGGCACGCCACAGGGACTGCTCGATCACCGCGAAGCCCCACTTGGCCTCGTCCACCGGGGTGGGCCGCTCGCGGCGGATCTCATCGGTGCTCCAGGCGGACAGGATCAGCTCACGCAGGCGCTGGCGCAGGCCGTGTTCTTCCTCCGTGGTCAGATCCGGGCGGTCGCGCTCGGCCAGCAGATCGGCCATCTGGTCGTATTTACGAATCAGGGTGCGCCGGGTCACCTCGGTGGGGTGGGCGGTGAGCACCAGCTCCACGGACAACGGCGTCAGGGTGTCGCGGATGCGCTCCGCCGGCACGCCCTGCTCTTTCAGCTTTGCCAGCACCTGGCGCAGGCCCTGGTCGGTGTCCGGATCGCCGGGATAGCGTTCATGGCGGCGGTGCAGCCGTTCCCGGTGGTGCTGCTCGGCGATGTTGGCCAGGTTCAGGAACTGGCTGAAGGCGCGCGCCACTTCCAGCAGGGTGGCGTCGTCCAGGGGGCCCAGCAGCTCGCGCAGGCGCGCCAGTTCCACCTCGCCCTGGGAGCGGCTTTCCACCGCCGCCTGGCGGATCGTTTCCACGGTGTCGTAAAGCCGTTCACCGGCCTGCTCGCGGAGCACCGCGCCCAGCTCCTCGCCCAGCAGGCGCACATCTTCGCGCAGCGGCGCGTGTTGGTCCTGATCCATGTCACTCCCCATTCTGCTCAGCTCCCGGCCATCAATTTTTGCTACCGAATGGTGCATGCTACTGCATTCCATACTGCCCGCACGGCCCGGGCTCGACCGTGAAGCGCTTTTTTACAACAATCGTCAAACCGGTATCTTTATTCCGTACCGGGGGTGAAGCAACATAGCGCCCAGCAAACCGAGGAACGTCAACCGCCATGGAAACCCCGAGCCGCATGTCCACGGAGCAGGGCGTGATTATCCTGCAATACGTCGCGAGGGCGTTGTTCGCCGTGCTGGCGGTGATCTATTTCAATCATTCCTCGGCGTTCTTCTTCACCCTGCCGGCGGTCACGCCCTGGGTGCTGGCCGGCACCTATCTGGGTCTGCAGCTGGTGTTCCTGGTGGCGCGCCTTCCCCACGCCGCCCTGCTCGCCTCGCTGCTGGACCTGGTGATCCTCGGCATCGTGATCCTGATCGACGCCGGCGAGCCGCCGCCGACCATGGCCCTGCTGTTCCTGGCCGTGCTCAGCAACGGCCTGCTGCACGGCCTGAAGCGGTTCCTGGTGATGCTCGCCGCCGCCGAGGTGGTGCTGGTGATCGTCATGCCGATCCGCATCAGCTACGGCGAGGCCGGCAATCCGTTCGACCCGGCCGCCTCCGCCAGCCTGTTCCTGCTGGCCGCGCTCACCGTCTGCATGCTGTATTTCGGGCTGATGATCTGGCGTAACCAGGTGCTGGCCCGGCAGTCCATGGAGAACGCCTGGCGCGATCCGCAGACCGGCTTTATCAGCCGCGCCGCCCTGAGCAGCACCGCCGGTTGGTTGATTCCCCTGCACGACCGCCTGTCGTCGCCGCTGACCCTGGTGCTGGTGCACGACGAGGACCTCAACGCCCTGGCGGACACGGTCGGTCAGCGCCTGCGCCGTAGCGACATCGTGGCCCGCTATGACGAGGACCATCTGGCGCTGCTGCTGCCCTGCACCGCCGCCGGCGCCGCCGAGAAGGTGCTCGCCGATCTGCGCCAGGCGCGGCCGGGCCTGCGCGCGGCGGTGATGACCCTGCACAGCGCCAACGCCGCCCTGGAGCAGGCCCTTCATCATCTGCAGACCGCCATGCCGCGCACCCGCAGCGACGACGCCCACTGGCTGGCCCACGCCTCGCCGCTGACCTGAACCGGGTGCGACGCCGGACGTAACCAAAGCGTAACCATTTCCTCACACGATGCCGCCCGCCGTGACGTATCCTCGTGGCTGAGTCAAAGATCGGGGAAGCCATCATGAAGCCATATTGGATCGCGCTGCTCGGCGCGCTGTGCGCACCGGCCTGGGGCCAGCAGGCCCAGCCACGCATCATCGGCGGTGAAGCCGCCCCCGCCGGGGAATGGCCGTGGATGGCTCAGGTCGATGTGGCGTTCGCGCCCGGGGAATTCGGCCTGTGCGGCGGCTCCCATCTGGCGCCGAACTGGGTGGTGACCGCCGGGCATTGTGTCACCACCGACAACGACCAGCGGGTGGCCGCGCAGTCCATTGAGGTGTTGCTGGGAAGCGTGTTTCTGGATCGCGGCACTCGCTACACCGGGACCGCGCTCTACGTGCCGGACAACTTCCGCCGCACCCAGGGCCGCGAGTTCGACAACGACATCGCCCTGGTGCGCATCAACGGCCCGGCCATGGGCGAGCGCCCCAGCCTGATCGGTAGCACGCAGTTCCAGGATCTGCAGAGCCGCTCCGCCGCCGAGCGGGATGAGGCCCTGACCGCCCTGGGCTGGGGCGTGACCCGGCCCGGCGGCAACACCCCGGCCGCCCGGCTGCAGGAAGTCCAGCTGGACTATGTGCCCACCGGCACCTGCCTGAACCAATGGGGCAGCGGCAATTTCAACAGCGCCACCATGGTGTGCGCCGACGAACTGAACCCCCTGGACGGCCAGCAACAGGACACCTGCATCGGCGACAGCGGCGGCCCCCTGTTCATCGGCCGGGACAGCGACCCCTACGTGGTTGGCCTGACCAGCTACGGCCAGGTTAACTGCGCCGACGAGCTGCCCTCGGTGTACACCAATCTGAGCAGCCAGATCGGCTTCGTGGAAGCGGCCACCGCCGATGCCGGCGATCCGCTGGTGGACCTGGCCCTGGAGAACACCGGCGAGCGACTGTACGCGGCGGCGGCGGGCACCGTTTCCCGTACCCTGACCCTGGCCAACCGCAGCCAGAGCAACACCGTCACCGGCGCCAGCATCGCGGTGAGCGATGGCGGTGATCTGGACGTACGTCTGGGCGGGCAAAGCTGCACGCTGTTCAACAACCCCTGCTACACCGCCTCCGGTACCCTGGGCACCACGCTGCTCAACCGCACCGATCAGGTGGCGCTGAGCGCCAGCTACAATGGTCTCACGACGCCGGCGCTGGCCACCCTGACGCTGGACGCCGGCGCCGACCAGGAAGAATACCGAATCAAGAATAACCGCCACGAGCTGACGCTGATTTTCTCCGATCAGGCGGACCTGGCGGTGAGCGCCCGCATCATCGCCTCCAGCCGCGACGGCAACGACCAAGGCGTGGCCGACGTCCAGGTGACGGTGCGCAACCTGAGCACCGTCAGCGGCGCCGACGCCAGCCAGGTGACGGTGACGCCGTCGCTGCCCGCCGGCACCACCATCAGGAACAGCTCCGTGCCCTGCGACACGGTGTGCCGGGTGGGCGATCTTGGCGCCGACCAGAGCACCGATTTCACCCTGACGCTGGTAACCGGCACGCTCCAGGAAGACGACCTGGGCCTGACCGTGGCCGCCAATGGCGGCGACTTCCCCACCGACAACAACGACACCACCCTGCCGCTCACCTACACCGCCTCCACGGCGAGTGGCGCGGCCGACGGCGGTGGTGGCGGCGGTGGCGCACTGGGATGGATGGGGATGCTGCTGGCGTTGCTGGCGGCGGCGCGCTATCGCGGCTGAAACGGTACGCCGCGATCAACCACCACGCAGCATCCGCTCCAGATAAGCGAACAGATAGTCCGCGTCGGTGAGCGGCGCCCGGTAGGCCAGGTGGCCGTCCGGGCGCATCAGCCACAGGCGGCTGGCGTCGCCGAACGCCGCCTCGAAGGCGCCGTGTTCATCCCGCCACAGGTGGACCGCCCGGGCCATGGCCCCCTGGGGCGGGTCCAGCTCCAGGTCGCCACGGCTGATCACCGTGACCCGCAGCTCATTCAGGTATTCATCCGGCAGCCGCGACAACAGCGCGTGCAGGATCACCCGCGAGCGGTGGTCCGGTTCCTCGCCCAGCTGCACCAGCAGATGATGCAGCGGCTGGCGCAGCAATGCCTGCACCCGCCGCTCGCCGCCGTCCCGCTGGGACACCAGGGCGGCATCGGGCACCCGGTCACCGGGCAAGGGCCCTTGGTGGCGCCAGCCCATCTCCGCGTCCGGGCCGGCGTCCACCAGCGGCGAGTGCCGATAATGCACATCCAGTTGGCTGGCGCGACGCACCAGCCGGCGAGTCATCTGCGGGCGACCGCCGGCCAGCTTGATCAGTGAATCGCGGGCGCCGCGCAGCGCCCGGGCACGCACCAGCGAAGCCCGCGACAGGGCATCCACGCCGCGCAGCATATCCTCGGCCACCGGCCGGCGTTCCTGCTGGTAGCTGTCCAGCAGCTTGCCGCCGCCATAGCCCCGACAAAACAGCACCAGCTTCCAGGCCAGGTTGAAGGCGTCGCCAATGCCGGTGTTCATGCCCTGGGCCCCCAGCGGGCTTTGCACATGGCAGGCGTCGCCGGCGAGCAGAATACGGTTGCGCCGGTAATGGCTGACCAGCCGCCGCTGAATGGTGAACCGGCTCATCCAGCGGGCCCGCTCCGGCACCGGCACCTGCGCGCCCAGGGCCGCGCGCAGGCGCTCCTGGAAAGCCTCCAGCCGGGGTTCGCCGTCCTCCTCGTCCGGGTCGCCGTTCTCGCTGATCACCAGCCGCCAGCCCTCGGGCATGGGAATCGCCGCCAGATTGCCGTCCGCCAGCATGAAACCGTGGAAGGCGTCGTCGTCCAGGTCCGTGGGTGTCCAGTCCACGTCGGCGAGCAGAAAATGTTCCCGGTAGTCGTGGCCCTCGAACGGCAGCCCCAGCAGTTCGCGGACCCGGGAATGGGCGCCGTCGGCCCCCACCAGCAGCTGGGTGCCGAGCACCGTCTCCTGGCCGTCATGGCGCACCACCGCGGTGACCCCGGAGCCGTCCTGGCTGGCTTCCAGCAGTTCGGCGCCGCGCCACAGCTCGCCGCCAAGGCGCCGGTAGCGCTGCTCCAGCACCGCTTCCAGGCGCGGCTGCGGGCAGCACAGCAGTTCCGGAAACGGCGAGGTCAGATCGCCGAACTCCAGGTCCAGCAACGGGCCTTTTTCGCCGTGCACGCGGATCCGCGCCAGCGGCCGGGCCTCGGCGCGCACCGCCTCCAGCACCCCCATGGCGTCGAAAATCTCCAGGGTGCGGGCGTGCAGCCCCAGGGCCCGTGAATGTGGCAGCCGCTCCGGCAGCTTGTCGATCACCCGGCAGGGCACGCCGGCGCGCAGCAGATTGATGCCCAGGGTCAGCCCGGTAGGGCCGGCGCCGACGATCAGCACCTTGGGGGCGGTGGAACCGGTGTTCATGACCATGCCGTTACCCGAAACAGTGATACCATGGCGCCTGGCCGCCTGGTCTGATGAAACGCTGTCATTCGCGATGGACTCCTTAACTGCACTGTCGCCACATTCACCGTAGCCGCGATCTTCCCACTGTACTGTGAGCCGCAAAATCATCCACGTGGATTGTGATTGTTTCTACGCCGCCGTGGAGGTGCGCGACGACCCGCGCCTGCGCGGCCGTCCGGTGGCGGTGGGCGGCGACCCGAACCGGCGCGGCGTGATCGCCACCTGCAATTATCCGGCCCGGGATTTCGGGGTGCGCTCGGCGATGGCGTCTTCCCAGGCACTGCGGCTGTGCCCCGAACTGGTGATTCTGCGCCCGGACTTCGACAAATACCGCCGGGTGTCCGGGCAGATTCAGGATATTTTTCGCACCTTTACCAACATTATCGAGCCCCTGTCCCTGGACGAAGCGTTTCTGGATGTGTCGGAGAGCCCGCTGCACGCCAACAGCGCCACCCGCATCGCCGAGGCGATCCGTCAGAAGGTGCGCACCACCCTGGGCATCACCGTCTCCGCCGGGGTGGCGCCGAACAAGTTTCTCGCCAAGGTGGCCAGCGACTGGAACAAGCCGGACGGGCTGTTCGTGATTCCCCCGGACCGGGTCGAGACGTTCGTGGCCACGCTGCCGGTGAAGCGCATTTCCGGGGTGGGCCGGGTCACCGAGGACAAGCTGGCGGCATTGGGGGTGCAGACCTGCGGGGATCTGCAGCGGCTCGGCCGGCTCGATCTGGCCCACCATTTCGGCAGCTTCGGCGAGCGGCTCTATCACCTGGCCCGGGGCGAGGACGACCGCCCGGTGCAGACCAGCCGGCGGCGCAAGTCGGTGAGCGTGGAGAAGACCTACCACGAAGACAAGCGCAACCTGACCGATTGGCTGCGCGAGCTGGACGATCTTCTGGAACGGCTGGAGCAACGCATCGCCCGGCTGGACGCGCATTACATTATTCAGGGGCTGACGGTGAAGGTGCGCTACAACGACTTTCGCATCGTCAGCGCCGACCAGGGCGGGGAACGGGTGGAACGGGCACCGTTCGAGCGGCTGCTGACGCAGCTGTGGGAGCGACACCCGGCGCCGGCCCGGCTACTGGGCGTGGGGGTGCGCCTCAAGGACCTGAAAGAGCCGCTCCAGGCCGACCTGTTTCCGGAGGAACGGGCGCGGGCCCTGCGTGATCGGCGCGGGCCAGGCACTGGCGCATGATCTCGCGACCGCGCCGGGCCACCGGCTCCATCTGGGTGTTCAGATAATCCTCCAGCACGCGCACGCTCTCGTCGCGCCGGGTGATCGCGTCCGGGCCGGGATGGGTGGCCAGTTCGCGCACCGCGTCGTCCAGTTGATTGAGGTACTTGAGCAACATGCCACTCTCCGGGGCTTTCACGCTGATGTGATCATAGTGACCCAAGTGGGCGCCGTTTGGCATCCGGCGAACGGTGGAGTGGGGATGAAATCCTGTAAAAACTGATTTCCGTCAATCCCCGGCCCGCCTGTATGCTTCGCCCTGTATCGCTTCTGACTAGGATTGTTATGACCGCCACCGTATCCACCATCGTCGCCCCGGAAGGCAGCCTGGAAGTGCTCAGCCAGCAAGAAGTGGAGCGCCTGCGCGACACCTCCACCAAGGGCCTGCATGATCTGCTGCGGCGCTGCGCCCTGGCGGTGCTGAACGCCGGCACCCCCACCGACGACAGCCGCCAGGTCCTGGAAACCTACAAGGACTTCGAGATCCAGGTGATCCAGGAAGACCGGGGCCTGATGCTCAAGCTGGACAATGCCCCCGCCGGCGCCTTCGTGGACGGCCGCATGATCCGGGGCATCCGCGAGCACCTGTCGGCGGTGCTGCGCGACATCGTCTACGTGGCCAACGAAATCCAGCACGGCGGCCGCTTCGATCTGGACAGCACCGAGGGCATCTCCAACGCGGTGTTCCACATCCTGCGCAACGCCGGCACCCTGCACGCCGGCGAACGCCCCAACCTGGTGGTGTGCTGGGGCGGCCATTCCATCTCGCGGGAAGAGTACGACTACTCCAAGAGCGTGGGCTACCAGCTCGGCCTGCGCGGCCTGGACATCTGCACCGGCTGCGGCCCGGGCGCCATGAAGGGCCCGATGAAAGGCGCCCACGTGGCCCACGCCAAGCAGCGCAACCGCAAGGGCCGCTATCTGGGGATCTCCGAGCCGGGCATCATCGCCGCCGAAGCCCCCAACCCGATCGTCAATGAGCTGGTGATCATGCCGGACATCGAGAAGCGGCTGGAGGCGTTCCTGCGCATCGCCCACAGCATCATCGTGTTCCCCGGCGGCGTCGGCACCACCGAGGAGATCCTGTACCTGCTGGGCGTGCTGCTGCACCCGGACAACCAGGATATTCCGCTGCCGGTGATTTTCACCGGCCCGGCCCACAGCGCCGAATACTTCCGCCAGATCGACACCTTTATCCGCTATGCCCTGGGCGACGACGCCGCCAAGCGCTACCGGATCATCGTCGACGACCCGGAGGCGGTGGCCCTGGCGGTGCGCGACGGCGTGCGCAAGCTCACCGAATACCGCCGCGAGCAGGACGATGCGTTCTACTACAACTGGCGCCTGTCGGTGCCGGTGGACTTTCAGCGCCCCTTCCACCCCACCCACGAAGCGATGGCCGCGCTGGCGCTGCACAAGGAACTGCCGGTGTTCGACCTGGCGGCCAACCTGCGCCGCGCCTTCTCCGGCATCGTCGCCGGCAACGTCAAGGAAACCGGCATCCAGGCCATCGAGGAACACGGCCCCTACCGCCTCACCGCCGAACCGGGCCTGATGGCCCAGCTGGACGTGCTGCTGCAGTCGTTCGTGGCGCAGAGCCGCATGAAGCTGCCGGGCAGCCACTACGAGCCCTGCTACGTGTTGGAGTGATCAGCGCGGCTGCATGCGGATGCCGCCGTCCAGCCGAATGGTCTCACCGTTGAGGAAGGTGTTCTCGACCATATGGCAGACCAGGGCGGCGTATTCCGGTGGATCGCCCAGGCGTTTCGGGAACTGGGTCATTTCGATCAGCGGCATTTTCACCTTGTCCGGGGCGGCGTTCATCAGCGGCGTGTTGAAGATGCCCGGAGCGATGGTGTTCACGCGGATGCCGAACTGGGCCAGGTCCCGGGCCATGGGCAGGGTCATGCCGACCACGCCGCCCTTGGTGGCGGCGTAGGCCACCTGCCCCACCTGGCCGTCGAAGGCGGCCACCGAGGCGGTATTGACGATCACGCCGCGCTCGTTGTCGTCGCCGGGTTCGTTCTCGGCCATCAGCGCCGCCGACAGGCGGGCCACGTTGAAGGTGCCGATCAGGTTGATTTGCACCACCATGTTGAACACGCCCAGATCGTGGGGCTGGTTGTCCCGGCCCACGGTCTTCATGGCGGAGCCCACGCCGGCGCAGTTGACGCACAGATGGAGTGCCCCGAACCGGTCCCGGGTGGCGTCGATGGCGGCTTTCACCGAGGCTTCGTCGGTCACGTCGGTGGCCACGAAGGCAGCGGCCTCGCCCAGCTCGGCGGCGGCCCGGGCGCCCTTCTCCTCGTCCCGGTCCAGAATCATCACCTTGCCGCCCTTGGCGATCAGCGCCTCGGCGGTGGCGCGGCCCAGGCCGGAGGCGGCCCCGGTGATCACGGCGACTTTACCCTGGATGTTCATACTCTCTCCTTGTCGGTAAAAAAACGCAAAACCCGACTATAACGAAGGTCAAGCCGCCCGACATTGTTGCTTCCGCTCAACGCCGTGCGCATTCTGGTGATACCCCACCTGGGAGCAAGGAAAGAATCCTATGAGTCAGCCTGACAGCCAGCCACGGGAATCGGGCCTGGCCGCGCGCCTGGCGGAGACCCGCCGTTTCAGCGAAACCCTGTGCGAACCGCTGAGTGTGGAGGACATGGGCCTGCAGGCCTGCCCCGAGGTGAGCCCGCCGCGCTGGCACCTGGCGCACACCACCTGGTTCTTCGAGACCTTTATCCTCAAACCGAGGCTGTCCGGTTACCGGCCCTTCGACGAGCGCTTCGAGTACCTGTTCAACAGCTATTACAACGGCGTGGGCGCCCAGTACCCGCGTCCGCAACGGCATCTGCTGTCGCGCCCCGGCATCGACACGGTGCGACGCTGGCGCGCCCAGGTGGACGAGGCCATGCAGGACCTGCTGGCCGGCGAGGACGACCCGGACCTGCTGGCCCTGGTGGCGCTGGGCATCGAGCACGAGCAGCAGCACCAGGAATTGCTGCTCACCGACATCAAGCACAGTTTTTCCTATAACCCGCTGTGGCCGGTGTACCGGCCCCGGGACGACGACGGCGCCCGGGCGGCGGAATTCCGCTGGCTGAACCATCCCGGTGGCCTGGTGGAAATCGGCGCCACCGACGGCTTCTATTTCGACAACGAGACTCCCCGCCACCGCCAGTGGCTGGAGCCCTTCGCCCTGGCCAACCGCCCCAGCACCTGCGCCGAGTATCTGGCGTTCATCGATGACGGCGGCTACCGGCGCCCGGAGCTGTGGCTGTCCGACGGCTGGGACTGGGTGCGCGCCAGCGGCGCCACCGCGCCGCTGTACTGGTTCCTGGAGGACGGCGCCCCGGAGTACTACACCCTGGCCGGGCGGCGACCGATCCAGCTTCACGAGCCGGTGGCCCACCTCAATTACTACGAGGCGGAGGCCTTCGCCCGCTGGTGCGGCAAGCGCCTGCCCACCGAAGCGGAATGGGAACACGCCGCCGCCGGCCGGCCGGTGACCGGTGGCTTCGTCGGCAATGGCCGCTTCCACCCCTCGGTGGCCGCCGCCGGCGACCCGGCCGACGCGCCGCTGCAACTGTTCGGCGACGTCTGGGAGTGGACCGGCAGCGCCTATCTGCCCTACCCCGGCTTCGCGCCGGCGGCCGGCGCCGTGGGCGAATACAACGGCAAATTCATGAGCAACCAGATGGTGCTGCGCGGCGGGTCCTGCGTCAGCCACCGGGACCATCTGCGCGCCAGCTACCGCAATTTCTTCCAACCTCATCTGCGCTGGCAATTCAGCGGCGTTCGTCTGGCCCAGAGCATGGAGGCGCCCCGTGGCCCGTCCGCAACAACTCTTGCCTAACCTGACCTTCCTGGATCTGCAGCCACCGATGACCGACGCCGCCCGGGAGGTGGCCGCCTCGCTGTCGGCGCCGCGGCCCACCCTGGACCCCAAATACTTCTACGACGAACGCGGCTCGGCCCTGTTCGACGCCATCACCCGCACCCCGGAGTATTACCCGACCCGCACCGAGGCATCGCTGCTGGCCGACCACGCCGACGCCATGGCCGCGGCGCTGGGGTCGGACCTGGGGCCGGATCTGGTGATCGCCGAACCCGGCGCCGGCGGCTGCGAGAAAGTGCGTATCCTCCTGGACCGCTGGCGGCCCGGCGGCTATATGCCCCTGGAGATTTCCCGGGAATGCCTGCTCGACGCCACCCGGGCGCTGGCGCCGCGCTACCCGGCGGTGCGGTTCCACGCGGTGTGCGCGGACTATTCCCAGGCGCTCAGCTTTCCCGCCGACGATGGCGGCCGGCCGCGGCTGGTGTTCTTCCCCGGCTCCACCATCGGCAACTTCGAGCCGGCGGCCCGGGGCGACTTTCTGCGCGGCCTGCGGCACCTGGCCAGCGACCGGGGCTACCTGCTGATCGGCGCCGACCTGCAGAAGGACCCGGCCCGCCTCAATGCCGCCTACAACGACGCCGCCGGCCACACCGCCGCCTTCAATCTCAACGCCCTGCACCATCTGAACCAGCGCCTGGGCTGTGGCTTCGACCCGGAGGCGTTCGCCCACCGGGCGTTCTACAACGAAACCCTGCACCGTATCGAAATGCATCTGGAATGCCTCCGGGACCAGTCCGTCACCGTGGGCGACCAGCGCATCGAGTTGCCGGCGGGCAGCCGCATTCATACCGAGAACTCCTACAAGTTCACCGTGGAGGGCTTTTCCCGGGAGCTGATCGGCGCCGGCTTCACACCCCTGTCCAGCTGGGTGGACGATGATAATCTGTTCAGCATCCATCTGGCCCGGGCGGCCTGATCCTGTATCCTGCTGGAAGTATCGCGCCGGCCGTGCCGGCGCCCGGGGAAGGAACGACCATTCATGCTGGAACTGATCAACGCGGCGCGGCGCCGCAAACGGCCGCCCACCCACGACCTGTTCGACGTGGTCAGCCTGGAATTCCGGGTCGGGCTGCTGGACATCGACCTGAACCTGCAGCTCAACACCGGTAAATACGTGAAAATCATGGACCGCTGCCGGCTGGAGCACGCGGTGGTCACCGGTTTGTTGCACCGCACGGTCACCGCCCGCGCCAGTACCGTGGTGGCCAACACCGAGATCGCCTACATCCGCGAGCTGCGCCCCTACCAGCGCTTCGAGGTGCACACCCGCCTGCTCGGCTGGGACGACAAGTACACCTACTACGACCAGCGCTTCGAATCCCAGCGCAAGCTGCACACCCATGCCCTGCACCGGCTGGCGCATATGTACGGCGGCAAGCCGATCAGCCCGCCGGCGTTTCAGGAAATGACCGGCCTGAACCGCGCCTCGCCGCCCCTGCCGGAGTACGTGGAAGACTGGAAAACCCTGCTGCAGAAAAAACGCAGCCTCACCGAGCGGGACGGCGAGGCCCTTCGCGGCTGACGCGCGGCGCCGGCGGGGGCGCGGGGCACGATACCGTCGACCGCCCCCCGCTTCACCGTTACAATCCGCCCATGAGTAAATCCCGCATCGGCACCCCCTGCATCGGCGTCTGTTCCACCGTTTTCGGCGACACCGTCTGTCGCGGCTGCCGCCGCTTCAGCCATGAAGTGGTGGACTGGAACGCTTACTCCGAGGAACAGAAACGGCTGGTCTGGCGGCGCCTGGACCAGTTGCTGACCCTGGTGGTGGGCAATTATTTCCAGGTGGTGGACGCCGACGCCCTGGCGGCGCAGTTGGACTACCAGAACCTGCGGTACCAGACCCAGCTGTCCCCGGAGGGCTGGGTGCCGGAACTGCTCAAGGCCGCCGGCCGCCAGCGCATCGATTACGCCGTGTTCGGCCTGCGCGCCCTGCCCGACGCCGAAGGGCTGGCGCCCCGGGAACTGTACGACCGCATCAGCAAGGAATGCCACGCCCTCAACCAGGCGCATTACGACCGCTCCTTCGGACGGCCGGTGGGCATTACCGGCGAGCTGGTGCGCCACGCGGCGCGGGAAAAGGGACTGTTCTAGCTAGCCACAGCGATCGCAGCGGCCGTGCATCTCCAGCGGCTGGGCGTCGGCGTGGAAGCCTTCCCGGTCCAGACTGCGGTTCAACTGCCGGCGCAGCGGGTTGTCCATGGGCGCCTCGCGCACCACGCCACACCCGTCACAGACCAGAAACAGGGTACCGGCCTCGTGGCCGTGGTCGCAGGCCAGATGGTCGCAGGCCAGGTAACGGTTGGTGGACGCCAGCCGGTGGGCCAGGCCGGCGGACACCAGAAAATCCAAGGCCCGATAGATGGTGGGCGGCTTGGCGCCGGGCTGGTGCTCGCGCTGCAGTTCGTCGAGCAGGTCGTAGGCGCTGACCGGCGCTTCATGACCGAGCAGCAACGCCATCACCTGGCGCCGTTGCGGGGTCAGCCGCAGGCCCCGGGCCTCGCAGCGCCGCTGCGCGATGTCCAATTGTGCTTGCCGGTTGTCCGCCATCTTTACTCCCGCCGGGCCCGTCTCAGGATGGGTGGCGCCGGGCAGGCACCCGGCGCGACGTTATATTATCCGGTCACCGGCGTTGTTCATACCGCCTCGGCCAGCCCCCAGTCCGGAAAGGGGTCGTCCAGGGTGCGCCAATGGTCCGGCCCGGCCAGGGTCTCCGCCTCGCTGAGCAGGCAGGCATCCAGCGCCGCCCGGGTGATCGCCGGATCCATGTTCTGGCCGATGAACACCAGTTCCTGGCGCATGTCACCAAACGGCTCCACCCACTTTTCGCGGATAAAGGCCACCGTTTCCGCGTCCTCCGGCCAGCGGGCTTCCGGCACCGCCTTCCAGAAAAAGCCCGCCACGCCGTGGTGGGCGATGCCGCCGGCCTGGCTCCAGGTGCCGGCCAGTTGCGGTCGGGTAGCCAGCCAGAAGTAGCCCTTGGAGCGCAGCAGCTTGCCGTTGTCCCACTCACGATGCAGAAAATCGTGGAAGCGGCGCGGATGGAACGGTCGCCGGGCCGTATAGGTGAAGCTGGAAATACCGTATTCCTCGGTCTCCGGGGTGTGCTCGCCGCGCATCTCCTTGAGCCAGCCCGGCGCCAGGCTGGCACGCTCGAAGTCGAAGCGGCCGGTATTCAGCACCTTATCCAGGGGCACCGCGCCCTGGCGGATCGGCACGATCTCCGCCTCGGGGTTCAGGGCGCGCAGCATGCCCATCACCGTGCGCTGTTGCGCCTCGTCGATCAGGTCGGTTTTGCTCACCAGCAGCACATCGCAGAACTCGATCTGGTCCACCAGCAGGTCCGCCACATTACGCTCGTCGTCCTCGCCCAGGCTCTCGCCGGTGTCGCGCAGCTCGGCGGCGCGCTGGTAATCGTTGGCGAAATTGGCGCCGTCCACCACGGTCACCAGGGTGTCCAGGCGCGCCACCGACGACAGGCTCTGGCCGTCCTCGTCCTCGAAGGTGAAGGTCTCGGCCACCGGCAGCGGCTCGGAAATGCCGGTGGACTCGATCACCAGGTAATCGAAGCGGCCCTCGGCGGCCAGCCGCCGCACCTCCAGCAGCAGGTCCTCGCGCAGGGTGCAGCAGATGCAGCCATTGCTCATCTCCACCAGTTTTTCCTCGGCGCGATTCAGGCTCACCTGCTGGTTCACCAGGCTGGCGTCGATGTTGATCTCGCTCATGTCGTTGACGATCACCGCCACCCGGCGGCCGTCACGATTATTGAGGATATGGTTCAGCACCGTGGTCTTGCCGGCGCCAAGAAAGCCGGACAGCACGGTCACCGGCAGGCGGGGGTCGGTCATGGGAAATCTCCCGGGCAAAGCACTTGGGGATGAATATGTTATAACGTAACAATAAAAAGGCAAGAGACAGGCAACCTCACATCGTGGACCGGGTCATTTTCTTTCCCCGCCGCGCCGGTCAACATGGTCGTTTGCACGCCCACCACGGAGACCTTCCATGAGCTTCAACGGCAAAACCATCGTGCTGACCGGCGCCTCCAGCGGCATCGGCGAGGAAGCCGCCCGGCAACTGGCGCGCCGGGGCGCCCGGCTGTGCCTGGTGGCCCGCCGCGAAGAGGAACTGGCCCGCGTGCAGGCCGATATCCATGCCGAGGGAGGCCGTGCCTGGATCTACCCCGCCGACCTGACCCACCCGGACAGCATCGACACCGCCCTGGACGCCCTGCTTGCCGAGCACCCGCGGGTGGACGCCCTGGTCAACAACGCCGCCCACTCCATCCGCCGCCCGATCGTCGACGCCCTGGACCGCATCCACGACTACGAGCGCACCATGCAGCTCAATTACTTCGGTGCCCTGCGCATGACCATGGGGCTGATCCCGCGCTTTCTGGAGCAGGGCCACGGCCACGTGGTCAACGCTTCCACCCTCTCCGCCCAGGTGCCGATCCCGTTGTTTTCCGCCTATCTGGCCAGCAAGGCGGCGCTGGAATCCTATTCCCGTTCGCTGAACGCGGAGCTCGGCCACAAGGGCATCCGCGCCACCATGGTCTACTTCCCCATGGTGCGCACGCCCATGTCCAGCCGCACCTCGATCTACAAGCACATGCGCATGATGAAGGTGGAGGACGCCGCCGGCTGGCTGCTCAAGGCGCTGCGCGACCGGCCGGCGCGAGTGGGCAGCCCCCTGGGCACGGTGGGCAGCCTGGTGCTGGCGGCGGTGCCCGGCCCGGCGGTGAAATACACCCAGCCGTTTTTCCGGCGCATGGACAAGCGCCTCAAGGCGAAACTGAAAGGAAACAGGGAGGGATAAAACGAATGGTGCGCCAGGAGGGACTTGAACCCCCACACCTTGCGGCATCAGGACCTAAACCTGACGTGTCTACCAATTCCACCACTGGCGCAGGCGCGCCATTGTAGCAGCCGGCCGGGGGAATACCACTGGTGGGTATCCCCCGGGTCGGGTTACTGCTCGATGCGATCCAGCCGGTTGTTGACCTGCAGCCGGTACTGGTCGAAGGCCTTGATGGCGTCCTCGATATTGGAAAGACGTTGGTTGAGCTGGTCGGTGCCGGCCTGGTTGCTTTGCAGTTTGGCCAGGGCCTGTTTCTGGGTCTGGTTCTGCTGCTCCAGCTGTTTGACGGTGTCGACCACCACATCCACCTGGGTTTCCAGCTGGCTGAGCTGGGTACGCCACTGGCCGTTGGCGTCATTGACCGCCTTGACCGCGCTGTCCACCTTCTTCTGCAGGTCGGCGATCTGGTCACGGGCCTGCTTGATGCTCTGGTCGTAGCCGTCCACGGTTTTCTTGAGGGCGGCGGTGGCGCTCTCGTTGTCCTTGAGGCTTTTCTGGACGCTGGCCAGGTTCTTCTGGTTTTCCTCAATCAGATCCTTGTTGCGTTTGTTGCTCAGGTCCCAGAGCTTGCGGATCTCGGCGCTGTTGGTGTCGATGGCCTTGCTGTGCTCGCTGAGCGTGCCGCGCAGCTTGCCGGAGGACTGGTCCAGGGACTCGTCGGTGGCGGAGAGCCGGGCCTGCAGGTTCTCCAGTTGCTCGGAGGACAGGCCCATGCGGCTTTCCATTTGCCCCTGCAGGCTGCTGATCTCCCGGTAGAAGTAAGTGCACGCTACCGCCAGCACCACGGCCAGCACCAGGGTCAGGATGATCCAGCCGCCGGAGCCGCCGCCTTCGTCGCGGCGCGGCGGCGGCGCCCGGCGCGGGGCCGGCCGTTCGCCGCGCCCGCCGCCGTTGCCACCCCGGCCTCCGCCATTACCACCCGAACCGCCACCGCCGCCGCGGGGCGGACGGTCCTCGCCGGCGGGCCGGCGCCGGGGTTCGTCCACGTTCACGTCGTCGATATCACCCAGTTTCACGTCACGCTCTTGGGTCATTGGCGAATTCCTGTGCGAAGTGAGAAAACACGCATGTTACCCGCCCGCCGGGATCGGCGCACGGTGGTGGGGGCTTGGTGCGAAAAAGACAGAGGAAAGTTCCAGGGAAGGGAGAGCGGCCGCCAGCGGCGGCCGCGGAACGGGTGATGGGGAGTGTCCGGAGGTTCCCTACCCGAAGTTCTTGGCCGCGAAGTCCCAGTTGATCAGGTTCCAGATGGAAGACAGATACTTGGGACGGGCATTGCGGTAGTCGATGTAGTAGGCGTGCTCCCACACGTCCACGGTCATCAGCGGCGTATGGCCGTTGTCGTGGGCGATCGGGGTGTCGGCGTCGTCGGTGTTGACGATGTCCACGCCGCCATCGGAGGTTTTCACCAGCCAGGTCCAGCCGGAACCGAAGTTGCCAGCACCCTTGGCTTCAAACTCTTCCTTGAACTTGTCGAAGGAACCGAACTTCTTGTTGATGGCGTCGGCCAGGGCGCCGGTGGGCTCGCCACCGCCGTTCGGGCTCAGGCTGTTCCAGTAGAAGGTGTGGTTCCAGACCTGGGCCGCCTGGTTGAACAGACCACCTTTGGCGCTCTTGATGATCTCTTCCAGGGATTTCCCTTCGTCATCGGTGCCCTTGATCATGTCGTTGAGCTTGGTGACGTAGGCGTTGTGGTGCTTGCCGTGGTGGTACTCGAGGGTCTCCGCGGAAATGTGCGGTTCGAGAGCGTCTTTCTCATACGGAAGCGGCGGAAGTTCAAAAGCCATGGTCAATTCCCCTGACGGTTGGTCGAATTTAGCATTCGGACTGCGAATTTCGGCAGCATCATAACAAGCAGCTTAACCGCGAACCACTGAGGCCAGGCCCCTGTATGCGGTACGTTTTACGCGATTTGACCCATTGTTGAGAATGATTGCTTTTTCCATAAATTCGCGGGTATGTATTCAAAAACCCACATGGGGGACCCGGCCGGGTATCTCAAGTAGAATGGCCGCGTTTTTTCATCACCCACTTTGTTATCGCGGAGAAATGACATGGCCAACGATTCCGTCGTTATCGTCAACGGGGCGCGCACCGCCATGGGTGGCTTCCAGGGTGCGCTGGCACCGATGAGCGCCCCGCAACTGGGCGCCGCCAGCATCCGCGAGGCGGTGGCCCGCGCCGGCCTGGACGCCGCCGATATCGAGGACGTGGTGATGGGCTGCGTGCTGCCCGCCGGCCTGAAACAGGGTCCGGCCCGCCAGGCCATGCGTCTGGCCGGCCTGCCCGACGGCACCGGCGCCACCACCATCAACAAGCTGTGCGGCTCCGGCATGCGCGCCACCATGTTCTGCCACGACATGATCAAGGCCGGCAGCCACGACATCGTGGTCAGCGGCGGCATGGAATCCATGAGCAACGCGCCCTACGTGCTGGACAAAGCCCGCGCCGGTTACCGCATGGGCCACGGCCAGGTGTTCGACCATATGTTCCTGGACGGCCTGGAAGACGCGGAGACCGGCCGGCTGATGGGCGCCTTCGCCCAGGACGTGGCGGACCAACGCGGCATCACCCGCGAGCAAATGGACGCCTTCGCCATCGAATCCCTGAAGCGCGCCCAGGCGGCCATCGCCAACGGCTGGTTCGCCGATGAGATCGTGCCGGTGACGGTGCAAACGCGCAAAGGCGAAACCGTGGTGGACACCGACGAGCAACCCGGCAACGCCAATATCGACAAGATTCCCGGCCTGAAGCCGGCGTTCAAGAAAGACGGCACCGTCACCGCCGCCAACGCCAGCTCCATTTCCGACGGCGCCTCGGCGCTGGTGCTGGCCCGCGAAAGCGTGGCCGAACAGCGCGGCCTGAAACCACTGGCGCGGCTGCTCGGCCACGCCACCAACAGCCGCCACCCGGGAGAGTTCACCATCGCCCCCATCGGCGCCACCGAAAAACTGCTGAAAAAAGTGGGCTGGAGCGTGGCCGACGTGGACCTGTTCGAGATCAACGAAGCCTTCGCCATGGTGGCGATGATGCCGATGCAGGATCTGGGCATCCCCCACGACAAGCTCAACATCCACGGCGGCGCCTGCGCCCTGGGCCACCCCATCGGCTCCACCGGCTCGCGCATCATCCTGACGCTGATCCATGCGCTCAAGCGCACCGGCGGCCGGCGCGGCGTGGCCAGCCTGTGCATCGGCGGCGGCGAAGCCACGGCGGTGGCGGTGGAGCTGATCTGAGGGCCCGTAATATCCCGTTGCAACATCAACCCCTCTGACCAATACGCAAAAGTGTCGCGGACGCCTAGAATCGACCGTTCAGTCACATTCTGGGGAGTTCTATGTCCGCCCTGCCCGTCATTACCGCCATGGGTGGCATCAATGCCGCCGGCCGCACGTCCCTGCATCATGGCTTTCGCCGTTTGGTGTTCGATGCCCTGGAACCGGCCCGGCAGGACAGCACCCTGGGGGCCCTGGCGGCGCTGACCGGCACCACCGGGCGGGACGCTCTGCTCAACGGCACCCTGATCCGCGGTCTGCCGGCGGACCGGCGCCTGAACCTGGCGGTGAACGGCCACAGCGACGGGCCGGTGACCCTGGAAATGCGCAACCTGGATCTTCCCGATCCGCTGCCGGAAGGCTGGCGCGTGGAGGCCCTCAACCGCCAGCGCAGCCGCGTCACGGTGCCCGCCGGCGCCGGCCTGCGCGTGCCCACGCCCATCGCCCGCCGGGTGAGCGCCGCCGGCCAGTTGCCGGACGGCTTCGACCCGGCCGCCCTGTATGCCTCGCGCAACCATCCCCGCGCCCTGCAGATGGCCATCTATGGCGTCAGCGATGCGTTCGGCATGCTCGGCATTCCCTGGGAACAATTGCGCGGCCGGCTGGCCCCGGATCAGGTGGCGGTGTTCGCCTCCAACGCCATGGCCCAGCTGGACGACGCCGGCCTGGGCGGGATGATGCGCGCGCCGGCCCTGGGCCAGCGCACCACCTCCAAGCAATGTCCGCTGGGGCTCGGCGAAATGACCGCCGACTTCATCAATGCCTATGTGCTGCGCAGCGCCGGCGGCACCGGCGGGCTGCTGGGCGCCTGCGCCACCTTCCTCTATAACCTGGAGCGCGCGGTGCACGCCATTCGCAACCGCCGTGCGCGGCTGGTGGTGGTGGGCACCAGCGAGGCGCCGCTGGTACCGGAAGTGATGGAAGGCTATCGCGCCATGGGCGCGCTGGCCGAGGACGACGCCCTGGCGGCGCTGGACGGCGCCGACCGTCCGGACCTGCGCCGCGCCTGCCGGCCGTTCGGCGACAACTGCGGCTTCACCATGGCGGAGTCCGCCCAGTTCGCGGTGCTGATGGACGATGAGCTGGCGCTGGAACTGGGCGCCGACATTCTCGGCGCCGTGCCGGACGTGTTCGTGCACGCCGACGGCGCCAAGAAATCGATCTCCTCGCCGGGCATCGGCAACTATCTGACCCTGGCGCGCAGCGCCCACCTGGTGCGCCAGCTGATCGGCGAGGACGCGCTGCGCCAGGAAACCCTGGTGCACGCCCACGGCACCGGCACCCCGCAGAACCGGGTCACCGAATCCCATGTGATCAATCAGGTGGCGGAGGCCTTCGGCATCCGCGACTGGCCGGTGGCGGCAATCAAAGCCTACGTGGGGCACTCCCTGGGCAGCGCCGGCGGCGACCAGCTGGCCGCCACCCTGGGCACCTTCAGCAACGGCCTGCTGCCGGGCATCGCCACCGTGGACCGGTTCGCCGACGATCTGCACGCCGACCGCCTTTCCCTGTCCCGGGAGCACCGCGAGCTGCGCCCGTCGGCGGCGCTGCTCAACTCCAAGGGCTTCGGCGGCAACAACGCCACCGCCGTGGTGCTGTCGCCGGAACGCACCACCGACCTGCTGGCCCGCCGCCACGGCGACCGGGCCCTGGACGCCTGGCGCGACCGCAGCACCGCCACCCGCGAGGCGGCGGCGGACTACGACCGCCGCGCCCTGGCCGGCCAGGTGGTGCCGGAGTACCACTTCAACGACGGCGTGCTGAACGGCGACGATCTGACCGTCACCGATAAGGACATCCGCCTGCCGGGTTGGGCGCAGCCGCTGACGTTCAAGGACGACAGCGGCTTCGACGACTACCGCTGATCGCGACTGAAGTCGCTCCTACACAGGGTGCCGTAGGAGCGGCTTCAGCCGCGATAGCCTTTACATCCCTACCTGAAACGCCGGGGCGGCCCAGCCGCTCCGGGAATCCCCGGCTTCGTCGTCGTCCAGCGGTTCGCCGCCGGTGATCACCCGGTCGGCGTCGCCGTAGCTCAGCCAGGTCAGGGTCGGCACCCGGCCCACCGGCGGTTGTGAGTAGTCGCAGACGCCATCCGGAAAGATCTCACTGACGCGGGCCGCGAAGGTCTCGGAGTTGAATACGCCGGTAAGCGGGTTCACCGGGTAATCCGCCGGGTCCACCGGTCGCAGGGCGCATTTATTGGTGAGGGTGGTGACCTCATCGCCGGCCACCGTGCGCGGCGTGCCGAAGCGGGTCTGCACCAGCAGTTGCTGCAGGTCCACCACCGGATCGGTCAGCGCCAGCAGCGGGTCCGCCAGCCCCAGCAGCGGGTTGAGAATCGGGCCCAGCAGGCCGTCCAGGCCCAGGGATCCACCCACCGTGTCCACCAGCCCGTCCACGTCCAGACCACACAATTGTCCGGTGACCGCGTCCACCACCACGCCCAGTTCCGAGGGCGGCGGCGGCAGCAGGCTCAGGTCCAGGCCGGGCAGGATCGGGTCCGGATACAGCAGGTTGCCGGTGAACGGCACGATGGGTCCGTCCGCGCCCAGCAGCGACGACACCGACAGGCAGCGGTCGCGGGCCTGGATCGGTTTGTGCATCACCACCTTGTCGGCCACCGGCGCGTCGCCGTGGTCCGCTTCGATGTCGGCCAGCCAGCGGTCCATCACCAGCAACGCCTCGGTGGTGTAGACGGTGTCACCGGCCAGCGGGAAGGCGCCGTACCAGATCACCTGATTGTCGGCGTGGCCCTGGGCGGCTTCCAGGCGGGCGCGCATTTGCCAGGAATGGTAGGCGTCATGGGCCAGGCCCGGGTCCGGCCCGCGCAGGTCGATGATCGGCACATTACCCAGGTGCTCGGCGGTGTTGATGGCGCCGGTGCGGTAGGCGTTTTCCAGGGTTCGCGGGTCGGCCACCGTGCGCGCCGGCTGCGGATCGATGTCCACGTCCAGGCCGCCGATGTCCCGGTTCAGGTTGATGAACTGGTCGCCGCTGATCAGCCCTTGTTGCAGGGCCCGCAGCCCGTACTGCACGCCGGTATTGTCCAGCGGAATGCCGGTGAAGCCGCGCGACAGCAGCGATTCGTTGGGGCTCCACACTTCCGGCGGGCGGGTGCCGAACTGGTTCTTCATGTAATCGAGCAGGCCGCAACGCAGGCCGTCCGGCGCGCTCTCCCTGTCGTAAACGGTGACGCCCTCCTCCAGCCCGGGGCAATCGGCCTGGTCCGGGGAAGCGGACGGAAAGAACGCCAGATCGGAGAGCACCGGGTTAAGCGGCAGATGGCCATAGAAAGCGGACCATTGCGCCACCGGGATCACGCCGGAACCGAGCAGCCGGCTGACCACCGAGACGAAGTCCTCGGGCCCTTCCGGGATCCGGTTGCCGAAATAACGGCTCAGCAGGTTGTAGTCGGCGAACTGGGTGGCGGTGGTCCACACGTCCGGGTAGGAGCACTGCACGATCAGCCCCTGGTAAATGCCCGGGTAGGCGTTGGCCACGTGCTGCTGGGCGATGGCGCCGCCGGAGCAGCCGGTGCCGATGGTGTAGCGCAGTTCCCCGTACTGCTCGACGATCCGCTCCTTGGCCATCATCAGGGATTCGGCGGCGGTGACCAGATTGACGTTGTGCCCGAGATTGGCCTGGGCGGTGGAGAGGGTCATGAAACCGCGGCCCAGGGCCACGCTGATGCTGTCGCCCAGCAGCAGCTCGGCGCCGTCCGGGGCGGTGCCGGCGATATCGCCGTTGGGCGGCTCGCCCATGGCGAAGCTGACGCCCACGTTGCCGCCGTGGTGGATCAGCAGCTTGCCGTTCCACTGGTCCTGGGGCGCGGTGGCGGTCCACGGCTGACCGGGCCGGTAAAGGGCCATGATCTGGTAACGGTCGCGGTTCTGCACGCCCTCTTCCACGCGCACGATAAACGGCACTTCCACGCCTTCGTCGGTGGTCACCGTGGCGATGTCGCCGGCCGGCGGTGGCTGGTCCGGGTCGTAGTCCAGGAAGCTGGCGGGCAGACCCGGGTTCATCGGGTCGAAGCCGGTGATCAGCGCTCGCAGGCGATCGGCGGGCACGTACTTGAAGCGGTATTCCGCCGGCTGATTGCACTGCGCGTCCACCGCCGCGTCATTGGTGCAGCGCCAGGGCTGGATCTGCGGCCCGGAAAACACCGGCCCGCCATTGGGGTGGTTGATCACCGTGCGGTCGAGCACGGTGTCGTCGGCCAGTACCACCCGCAGGCGGTTCTCGCCCAGGGCCAGGCCGCTGACCAGCCCCTTGAGGGCGCCCTGCCCGTCCGCCACCAGTTCCGCCCGGGCCGGCTCGCCGTCCACCAGCAGGCGCGCGCCGCGCAGATTGGCCGGGTCGTCCGCTTCCACGCGGATCAGGGCGTCGCCGCCGCTGATCAGATCGGCGCGGTTGGACAGCACCTGGATGCGGCCCTCGCCGGCCTCGGGTTGCGGTTCCGGTTCAGAGGGATTTGGGGTGCCACCGCCTCCGCCGACACTGCCGCCGCCGGAGGAACCGCCCCCGCCGCCACAGGCGGTGAGCGCCAACAAAGCCGCCAACAGGGCGGCCGTGGTCGTTTTTTTCATTGTTATGTCTCCCGAAGATGGAAGCCGGTGTTCCGGCCCGTCTTCAGTGTGCGCAGCGGTGGATACGAACACTATTGCGCAATCGTTGTTGCCCCGTTACGTCCGTTACCACTGTGTTACCGGCAAATTTAAAAAGGCGTAAAAAACCGGGAACCCCACAGAAACGTATAAGGTGTTGACTCTCTTTCCTGGTTACAGTGGCTGGCAAAGGACGCCCGCAACAAAAACGGAAGGAGTGCCCCATGGCTGAAACCCCTCGCAAACGGGATCTGCCCCTGATTCTGGTCGGTCTGCTGGTGGCCCTGTTCGGCCTGGCCTATGTGGCCGGGGGCGCCTGGCTGGCGTCCTTGGGTGGCAGCGGGTACTACCTGATCGCCGGGCTCGGCCTGCTGCTCTCCGGCGCCCTGCTGATCGCCGCCCGCCGCGCCGGCGTGGCGCTCTATGCGCTGGTCTTTCTGGGCACGGTGTTGTGGACCCTGTGGGAGGCCGGCACCCACATCTGGGGCTGGATTCCGCGCATGGACGTCATTATCGGCCTGGCGGTGCTGGTCGCCCTGGTGGCGCCCCGGGTGCGCGACGGCTTCGGGCGCGGCGCCAGCTACGGCGTGGCCGGGCTGCTGGTGGTGGCGGTGGCGGTCGGCTTCGGCCTGATCTTCGTGCCCTTCGGCAGCACCCACCCGAACCCGGTGCCGGGACCGGACAGCGCCGCCCTGGGCACCGACGTGGGCCAGGACCAGGCCGCCGACGACCCGGCCCGGGGCGACTGGCCGGCCTACGGCGGCGGGCACAGCGCCCAGCGCTACGCCGCCCTGGACCAGATCAACCGGGACAACGTAACGCAGCTGAAGCGGGCCTGGACCTATCGCACCGGCGACCTGCTGGACGAGCGCTGGGGCGCCGAGACCACGCCGCTGAAGGTGGGCGACGACGTGTTCCTGTGCACCTCGCGCAATATCGTGATTTCCCTGGACGCCGCCAGCGGCGCCGAGAACTGGCGCTACGACCCGCGGGTGTCCAAGGACGCCATCCCCTATACCGCCGCCTGCCGGGGGGTGACCTACTACCAGGTGCCGGCGGACCGGGCCGGGGCGCAAGACGACAACGCCGGGCGGTCCGCCGATAACGACGACGGTGCCGATGACGACGCGGTGCCGGGCGATAACCGGCCGGCCCCCACCGAAGTGGCCGAGCAAGTGGCCGCCAACGACGACACCGAAGTCGCCGCCGACACCTGCCAGGCGCGGATTTTCTCCGGCACCCTGGACGGCCGCATCCTGGCGCTGGACGCCGACACCGGCAAACCCTGCACCGGCTTCGGCGCCAACGGCGAGGTGGACATCAAGAAGAACATGGGCGACACCCCGCCCGGTTACGTGTCCATCAACTCCGCGCCGGTGATCGTGCGCGACACCGTGGTCACCGGCCACCAGGTGCTGGACGGCCAGCGCCGCGACGCGCCCTCCGGGGTGATCAAGGCGTTCGACGCGGTCACCGGGGAACTGAAGTGGGCCTGGGACGCGGGCCGCCCGGATCGCAGCGAGCCGCTTACCGGCGATGCCACCTACACCCGTGGCTCCCCGAACATGTGGACCACGGCGGTGGGCGACAACCGGCTGGGCCTGGTCTATCTGCCGATGGGCAATTCCGCCGCCGATTACTGGAGCACGCCGCGCAGCGACGCGGAAAACGAATGGGGCACCTCCCTGGTGGCCATCGACGTGACCACCGGCAAACCGGTGTGGCATTTCCAGGTGGCGCACAAGGACGTGTGGGACTATGACCTGGGTTCCCAGCCCACCCTGCTGGACTTTCCCACCGACGACGGTCCGGTGCCGGCGCTGCTGTTGCCCACCAAACAGGGCGAGGTGTACGTGTTCAACCGGCGTACCGGCGAGCCGCTGGTGGACATCGAGGAGCGGCCGGTGCCCCAGGGCGGCGCCGAGCCGGAACAGCGCAGCGCCACCCAGCCGTTCTCCAACTATCACACGCTCAAGCAACCGGATCTGACCGAACAGGACATGTGGGGCATGACGCCCTTCGACCAGATGTACTGCCGCATTCAGTACCGCCAGGCGGACTACCGGGGCATGTACACGCCGCCCAACGCCGACCGCCCGTGGATCGAGTTCACCGGCTACAACGGCGGTTCCGACTGGGGCAGCGTGGCCCTGGATCCGAACCGGGGCGTGATGATCGCCAACTACAACATCACCCCCAACTACAACCGGCTGGTGCCCCGGGAAAAAGCCGATGAATACGGCTGGGTGCCGCGCGAGGAAATGCAGGGCCGCGACCACGGCGGCGCCGAGGGCCAGGGCGACCCGCAGGCGGGCACCCCCTACGCCATCGACGTCAACGCCGGCTGGCGCGTCAAATGGACCGGCCTGCTGTGCAAACAGCCGCCCTACGGCGGCATCCGCGCGGTGGACGTGAAAACCGGCGACACCCTGTGGGACCGGCCCTTCGGCACCGCCCGCGCCAACGGCCCCTGGGGCATCCGCAGCGGCCTGCCGTTCACCATCGGCACGCCCAATAACGGCGGCGCCGTGGTCACCGCCGGCGGCCTGATCTTTATCGCCGCCGCCACCGACGACCTGATCCGCGCCATCGACATCGACACCGGCGAAACGGTCTGGCAGGACGTGCTGCCCGCCGGCGGCCAGGCCAATCCACTGGTCTACGAAGCGGACGGCCGCCAGTATTTGATGATCGTCGCCACCGGGCACCATTTCATGGAAACGCCCAGCGGGGATTACGTCATTACCTACGCGTTGCCGGAGGAATAGTTAAAAGTTCAAGGTTAAAAGTTAAAACGCGGGCCAGGCCGGCTGAAGCGACCGGGCCGTGCCCGCGCCCGACGAAAGACGGGCCGGCACCCACCGTTGCCGGCCACGACCTTTTAACTTTTAACTTTCAACTCGCCCGACTCCACGCCCTGACGTTGCATCCTGTATCCTGAACGCCCGATCCCGTTGCCTGCCGCCGATGCCAATGCCCAAACACCGCTCCCGTCCCCTGCGCCTGCTACTTCTGGTTTTGCTCTCCGCCTGGCTGCTCACCGCCCTTTACCACCGTTATAAACCGCTGCCCGAGGAGGTGGGCCGGGCCTGGCCGGTGCGGGCGGCGGAGGACGTGGCGGTGCTGGCCGACGACACCTGGGTGAACCAGGACGCCGGTGACGACCCGGAGCGTCATCATAAGCAGGCGATCTTCGACGAATTCTTCCGGCTGATCGGCCAGGCGGACCGGCTGATCGTGGTGGACATGTTTCTCTACAACGACATGGCCGGCGCCACCACCGGCAACCTGAGACCGCTCAGCGAACAGCTCACCGACGCCCTGGTGGCGCGTAAGCAGGCGCGCCCGCACGTGCGCGCGGTGCTGATCACCGATCCGTTCAATACGCTCTATGGCGGCGTCGACGCGCCCCATCTGCAGCGGCTGCGCGACGCCGGCGTGGAGGTGGTGTTCACCGATCTGACCCGGCTGCGCGATTCCAATCCGGTGTGGTCCGGGTTATGGCGGCTATGCTGCCAGTGGTTCGGCAACGACAGCGACGGCGGCTGGCTGCCCAACCCCACCGGCGACGGCAAGGTCACCCTGCGCACCTATCTGTCGCTGATCAACTTCAAGGCCAACCACCGCAAAACCCTGGTGGTGGACGAAGGCGACCGCTGGACCGGTCTGGTCACCTCCGCCAACGCCCACGACGCCAGCAGCGCCCATTCCAATATCGCGCTGCGCTTCAGCGGCGCGGCGGCGCTGGACCTGCTGCAATCGGAATTGGCGGTGGCGGCCTTCTCCGGCGCCCGGCTGGGGGACAACTGGCCCACCCCGCCGGCGGTCCGCGACGGCGCCGGCACGGACCACGAGCCGACCCTGCGGGTGCTCACCGAAGGCGCCATCCGCGACGCTTTGCTGACGGCGGTGAACGAAGCCGGAGAAGGCGACCGGCTGGACGTGGGCGTGTTCTATCTGTCCCACCGGCCGCTGGTGGAGGCCCTGGCCCGGGCCCGGCAACGGGGGGTGACGGTGCGGCTGCTGCTGGATCCGAACAAGGACGCCTTCGGTCGCGAAAAGAACGGCGTGCCCAACCGCCAGGTGGCGTCGGAACTGCACGCCGAAGGCGTGGCGATACGCTGGTGCGCCACCCACGGCGAGCAATGCCACACCAAGATGCTGCTGCGCGACGGCCGCCGGCCACTGCTGATCGCCGGCTCCGCCAACTACACGCGGCGCAACCTGGACAACCTGAATCTGGAGACCAGCATGGCACTGCGCGCCGCCGCCGACCACCCGGCCATGGCCGCCGCCCGCGCCCTGTTCGAACGGCGCTGGAGCAACGCGGACGGCCGCCTGTTCAGCCTGCCCTACACGGCCTACCAGGACGATTCGGTGTGGCGGAAGGGGTTGTACCGGGTGATGGAATTCACCGGCTGGTCGACGTTCTGAACCAGCGCCGGGCGGCCACCGCGCCGTTGATCAGCCAGGCCAGGGCCACCAGGGCCCAGGCCACCGGCCAGCGCTGGGGCTCCGGCAGCAGGTCGCCGGCGGGCACCGCCAGCAGAAACAGGGGCGTTTCCAGGGCCGCCAGCAGCAAAGGCGCGATCACCGCCGCATTCCGGTGCAGCGTCACGGACCCCGCCGCCAGCAGCGCCCGCGCGCCGCTCAATGCCAGCCAGATCATGATCAGACCGCCCGCCAGTACCGCCGCCATGCTTGTGCCCTCGCCGTGAAAGGCGCCCATGATGGAGCCCGGACCCGCGTCCGGCAAGCCCGTGCCCGGCCCCGGCAAAAACCGGAACGAGTGTAAACTTCTTAAAAGAACGCTAAATGTGGCGGGCCATGGCTTCGAAACGCGGCGAACCAGCGCATACTGGGTTCTCCAATTCGCCGTTAAGCATGGAGTCAGCAATGAACAGCGATACCTTGAAAGGCAAGTGGAAACAACTGATGGGCGACGCCAAGAAGAACTGGGGCAAGCTCACCGACGACGATCTCAAGCAGATCGAAGGACGCAAGGACAAGCTGGTGGGTAAGATCCAGGAGCGTTACGGCTCCACCCGCGAGGACGCCGAGCGTCAAGCGGACGACTGGCTGGGCAAATACTAAAACGCCAGCGCGCAAACAAAAAAAGGGCGGGACCTTGCGGTCCCGCCCTTTTTATTTAACACCGAACCGGTTGTTAGCCGAACTGGTTCATGGTGTTGTCCTTACCACCGGCTTTCAGCGCGGCTTCACCGGAGAAGTACTCTTTGTGGTCATCACCGATGTTGGAACCGGCCATGTCCTGGTGCTTCACGGTGGCGATGCCACGGCGGATTTCCTGACGCTGAACGCCCTTGGCGTAGGCCAGCATGCCTTCCTCGCCGAAGTAGCCTTCCACCAGCAGGTCGGTGGACAGCGCGGCGGTGTGGTAGGTCGGCAGCGTGATCAGGTGGTGGAATACACCGGCTTCGCGGGCGGCCTTGGCCTGGAACTCCTTGGCCCACTCGTCGGCCACGTCGGCCAGCTCGCTGTCGTCGTACTTCTCGTTCATCAGCGCGGCGCGGTCGTAACCGGACACGTCCTTGCCTTCCTCGCTCCAGGCATCGAACACCTGCTGGCGGAAGTTCAGGGTCCAGTTGAACGACGGGCTGTTGTTGTACACCAGCTTGGCGCTCGGCTCCTGCTCACGGATGCGGTCGACCATGTGCTTGATGTGAGCCACGTTCGGGGTCGGGGTTTCGATCCACAGCAGGTCGGCACCGTTGCGCAGGCTGGTGACACAGTCCAGAACCACGCGGTCGATGTTGGAGTCACGACGGAACTGGAACAGGCCGCTGCTCAGTTTGGTCGGCTTGATCAGCTTGCCGTTGGTTTTCACCAGCACGTCGCCATTGGCGGTCTGGGACGGGTCGGTGATTTCCTCGCCTTCCAGGAACGCGTTGTACTGGTCGGCCAGGTCACCTTCCTCGGTGGACACGGCGATCTGCTTGGTGAGACCGGCGCCTTCGGAGTCGGTACGGGCAACGATCACGCCGTCGTCCACGCCCAGCTCCAGAAACGCGTAGCGAACGGCGTTCAGCTTGGCGATGAAGTCGGCATGGGGAACGGTCACTTTACCGTCCTGGTGGCCGCACTGCTTCTCGTCGGACACCTGGTTCTCGATCTGGATGCAGCAGGCACCGGCTTCGATCAGCTTCTTGGCCAGCAGGTAGGTGGCTTCCGGGTTACCGAAGCCGGCGTCGATGTCGGCGATGATCGGCACCACGTGGGTTTCGAAGTTGTCGATCTTGCCGATGATTTCCTTCTGCTTGGCGTCGTCACCGGCGGCCTTGGCGTCGTCCAGGGCGCGGAACAGGTGGTTCAGTTCCCAGGCGTCGGCTTGCTTGAGGAAGGTGTACAGCTCGCGGATCAGATCGGCGACCACGGTTTTTTCGTGCATGGACTGGTCGGGCAGCGGACCGAACTCGGAACGCAGCGCGGCGACCATCCAGCCGGACAGGTACAGGTACTTGCCCTTGGTGGCACCGAAGTGCTTCTTGATGGAAATCATCTTCTGCTGACCGATGAAACCGTGCCAGCAACCCAGGGACTGCGTGTACTTGGAGTTGTCCGCGTCATAGGCGGCCATGTCCTCGCGCATGATCTTGGCGTTGTACTTGGCGATGTCCAGATGGGTCTTGAAGCGGTTCTGCAGGCGCATGCGAACAGCGGATTCCGGGTTGATGTCGTGCCAGGTCTTATTGGCGCCAACCACGGAGCTCAGTGCTTCGATCTCTTTCAGGTACTGTGACATGGTCGATCCTTGTCAGTAGAAGAATGAACATCGACGACGCCGCCGCCACCGATTGCGCGCATTCTAGGAGCCGGCTTTTTATAAAAACAATCAATATCGATGATAGCCGGTATTTTCCTTATGAATGTTTATCGAAAACGGGCACTTAGCGGCGAAAACGCCCGGAGGCCCCGGGCCACGGGCGCCGGCGACCCGCCGGTCACCCTCGCCGCGGGCTCCTCAGCGCAGGATTAGATGGGGCACACCGGCATGGCGGATCAGGCGGTCGGTGGTGCTGCCGATCAGAAATTCGCGGATCCTCGAATGGCCGTAGGCGCCCATCACCACCAGATCCAGGTGGTGGGCTTCCTGGTAACGGTGCAGCTCCGCTTCCACATTGCCGTTCAGGGTCGCCACCGTCACCGGATGGCCGCTGTTCTCCAGGCGCGCCGCCGCCTGGTCCAGATCGTCCCGGTCGGCCTCGGCGCCGTTCACCTGCACCAGATGGCAGGCCAGGCCGCGCAGCAGCGGGCTGCTGGCAAGCAGGCGCACGCCCTCGCGCATGGACGGGCTGTTGTCGTAGGCCAGCATCAGCGCGGCGGGCTCCCGGAACGGCCCCACCGCCATCAGCACCGGCCGCTCCACGCCACGGATCAGCTTCTCCACGTTGTCGCCGATCTGCTGGACACCGGTGTGCCCGGTGCCCTGCTTGCCGATCACCAGCAGCCGGGTCTGGTCGCTCAGCTCGCGCACCGCGTCCAGCAGCTTGCCATGGCGCTGGCGCAGCACCGGCGCCGGGTGGTCGGCGGCCACCAGCCGTTCCGCGGCCGCGTCCAGCAGGGCCCGGCCCTGCTCCAGGGCCAGCCGGTTACGGCGCGCGTCCAGGTCCGCCAGTTCCTTGAGCAGGGCCTCCCGGGTGCCCAGGCCGATGCTGCCGCTCAGATTGGGGTCGCTGGGGTAGCGCTCTTCGTCCAGAACGTGCAGCAGCATCAGCGGCGCGTCCAGACGGCGGGCCGCCCAGGCGGCGTGGTCACACAGGGTCTCCGCCGCGGCGGACCCGTCGATGCAGGCAATCACATGACTCATGGTCGATCCTCGAATCCCGGGGCGGCTCAGTGGCCGCCCATGATTTTTTCCACCGCGTCCGGCTTGTCGTGAACGGCGTATTTGTCCACCAGGGTGGCGCTGGCCTGGTCCAGGCCGATCACTTCCACCTCGGTGCCCTCGCGACGGAATTTGATCACCGCCTTATCCAGGGCGCCGATGGCGGTGATGTCCCAGAAGCGGGCGCGGTGCACGTCGATGGTCACCTTTTGCAGGCCTTCCTTGTAGTCGAAGGCGGCCAGGAAAGGGTCCGCGGAGGTGAAGAACACCTGCCCCACCACCTGGTAATGGCGCTGATAGCCGGCGTCGTCCGCTTCACTGGTCACATAGAACACCCGGCCCACCTTGTTGGCGTAGAACAACGCACTGAGCAACACACCGACGCCCACGCCGAGGGCCAGGTTATGGGTGAACACGGTGACCGCCACGGTCACCAGCATCACCACGCTGCTGCTGGGCGGATGACGGCGCAGGTTGAGAATCGACTCCCAGCTGAAGGTACCGATGGACACCATGATCATCACCGCCACCAGGGCGGCCATGGGAATGCGTGACACCCAGTCCCCCAGAAACACCACCAGCACCAGCAGCACAACACCGGCGATCAGGGTGGACAGGCGGGTGCGGCCGCCGGATTTCATGTTGATCACCGACTGGCCGATCATGGCGCAGCCGGCCATGCCACCGAGGAAGCCGGAGGCGATGTTGGCCATGCCCTGGCCCCGGCACTCGCGGTGCTTGTCGCTGTCGGTGTCGGTCAGGTCGTCGACGATGGTGGCGGTCATCATGGATTCCAGCAGGCCCACCACCGCCATGGTCAGCGACACCGGGAAAATGATGCGCAGGGTCTCCAGGGACAGGGGAATGTCCGGCAGCAGGAACACCGGCAGGCTGTCCGGCAGCTCGCCCTTGTCGCCCACGGTGGGCATCTCCAGCCCGAAGTACACCGCCACGGCGGTGAGCACCAGAATGCACACCAGCGGCGATGGCACCGCCCGGGTCAGCAGCGGGAACAGATAGATGATGCCCAGGCCGGCGGCGGTCATGGCGTAGACGTGCCAGGTGACGCCGAGCAGCTCCGGAATCTGCGCCATGAAGATCAGGATCGCCAGGGCGTTGACGAAACCGGTGACCACCGAGCGCGACACGAAACGCATCACCGTGGCCAGCTTGAAGATGCCGAACACGATCTGCAGCACCCCGGTGAGAATGGTGGCGGCCAGCAGATATTGAAGGCCGTGCTCGCGCACCAGGGTCACCATCAGCAGCGCCATGGCCCCGGTGGCGGCGGAAATCATCCCCGGCCTCCCACCGGCGAAGGCGGTCACCACCGCGATGCAGAACGACGCATAGAGCCCCACCTTGGGGTCCACCTCGGCGATGATCGAGAAGGCGATGGCCTCCGGGATCAGCGCCAGCGCCACGACCAGGCCGGAGAGCACGTCGCCCCGGACATTGGAAAACCAGTTTTCTTTCAACGGCAGCAAAACGGAATCCTTCTAATCACAAAGAAGCACGAAACGCGACGGGCGCGCCGACGCGGCAAACCATAAGCAACAACAATGACGGCCGGAGCGGCCGGGGGTACGCCGTCACGGAAGACGGCCGACGGGATCACTCAGGGTGATCGGGGGGTGGGAACGCTAGGGCGGATTGGACGCCATGGACATATCGAAATCGGGGTCGGTGCCTGAGAAGGCGGCGAGTCTAGCACAGCGCCCCCGGCCCCGCGACCGGGGCCGGGCGACCGCCGCGTGCGCGACGATCAGATCTCCCGGGTCTCGCGGAAGCGGATCTCCGGGTGACGCTCCCGGGCCAGCTGCAGGTTAACGCGGGTGGGCGCCAGGTAGGTGAGGTGACCGGCGCCGTCCCGCGCCAGGTGGTCGTAGGCCTTGCGCTCGAAGTTCTCCAGCTCCCGGTCGCTGTCCGCCTCCACCCAGCGGGCGGTGCTCACGCTCACCGGTTCGTAGCGGCAGTCGACGCCGTACTCCCCTTTCAGGCGCGCCGCCACCACGTCGAACTGCAGGGTGCCCACGGCGCCCAGCACCACGTCGTTGTTGCGCAACGGGAAGAACACCTGGGTGGCGCCCTCCTCGGCCAGCTGGGTCAGGCCCTTGTGCAGCTGCTTGCTCTTCAGCGGATCGTTCAGCACCACGCGCTGGAACAGCTCCGGGGCGAAGTGCGGAATGCCGGTGAAGCGCAGGTCCTCGCCCTCGGTGAAGGTGTCGCCGATCTGGATGGTGCCGTGGTTGTGCAGGCCGATGATGTCACCGGCGAACGCCTCTTCCACGTTGTCCCGCTCGCCGGCCAGGAAGGTGAGCGCGTCGCCCAGACGCAGGTCCTTGCCGGTGCGGCATTGCTTGAGCTTGATGCCCTTGTGGTAGCGGCCGGAGCAGATGCGCAGGAAGGCGATGCGATCCCGGTGGCGCGGGTCCATGTTGGCCTGGATCTTGAACACGAAGCCGGTCATCTTGGCCTCATCCGGCTGCACCTGGCGCTCGCCGCCGTCCCGGGGCAGCGGCGCCGGCGCCCACTCCACCAGGCCGTCGAGCATATGGTCGACGCCGAAGTTGCCCAGGGCGGTGCCGAAGAACACCGGGGTGAGCTGGCCGGCGCGGAACCGTTCCAGGTCGAAATCGTGGCTGGCGCCCTGCACCAGTTCCAGGGTATCGCGCAGCTCCTGGGCGTAGTCGGCGCCCACCGCCTGATCCAGCTCCGGGTTGTTCAGACCCTTCACCTCGCGCACGTCCTGGATGGTGTGGCCCTGGCCGGTTTTGTACAGCACGGTGGTGTCGCGCAGCAGGTTGTAGACGCCCTTGAAGCTCTTGCCCATGCCGATCGGCCAGGTCACCGGCGCGCACTCGATCTTGAGCACGTCCTCGATCTCGTCGAGCACCTCGATGGGATCGCGCACGTCCCGGTCCAGCTTGTTGATGAAGGTGAGGATCGGCGTGTCGCGCAGCCGGCACACCTCCATCAGCTTGACGGTACGCTCCTCCACGCCCTTGGCGGCGTCGATCACCATCAACGCCGAGTCCACCGCCGTCAGGGTGCGGTAGGTGTCCTCGGAGAAGTCGGCGTGGCCGGGGGTGTCGAGCAGGTTCACGGTGGCGTCCGCATAGGGGAACTGCATCACCGAGGTGGTCACGGAAATGCCCCGTTCCTTCTCCATCTCCATCCAGTCGGAGGTGGCGTGCAGGCCGCTCTTCTTACCCTTCACGGTACCGGCCATACGAATCTGGTTGCCGTACAGCAGCAGCTTTTCGGTGATGGTGGTCTTACCGGCGTCCGGGTGGGAGATGATGGCGAAGGTGCGCCGTTTGTGGATCTCGTCGCTGGGGTTCATACAAGCCTCGGTCTGCGTCGGCGCGCATTGTACGCCTGACCGAAGCATTCTTGTAGAAGCGCCTAGCCGGCAAGGCGCGCACGCAGGCGGCTGATCGCCTGGCTGTGCAGCTGGCAGACCCGGGATTCGGTAACGCCGAGCACGGCGCCGATTTCCTTGAGGTTGAGTTCCTCCTGGTAATACAGCGCCAGCAGCAGCTTTTCCCGCTGCGGCAGGGTGTCGATGGCGGCGGTAAGCTGCTCGCGGCGCTCCCCTTCCATCAACGCCGCGAACGGATTGAGCGGCGCGCCGCTGCCGGCCTCCGGCTCGCCCTTTTCCTCCACCATCTCTTCGTAGGGCAGCAGATAGCCGTTGTTGGTGTCGGTGAGCAGTTGCTGGTATTCGGCCAGGTCCATGCCCATCTCGGCGGCGATTTCCCGCTCCTCGGCGGGGCGCCCCAGGCGCTGTTCCAGGCGGTGCACACACTGATCCAGAGCGCGGGCGTTGCGGCGCACGCTGCGCGGCAGCCAGTCGCGGGTGCGCAGCTCGTCGATCATGGCGCCGCGGATGCGCTGGCTGGCGAAGGTGGCGAAGCTGGCGCCGGCGTTGGCGTCGAAGCGGCGCAGGGCGTCCAGCAGGCCGACGGTACCGGCCTGGATCAGGTCGTCCAGGTCGATGCCGGACGGCAGCTTCACCTGCAACGCCAGCGCCTGGCGGCGTACCGCCGGCAAGTGCTGTTCCAGCAAGGCGTTCTGGTCGATTTTTCCCTGAGCCGTGTACATGGAATCGCCGGCCTCCTCATGATTCCGGGAGTGTTTCCGATAACCGTCATTATTCGGCCCGAGCGGGCCAGCGGATGCGGTGAATAAGCGAGGTTGCGGTGGGCTATTCGCCGCTTTGCCCCGCCACCGGACCGGTCACCGTCAGCCGCAACCGTTCCACCCGCACCGGGGCGGCGCCGTCGACCAGGCGAAAGCGGAACCGCAACGGCGCGTCGGCGCGCCAGCGTGGCGGCGCCGGGGCCCGACCCCGGGCGCCGGGCAGCCGCACGCAGTGGTCCGCCTGGCACAACCAGGCCCGGGGCGGCGGGCCGCCGGTTACCCGGTACGCCCAGCTGAAACGTGCCGGGGCGAACCCAGCGGCTGGCGGCGTCAGGGCGACGCTGTGGTAGTCGCGGTCCGGGCCGGCCACCCGCACCGCCGCCGGTGAGGCGGTCCAACTGACGGTGGCGGCGCCGGCGGCGGCGGCCAGCCCCAACAGCAGCGGCGGCAGCAGCCACCGGCCCCGCCCTGCCCGTCCGGCGCTCACGGCGCCGGCGCCAGGTCCCGGCCCAGCGCGCGCAGACTGTGGCGGGCCCGCAGCAACGCCAGCAGACCGTCCAGCAGGGTTTCCGGCTTGCGGCGCCGGCGGCCACCGAGCAGCGCCAGCAGCTGGCCACGGGCGTCCAGGGCCCAGTCGCCATCGTCCAGATCCAGGCGCAGGGCCAGGGCCGCCAGCAGGCCGGCGGCCTCCGGCAGCGCCACGCCCTCCTCTTCCAGGGCCTGCCGGGCACGACGTTCCAGGGCCGGCAGCGCCTCGGCGCTGAGCGAGGCCAGCAGCAGGGCCAGGGTGCGCTCCCGGTCCTGGTCGTCCGGGGCCAGCCAGTAGCGGCGGCCGATCACGGCGCCGCTGTCCAGATCGTGGACGGTGCCGAACCAGGCGCACAGGCGGGCGCTGAGTGGCGCCTCGCCGCCCCCGGCCAGGGGCGCGGCCACGTCCAGGCGACGCAGCCGCACCTGCACGGCGCGGCCGCGATGGCGCAGCAGGCGGCTGTCCCAGGGGCGCGCCTCGGCCTGGCAGTCGGCCAGGGTGAGGCGGTCGCTGCGACGCCATACCCGGGCGCTGCCGCGCACGGCGGCCAGCCAGTGGCGCTCGCCCAGGCGATGCCAGAGGGCGGCGTCGGGCAGCGCCGGCAGCAGCCGGCCCCCGTCGCCTTCCGCCCGGGTCGGGCCCAGCGGCAGACCGGCGGCGTCCAGCGCCAGCCGCAGGCCGGCATCGGCGGCGCCGTGCACCATTACCTCCGGGGCCAGGGTGGTCAGGCCGTCGGCGGCGCCGTCATCGAGCAGCCCGCGAAACGCGGGCACGCCCTCGCGCAGCAGGCGGGTGGCCGCGTCCAGGGCACGGCTCTGGTCCAGCAGCCGGTCCGCCCAGCGGCGGTCGCCGACCCGGGCCGGGGCCCCGGCCACGGCGGTGGAGGCCAGCGCGTCTTCCACCAGCGCCCGGGCAGGGGCCGGGTGCAGATCCTCCGGATTCTGGCCGCTGCTCAGGTAATGCAGGCACAGATCCCGGCGCACGGCCACGTCGAGCAGCGGCCCCAGGGGGCCGCCGTCGTCGCGGCGGGCGATCACGGCGTCGCGCAACGGCGCGCCGGCGGCCCGGGCCAGCCCCTGGTAGACCGCCACGGTTTCTTCCAGGGCGTCGCGGCCGGCGCCGGCGGGCAGCAGCAACAGCGGCCGGGCGTTACCCCCCAGGCGGCGCAGCACGGTGCCCAGATCCGGATCACGCAGGCCGCGTCCACGGGTGTCGACGATGGCCAGGCCGCCGCCGGCGAACACCGAGCCCCGGTCCAGATCCAGCGGTTGCCAGCTCAGGCCCAGGGCCTCGGCGGCCCGTTGCCGGGCCGGCGCCGGCTCGTCCTCGTACCACAGGCGCGTGCGGCCGCCATAGTGGCGCGCCAGCTTCAACGCCAGGCTGGTCTTGCCGATGCCCGCCGGGCCCAGCAGCACCAGTACGCCGCCCCGTTCCAGCCCGTCGCCCGCCGGCAGCCGGCGGGCCAGCTGACGATGCAGCCAGGCGTCGCCGTCGGCGGCGCCGGCGTCCCCGGGCCAGCCGGCCAGCAGGTCATCGCACAGCGCGTTGCTGAAACCGGCCCCGGCCAGGCGCCGGGCCAGGCGCGCCGGCGTCGAATCCGGGCCGGTTTCGGCCCGCTCCAGGCGGGCGCGCAGATCGCGCACTTCACGCAGCAACTGTTCGGTGGCGTCCGTCGGCGGCTGAAGGCGCGCCGCCGGCCGCGATGGCGCCGGTTCGGCCGCCGGGGCCTCCTCCAGCACCGCCAGGATTTCCACGCCGTCGGCGGTGCGGCGGTTGGCCAGAATCAGGGCGTCGTCGCCCAGGGCGGCGCGCACCCGGCCCATGGCTTCGCGCTGGTTGCTGCCGGTGAAACGCTGCATCTAGCCTCCGATCAACTGGGTGACGCGCAGATGGCGGTCGTCGGGGATTTCCGCCTGGGACAGCACCGCCAGATGCTTGAGGCGGCGGCGCAGGAAGCTCGCCAGCAAGGGGCGCAGCCCGTGGGGCACCACCAGCACCGGCGGGTCGCCGGCGTTCTCCTGGCGCTCCAGGGCGTCGGCGGCCTGGTTCATCAGAGTGTCGGCCAGGCCCGGTTCCAGGGCGCCGCCACCGTTGAGGGCCTGACCCAGCACCTGCTCCAGGCGGTCGTCCAGGCCGATCACGCGCAGCTCGTCGCGGCCCGGGAACCACTGGGAAGTGATGGCGCGGCCCAGGGCCAGGCGCACCCGGGCGGTAAGGTCGTGGGCGTTGTCGCCGTCGCCGGCGGCGTGCTCCGCCAGGGTGTCGAGGATGGTGCGCAGGTCGCGGATCGACACGTCCTCGTCCAGCAAGCTCTGCAGAATGCGCTGCAGGGTGGTGAGCGACACCCGCTTGGGCACCACGTCCTCCACCAGGCTCTTGCCGTCCTCGCCCAGTTTGTCGAGCAGCCGCTGCACCTCCTGGCGGCCCAGCATTTCGCCGGAATGGGCGTGCAGCAAATGGTTGAGATGGGTGGCCACCACGGTGCTGGCGTCCACCACCGTATAGCCGTACACCTGGGCCTGCTCGCGCTGGCCCTCGTCGATCCACACCGCCGGCAGGCCGAACGCCGGGTCGCGGGTGGGCGTGCCGGTGACTTCGCCGCTCACCTGCCCCGGGTTGATGGCCAGCCACTGGCCGGCGAACGCCTGGCCCCGGCCCACCTCCGCGCCCTTCAGGGTAATCACGTAATCGTTGGCGCCCAGCTCCAGGTTGTCGCGGATGTGCACCACCGGCGGCAGGAAGCCCACGTCCTGGGCGAACTTCTTGCGCACGCTCTTGATGCGGCCGAGCAGCTCGCCCTGCTGGCGGTAATCCACCAGCGGAATGATCCGGTGCCCCACTTCCAGGCCCAGGGTGTCGATCAGCTGCACGTCATCCCAGCTGGCCTCCGGCGCCTCCGGCTGGGCCGGGGCGGCCTGGGCCTGGATCTGCTCCTCGGCGAGCTGGCGGTCGTGGCGGCGGCTCAGCCACCAGCCGGCGCCGGCCAGCAGGCCGGTGAACAGCAGGAACACGAAGTTGGGCATGCCCGGCACCATGCCCAGCAGGCCGAGCACGCCGGCGGACAGGAACAGCACCTTGGGGTTGACCAGCAGCTGGTCGATCATCTGCTGGCCCACGTCCTGCTCGGTGTTGACCCGGGACACGGTGACGCCGGCGGCGGTGGAGATCACCAGGGCCGGGATCTGCGCCACCAGGCCGTCGCCGATGGTCAGCAGCGTGTAGGTGCGGCCGGCGTCGGCGAAGGACAGATCGTGCTGCATCATGCCGATGATCAGGCCGCCGATGATGTTCACCGCCATGATCACCAGACCGGCCACCGCGTCGCCGCGCACGAACTTGCTGGCGCCGTCCATGGAGCCGTAGAAATCCGCCTCCTGGGCCACCTCGGCGCGGCGGGTTTTGGCCTCTTCCTCGCCGATCAGGCCGGCGTTGAGGTCGGCGTCGATGGCCATCTGCTTGCCCGGCATGGCGTCCAGCATGAAGCGCGCGCCCACCTCGGCGATGCGCCCCGCGCCCTTGGTGATCACCATGAAGTTGATCACCACCAGAATCAGGAACACCACCAGCCCGACGGCGAAATTGCCGCCCACCAGGAACTGGCCGAACGCCTCGATCACCTTGCCGGCGGCGGCGCCGCCCTCGTGGCCTTCCATCAGCACCACCCGGGTGGAGGCCACGTTCAGCGCCAGCCGCAGCAGGGTGGTGAACAGCAGCACGGCGGGAAAGGCGGCGAAATCCAGGGCGCGCAGGGTGAACATGCTGACCAGCAGCACCATCAGCGACAGGGCGATGTTGAAGGTAAAGAACAGATCCAGGGCGAACGGCGGCAGCGGCAGGATCAGCATCGCCATGATCACCAGGATCAGCAGCGGGCCGGCCAGCACCTTGCCGTCCACGCCGGCCAGCCCGCGCGCCGGGCCCAGATACTGGGCGAGCGCCTTCACGGGGCCACCTCCAGTTCCGCCGGCACGGTCAGGTCCGCCGGCGAGGCCGGGGTCTCACCGCCCTCCTCCCGGGCGCGCTTGAGGCGGAACGCCCACACCAGCACTTCCGCCACGGCGGTGTACAGCGCCCCGGGGATCTCCCGGTCCAGGTCCACGTGACGATACAGGGAGCGCGCCAGCGGCGGCGCTTCCAGCAGCGGCACCGCGTGTTCGGCGCCCAGCTCACGGATGCGCGCCGCCACCGCGTCGGCGCCCTTGGCCACCACGCGCGGGGCGTTCATGCGTTGCTCCTCGTACTTCAGCGCCACCGCGTAATGGGTGGGGTTGGTGACGATCACATCCGCGTCCGGCACCTGGCTCATCATGCGGTTGCGGGCCATGGCCTGCTGCTGGCCGCGAATCTTGGCCTTCAAATGGGGGTCGCCCTCGCTTTCCTTGTGCTCGCGCTTGACCTCTTCCTTGCTCATGCGCAGCTTCTTGGCGGTGCTCCACAGCTGGTAGGGCACGTCGATCAGGATCACCGCGATCAGCGACAGCACCATCAGCCCGCAGGCCAGGGCCGCCATGCGCAGCGCATCGGCCAGGGCCTGCTGCAGGGGCTGGTCCATCAACGACATGAATTCGCCCCGGTGGGCGATCATGAAGCTCACCGCCACCAGCCCCACCAGGGTGGCCTTGGCGATCGCCTTGGCCAGCTCCGCCAGGGCCTGGGAGGAAAACTGCCGCTTCAGACCCTTGATGGGATTGAGCTTGCTGGCCTGGGGCTTGAGGGATTTGGCGGAAATCAGAAAACCGCCCAGCAGATTGGGGGCGATCAGGGCGGTGACCGCCAGCAGCAGGAACAGGGGCAGCAGCCCGAACAGGGCGCGGGCGCCCAGATCGCCGGCGTGCACCAGCATCACGGTGCTGTCGAACGCCTGCTGGCGGTCGAACAGAAACGCCTGCTCCATTACCGTGCCGACCCGGTCGAACAGGGCCGGACCCAGCCCCCACAGGCCACCCACCCCGGCGAACAGCAGCAGCACCGTGGTGAGTTCCCGGGAACGGGCCACCTGCCCGTCTTCACGGGCTTTCTCCCGCTTTCGGGGCGTGGCCTCTTCGGTCTTTTCCTGATCTTCGGTCTCGTCGGCCATGACGACGGCTTCCGCGCGCAGTTTCTCTCGCGAAGCATTGTCGGTCAGGCCGGCGCGGACCAAACCGCCGATAAGCGACCGCTATGGGCGGCTATTCCAGGCTAGAAGCCCAGTTCGTCCAGCAGGTCGTCCACCTGGTCCTGGCTGCTGACGATGTCCTCGCCGTCCGGCTTGATCTGCGGGCCGTTCATCAGGCCGGCCTGCTCGCGGCGGCGGGCGTCCTCGGCGGTGCGGTTGTCCATGCGCTCGCGCATGGCCTCGCGCTCCTCGCCCTCGGGCACGCTCTCCAGCAGCACCTGCAGCAGCTGCCGCTCCACTTCCTGGATCACTTCCATCATCTTCTTGATCACCTGGCCGGTCAGGTCCTGGAAGTCCTGGGCCATCATGATCTCCAGCAGTTCCTTGCTGGTGTCCCGGGCCATGGCCGGTACCGCGCCCAGGTACTGGCGGGTCTCGGTGACCAGTTCGCGGGCGTCGTCCAATTCCAGCGGCTGCTGGAACCAGGCGTTCCATTTCTCATCGAGGGCCTGGGCGCCGCGTTCCATTTCGTCCTGCAGCGGCTGGGCACGGTCCACGGCGTTGAGCGCCCGCTCCGCTGCCTGCTCGGTCATCGATGCCACGTAATTAAGTCGCGCCCGGGCATCGGGGATCGCCTCGGCGGCTTTTTCCACTTCCTTGTCGAGCCCCAGTTCACGCATGCTTTCCCGCAACATTCGGGTCAGCTGGCCGATGCGCTGCACCAGATCGTCGTTGTGCCCCGGTTCGCCGGTAACGGACCGCGCTTCACCACTCATAATCGCTTCTCCTCGATCGCAGGCACGGGGCGGTTATTTGCCCAGCTTCTCGAAAATCTTGTTGAGCTTTTCCTCCAGCGTCACCGCGGTGAACGGTTTGACGATGTAGCCATTGGCGCCGGCCTGGGCGGCCGCCACGATGTTGTCCTTCTTCGCTTCGGCGGTCACCATCAGCACCGGCAGGGACTTCATCGATTCGTCGGCGCGGATCTGTTTGAGCATCTCCAGACCGTCCAGGTTGGGCATGTTCCAGTCCGAGACCACGAAGTCGAAACCGCCGCCTTTCAGTTTGGTCAGGGCTTCCTGGCCGTCCTCGGCCTCGTCCACGTTGGTGAAGCCGAGCTCCTTGAGCAGGCTGCGAACGATGCGGCGCATGGTGGGAAAGTCGTCCACCACCAGAATACTCATGCCCTTATCCATGTTTTCCTCTCACTGCGTCGGAGCGCCGGGCGGCGGCCCGGCGCGATTGGGGTTGGATCAGAATTCTTCCCAGTCATCCTCGGTGGTGACCGGCTCGCGGCGCGGCTCCCGGGTGGCGGGCCGGCCGGTCGCGCGGGGGGCGCGCGGCGCGGGGGTTTCCTCTTTCGCCTCCGGCTCCTCGTCCAGGTCCTCCACCAGCGGCACCTCGTCCGGGGTCATCACCGGCGCCACCTTGTCGTGGTCCTCGGAGAGTCGGAAGATCGCCACCGCCTGTTCCAGACGTTTCGCCTGCTCTTCCAGGGAGGCCGCCGCGGCGCTGGCCTCTTCCACCAGGGACGCGTTCTGCTGGGTGACCTCGTCCATCTGGCTGACCGCCTGGCTGACCTGCTCGATGCCACCGCTCTGTTCCTGGGAGGCGGCGGAGATCTCGTCCATGATGTCGGTGACCCGTTTCACCGCGGCCACCACTTCCTTCATGGTCTCGCCGGCCTGCTCCACCAGATCGGAGCCTTCCTGAACTTCCCCGGCGGACCGCTCGATCAGTTGCTTGATTTCGCGGGCGGCGTCGGCGCTGCTGCCGGCTAGGTTGCGCACTTCACCGGCCACCACCGCGAAGCCGCGGCCCTGCTCGCCGGCCCGGGCCGCTTCCACCGAGGCGTTGAGCGCCAGGATGTTGGTCTGGAAGGCGATGGAGTCGATCATGCCGGTGATGTCGGCCACCTTGCGGGAGCTTTCCTTGATGCCCTGCATCTTGGTGTTGACCTGCTGCATCACGTCGCCGCCCCGGGACGCGGTGCCGGAGGCGTCGTTGGCCAGGCTGCTGGCCTGGCGGGCGTTGTCCGCGTTCTGCTTCACGGTGGCGGTGAGCTCTTCCATGCTGGTGGCGGTCTCCTCCAGGGAGGCGGCCTGCTGTTCGGTGCGCGAGGACAGGTCGGCGTTGCCGCGGGCGATCTCGGAACTGCCCACCAGAATCGAGTTGCTGCTGGCGCGCACGTCGTCGACGATCTTGCCGAGGCTGTCCTGCACATCACGCATGGCTCGGAACAGTTGGCCCACTTCGTTGCGACCGTAGACTTCGATGCGCTCGGACAGGTCCGCCCGGGCAATGCGCTGAAGGGTGCGTACCGCCTTGTCCAGCGGCTGCACCACGATCTTGCGCAGCCCCACGTAGATCAGCAGCATCACCAGCGCCGCCAGGGCCAGCGCCGCCAGCGCGACCATCGCCAGCATTTTCGACTGTTCCCGGTAGGTGGCCATGATCTCCACCCCGCGCTCGTCGGCGTAGCGGGTGAAGTCGGTGAGGCGCTTGTTCAGGTTGGTGCCCGGGCCCAGCAACTGCTGGCGCAGGGCACGGTAATCGCTGAGGCTGCCGCTTTCCAGACTGGTTTTCTGCTGGCGGCTGAGCTCCACCACCCGCGAGTAGGCGGTGGTCAGTTCACCGGCCAGCTCGGCGCCGGTCTCGTTCAGTTGCTCGGACGCGGAGAACTGATCGAAACGGGCCTGGGAGCGGTCCAGCAGGTCGCCCACGTTCTGCACCTGGTCGGCGGCGATCATGCGCATGCCCATGTCCAGGTAGTCGGCGGCCAGATCCATCTCGATACGCGCCTGGTTGAGCAGCGTGGTGGCGCGGCTGATCTGGTTGAGCTGTTCCACGTTGACGGTGTTCAGGGTGCGGATGGAGTCGTCCACCATGCGGTTGGTGACAAAGCGGATCGCCACCAGCACGGCGATCATCAGGGCGCAGAGAATAAGGGCGCCGGCCACCGCCGTATTGAGCTTCAGATTACGAGGGATTTTGAACATTCCAGCGTTCCTCTATTCAGGGAGTCCGTTATCTTCTTGTTACACCCGCTGGGCGCGCCCGGAGGCGGCGACCAGCGCCATCATGCGTTCCGCCATGCGATCCAGTGGCAGAACCTCGGTGGCCGCGTCGCGGGCAATGGCTTCCCGCGGCATGCCGAACACCAGTGACGTTTCCTGATCCTGGGCCAGGGTGTGGGCGCCGGCGCGGCGCATCGCCAGCAAGCCGTCGGCGCCGTCCTTGCCCATGCCGGTGAGCAGCACGCCGATGGCGTTGGCGCCGGCCTGCTGCGCCGCCGAGTGGAACAGCACGTCCACCGACGGGCGGTGGCGATTCACCGGCGCGCCGTCATCCAGCCGCACCACATAGTTGGCGCCGCTGCGCACCAGCTTCAGATGCTGCTCGCCGGGGGCGATGTAAACGTGGCCGGGCAGCACCCGCTCGCCGTCCTCGGCTTCCTTCACCGATACCTGGCAAAGCCGGTCCAGGCGCTGGGCGAACGAGCGGGTGAAGCCACCGGGCATATGCTGGGCGATCAGAATCGCCGGCGAGTTGGGCGGCAACGGTTCCAACACCTGACGGATCGCTTCCGGCCCGCCGGTGGAGGCGCCCAGGATCACCAGCTTCTCGCTGGACACCATCACCGGGCGCAGCGCCGCCTTCCGCTCACCGCCCCGGGGCGCCAGCCGGCGCGGCCGCGACTGGGCGGCGGCGCGTACTTTCTCGGCGATGCGCTCGCCGTATTCCAGCATGCCGGTGCGGATGCCCAAGGCCGGCTTCTGCAAAAAATCCACCGCGCCCAGTTCCAGAGCGCGCAGGGTCACCTCGGAGCCGGCCTGGGTCAGCGACGACACCATCAGCACTGGCATCGGGCGCAGCCGCATCAGCCGCTCGAGAAAATCCAGGCCATCCATGCGCGGCATTTCCACGTCCAGGGTCAGCACGTCCGGGGCATGGCGCTTGATCAGATCGCGGGCCACCAGCGGGTCCGGCGCCACCGCCACCACTTCCATATCGTCCTGGCTGTTGATGATCTCGCTCATCAGGTCGCGGATCAGTGCCGAGTCATCGACGCACAGCACTCTTATCTTGGTCCCGCCCAAGGTCGGTCTCCCCCTGTCACGACGCCGGCGTCGCGCGCCCGGTGTCTTCCTTGTTCCAGACTATCGGCGACGGCGTCGTGATCTTTAATGGTTGGGCACGTAAACCGTCTGGCCACGCAGCCGGAAACGGTCACTGATATAGGAAAAGCTCTCGGAATGGCCGGCGAACAGCAGGCCGTCCCGTTTCAGCAGCGGCGCGAAACGCTCCAGGATGCGAGCCTGGGTGGTGCGGTCGAAATAAATCATCACGTTGCGACAGAAAATCGCGTCGAACGGCGGCGACACCCGCCAGCCCGGGGCCACCAGGTTGAGGGGCTCGAAGCGCACCCGCGCGGCCACCTCCGGGCGCACCCGGGCATACCCGGCCCGGCGCCCGCTGCCGCGCTGGAAAAAGCGCTTGCGGCGGTGCTCGTCGAGCTTGTTGATCTGCTCCAGGGAATAGACGCCCAGGCGGGCGCGGTCCAGCGCATCGGTGTCGATGTCGGTGGCCAGCACCTCGATGTCGGCGCGGTCGCCCAGCACTTCCAGCAGGGTCATGGCGATGGAATAGGGCTCCTCGCCGGTGGAGGCGCCGGCGCTCCAGATGCGTACCGGACCGCCACGGCCGAGCAGATGATCCGCCAGCAGCCGGAAGTGGTGCGCCTCACGGAAAAACGCCGTCAGGTTGGTGGTCAGCGTATTGGTGAACGCTTCGTTCTCGGCCCCGTCCGGGTCGCGCTCCAGCCGCGCCAGGTAATCCTGGAAACGGTGCAGGCCGTGCTTGCGCACGCGCCGGCCCACCCGGCTGTAGACCATGTCTCGCTTGTGGTCGGCCAGCACGATGCCGGCGCGCTGGTAAATCAGCGCGCGGATACGCTCGAAATCCGCGTCGCGAAATTCCAGATCGCGTTCCGGCGCGCCGGTTTCCGCCGGGCGGCGTTCCCCTGCTTTCAGCACCGCTTTGGGGTCGCTCAAGAGTCAGCCTCTTCGTTCATGATTCGACCGATTCCGGTCGCGGGGCGCGGCGGGACCTGGACGGCTGCCCGGAGGAGCGCGCCACGGCCAGTTCCTCGCCGCCCTGCAAGCGGAATACGCCCATGGAATGGGTCAGCAGGGTCACCTGGTTTTCCAGGGAGGCGGCGGCGCGGGCGGACGCCTGCACCCGATCCGCGTTCTGCCGGGTCACCGCGTCCATCTGCGCCACCGCCTGATTGATCTGCACGATGCCGGTGTTTTGCTCCTCGGAGGCGGCGCGGATATCGCCCATGATGTCGTTGACCCGGGTCACCGAGGTCACCACCGTGCCGATGGCCTGCTCGGCGCGCCGCACCAGCTGGGCGCCGCTTTCAATCTCGCGGCCGGAGCCGTCGATCAGGGCGCGGATCTCGCGCGCGGCGTCGGCGGAACGGCCGGCCAGATTGCGCACCTCCTGGGCCACCACCGCGAACCCCCTGCCGTGTTCACCGGCGCGGGCCGCTTCCACCGAGGCGTTGAGCGCGAGAATATTGGTCTGGAAGGCAATCGAGTCGATGGTGCCGATGATCACCGTCATCTTTTCGGCGCTGCCGGTGATGCGCCCCATGGTGTCCACCACCTGCCCCATCACTTCGCCGCTTTCCGCCACCACCCGGGAAGCGTCCGAGGCCAGCGAGCTGGCCTGGCGGGCGTTGTCCGCGTTCTGGCTGACGGTGGCGGTCATCTGCTCCATGCTGGCGGCGGTCTGCTGCAGCGAGCTGGCCTGCTGCTCGGAACGGGACGACAGGTCCTCGTTGCCTTCGGCGATGTCACGGGCCGCCGGTGCCACCACGGTCATGCCGTGGTGCACGTGGCCGACGATGCTGCCCAGGCTGCGGCGCATCAGCTTGAGCCCCATCACCAGCATGCCCAGTTCACCGCCCCGGCGTGCCGGCGGCCGCGCCGCCAGATTGCCGGCGGCGATTTGCAGGGTGAATTTGCCCGCCGCCAGCACCGGGGCCAGCACCGAGCGGGTGGTGTGCCACAGGGCCAGACCGAACAGCGGTACGCCCAGCACCGCCAGCGCGATCAGCGCCGGCCGCAGCACCGCCGCCCGCGCCGCGCCCGCCTCGCTGAGCGCGAACAGACCCAGGCCGGTGGCGCCCAGCAGCAGCACCGCGGCGAACGCGAACAAAAAGCCCATGCGGCTGCTCACCGAGCCCGGGTTCCAGCGGCGCAGGGCGGCCAGCGCGCCACGCCGGCGCACCTCGCCTTTGTGCAGATACAGATGCCGCCCCTGCCCTTCGCGGATCAGTGCGTAGTCCCGTTCCGCCGCGTCGATGGACCCTTGGTCCGCTTTCAAGCGCACCGATACGAAGCCGACAATCTCGCCGTCTTCCACCACCGGGGTCACGTGGGCGCGCACCCAGTAATGATCGCCGTTCTTGCGCCGGTTCTTGACCAACCCGATCCAAATGTCGCCGTTCTTGATGCACGACCACATGTTCTCGAAGGCCGCCTCCGGCATGTCCGGATGACGCACGATATTGTGCGGCGAGCCCACCAGCTCCTCGTTGCTGAAGCCGCTGACCTGGACGAAGGCGGGATTGGCGTAGGTGATACGCCCGCGCAGGTTGGTGCGCGAAATCAGGAAGTCCTCGCCATTGAGCGTGTACTCCCGCTGCGTCACCGGCTGATTGTCACGCATGCCGAATCTCCTTTTACTCGCCGGCTTCTTCCACCAGCGCCATTTCCTCGCTGGTCAGCAGCTTCTCGATGTCCACCAGCACCAGCATGCGGTCGTCCAGGTTGCCCAGGCCGTGGATGTAATCCAGCGGCAGGGACAGGCCGAACTCCGGCGCCGGTTTGCGCTGCTCGGCGGTAAGCGTCATCACGTCGGAGACCCGGTCGACGACGATGCCCACCACCCGCTCGGCGATGTTGACCACGATCACCACGGTCTGCTCGTCGTAGTTGGCCTCGGCCAGCCGGAACTTGATGCGCAGATCCACGATCGGCACGATCACGCCGCGCAGGTTGGCCACGCCCTTGATGAAATCCGGCGCATTGGCGATGCGGGTGACGTTGTCGTAGCCACGGATCTCCTGCACCTTGAGGATATCGATGGCGTACTCTTCATCGCCCAGGGAAAACACCAGGAATTCCTGGCTGCCGGCTTCCGCGGCGACGGTGTGATGCAAAGCGGTGGCGTTGCTCATGACGGTTCTACCTCCTCTGCGAGCGGGGACCGGGTCCCGAAAATACGGTTGTCTTTTTTGCTCTGGGCGAGCCGGTGCAGGTCGGTGACGTCAAGAATCAACGCCACGCTGCCATCGCCGAGAATGGTGGCCGCGGACACGCCGGGCACCTTGCGGTAATTGGTTTCCAGGTTCTTCACCACCACCTGCTGCTGGCCCACCAGATCGTCCACCAGCACCGCGTAGCGGCGGCCCTCGCCCTGCACGATCACGGCGATGGCGCGGGTCGGGTCGGTGATGGCGCCGGCCACGTCCATGGCGTGATGCACCGCCACCACCGGCAGGTAGTCCTCGCGCACCTTCAGCAAGGTGTCGCCACCGGCCAGGGAATAGAGATCGTCGGTCCCCGGTTGCAGCGATTCGATCACCGCGCTGACCGGCAGAATGAACATCTCGCGGCCGACGCGGATCGACATGCCATCGAGGATCGCCAGGGTCAGCGGCAGCACGATGCGGGTGGTGGTGCCCTGGCCCGGCTGGGACAGGATTTCCACATGGCCGCCCATGGCCTGGATGTTGCGCTTGACCACGTCCATGCCCACGCCCCGGCCGGACACGTCGCTGACCTCCTCGGCGGTGGAGAAGCCCGGCGCGAAGATCAGCTGCCAGACCTCGTCGTCGCCCATGGCGTCCGACACCGCCAGGCCATTGCTGCGCGCCTTGGCGAGAATCCGTTCGCGGTTGAGACCGCCGCCGTCGTCGGCCACTTCGATCAGAATGTTGCCGCCCTGATGCTGGGCGGACAGGGTCAGCCGCCCGGTGCGCGGCTTGCCGGCGGCCTCGCGCCGGTCCGGTGTCTCGATGCCATGGTCCAGACTGTTGCGCACCAGGTGGGTAAGCGGGTCGATAATGCGTTCGGTGAGGCCCTTATCCAGTTCCGTGGATTTGCCTTCGGTGACCAGCTCCACGTCCTTGCCAAGCTTGCTGGCCAGATCACGCACCAGGCGCGGGAAGCGGCTGAACACATAATCCATCGGCACCATGCGCACCGACATCACCGCCTCCTGAAGATCCCGGGCGGTGCGCTGCAGCAGGTTGAGCCCGGTGACCAGGGCGCCGTCCTTGACGGTATCGGAATCCTCGGCCACCTGATTGAGCATGGACTGAGTGATGATCAGCTCGCCCACCAGGTTGATGATCTGATCGACCTTGGCCACCGGCACGCGGATCGAGGTGGACTCGCCGGTGGCCTGGGGTTTGGCGGCTTTCTTCTCAGTGGCCGGGGGCTTGGCGGCGGCGGCGGGCGCGGCCGCGCCCGCCGGGTCCGTGACGCTGTTCCGTTCCACGGCGGCCGTTTCTTCCACGGCGCCGGCGTCGGGCTGCTCGCTACCGCCGTGGTCCGGCGCGCCCAGGGCCTGGATCGACAATTGTTCGGGCTCGACGATGAAGCACATCACCGCCTCGATGTCGTCGGCGCTCAGCGAACTGTTCAGTGTCACCCGGTACTCGGCCTCGTCACCGTCCTGATCCTCGATGTCGCCGAGCTGGCCCAGCTCCTCGATCAGCAGGTTGCGGTCCTTCTCGGCGACGCCCAGCAGCGCCATTCGGAAGCGGCCGCCGGCGGCCGGCGCCGGCACCTCGGTCGGCGGCGCGGGCGGCGGCGCGGCGGACGCGGTGGCGCCCGGCGCGGCGGCGCCCGACACGTCCACGCCGGCGTTCTCACCGATCTCTTCCAGGGCCAGCCGCCGCAGGGTCTCGCAGATCCGCTCCAGGGCCTCCGGGTCGGGTTCGCCGCCCTGTCGATAGGCGTCCAGTTGGTCGTTCAGCATGTCTTTGGCTTCCAGAAAGGTGTCGACGATGTCACGGCGCAGCTGCAGTTCGCCGCGGCGCGCGTGGTCGAGCAGGTTTTCCAGCAGGTGGGTGGTGCGTTGCAGCGCTTCGAACCCGAAGGTGCCGGCGCCGCCCTTGATCGAGTGAGCCGCGCGGAAAATCGCGTTGAGCCGCTCCTGGTCCGGCTGATCCACGTCCAGGTCGAGGAGATGGGTTTCCATCTCCGCCAGCAACTCGTCGGCTTCCTCGAAAAAGGTGTCGTAGAAATCGGTGATATCCATGGTCAGTCCGGAATCCCTTGCGAAGGAAGATCAATGACGTCCGGGCGGCTGCCCGCCTGCAAACGCGCGGCGGCGCGATCGGACAGCACCACCAGGGTGATGCGCCGGTTGACCGCGTCGCCGGGATTGCTGCCCGGCACCGGCACGCGGTCACCCATGCCGGTGACGCGCAGCAATTTGTCGTTGTCCAGGCCGCCGGCCACCAGCACACGACGCGAAGCATTGGCGCGGTCGCTGGACAATTCCCAGTTGCTGTAACCGCTGTCGCCCCGGGCATAGCGCAGGCTGTCGGTGTGGCCGCTGATGCTGAGGCGGTTGGGAACGTCATTGAGCAGCGGCGCCAGGGTGCGCAGCAGGCGACGCATGGCCGCCGATACCCGGTCGCTGCCCAGCTCGAACATGGGCTGGCGGTCGGTATCCATCAGTTGCACGCGCAGCCCTTCCTCGGTCATCTCGAAGCGCATCTGGTCGCGCAGTTCGCGCAGGTTCGGGTCCGCCTGGATCACCGTCTCGATGCGCTGGCGCAGATCAATGAACCGCTGGCGTTCCTGCGCCGGACGGCTCTGCCGTTTCAGGTCGATGCGCGCCCGCTCCCCGTCGGAGTGGGCCGGGTCGGCGCCGCCGCCGGGAATCACATTGGTACTGGCGGAATTGCGGTCGCCATTGGTGAGCGCCACCTTGAGCGGGGTGCGGAAGTATTCCGCCAGCCCTTGCAGTTCCGACGGCGTGGCGGTGGACAGAATCCACAGCACCAGGAACAGCGCCATCAGGGCGGTCATGAAGTCCGCCAGCGCGATCTTCCAGGCGCCGCCATGATGGGCCGCGTGCACACGCCGGGGCCGGCGAATGACGATGGCGCGACGTGGGCTGCTCATCCCTCTCCGCCGCCTCCCACGCGGGCCGAACGCACATGCTCCTCCAGTTCATCGAAGGACGGACGTTCGGCGCTGTGCAGGGCCTTGCGACCAAACTCCACGGCCAGCTGGGGCGCGTAGCCGTTCAGATTGGCGAGCAGGGTGACGCGCACGCACTGCAGCATCTTCACCCCTTCCGCCACCTGCCGGTCGATGCGGCTGGCCACCGGATTGACGAAGCCGTAGGCCAGCAGAATGCCGAGAAAGGTCCCCACCAGCGCGTGGGCGATCATGATGCCCATTTCGCCGGCGCCGGAATCCGCCGAGGCCAGCGCCTTCACCACCCCCAGTACCGCCGCCACGATGCCGAACGCCGGCAGCGCGTCGCCCACCTTCATCAGGGCGTCGGCGGGGATGTGCGCTTCATGTTCGAACGCCTCGATCTCATGGGTCATCAGTTCGTCCAGCTCCATGGGATCGACGCTGCCGCTCACCATCAGACGCAGGTAGTCGGTCAGGAACCCCATGATCAGGGGATCCTCGGCAATGCGCGGATAGCTGGTAAACAGCACGCTTTCCTGGGGGTTCTCGATGTCCTTCTCGACGCCCAGCACGCCCTCGCGACGCATCTTGGTCAGCAGCTGGTACTGCAGCGCCATCAATTCCATGTAGATGCTTTTATCGTAGCGCTTGGTGCGTTTCAGGCGGCTCGCGGAACGGAACGTGGCCTTGATCGCCTTACCGTTGTTGGCGGCCACGAAGGCACCGATGGCCGCGCCCACGATCATCAGGATTTCCGTCGGCTGATAGAGCGGCCCCAGGCTGCCGCCCGCCAGGGAGAAACCGCCGAATACAGAGATCGCGACGATAAGAAAGCCAAGAGGTATCAGCACAACGGGTGTCCTTCCTGCCGGGGGTGACTCGCATTACCTTCCCTATCGGCAGAAGGGCGTGGGGCTTGAGGGATTTTTACGGTCGGACGCCCGCTTTCGGGCGCCCGGGGGCGGGGCCGCCGATCAGGCGTTCGCGACCTTGTCGGCGGCGGGCTTCTTGCGGGTCTTGCCGGCCCGGGAGGGCGGCTGGCAGATGCCACACACGAAATCCTGGCTGGGCGTGTGGGCATGATTGACGAACCGGCCACCACAGCAGGTGCAGGCGGACAGTTCAAACAGATCGCTCTCGAAAAAGCGCACCAGCGTCCAGGCCCGGGTCAGCCCCAGCACCGGCTCCGCCTCGTCCAGAGCCACCTGCTCCAGATACAGGCGGTAGGCCTTGACGAAGCCTTCCATGCGCGCGCAGCCGTACTGCTCGGTGAGCTGCCGGTAGTAGCCGTAGAACAACGACGAATGGATGTTCGGCAGCCAGGTGATGAACCAGTCGGTGGAGAACGGCAGCATGCCCTTCGGCGGCGACGCGCCGCGCACCTCCTTGTACAGCCGGATCAGCCGGCCACGACTCAGCTCGATCTCCGACTCCAGCACCTGCAGTCGGGCCCCCAGTTCAATCAGTTCGATGGCGAGTTGCACTTGGTGCATCTCGTCAACCAGACTCTTCTCCGTCATGTGCCCCCCTCAGTACTGACAGGCGGCCATGAGCAGCGAGGCGTGGGTCTGGCCCAGGCCCTGCTCACGCTTTTCCCGGGTCAGCTCACTGACCTGCCCGGCATCGTCCAGATGCAGACGAAACAGCAGCTGATTGGTACGCGCCATGCGAGCCAGCTGTTTGGCGGACAGCGACACCAGGACCTTGCCCAGGGCTTCGTCGATCTTGAGCCGGAACAGGCCGGTGGTGAAATCCTCATTGAGAAGCCGCTGCGCCAGCAGCATGTAGGACAGATTCAGGTCCTGGATTTCATTGAGAACATGGTCGATGTTCATGACTGCGTTGCTCCTTCGGTGACCCCAAACCGAGGATGATTCCCCGATTCCCATGGTGAATGAGCGCTGGCCCCCGGGCGTCGTCCTCTGGTCCGTCGTGACGAAACGCCCACCAAATCCGCTCTTTACCGTTAACCAATACTTTATTACCAGTTACAAACTAGTTAATAAGTGTGCAGTTTGTTGATGTTGTGATTGAAACGTATCACAACATTCACCCTATGCTCATACTTTATTGTGAACAAAATCACACAAACAGCCATTTATGTGAATCTGATCACAATATTCATTTGGGGGAGTCGGTTGACTTATTCGTACTTTTCAGTGGCACTCCAGTACGAAGAAAGAGGGGTCGTTCAGCGGGGAGCGCGGGCGTTCTCCCGGTCTTCCAGGTCCCGCACCCACACCAGCAGCTCCGCGATCACCTGATAAAGCGAGGGCGGGATGCAGGCGTCCACGTCGAGCTGCATCAGCAGCGCCACCAGTTCCGGCGCGTCGTGGACGAACACCTGATGGCGATGGGCCTCGGCGATAATGCGCTCGGCCAGTTCGCCGTAACCGCGCGCCAGCACCCGGGGGGCCTGTTCGCCGTCCCGGTAGGTGAGCGCCACAGCGCGCCGGCGCTGAGTGTCCTGGGGGTCGCGCTCAGTCATGGTCGCGGCTCTCGTGAATGGTCAGGGTGACGCCCTCCTCCATGAGCGGCGCCAGGCGCTCGCGCAAACGCTGGCCGCCGGCGCGCAGCCGCCGGGCGGTGTCCTCGGTGGCGGTCAGATCCAGATCCAGGCGCTGGCCGGTGAGCGCCAACCGCACCCGCACCTCGCCCAGGGTGGCGAGGCTCAGGGTCAGTTCAGAGCGCCAGGGCGGCGCCGGCTCGTCGTCCGACCGGGAGCCGCCGCCGTCGGACTGCCCGCGGGGCGGCGTGTCACGGGGCGGAACCTGCACCACCAGAGCCATGAACAGACCGGACCAGACGTCCCCTTCCCAGCGCAGCACCGGCGTGGCCAGCAGCTCCAGCTGATGACGCAGCACGCCGTGCAGCGCTTCCCGATGCCCCTCGGGCAACAGCGGCCGGGCGCCGCGCTCGGCGTCGCCGGCGGGCCGCCCCCCGTCGTCCAGGCCGGCCTCGGCGCTCGCCGAAGACAGCGGCGAGGCCGGCGCGGAGAGCCCCGAAGCGGACTGGGACGGAGCGGCAGGTGGTGAAGCGGCGGGCGCGGAGGCGGAAGGCAACGGGGGCGAAGACGCCGGCGCGGCGCCGGAGCGTTCCCGAGCCGGAGCCGGTGTCAGGCCGGCGCCGGCCAGGGCGTCCCGGAACAGACGCATCTGCGGCTCCCGGGCCAGCTGTTCCAGGCTGCGCTCACCTCGAAACCAGCCTTGCAGATGGGACTCGTAGAACAGACCGCTGTGCTCCAGGCTGCCGCGCAGGCGGGCGGCCACCTCGGCGGGCGCGGCCTCGCCCACGGCCAGCAGCGGCGCGGACGGCCGCAGCGCCGAAGGCGGCGCCGGATACTGGCTGAGCAGGTCGCCGATGGTGCGGGCGGCGGCACTGAAATGGGTGCGCGTGGAGCCCCCCGCCGGCGGCGCGGCCGGTGTCGTCGGCGCGCCGGCGGGGCGTTCGCCGGTGGCGGCCCCGCGGGCGCTGTCGCTGGTGGGCGCCGGTCGCGGGTCCAGGCGCGAGTCGCTGTGCACCGCCGGCGGCGCCTGGCCGGGCTGCAGCGGTCGCACCGGCAGCGGCAGTTCCCGCGCCAGGGGCACGTCCACCCGCTTGCCCAGCACCTGGTGGAGCAGGGTATCCAGGATCGGCGTGATGCCGCTCACGGACGTCCTTTTTCGAAGCGCGGCCGGCCGTCCAGCACCGCCGCCTCCTGGGGCCCGTAGGAGCGCTTCAGATCACGCTGGCGACGGGACAGCCCGATCAACTGATCCAGCTCGTCGCGGCGCGTCAACAGACAGGTGCGGATGGTCTGTTCGCGCTCCAGGATGCCCGCCAGCACCGCCGCCTTGCGCTGCTGCTGGGCGCGGCTCAGGCGTGCTCCCGCCTCGCAGCGGGCCAGCCATTCCACGTCCACCACGTAACGGCTCTCTTCCTCGATCAGCGCGCCCCAGTCGCCCTCGCGGGCCAGGGTTTCCATATGCAGGGTGCGCCGTGCCAGGCCTTCGTAGACCCGCATCACCTGATCGGCGCTGACGGTAGCGTGCGTCATTCGACCCCCCGGGATGGTCGCGGCTCGATCTCCCGCCAGGCGGACGCGATGTCGGCGAGCAGACGGCCGGCCTCGTCCAGGCTGGCCTGGTCATTGCGCAGATTGGCCTGCAGCAGCAGACGGGCGATGTAGTCGTAGAGCGACGCCAGCCGCTCGGCGATCTCGCCGCCTTTTTCCCGGTCCAGGGCTGCCAGCAGGCCGTTGTTGACGATGTCCAGCGCCTTGGAAATGGCCTGGCCCTTGTCCGCCGCGCGTCCGGCCTGCAGGTGCATGCCGGCGGTGCGAATGGCGCTGGCGGCGCCATCGAACAGCAGGGTAATGAGCTGATGAGGGCTGGCGGACAGAACGCCGCTTTCCACTCCGACCCGGGCGTAGGCCCCGGCACCGCGGCCGTAGGCGGCGGCTCCACGCGATGTTGTCATAGTGTGCTTCCTTCGCCGTGGCGGTTATTGGCCCAGTTGGGCGTTCAGGGCATCGAATTGCTGGGTGAGATAGGAACTGGTGGAGTTCATCTGCGCGATCATGCTGTCCAGCTGCTGGAACTGCTTGCGGTAGCGGGCCAGCGTGCTGTTGATGCGCTCCTCGGTGCGGGAGTAATGCTCCTGCAGGTTCTCGATACTGGACTCCAGCCCTTCGGTGGCGTCTTCCAGGGTGCCGCCGTCGTCGACGATGCTGGCCAGGGCCTCTTTCAGGCCCGTGGCCAGGCCCTTGCGTTCTTTACCATCGGCGCCATCGACGCCGGTGAAGAAGGCGGACACCTCGGAGAGATGATTCTCCAGGGCGTCGTCCAGATCCTCGTCGTCGATTTCCAGGGTGCCGTCCACGGTCAGCGTGATGCCCAGATCGCTGAGGGTGCGCATCTCGCCGTCGGGCAGGGCGCCGCCGATCAGCCCGCGCAGTTGGGAATCGATGCCACGCAGGGTGGTGTCACCGAGCAGCTCGCCCCGGCTGCCGGTCTTCTGGTCGTAGCGGGTCAGGCCGTCGATGGTTTCCTGCAGCTTGTTGTAGCCGTCCACGAACCCTTTCACCGCCTTCTTGATGCCGGAGCTGTCGCGGGTCACATCGATGGTGGCGCTGCCGGTTTCCACCAGATTCAGCGTCAGCCCCTGGATGGCGTCCTCCACCCGGTTGCTCTGGCTGCTCACGGCGATGCCGTTGACGGTGAGTTCGGCGTTGCGCGCCGACACCTCGGTGGCGGGATCCAGGCTGAGCGCATCGCCGGGCCCGCCGCTGAAGGTCACCTCGGCGATGGCCGCTTCGGTGCCGGTGTCCGAGGACGACAGCACCAGCCGGTAGGGCGTGCCGCTGCCGTCGTTCATCAGCGACGCCTGCACGCCACCACCGGCCTCGTTGATGGCGTCGCGGATGCTTTCCAGGGAGCTTTTCTTGTCGCTGATCGTCAGGTCCAGGGTGTCGCCGTTGGCCAGCGTGATGCTGAGGCTGCCGGCGCCCAGCCGCGCTTCCGGATCGGCCACGCCCTGGGTGGCGATGCTGTAGCCCCGCGCGCGCTGGGTGACCTCGATGTCGTAGTTGCCGGTGAGCGCGTCGTCGCCCTGCACCACCGTCAACGCGTCGCCGCCCACCTGATTTTTCACCGCCTGGAATTGCTTGGCGTCGGCCAGCTTTTCGCTGGCTTCCTGAAAGGCGGCGAGCGCGCTCTCCAGCTTGCCATAGGCGGAGATCTTCGCCTGATAGCTTTGCTGTTTCTGGGTGATCGGCGTCAGCTGCTGGCGCTCGGACGCTTCCAGCTGATCAAGCAGCCCGTTGAGGTCCAGGCCGGAGCCGATGCCCAGGGAGGAAATTGAGGCCATCTGGGTTCCTTACTGTAGTCTCCGGGAATGATTGTCGCCGAATCGCCCGCCCCGGTAGCGGTGGAATAAAGACCGGCAAGGCTCGCTTTTCCATGATATCGGCGTGATAGCGCCGGAACTTTAGCCTCGATGTCACCCGGCAGGCGCGATACAGGTAGTGTGAGCAGGCCCTAATCCGCCGGCGCCGCCAGCGATGTCTCCGGCTCGCCTCTTTTCGCCAGGGCTTCGCCGTCCACCCAGCCGCCGTCGTCCGCGCGCAGCCGCAAGCGCGACGGCAGTCCGCGCGAATCCAACGCCGCCACCCGACCGATCAGCCCATCCGGATAACGCACCAGGCTGCCCACCGGCCACACCCCGAAGTGGTCGCGGTAGCGCTTCACCCACTGCTCGTCGAAGCGGCCCGGATTGCGGTCGAGCCAGGCATAGATGGCGCCCACGGACCAGGGATCACGGCCGGGCCGCTGCCGGGACAGGATGTCGATCACGTCCACCACCGACGCCAGCCGGGCCAGCTGGCTGAGCTGGTCGCCCCGTCGCTGGTTGGGGTAGCCGCTGCCGTCGAGACGCTCGTTGATGTCGCCCACCACCGCGTCCAGCACCGGCCGGGATACCCAGCCGCAATCGCCGAGTCGCTGTTGCAGCAGCGGCACATGGCCCTGCAACCAGCGGTGCTGGCGCGCGTCCAGCACCGGCAGCGCCAGCAGATCCCGGGGCAGCAATGCCTTGCCCAGATCGTGCACCATGGCCGCCGCCGCCAGGGCCTTGCACAGGGCCCGGGGCATGGCTTCGGCGCGGGCCAGATCCAGCAGATGCACCGCCACGCCCAGGCCATGGCGCACCAGCAGCGGCTCCCGGTCCAGACAACGGGTGGCGAACAGCAGGGCTTCCCGGTCCTCTTCCTGCAGATCCAGCAGCCGGTCCGCCTGACGGGACAATTGGGCGCCGTCGATGGAGTGGCCCTGGCGCAGCGTCAGCATCTGGTTGTCCAGCCAGGCGGCGCAGGGCGCCAGCCGGTCCGCCATCGGCGGCACCGGGAACCGGGACCGGGGATGCGCCCGCAGCGGCGCCGGCGCCGCGCGCCGGAACAGGGACGAAGGCGCCAGGTCGGTGCGGTGGCCGTCGGCGGTGCGCGCCGACTCCCGCTCCACTTCGCGCACCAGGAACCACAGGCGGCGCTCCCGCTCCTGATCGATGTCCTCGAAGGCGAAGCCCACGGTGACCGTGCCCCGCTCCGCGTCCACCCGCTGATGGGGGGAGCGGGCGGCGATCTCGAAGCGGCTGCCATCCGGGAAGGCGATCTCCAGCGCCAGTCGCCGGTCGCTGTCCAGGCCGGCGGTCAGGCCGCAGGCTTCCAGCTCCACCCGACAGCCGCTGAGCGACAGGTCGCGCAGGTCACCGAGACTGCTGGCGCCGCTTTCCGGGTCGCGCACCGTCACCGCCGCCTCCATGCCGAGACGCAGTTCGGCGCGGAAGGCGGCGCGGCGCTGTTGCCATTCCAGGTACTCCGGATAGGGACAGCGCAGCCACCAGCGCCCTTGGGTGTCCTCCACGGCCAGGGCCTTGAGCACCGGCGAGCGCACCATGCCGCCCTCGCCCTGCCCCACCAACCGGAAGCCCACCCCACGGCGCAGCTTGCCGATGCGCTCGCCCAGGGTGGAGATGTCCAGCAGCAGGGGCTGGCCGGGACGAAACGATTCCAGCACCACCGGCAACGGATCGCTGTCGCGATGCTCCAGCGACAACGCCGCGCCACCGGGGCCGGACAGGATGGTCAGCAATGCCTCGATGCGGCCCGGATGCCCGATCCGCTCAAACCCCTCGGGGGAAGACGTCATGGAAAAACCCTCGTATCACGCATGCCCCAGTGTATCGGCTTCCGGGCTGACTGCTTTATATGCAATTGCCTCATGGTCGCCGTACTCCCCGCGTGAAGACGTTTTTTTCCGCCCAACCCTAAAGCTCGGGGGCTTGCCGCCGAAAAACGGGGTAACGGCCCGCGCCGTTGCTCTCATACCCAAACGGTGAACACAGAGAAGGACATAGCCATGTCAGTGATCAACACCAACATCACGGCCATGATCGGCCAGCAAAACCTGGGCAAATCCCAGAGCGCCCTGCAGACCTCCATGGAGCGTCTGTCCTCCGGCCTGCGCATCAACAGCGCCGCCGACGACGCCGCCGGCCAGGCCATCGCCAACCGCATGACCGCCCAGACCACCGGTCTGGCACAGGCTCAGCGTAACGCCAACGACGGTATCTCCGTGGCGCAGACCGCCGAAGGCGCTCTGAACCAGGTGAACGACAACCTGCAGCGCATCCGTGAGCTGACCGTTCAGGCTCAGAACGACACCAACAGCGCGTCCGACCTGTCCTCCATCCAGGACGAGATCAACCAGCGTCTGGACGAGATCGACCGCATCTCCGAAGAAACCAACTTCAACGGCGTGAAGGTACTGGCCTCCGACTCTGAATTCTCCATTCAGGTCGGCGCCAACGACGGTGAGCAAATCACCATGAACCTGAAAGCCATCACCTCCGACACCCTGGGTCTGTCCGACTTCAGCGTGTCCAGCGCGGTGGGCACCGACGACCTGAGCGCTGCCGCTCTGGAGGATTCGTCCACCACCGCCGTAGCCCATGCGGACATCACCTTCACCCAGGACGGTGAAGAGATCACCGTCGCCGCCGCTGACTTCACCACCTACCAGGACGCCGACGGCAACGACCAGTACGCCGTGAAAGTAGGCGATGACTACTACGCGGCCAACGCCGTCGTTACCGACGGCGCCGCTGGCCCGCCGGTCGTTGCCCCCACCGCCGACGTGACCCTGGGCGAGAAACTGAACGTGGTCGACGGCGCTTCCCAGGAAGCCACCGCCAACCCGCTGGCCTCCCTGGACGGCGCGCTGAGCGACGTGGACAGCCTGCGCTCCGAGCTGGGTGCCATGCAGAACCGCTTCGAGTCCGCGATCAGCAACCTGAGCACCACCGAAACCAACCTGACCGCGGCCCGTTCGCGCATCGAAGATGCCGACTACGCGGTGGAAGTGTCCAACATGACCCGCGCGCAGATCCTGCAGCAGGCCGGCACCTCCGTTCTGGCCCAGGCCAACCAGGTACCGCAGGGCGTGCTGTCCCTGCTCGGCTAAACCGGTCTTCTCCGGTCGCCATGAAGGGCCCTTCGGGGCCCTTTTTTTGTGCGCCCGCCGTCCCTGGCGGACGCCCTTCGGGCCGTCGCCGGGCGACGTCAAAAAACGCTCCCGGAGTTTTTTTGGTTCATCGCGCTTCGGCGGGAAATTTCGCTCCAGCCGGGGCGCGACTCAGGGCGCGACGCCCTTCCGGGAACGCCGCGAGTACGTCCATGTAGGCTCCCTTTCGAACGTCCTGTTCTCAAGGGTCCCGGAAGGGCGTCGCGCCCTGAGCCGCTGAGCAGTGATCCTCGGCGCCACGGTCGCTTCAGACGTTTGTCGGAGCGAAAATCGGCGCCTGCCAGCTCGAAGATGAGCTCTACGGAGCCGCCCCCCTCCGCCACCCCGGTTCATCGTTGTTGGAACCCGGAACGGTCCCGCTACCTCGAAGCGGAGCTGTGTGGGGGCCTTCCGGGACCCTGTCAAACAGGACGTTTGACAGGGAGCCTACAGGGACGTACTCGCGGCGTTCCCGGAAGGCCCCCACACAGATCCGCGCCCCGGATAGAGGCCTCCCGCTTCGATTACCCGCCGAAGCGCGATGAAGCCTTTTTTTGCGCCCTTACCCGCGCCCCGGACCGAGCGGGAGTTACCGCTAAAGATCACCGGGCGGCGGTCGATAACAGATCGGAGACTGCCAAATATTGCAAAGGCCCCGCCATGAGCTACCCGATCGACGGTTCCGCCTCCTCGCCGCAGGCGTCCCAGTTCTCTTACCTGGCCGCCCGCCAACGGGTGGAGAAGGTGCTTCAGCAACTGTCGGTACGCGCGGACGCGGACCACACCACCGCCGCCGAGGCCCGCGCCCTGTCCGGCGATGAGCTGGTGCGACCGGTGCAGCAAATCAATGAGGTGTTGCGCCGTTACGGCGTGCAGTTCGAGATCAGCGAGGATTCCGGCCGCACCGTTATCCGCCTGATCGACCGGGACAACGGCGAACTGATTCGTCAGATCCCGCCGGAAGAGGCGCTCAACGCCTCGCAGCGCCTGGAAGAAGTGAAAGGGCTGCTGCTGCGCGAAGAGATCTGAGACGCGCCCCTTTCAACTGCTTCAAACCTGCATATTCATAATGTCTTTGTAGGCGTTCACCAACCTGTTCCGCACCTGCACGCCCATCTCGAACGCGATGCTGGCCTTCTGGCCGGTGAGCATCACATCGTGCAGTTCCACGCCGGGCGCGCCGGCCTGGAAGGCGCGGGCCTGGGTGGCGGAATCCTGCTGCAGTTGGTTGATGCGCTCCAGGCTGTTCTGCAGGGCATCGGCGAAGCCGCCGCTCCCCACGGTGGCGTTGAACCGCTCGCCGCGGGCGCCGTCCACCGGGCCGGCCTGGGCGGCCAGGTCCCGCATTTGTGTCAGAGCCGCCTGCAGGGCGGGGGTGACCGGTGCGCTCATCGCCGCACTCCTCGTCGTCAATAAAGAGTCTTGATGGATAACGGCGAGCAGATTACCAGTGCCCCGCCCTCGGCCAAGCGATCAATTGACGACAAAAAGCCGGGCTTTTCTTTCCTTTGCCGGGACGCCCGCCCCCGATAATGGCAAGCGTCGAATTACCGGCAGAGACGCAGCAATGCCCGAACAGCAGACCCACATCCGGGGGATCGCATGAGTAACGGCACCCCCACCCGGCCGTCCGGCAACGCCAACGGCGCCGAGGCGCTTTGGGCGCGACTGCGCGCCAATCCGCTGGTGCCCCTGCTGGTGGGCGGCGCCGCCGTGATCGCCGTGGTGGCGGCCCTGTTGATGTGGGCCAGCACCCCGGAATACCGGGTGCTCTACAGCAATCTCAGCGAGGCCGACGGCGGCCGCATCATCGGTGAACTGGAAAGCCGCGCCGTGCCCTATCGGTTCGCCGAGGGCGGCCGCGCGCTGATGGTGCCCGGCGATCAGGTCCACCGGCTGCGCCTGCAGCTCGCCGAACAGGGCTTGCCCGAGGGCGGCAACGTGGGCTTCGAGATCATGGACCGGCAGGCGTTCGGCATCAGCCAGTTCGCCGAACGGGTCAACTTCCAGCGCGGCCTGCAGGGCGAGCTGGCGGCCTCCATCGAGGCCCTGGGCCCGGTGGCCCGGGCCCGCGTGCATCTTTCCATGGCCAAACCGTCGGTGTTCATCCGCGACCGCGAGCCGGCCAAGGCATCCGTGGTACTGACCCTGGAACCGGGCCGTACCCTGGGCGAGGGCCAGGTCAACGCCATCGTGCATATGGTCTCCGGCAGCGTGCCGGAACTGGCCATGGAAGACGTCACCGTGGTCGACCAGGCCGGCCGGCTGCTGTCCCGCCCGGAGGGCGGCACCGGCGGTCTCGACGGCAGCCAGCTCGATTACGTACGCGATCTGGAGCGCGGTTACCGCCAGCGCATCGAAAGCATTCTGGCGCCGATTCTGGGCCGCGACCGGGTGCGGGCCCAGGTGGTGGCGCAGGTGGACTTTTCCCGCCGCGAGCAGACCAGCGAGCGCTACGGCCCCAACCAGAACGGCAACCCGGCGGCGGTGCGCAGCCGTCAGCTCAACGAACAATACCGTGGCGGCGACGAGCTGGCCGCCGGCGTGCCCGGCGCGCTCAGCAACACGCCGCCGGGCAGCGCCCCCTCACCGGTACAGAATCCGCCGCGGAATCAGGACGGCGCCGACACCGGCGACGCGGATCCGCCGGTGCGGCGACTGAATCAGGACAGCGTGATCAATTACGAAGTGGACCGCGACGTCACCCATGTCCAGCATCAACGGGCGCGGCTGGACCGGCTGTCGGTGGCGGTGGTGGTGGACTACCGCGACGCGGTCGATGACCAGGGCCAGGCCATCAGCGAGCCCCTGGACCCGGAACAACTGGAGCGCATCCGCCAACTGGTACGCCAGGCCATGGGCTTCTCCGAGGAACGGGGCGACGGCCTGGAAGTGGTCAACAGCCCGTTCACCAAGGACGCCGATACCGTGGACCAGCAGGACTGGTGGCGCGATCCGTTCTGGCAGACTTTGCTGCTGTCCCTGGGCCGCTGGCTGCTGGTGGGCCTGGCCGCCCTGCTGCTGTTCCTGTTCGTGGTGCGCCCGCTGCTGCGGCGCTTCCTGGAGCAACGCCCGGCACCCCGCCCGGCCACCGCCGCGCCGGCGCCGGTGGCCGCCGCGCCCTACGCGGCCCGGCCGGAGGCCGACCGCGCCGACCCGAACCAGGAGGCGGAACCGCCACCGCCGCGTCGTCGCCGCCGTCACAACGGCGCCCAGGAGCAGAACCTCAAGGACCTGCAGGAAATGGCCCAGGAAGATCCGGCCATGGTGGCCATGATCGTACGCAGTTGGATGAACCGCCATGACTGAACTGACCCATCTCCGTCGCGCCGCCATCCTGCTGCTGGCCCTGGACGAGGACAGCGCCGCGGACGTGTTCAAGCATCTGTCCGCCCGCGAAGTGCAGGACATCAGCCAGGAAATGGCCAACCTGGGCCATGTGTCCCATGAGGACATGCGCCAGGTCCTGGACGACTTCTACGACGAATCCGATCAGTACGCGGCCCTGAATCTGTACTCCAGCGACCACATCCGCTCGGTGCTGACCAAGGCCCTGGGCAGCGAGCGCGCCTCCAGCCTGCTCGAGGACATCCTGGAACAGCACGGCGCCAACTCCGGCATCGACGCGCTCAATCTGATGGAGGCCAACATGGTCTCGGAAATGATCCGCGACGAGCACCCGCAGATCATCGCCACCATCCTGGTGCACCTGGAACGGCGCCAGGCCGCCGATGTGCTGGAGTACTTCGACGACCGGCTGCGCAATGACGTGGTGCTGCGCATCGCCACCTTCAGTGGCGTGCAGCCCGCCGCGCTGCAGGAGCTCACCGAGGTGCTGGGCGGCATGCTCGACGGCCAGAACCTCAAGCGCAGCAAGATGGGCGGCGCGCGCACCGCCGCCGAGATCCTCAACCTGATGAACTCCAGCGCCGAGGAGAAGGTGATCGAAACGGTGCGCGCCCACAGCGAGGATCTGGCGCAAAAGATCATCGACGAGATGTTCCTGTTCGAGAACCTGCTGGACGTGGACGACCGTGGCATCCAGATGATCCTCAAGGAGATCAACACCAACTCCCTGGTGATCGCCCTGAAGGGCTGCGACGAGGCGCTCAAGGAAAAATTCCTGCGCAATATGTCGACCCGCGCCGGCACCCTGCTGCGCGAGGACCTGGAAGCCAGCGGCCCGATCCGGGTGTCGCAGGTGGAGAACGAACAGAAAGCCATTCTGCAGGTGGTGCGCCGCCTGGCGGACAACGGCGAAATCGTGCTGAGTGGCGGGGACGACACCTATGTCTGACACCGCCCCTTCCAACCGGCGCGGCTGGCGCCCCTGGCAAATGGCGGAGCTGGATGCGCCCCGGCGGCGGGCTCCCAGCGCGCCGGCCCAGGGCGACCCGACCTTCGATCATCAGTCGGAATTGCGGGCGCTGCGCGCCAAGGTGCGCGAGGAAGCCTGGCGCGAGGGCCATCAGGCCGGCTTCGAGGAAGGCCACCGCGAAGGGCTGGCCCGGGGCCTGGCGGAAGGCCGGCAACAGGGCGAGCAGGAAACCGCCCGCCAGCGCGCCGAGATCCTGACGCCGCTGGCCACCCTGGCCGGCGGCTTCAGCCAGGCGCTGCAAAACCTGGACGGCCAGGTGGCCGATCATCTGGTGGAGCTGGCCCTGGCCACCGGGCGGCAACTGGCCGGCGAGGCCTTGCGCGCCCGGCCCCGCCAGGTGCTGACCATCGTCCGCGAATTGATCCACGACGAACCCAGCCTGAACGGCAAAACCCGGCTGTGGCTGCATCCCCTAGATCTGGCGCTGGTGGCAAAGGAGCTGGACGCGGAACTGACCGCGGCGGGCTGGAAACTGCACCCGGACGACCAGCTCAGCCGCGGCGGCTGCCGGGTCACCAGTCCGGCCGGGGAACTGGACGCCACCTGGGAAAGCCGCTGGGCCACGGTGGCCGGCCGCGTTCGCCGCCGGCGCCGCGCCAGCGATGACCCGGACCCGGGAGCGACGTCGTGAACGCCGCCGCCGATGGCCACCATCAACACTGGTGCCAGGCGCTGACCCGGGTCACCGAGCGGGTGGCCGGCGCCCCGCCCTATCTGACCAGCGGCCGGGTGGTGCGGGCCACCGGCCTGGTGCTGGAGGTGGTCGGCCTGCGCGTGCCCCTGGGCAGCGGCTGCCGCATCGAACTGACCTGCGACAGCGGCGGCCACGCCAGCGGCTTCGCCGAGGCCGAGGTGGTGGGGTTCGCCGGCGACAAACTGTTCCTGATGCCGCTGGCGGAGATCAGCGGCCTGACCCCGGGCGCACGGGTGTTTCCCCTCGGTCAGGACGGCGGCGGCGCGCGCCGCTTCCCCCTGGGCGATACCCTGCTGGGCCGGGTGGTGGACGGCAACGGCCGCCCCCTGGACGGCGGTGAGCCGGTGGACGAGGCGCCCCACGACACCCTCGCCGCGCCGCCGCTGAACCCGCTGGCGCGGGCGCCCATCGACGCCCAGGTGGACGTGGGCATCCGCGCCCTGAATACCCTGCTGAGCATCGGCCGGGGCCAGCGCATGGGTCTGTTCGCCGGCTCCGGCGTGGGCAAGTCGGTGCTGCTGGGCATGATGGCCCGCTACACCAGCGCCGACGTGATCGTGGTCGGCCTGATCGGCGAACGGGGCCGCGAGGTAAAGGATTTCATCGACAACATTCTCGGCGAGGAAGGCCGCCGCCGGGCGGTGGTGGTGGCGGCGCCGGCGGACACCTCGCCGCTGCAGCGCCTGCAGGGCGCCGCCTACGCCACCCGCCTGGCGGAATACTTCCGCGACGCCGGTCGCAACGTGCTGCTGATCATGGATTCGCTGACCCGCTATGCGATGGCCCAGCGGGAGATCGCCCTGGCCATCGGCGAGCCGCCGGCCACCAAGGGCTATCCGCCGTCGGTGTTCGCCAAGCTGCCCGGTCTGGTGGAGCGGGCCGGCAACGGCGAAAGCGGCGGCGGCTCGATCACCGCCTTCTACACCGTGCTCACCGAAGGCGACGATCAGCAGGACCCGATCGCCGACGCCGCCCGCGCCATTCTCGACGGCCATGTGGTGCTGTCCCGGGGGCTGGCGGAGGCCGGCCACTACCCGGCCATCGACATCGAGGCGTCGATCAGCCGCGCCATGAACCACATCGTCGACCCTCGCCAGTGGCAACGGGCGCAGCGTTTCAAGCAACTGTTCTCCCGCTATCAACGCAACCGCGACCTGATCAGCGTCGGCGCCTACAGCCCCGGCCACGATCCGCTGCTGGACCAGGCGGTGCAGCTGTACCCGGAGATCGAAGCCTTCCTGCAACAGGCGATCAGTGACCGGGCCGGCATCGACGACGCGCAACGTGCACTGGAGGCTCTGCTGCCATGACCGCATCCACGCCCCTCGACACCCTGATCGACAAAAGCCGGGAAGCCCGCGACCAGGCCGGCCGCCTGCTGGCCGACGAACGCCGCGGCGAGGCGCAGAGCGCCGCCCAGCTGCAAGCCCTGGAACAGTACCGTCTCGATTACGGCCGCCAGTTGCAGGACGCCATGAACGCCGGCATCGACGCCGCCCGTCTGGGCGACTACCGGCGCTTTATCCGCTCCCTGGACGACGCCATCGAGCAGGCGCGCCGCGCCCTGGCGCAACAGGGCGAACGGGTCGCCGCCAGCCGCGACCAATGGCAGCAGCGCCAGCGTCAGCTGGCCAGCTACGACACCCTGGCCCAGCGCCGGGCGACCCAGGCCCGCCATCAGGAGCAGCGCCGCGAGCAACGCGCCAGCGACGAAACCACCAACAACGCCGTGGCCCGGCGGCCCCGCTAACGGTCGGCATCAGGAGATCCCATGGACATCAGTGCATTGCTCAACACCCGACCGGCCACCACCGGCACCGCCGATCCGGCCCGCGACGCCAGCGGCTCCGGCTCTGTCCAGGGCGCTTTCCAGGCGGCCCTGGCCAGCGCCGCCGTGGACACCCCCTTGGTTACCGACGGCCTCACCCTGCTGGGCGGCGCGGCGGACGGCCGGCCCGCCCCGGATTCGTCGGCACCGCCCGCCGCGCTGGTCGGCGAGGCCCTGCTGCGCGCGCCGCTGGCCCCCCGCGCCTCCGCGGAAGAGGCGCCGGCCAGCGGTGACACGCCGCCGCTGGCGGAACACGCCCGCCAGGATGAGGCCACCCCGGTCACCGCCGAGGTGCCCGCGGACCCGGCCCTGGTGGCCACCCTGGCACCGGCGGTACCGCCCAGCACGTCCGCCGGTGCGGTGACGGACGCCGCCACCCGCGCCGCGCCGGTGAAAGGCCGTGCCGATAGCGGCCTGGTCCCGACGGCCGCCGCGCCGCCGGCCGCCGACGATGGCGCCGCGCCCCTGAAAGCCGGCACCCCGGCGCCGGCGGCGCCCGCCCCGGCCACCCTGGCGGTGAACCCGGACGAGGCCGGCCCGGTGCGGACCACCGCCGAGACTCCGGCCCCGGCCAGCGCCGCCGCCTCCGTCGGCGCCGCCGGCCCGACCTCCGGCACGGGCGCCGGCAACGGCCCGGCGTCCACCACCGTGACCCTGCAGACGCCGGTGGCCAGCCCCGGCTGGGGCCAGGAACTGAGCCAGCAGGTGGTCAGTGTGGCGCGCCGGGGCGAGCAGCACATGGAGCTGCACCTCAATCCCCGCGACCTGGGTCCGATGAGCGTCTCTCTGAAAGTGGACGATCAGGGTGCCCAGGCCCATTTCTTCTCCGCCCATGCCGCCGTGCGCGGCGCCCTGGAGCAGGCCCTGCCGCAGCTGCGCGAGGCCCTGGCCCAGCAGGGCATCGCCCTGGGCGACGCCCAGGTCGGTGACCAGCCGCGCCAGTTCGCCGGCGGTGACGCCAACGGACAGGGGCAACCGGGCGCCGGCGGCGGCGGCCCGGCGCTGACCGGTGAAGCGGTGGAAGACGCGGCCGCCACGCCCCGTGCCACCACCGCCGTGGTGGACCGGGGCGGCGTCGATCTGTACGCCTGAGGCCGGGCCGGCGTCACCGCGAAAATAGCCCCAATATCGACCGCTTTTCCGGCCATGCCGGAGGGCGCCGAACACCGATACTGACGATCACGAAGTTTCATTTGCCAGGCAAGGAAAACGCGAACCATGGCCGAATCCGGTAACCGATCCCGCAAAGTGGGGGTGCTGATCACCCTGATCGCGGTGTTGGTGGCCGCCCTGGGGGCGGCGACTTTTTTTCTGCTGTTCGACGACCAGGAGCCGCCGGCCAACCGCACCGCCCAGGTCAGCGCCGCGCCGGCCCCGGCCCGCTTCGTCAAGCTGGAACCGTTCACCGTCAACGTGCAGGGCGATCTGTGCGGGCAGCGTCTGCTGTACGTGGGGCTGACCCTGCAGGTGGGCGATGAGAAGACCGAGCAGTATCTGCTCGACAACATTCCGCCGTTGCGCAGCCGGCTGCTGATGCTGCTGTCCAGCCAGAACGCGGAAACCGCCGCCACCCTGGACGGCAAACGAGAGCTGGCCCGCCAGGTGACCGCCATGTTCGAGGAGCCGCTGACCGCCTCGCAGCCGGAACTAGCGGTGCAGGACGTGCTGTTCACCGAGTTTATCGTGCAGTAACCGGGAGCCGGCCATGGCACAAGACGACCTGCTGTCCCAGGAAGAGATCGACGCCCTGCTCAACGGCCCGGGCGGTGACGACGACGCCCCGGCGGAGAGCGACAAGCGCCCCAAACCCTACGATCCCGCGTCCCAGCACCGCGTGATCCGCGAGCGCCTGCACGCCCTGGACATCATCAACGAGCGCTTCGCGCGCCAGTTCCGGGTCAGCCTGTTCAACCTGATCCGGCGCAGCGCCGACATCACCGTGGATTCGGTGCGCTACCAGAGCTTCAAGGATTTCGCGCGCAATCTGCCGGTGCCCACCAATCTCAACCTGATCGCCATGAAACCGCTGCGCGGCACCGGCCTGATGGTGTTTCCGCCGAGCCTGGTGTTCATGGTGGTGGACAATCTGTTCGGCGGTGACGGCCGCTTCGTGACCAAGTCCGAGGGCCGCGAATTCACCAACACCGAACAGCGCATCATCCAGCGCATTCTGCGCCTGGCCATCGACGGCTATCAGGACGCCTGGAAATCCGTGTACGCCCTGGACATCAGCTACCTGCGCTCGGAGATCCAGGCCAAGTTCGCCAACATCACCAACTCGCCCAACGAAATCATCGTCAACACCACCTTCCATCTGGAGGTGGGCAACCTGGCCAGCGATTTCCAGGTGTGCATGCCCTACTCGATGATCGAACCGCTGCGCGAACAGCTCAACAACCCGGTGATGGACAGCCGCGACGGTGGCGACAACACCTGGGGCCATCGCATGGCCGGTGAAATCCGCCAGTCCCAGGTGGAACTGGTGGCCGAGTTCCTGACCGTGCCGAGCCGTATTTCCCAGGTAATGAAGCTGCAGCCCGGCGACGTGCTGCCCATCGAACTGCCCGACACCGTCACCGCCCGCGTGGACGGGGTGCCGGTGCTGGAGTGCGAGTACGGCAGCCGCCACCAGCAGCGCGCGCTGCGCGTCACGCGCGTGATCGACCACGCCAACGCCCACGCGGCCACCGCCGCCGGCTTCGTGAAGAGCAAGGACACTGACCATGAGTGACGACAACAAACCCGATCACAACGCCGACGACGACTGGGACAAGGCGCTTGCCGAGCAGCAGGCGCAACCGGGCGGCGACGACGATCCCTGGGCGGCGGCCCTGGCCGAGCAGGAACAGGCCGGCGATGCCCGCGCCGCCGGCGAACAGGTGTTCAAACCCCTGGGAGAGGACAGCGGCGGCGGCGACAGCCGTGATCTGGAAATGATCATGGACATCCCGGTGAAGCTGAGCGTGGAACTGGGCCGCACCCGCATCACCATCAAGCAGCTGCTGGAACTGGCCCAGGGCTCGGTGATCGAGCTGGACGGCCTGGCCGGCGAACCCATGGATATTCTGATCAACGGCTATCTGGTGGCGCAGGGCGAAGTGGTGGTGGTGGAAGACAAGTACGGCATCCGCATCACCGAGATCGTGACGCCCTCCGAGCGCGTGCAGAAACTCAACCGATGAGCACCGACGCCGCCCGCGATAACGCCCTGCAGGCCGTGTCCATGTCCGGCGGCGGCGAGGCGATGCTGGGCATGGCGGCCCTTGGCAAGACCGCCCTGGTGTTGCTGCTGCTGGTGGGCGTGATCCTGCTGTGCGGTTGGCTGCTGCGCCGGCTGGCACCGGGCCAGGGCCGCGACGCCCGGCTGCTGACGGTGGTGGCCAGCCGCGCGGTGGGCGCCAAGGAGCGGGTGGTGGTGGTGGACGTGGACGGCACCCGCCTGGTGCTGGGCGTGGGCGGCGGCCGGATCAGCCGGCTGCACCAGTATCCGGCGCCGGACACGCCGGCGGACGAGGACGCGCCCTCTCCGGACCAGAACGCGACGTTTTCCGCGCGCTTTGCCCAGGCCCTCAAACAGAATCTGCGCGGAGGCCGGGGATGAGCGCGCTGCGCCGCGCCCTGCCCTGGCTGCTGCTGCTGGCCGCCCTGGCGCCACAGCTGGCCTGGAGCCAGGCCGCCCTGCCGGGCATCGTCACCGAGCCCACCGGCGACGGCGGCCAGCAATGGTCGATCAAGCTGCAAACCTTGCTGCTGCTCAGCAGCCTGGCGTTCCTCCCCGCCATGCTGTTGATGATGACCTGCTTCACCCGCATCATCATCGTGCTCAGCCTGCTGCGCACCGCCATGGGCACCCAGGCGGCGCCGCCCAACCAGGTGCTGCTGGGGCTGACCCTGTTCCTCACTTTCTTCGTCATGTCGCCGGTGTTCAACCGTGTGTACGACAGCGCCTGGGTGCCGTTGGAGCAGGGCGAGATCGAATTCACCGAATTCGCCGAGCGCGGCGTGCAGCCGTTCCGGGAATTCATGCTGGCGCAAACCCGCGAGCCGGACATCGCCCTGTTCGCGCGACTGGCGGAAGTGGGCCCGCTGCAGGGCCCGGAGGATCTGCCCCTGCGCATCCTGCTGCCGGCGTTCGTCACCAGTGAACTGAAAACCGCCTTTCAGATCGGCTTCACCATTTTCATTCCGTTTCTGATCATCGACCTGGTGGTGGCCAGCGTGCTGATGGCGCTGGGCATGATGATGGTACCGCCGGCCACCATTTCGCTGCCGTTCAAACTGATGCTGTTCGTGTTGGTGGATGGCTGGCAGCTGATCATCGGCTCCCTGGCGCAGAGTTTCTTCGTATGACACCGGAAACCGTTATGTCGATCGCCTACCAGGCGATGATGACCACGCTCTACCTGGGCGCGCCGCTGCTGATCACGGCACTGGCCATCGGCCTGCTGGTGAGCCTGTTCCAGGCCGCCACCCAGATCAACGAAATGACCCTGTCGTTCATTCCCAAGATTCTCGGTGTGTTCGCGGTGGTGGTGATCACCGGGCCCTGGCTGCTCAGTCTGATCACCGATTTCACCCGCACCCTGTTCCAGAACATTCCGTTTCTGATCCAGTGATCGACGTTTCCTTCGACCAACTGCACGCCTGGCTGACCGCCTTTCTGTGGCCGTTCATGCGGCTGTCCGGATTTTTCATGGCGGCGCCACTGCTCGGCCACACCGCCGTGCCCCGGCAGGTCAAGGTGGGCCTGGCGGTATTGATCAGCGTGGTGGTGGCGCCGCTGCTGCCGCCCCTGCCGGCGGCGCCGGTATGGTCCTGGGCCGGGCTCGGCATCATCGTGGAGCAGCTTCTGATCGGCGTGGCCATGGGGCTGGCGTTGCGGGTGACCTTCACCGCGGTGCAGGCGGCCGGCGAGTACATCGGTCTGCAGATGGGGCTGGCGTTCGCCACTTTCGTCAGTCCGGACGGCGCCAACACCATGATCCTGTCGCGGCTGTTCTACATGATCACCCTGCTCATGTTTCTGGCGGTGAACGGTCATTTGATGGTGATCGACGCCCTGGCCACCAGCTTCCGCACCCTGCCCATCGGCACCGCCGGGCTCAACCCCGGCGCCTTCGAGATGCTGGTGCGCTACGGCGGCACCATCTTCGTGTCCGGGCTGCTGCTGGCGCTGCCGCTGGTGGCGCCGCTGTTGATCGTCAATCTGTCCCTGGGCATTCTCAACCGCTCGGCGCCGCAGCTCACCGTGTTCTCGGTGGGCTTCCCCACCTCCCTGACCCTGGGACTGTTCCTGCTCACCGTGCTGATGACCGATTTCGGCCGCTTTCTGCAGGGCTTGTTCGGCCAGGGGCTGGATTTTCTGCAGGCGTTGGTGGTGGCGCTGGCGGCGGGCTGAGCCCGCCTACAGCCGGTCGAACAACGTCATGCCCTTGATGTCCACGAACGCCTTCTGGGCGGCCTGCAGACCCACCTGCCGCAGGGTGTATTCCGACACCGCCGCGGCGAATTCGGAGGGCTGGCTGAGATCGCCGGTCAGGTTGGCCAGGGTTTCGGTGTAGTTGAGCTGGCGGTTGCCGGCCACCGCGTCCACCACGTCCAGTTCGTTGAGGCGGGCGCCCACCGAGGCGCGCACCGTCAGCACGTTGTCCAGGCTGTTGTCGAACTCGCGCATCACCGTGCTCAGGGTGTTGTCGCGGGCCGCCTTTTGCGCGTCGGTGCCGGCCGGCTGGCCAAGCACCGCCAGCGCTTTCTCGAAGGTGCGGAACAGGTCGGTGTTCATGTCCTGGGCGCGGTCCATGGTCAGGCCGTCGCCGTCCGCCGGGGTACCATCCAGGGTGATCGACACACCGCCCGCCTGGATCGGCGCGCCGTCCTCGTAGGGCTGCGGGGCGCCGCCATTAACGGTGTAGGTGGTGGCGCCACCGGCCACCTGGAATTCGATGCGGTAGCCCTGGCCGAAGCCCGGATCGCTCTCGTCCACCACATTGGGGCCGGTAAAGGTCACGTCGCCGCCGTTGCCGGCGTCCGCTTCCGCCACGTAACCGGCGCTGCTGTGCACGCTCTGGAAAATGGTGATGCCATTGTCGGAGACCGGCATGCGCCGGGAGGCGTCCACCTGCTGCTGACGAACCTGGCTGTCGCCCACGTAGTCCACGTTGCCGGCGGCATCGCGAACGAACGGCGGGCTGCTGTCCTGGTAGCCGCCGAACAGGTGGCGGCCATTGCCGTCGGTGGCGTTGGCCTGGCCGATCACGGTTTCGTAGATGCCGCGCAGCTGGCTGGCGATGGAGTCCCGGTCGGCGTCGCTGAGGCTGTCGTTGGCGGCATGGATGATCAGGGTCTTGGCGCTGGCGATGGCGTCACCGACGCTGTCCAGTACGCTCTCTTCCTGGGACAGGGCGTTGCGCGCGCTGATCCGGGAATCGCCGTACTGCTGGGTAACCGCCAGAGACTGGGAGACCTGCACCGCCCGGGAAGCGGCTTGGGGATCGTCGGACGGGTTCACCACCCGGCGCCCGGCGGCCAGCTGCTGGCCGACCTTCATGAAGTCGCCTTGCTGGCGGTTCATGGAACTCAGGCTCTGTTCAAACATGGTGACGGTGCTGATGCGCATGGCTGTTTCCCTATTGACGCGGGCGTTGTTAACGCAGGCCGAGAATGGCGTCCATCAGGGTGGCGCCGGTCTGAATCACCTTGGCGTTGGCCTGATAAAACTGTTGGTAGCGGATCAGGTTGGCGGCTTCCTCGTCCAGGTTGACCCCGGACTGGGATTGCTGCACCGCGCGCAGCTGTTCGCTGAGACCTTCCTGGGCGTCCAGGTTGGCCTGAACGATGTTGGTGCGGTTGCCCACGTCGCCGACCATGGCGGCATAGGCGCCATTGAGCGTGGAGGCACCGCCCACCAGCAAGGCGTCCTGGAGCTTCTGCATGGCCAGGGCGTTTTCGTTGTCGCCGCTGCCGCCGCCCAGGCCGGCGGCGATCCGGCCGGAGTCGTGAATCAGATTTTCCATATCGGCGGCGGCCTGGCGGGTGGGCTGCAGGGTAAAGCGGTCGCCGTCCGCCAGGGTGCCGGCGTCGGCCACGGTCACCACCGTGCCACCCACCGTCAGTTGCCCGGCGCCGTCCAGGGTGGCGGCGAAGCGCTCACCGGTGTCGCGGCGAGTGATCTGAAATTCGCCGGCGGCGGCGTCGGTCACCACCAGGTCGTAGTCGCTGGCGGTGAGCTGGTCCACGTCGCCGTAGACGGCGCTGATATCGGCGCCACCGCTGTTGTTTTCGTGGGCGAAGGCGCGCGGCGCGCCCACCGCGAACAGGGCCTGGCCCGGGTCGCCGTTGAGGTCGGTGCCGGCCTGGTGCTGTTCGTTGAAGGCGGTGGCCAGGGACACCGCCAGCTGACCGATCTGGTTCTGGCTCTTGTCCAGGGTTTCACGGCGGAACTGCAACAGCCCGCCCAGGGAACCGCCTTCCAGGTTGGTCTCGTTGAGTTCGTTCAGATTGCCGGCGGAGTCCCGGTAGCCCACCACGGTGCGGGTGGGGTCGCCGGCGCTGGTCATCGCTTCCAGGGAAAAACTGCGGGTGCCGGCGACGATCGGCTGACCGTTGCCGATGGAAAGGTTGTAGGTGCCGCTTTCCTGCACCGTGAGCCGCACGTCCACCCGCTGGCTCAGGTCGGCCACCAGCTGATCGCGCTGGTTGAGCAGACTGTTGGGCGCGTCGCCGTTCTTGGCTTTGGCCAGGGCGATCTCCCGGTTCAGGGACGCGATCTGGTCGGCGGTGTTGTTGATCTGCGTGACCTCGTCACGGATCTTGCCGTCGATGCCGTTCTGCATGTCCTGCAGGTAATTCTGGAACGCGCGGAACTGGGCGGTGAGCGTGTCGGCGCTGCCCATCACGCCCTGGCGGGCGGCCGGGTCGGACGGGGTGGAGGCGAGATCCTCCAGCGACGAAAAGAATTTCTGCATCAGCGGCGCCAGGCCGGCGTCCTGGTCGGCCAGCAGGTTGTCGATCTGGCTGATCTGGGTCTGGTAGCTTTGCAGCGCGCTGGTCTTGCTGTTGGCGGCGTTGAGCTGGTCGGCCACGTACTGGTCGAACTGGCGCTGGATGTCGTTGACCTGCACGCCGCCGCTGGTGTTGCGCTCACCGAGCAGGGTCAGCTCCCGGTTGTAGCCCGGGGTATAGACATTGCTGATGTTGTTGCTGGTGGTGTTGAGCGCGTTCTGCGCGGCATTGAGACCGCTCAGACCAATCGAGAAAAGACTCATGTCCGTCTTCCTTTAACCGTTAAGCCCGTTATCGGCGGCGGGCGGCGTTTCTTTAGCGCGCCGGCGCGGCGTCGCCGGCGATCCGGCGCTGATCGCCGGTCATGCCGCCGATCTGATCCATCAGCCGCACCAGCTTGTCCGCGTAGGCCGGGTCGGTGGCGTAGCCGCCGTCCTGCAGGGCGCGGGCGGCCTGTCCGTTATCGCCGGCGCGCAGTACGCCGGCATAGCGGTCGTTGCCGGTGAGCAGACGGCCGTGGTCGGCGAAGGCGTCCTGGTAGGAGTCGTACACCCGGAAGCGTTCCACGCGCCGGACCCGCTGGCCGTCGATGTATTCGTGGGTGGTCACGTCGGTGGTGCGGCCACGCCAGTCGGCGCCGGCCTTGATGCCGAACAGGTTATGGCTGTCGGCACCGTCCTCGGTGGTGATGCGGTGCCGGCCCCAGCCGGTTTCCAGAGCCGCCTGGGCCAGGATCAACGGCGCCGGTACCCCGGTGCGACGGGCCGCGTCCCGGGCCGGCGTCAGCAGCTCATCGATAAACGCCTCCGGCGCGGAGCGGCCCGCCGGTGCCGTCGCATTGGCGGCGGCGCGCAGCGGCGGGCGCGGCGCGTCCACGGCGGTGCGTTCCCCGGCGGAGGTGACGTTCGCCGGTGCCGCGGCGGGCGGCGCCGGCGAAGCGGCGGCGGGCACCCCGGGCAGGGCCCGCGGCGTGCCCCGGGCGATGTCGCCGTTGTCCACGTATTTGGAAAGTTGCGCCACCAGCTGATCCGCCAGCCCCACGCCGCGCCCGGCCAGGTGCTGGGACAACTGCTGGTCGTAGAGCGATTCGTAGAAGCGCATTTGCGAGCTGTCGGTGAGCCCGGAACGGGGCACCGCGTCGCGCATGGCCTGGATCATGCGGTGCAGAAACAGCCCTTCGAACTGATTGGCGGCCTCGCGCAGCTGACCGCCCGGGTCCCGGGCGGCGCCCTGCTTGAGGCGCTCCAGGCCCTGCACATCCAGCGCGAAACGCGCCTGCATCGGATCGCCACCCATCATCAGATGATCTCCAGTTCCGCGCGCAGGGCGCCGGCGGCCTTCAGCGCTTCGAGAATCGACATCAGGTCCTGCGGCGTGGCGCCCAGGGCGTTGAGGGCATCCACCACCTGCATCAGGTCGGCGCCTTCCACCAGGCGCAGGGTGCCGGGCTGCTGGCGGATGCTGATGTCGCTGTCCGGCACCACCACGGTGTCGCCGTCGCCGAACGGGGCCGGCTGGCTGACGCCGAAGCGGGTATCGATCACCACCGACAGGCTGCCGTGGGCCACCGCCGCCGGTTTCAGGGTGACGCGGCCGTTCAGCACCACCGAGCCGGTGCGCGCGTTGATGATCACCCGCGCCGGCGCTTCCGTGGGCGTCACATAGACCCGTTCCACCCGGGCCATGAACGACACCCGTTCATCGGCGCTGGTGGGACCTTGCAAACGGATGGTGCGGGCGTTGGCGGCGCTGGCCACGGCGCGGCCGAATTCCGCGTTGATGGCGCGCACGGTGCGCTCGGCGGTGCCGAAGTCCGCGTCCCGAAGCTGCAGTTCCAGAATGCCGTTGGCCTCGCCCAGGGCCAGCGGCACCTCCCGTTCCACCAGGGCGCCGTTGGCGATGCGGCCGCTGGCCTGCTGGTTGATCTGCACGCTGCTGCCGCCGGCCTCGGCGCCGGCCCCGCCCACCAGCAGGTTGCCCTGGGCCAGCGCATAGGTGCCGCCGTCGGCGCCCTTCAGCGGCGTCATCAGCAGGGTGCCGCCACGCAGGCTGCGGGCGTTGCCGATCGAGGACACCACCACGTCGATGCGCTGCCCCGGCGCCGCGAACGGCGGCAGATTGGCGGTCACCATGACGCCGGCCACGTTGCGCAGCTGCATGTTGGTGCCCGGCGGAATGCTGATGCCGAGCTGCTTGAACATGTTGTTCAGGCTCTGGGTGGTGAACGGCGTCTGCATGGTCTGGTCGCCGCTGCCGTCGAGCCCCACCACCAGGCCGTAGCCCACCAGCACGTTGTCGCGCACACCGGCGAAGTCGGCCAGTTCACGCAGGGATTCGGCGCGCGCCGCCGGCACCGCCAGCGACAACAGGGCGGCGGCGAACATCATCAAGCGGCCTAACCGTTTCGCGAAAAATGCCATGGTGCCCGGGCCTCGCCGTCAGAAGGGGGAAATGTTCAGGAAGAAGCGCTGCAACCAACCCATGGTCTGGGCCTCGTTGATGTAGCCGTCGCCCACGTACTCGATGCGCGCGTCCGCCACCTGGGTGGACAGCACCCGGTTGCCGGCGGTGATTTCCAGCGGGTCCACCACGCCGGAGAAGCGGATGAACTCGGTGCCCTGGTTGATCAGAATCTGCTTCTCGCCGCGCACCCGCAGGTTGCCGTTGCCGAGCACCTCCAGCACGGTCACCGTGATGGTGCCGCTGAAGGTGTTGCCCGCCTGGGAGCCACCGCCGCCCTGGAAGGTGTTCTCGCCGGCGATGTCGAAGCCATAGTCGCTCAGGTCTTCCAGGCCCTTGGGCACCGCCGTGGGGGTGAGCGCCGCCGAGCCGTTGCGGTTCGCGTTGCTGCGCGAATTTTTCGAGGCGCTCACCTGTTCGTCGAGCACCACGGTGAGCACGTCACCGATCATCACCGGCTGGCGGTCCTCGAACAGCGGCCGGTAACCGCGCCGGGCCTGGAACAGGGAACCGTTGGGCTGCGGCGGCGGCGGCTGCGGGATGGCGACCTTTTCCTGCTCCCCCACCACCGACGGCCGTGGCAGCTGGGCGCAGCCGGGCAGCACCAGCAACGCGACCAGGGCCGGGACGATAAGGCTAACGACGCTTTTCATCGGTCACCGTCAAAGCTGCGCCAGACGCGACAGCATTTCGTCGGAGGTCTGCACCGCCTTGCTGTTGATCTCGTAAGCGCGCTGGGTCTGGATCATGTTGACCATCTCCTCCACCACATTGACGTTGGAGGTTTCCACATAGGCCTGGTAGAGACTGCCGGCGCCGTTCAGGCCCGGGGTGGTTTCCGTGCGCATGCCGGAAGCGGTGGTTTCCAGGTACAGGTTCTCGCCGACGCTTTCCAGACCGGCCGGATTGACGAAGGTGGAGAGGGTCAGCTGGCCCACTTCGTTGCTCTGGTTGGAACCCGGCTCGGTGATGGTCACCAGCCCGTCCTTGCCCACCGTCACCGACAGGGCGTTGTCCGGGATGATCACCGCCGGTTCCAGCGGGTAACCGCTGGAGGTCACCATCTGCCCGTTCTGGTCGAGCTGGAAGCTGCCGTCGCGGGTGTAGGCGATATTGCCGTCGGGCAGGCGCACCTGGAAAAAGCCCTTGCCGTTGATGGCCAGGTCCCGGGAATTGCCGGTGTTTTCCAGACCGCCCTGGCTGTGCAACCGCTCGGTGGCCACCGGGCGTACCCCGGAGCCCACCTGCATGCCGGACGGCAGGGTGTTCTGCACGTCGTTGGCGCCGCCGGGCTGACGCAGGTTCTGATACAGCAGATCCTCGAACACGGCGCGGGTTTTCTTGAAACCGTTGGTGCTGACGTTGGCCAGGTTGTTGGCGATCACGTCCATCTTCACCTGTTGGGATTCAAGACCGGTTTTCGCCGTCCACAGTGATTTGATCATGGCGTTTCCTCGTGCTTACTCAGTTCATCGACAGCAGGCTGTTGGCCCGCTGGTCGTTCTGGTCGGCGCTCTCGATCACCTTCATCTGCATTTCGTAGCGGCGCCCGTTGTCGATCATCGCCACCATGCTTTCGATGGGGCTTACATTGCTGCCCTCCAGGGCACCGGACACCAGCCGCGCGTTTTCGTCGCGGCCCAGGGGGTTGCCGTTGACGGCGCGGAACAGGCCGTCCTCGCCCCGGCTCAGGCCGGCGTCGCCGGCGTCCACCAGCTTGACGCGGCCGATGCGCACCAGCGCGTCCGGATCCTCGCCGGCGCCGATGGCGCTGACGGTGCCGTCGGCGCCCATTGAGAGCGCGGCGCCCAGCGGCACCAGGATCGGGCCGTTCTCGCCGATCACCGGCCGGCCGGCGCTGTTCAGCACGCCGTCGCCGTCCACCTGCAGATCGCCCCGGCGGGTATAGGCTTCGCCGCCGCCGTCCGCCTGCACCGCCAGCCAGGCATTGCCCTGCAGCGCCACGTCCAGGTCGCGGCCGGTGGCATTGACCGGCCCGGTGCTGAAGTCCGACCCCGGCGTGGAGGCCATCACCGAGGTGCGCGTGGGCAGCAGCCCGTCGCCCTGCACCGGCACCGCGCGCAGCGCGTGCAACTGGGCGCGGAAGCCGGCGGTGCTGGCGTTGGCCAGGTTGTTGCTGACCACCGCCTGGCGGTCCATGGTCTGCTTGGCGCCGCTCATGGCGGTGTAGAGGATGCGGTCCATGGGATTACCTCAGGTTGACGGCGCTCTGCAGCACTTCGTCCTGCACCTTGATGGTCTGGGTGTTGGCCTGGTAGTTGCGCTGGGCAACGATCAGATCCACCAGCTCGGAGGTCAGATCCACGTTGGAATTTTCCAGGGTGCCGGGTTCCAGGCTGCCGAATTGCCCTTCACCGGCCAGGCCCAGCAGCGCCTGTCCGGACGCGCCGCTTTCCACCCAGGCGTTGTCGCCGACCATGTCCAGCCCTTCCGGGTTGCGGAAATTGGCCAGCGCGATGGTGCCCAGCACCTGGGATTTTTCGTTGGAGTAGTTGCCGATGATGTTGCCCACCTCATCGAAGGTGACGCCCACCAGGGCACCGGCGGTGTAGCCGTTCTGGGTCAGGGAATCGAGGGCGAAATCCTGGCCGAACTGGGTGGTGCCGTCGAAGTCCAGGCTGAAGTTCAGCGCGTCGGCGCCGCCGCCCGGGGTGAAGCCGTAGTTGCCGTAGTCGCTGGCCGCTTCGTCCAGGGTGCCGTTGCCGTTGAACACCAGCTGCCCCACGTTGGCGTTGTCCGGGTTGCCGTCCACGGAGACGCGCACTTCCCAGGTGTTGTCGCCGGTCTTGGTGAAGTAGGTGGTCATGGTGCGCTGCACGCCCAGGGAATCGTAGGCGGTACCGGTGTTGGCGTAGGTGTAGCTGTCGGCGTCGGCGGCGTCGAACGGCACGGTGGCGCGATCAACGCTGTCGCTGGTGGCGTCGAGATTGAACGACGCCTGCACCGCGCTGGTGGGCATGGCCGGCATGGATCCGGCGGGTACCTGCAGCACCTCCGGCTGGCCGCCGCTGCCAACGCCGGCGGGGAAGCCGGTGAGGCGCGCGCCCTGGGCATTTTCCAGATAACCGTCGGCGGTCAGTGAGAACTGACCGTTGCGGGAATAGACGATCTGCTCGCCCTGCTGGAAGCGGAAGAAGCCGCCGCCGTTGATGCCCAGATCCAGGTTACGGCCGGTGGATTCCAGGGTGCCGTTGGAGAAATCCTGCAGCACCGCCGCCACCCGCACGCCCTGGCCGGCCAGGGCGCCGGTGTAGACGTCGGCGAACTGGGCGCCGGAGCCCTTGAAACCCACGGTTTGAGAGTTGGCGATGTTGTTGCCGACCACGTCCAGGTTGGTGGCGGCGGCGTTAAGGCCGCTCAGTGCCTGTGAAAAACCCATCTGTCTGCTCCTCGGAGTTGCGCTATGCGGGTCAGAGAATCTGGCGGATGTCCGCCAGACTCACCGGTTCGGAAATACCGCCCAGATCCAGGCGCGGGCCGCCCTTGGCATCCAGGCTGACGCCGTTCACCAGGGCATAGTTGAGCTGCGTGACGTCCACGGCTTCGCCGTCCATGCTCGCTTCCACGGACACCCGGTAGGCGCCCTTGGGCGCGGTTTCGCCGTTGTCCATTTCGCCGTTCCAGGTGAACGACTCCACCCCGGCATCCAGGGCGAAGGGTTCGAAGCGGCGCACCACCTCGCCGTTTTCGTTGCGGATGGTGATTTGCACTTCCTCGGCGGCCTGGCCCAGCTCCACGCCGAACGGGGTGGTGGAACCGTCCTCGCCCACCAGCACCCGTTCGCCGGGTACCAGCACGCCCTTGCCGATCAGGCCGGCGGCCTGGATCGCCTGGCCGGCGTCCAGTTGCCCGGTGATCGCCGCCAGGGTGGTGTTGAGTTCCTGGATGCCGCTGACCGTGTTGATCTGCGCCAGCTGGGAGGTCATCTCCGCGTTTTCCATGGGGTTCATGGGGTCCTGGTTGCGCAGCTGCGTCACCAGCAGGGTCATGAAGCTGTCCTGCAGGTCGTCGGCGCCGGAGGCGCGGTTGGCGGCGGCCGCGCCGCCGTTGAGCGTATTCAGGGTGGCGGCGTCGATGGTGCTCATCAGTTCTCTCCCAGGGTCAGGGTCTTCATCATCAGCTGCTTGCTGGTGTTGAGGACCTCCACGTTGGCCTGATAGGAACGCGACGCAGAGATCATGTTGACCATCTCGTGCACCGGTTCCACGTTGGGCAGGGTGACGTAGCCCTGGTCGTCGGCGAGCGGATGCTCCGGACGGTACTCAAGGCGCATGGGCGAGGTGTCCTCCACCACGCCGCGCACCGCCACGCCGCCGACGCCACTGCCGTTCTGCTCGCGGGCCTCGAACATCACCTGCTTGGCGCGATAGGCCTGGCCGTCCGGCCCCGCCACGCTGTCCGCGTTGGCCAGATTGCTGGCGGTGACGTTCATGCGCTGGCCCTGGGCGCTCATCGCCGAGCCGGAAATATCGAAAATCGAAAACATGGACATGATGGTCTCCTCGGCCGTGGCCGGTTATTCCGGCTGCATCGCCGACTTGAGCCCCTGGATGCGGCTGTTGAGCAGGGTCAGGGCGGTCTGGTAACGCACCGAGTTGTCGGCGAACTGCACCCGCTCCACGTCCATGTTCACGGTGTTGCCGTCCAGGCTCGGCTGGTCCGGCACCCGGTAGAGCAGATCGTCCACCGCCCGGGCCGGGCCGTGGCCGCCCAGGTGTCCGGCGGCGGTGGTACGCAACGCCAGACCCTGGTCGCCGGCGCCGCCCGGACCCATCGCCCGCGACAGTTCCCGGCCGAAATCAAAGTCCCGCGCCTTGAAACCCGGCGTGTCGGCGTTGGCGATGTTGTTGGCCAGGACCTTCTGCCGTTCATTGCGCAGCCCCAGCGCCTGCTGGTCGTAGTTCAGGGCGGCGGTGAGCCGGTCGATCATGGCGGGTCTCCTCGGTGGATAAGGAATGAATCGCTGACATAGTCTCAACAAGCCCGCCAGGGCAAAGGCGAAAACAGACCCCGATTTGTCCCCCATTTCGACTCTTCGCCCGCGCCGCCCGCTTCTAGAATGGAGCGATGATCGGCACACCCTCTGGAGGTTCGACCATGCCCTGCTCCCTGCCGCGCTTTCTGACGCTGCTGCTGTGCCTGCTGTCCGGGCCGGCGCTGTGCGCGCCGCCGTCAACGGCGGGCGATCCGGTGGCGGAGGTGGTGCTGGCGTTTCTGGAACAGCGCGCCGCGCCCCTGGACGGCACCGTCCAGGTCACGGTGGCGCCTGCCACCGCCACCCTGCCGCCCTGCCCGGCGGCGCGGGCCTTTCTGCCCGGCCATGGCCAGCCGCTGGTCGGCCGGGTCACCGTGGGAGTGCGTTGCCAGGACGCCGGCGCCAGCGTGCGCTATCGTCGCGCCCGGGTATCGGTGACCGGTGACTATTGGGTAACCGCCCGGCCGCTGGAGGCGGGCACCGTGATCGGCGCCGACATGCTGGCGCGCCGCCGGGGGGATCTGGCCGCCCTGCCCGACCAGGCGGTGCTGCGCCGGGACCAGCTGCTGGGGTGGGAAACCCGCCGGCCGCTGGCCGCCGGCGTGGTCCCGCAGAGCCACCAGGTGCGACGGCCACCATTGATCGAACGGCGCCAGCCGGTGACCCTGGTGGCCGGCGGTGGCGGTTTCCGCATCACCCGCGAAGGCCAGGCCCTGGACAACGCCGGCCTGGGCGGCCAGGTGCGGGTGCGGTTGCCGGACCGGCGGGTGATCACCGCCCGGGTCACCGGCCCCGGCGAAGCGCGGGTGTCGTACTGATGGCCACCACCCGATGAACAGGCAAAAATGTGAAGCGGGTCACCCGCGACCGTTAAAGTTGAGGCGCGACCGGCCGATACCCGGGAGGAACGCGTGATGGAGGCTTTCCCTTGAAAATCGACAATATTTCCCCGCTCACCTCACCCGGTTCGGTAACGCCGGGCAAGGCCGGCGACAAGGTGGACGCGGCGGGCACCCGCGCCGCGCCGGGCGCCGGCGAGATCGCCCATCTGCGCCCGCCCACCGGTGACGGCCAGGATATCGACACCGCCCGGGTGGAAGAACTGCGCCAGGCGATCGCCGACGGCACCCTGGAAATCCGCGCCGACCGCATCGCCGATGGCCTGATCGCCAGTGTTCGCGATCTGCTCGACGCCGACGGTGGCGGGCAGTGATATGAGCCTGGCGGCGCGCCTGCGCGACCATCGCGCCCGCCTGGATGACCTGGTGGCGCTGCTTGATCAGGAGCGGCGGCTGCTGGCCGCCGGCCGCGTGGACGGCGAGCAACTGGCGCGGGTGGCCGCCCGCAAGGGGGAGCGCCTGGCGGAGCTGGAACGCTTCGAGCAGCAGCGGCGACAGGTGCAGCAGCGGCTCGGCTACCCGGACGACCAGGACGGCGACCAGCGCGCCGCCGCCGACGCCGGCTGCGCCGCCCTCTGGCATGGCATTCTCGACACCGCCCGGCGGGCGGCCCGTCTCAACCGGGACAACGGCACCGTCATCGGTGTGCGCATGGAACATAATCAGCGCCTGCTCAACGTGCTTCAGGAGCAGGCCGGGCAACGCCTGTACGGCCCCGATGGCCAGGCCCGCGGCAACCGCCGCCGGCTCGACCAGCGGGCCTGACCCCGACCATCAGGAATCCCCTTTCGTGAGCAAAACCCGCGACCTTCTGGAGAGTGAAGAAAAACTGGAGGTGCTGCTGGCGTGCCGCCCGGTCTACACCCGGGGCCACGACGTGGCCGCGCTGCAACTGCTGGTGCAGGGCGAGAACGGCCAGGGCGCTTCCCTGGCCGACCTGGAGCACAGCGGGCCGGTGATTCTCGGCACCTACACCTCCCTGTTCCAGAAGGGCCGCATCCAGTCGGTGCCCAGCTTTTTGCGGGTCACCGAGGAGATGCTGCTGGCGCCGCACCTGCCGGCGCTGCCTCGCAAGCAGTACATCCTCGAGGTACCCGGCGAGCTGCTGCTGACCTCGGACCTGGTGGAACGGCTGCGCGCGCTGGCGCGGCGCGGCTACCGGCTGGCCCTGGCCGACTACGATCCGGACGACGACGAGCTGGACGTGCTGCTCGACATCATGCACATCGTCAAGGTCAACACCCGCGCCCTGGACGCCGCCGCCGTGGAACGCGCCGCCGAGCGCCTGCGCCGCCATGGCGTGGAAAAACTGGCCGACCATCTGGACGACCGGGACGCCTTCCGGCGCTGCCTGGAACTGGGCTTCGATTACTACCAGGGGGACTTCCTCAGCAAGCCGGAACCGGTCAAGGGCAAGAAGATCGCCGGCAACAAACTGCTGCTGCTGCAACTGCTGTCCGAGCTGCACAACCCGGATGCCTCCCCGGCGCGGCTGGAAGAAATCGCCATCAAGGACGCCCAGCTCACCTGGCGCATTCTCAAGACCGTCAATTCCGCCGCCGTGGGCCTGCGCCGGGAAGTGAGCACCATTTCCCACGCCATCGCCATGCTCGGCCTGGACGAAATTCGCCGCTGGGCGAATCTGTTTCTGGTGGAAGGCGTGCCCGATAAACCGGAGGCCCTGGCCCGGGACATGCTGGTACGCGGCCGCATGTGCGAAACGCTGTCGGAACTGTGCGACCGATCCAGCCCGGTGGACCATTTTATCGTCGGCCTGCTGTCCCAGCTGGACACCCTGCTGGACATGAGCATGCACGACCTGATGGAGCAGGTGCCGCTGAGCCAGCCGGTGAAGGCGGCGCTGCTCACCCGCGAGGGTGGGCTCGGGGAAATCCTCACCGAGGTGGAGGCGTACCAGGCCGGCCGCTTCGACGATCTGCGCCTGCTCAAGGAGCCCGCCTATTACGAGGTGGCCTACCGGCACAGCGTGGCCTGGGCCCGCCAGGTGCAGCAGGCGATGAGCTTTCCGGAATAACGGTCGGGACGCCGTTGTCCGTCAGGCCGCCGGCGGCCCGGCCGGCGGGCCATGTGCGGCCATCGGCGCCGTGCTACAGTAGCGCCGATAATAAGACAGCGATAACAAGGATGCCCGATGCGCGCGCTTTCTCTCGCCGGCCTGCTGGCGCTGCTGACCCTGCTGGCCGCCTGCAGCGATACCCCGGATAACGGCACCGTCCGCGAGGCCCTCAATCAGGAACTGCGCACCGCGCACCTGGACGAGCTGCTGGAAGTTACCGAGGTGGAGATCGTCAACGCCTACCCCCAGGAAAATGAAGACCAGTATACCCTGGACGTGCTCTATACCCTGGAGGCCCGCCAGGGGCTCTCCGACTACAGCAAGGCGGTGAAGCAGGACGACTCGCGCAACGCCGTGGACCGGTTCGCCATGGTGATGGCGTTGTCCGCGGTGCGCATTGAATTCGGTAATTTCGAAGCCGGCGACACCTTTCGCCAGGAACGGCGCCTGGACCTGCAGCGCGGCGAAAACGGCTGGCGCATCCCCCGCCCGGACCGCTAACGCCCCCGGCGGCGTTATTTATGGCCGCCGCCGATCTCCACCATCATCAGCACCGCGTCTTCCCGCTCTTCGCCCGGGGTACGGTAGTAGCCCTTGCGCCGCCCGGTCTCCACGAAGCCCAGTTCCGCGTACAGCCGCCGCGCCGCCCGGTTGCCGGCGCGCACTTCCAGAAACATCAGCGAATGGCCGGCGGCGTCCGCCTCGGCCAGCGCCCGGCGCAGCATCCAGCGGGCCAGGCCGCGCCGTTGCCAGGCGGGGGTCACGGCGATGTTCAGGAGATGGCTCTCATCGAGCACGCTGGAGAGGATCATGAAGGCCACCGGCTCACCGTCCACGGTGGCCAGCTGACAGCGATAGCCGCTGTGCAGACAGTCGCGGAAATTGCCCAGGGTCCAGGGGGTGGGCTGGCTGGCCGCCTCGATGGCCAGCACCGGCTCCAGATCAATGCTGGTCAGGGCGCGCAGGCGCGCGCCCCAGGGGCCGTCGGTCATTGCTGGCCGGCTCCGCCGAAGCCCTCGCCGCGCATGGCGCGCCAGCTGGCGCTCTTGTGGCGCACCGGATCGGCGAGCATCTCCTCCAGACTGCTCACCACCAGCGCCGGCCGCTCGCCAAGGCGGAAGCCCTGGTAGCGGGCGGTGCCGAACAGCGCCTCGGCCAGCGGTTCGTCGAGGCACAGCAGCACCCGCTCACCGCCGTAACGGCCGGCCAGCCCCTCGACGAAGGCACGCAGGGCCTGGCCGGCTTCCGCCGCCGCCGTGGGCTGGCCGGCCAGCGGGCAGTAGAACCGCCGGGGCCGCTCCGGGGTGCCCCGGAACACCGCCAGCAACGCCGTCGCCAGGGCGCCGGTGTGCCGGCCCAGCTCCGGCGCCTGGGCGTCCTCTTGCTGAAACGCCACCCAGGTATCGCCGGCCAGATGCACTTCCAGGGTGAACACCAGGGCGCCACCGGCCGCGGCGGCGGGCTTCGCCGGCGCGGTCTCCCGGTCCCGCGAGGCGGGCTCCGGGTTCGTCGTTGAGGGGGCTTGTCGTTCCGCTGAGGGCTCTTTACCCGCTGAGGGCGCTCCACTCGCTGAGGGCTCTTCCAAAGCCGTCCGGAAAGCGGAAGGGGCTTCCGCCACCTCCGCCGGGGCGCTTTCCTGGCGGGCCGGCCGGGGCACCGCGCTGGCCGGCACCGCGTCGGCCATGGGCGTGGGCCGGTGGTCGGTCTCCGCCTCCCAGTCCAGCGCTTCGCTGGGCGCCGCGCCGGGCAGCGGCACCCGCGCCACCCAGGGGGTCAGCCCCAGGGCCCGCAGGTAGCTTTGGCGTTGCGCTTCGTTCATGGTCGGCTCGACGAAAAAAGGAAAGACGCGCAGCTTAGCAAATTCACGCCGGCGGCTGTATCGCGGAACCCGCAAAGCGGGCGCGCAGCCCGATGGCCGCCGCCAGCAGCGCGCCGCTGAGCGCCCCGTAGAGATGGGCGTTGACGTACACCCGGCCGTGAATCCAGGCACGCAGATAATCCAGGTCGTAGCCCGGCGTCTGCTCCCAGATCAGCCGGCCCACCACCACCGCCAGCACCAGCGAATGCAGCCCCGGGTGCCCGCGCCAGCCGAGCAGCAGGCACAGCACCAGCAGCCCCTGCAGCAGGCCGGACAGGCCCACGTACCAGTCCAGCCGGGGGTCCAGCAGCAACAGGGCCAGGCTACTGAGCGGCGCGCACACCAGCAACCACAGCCAGAAACGGCGGCGATCCAGCAGGTCCCGGAAAAACCACAGGATCAGCCCCAGGCCGGCCAGATTCATCAGCGTGTGCCAGTGATTCAGATGCACCAGATGGCCGGTGAACAGCCGCCACAACTGCCCGTCCAACAGCGCCGCCCGGTCGTAGCGCAGCCAGGGGTTCACCCAGCCATGGGCCAGCCCCAGCGCCAGCACCAGCGCGGCGAACAGGACCGCGTGCGGCCACAGCTTGGGGTCTCGAGGGGCAAGTAGCGTCATGGCCGCAGGATACGCGGTTTTTTGCCCGGTCGGCAGCGTCGACCGCCCATTTCGCGACACGCCCCCCTGCACCTGCCGGCGCGGCTTGGGTAAAATCCCGCCCTTCGCCCGGTTCCGGCCGGGCACACCGTACCGCCAACCGGATTTTCCCATGTCTTCTGATTCCTCCCCCGCCCCCGCCGGCAAGGCCGCCCGCATCGGCCTGTGGCTGGGCCCGCTTTGGTTGCTGATCACCCTGCTGGCCCCGGCGCCGGCGGGCCTGTCCGACCCGGCCTGGCACTGTGTCGGCCTGGCGTTGCTGATGGCCACCTGGTGGGCCACCGAAGCCCTGCCGATCCCCGCCACCGCCCTGTTGCCGCTGGCCCTGGCGCCGCCGCTGGGCATCGCCGGCATGTCCGGCACCGCCGGCGCCTATGCCAACCCGGTGGTGTTTCTGTTTTTCGGCGGCTTCCTGCTGGGCCTGGCCATGCAGCACTGGCACCTGCACCGGCGCCTCGCCCTGCACGTGTTGCGCCTGGTCGGCGCCAAGCCGCGCCGGCAGATCGGCGGCTTCATGATCGCCACCGGCTTTCTCAGCATGTGGGTGTCGAACACCGCCACCGCCATCATGATGCTGCCCATCGGCATGTCGGTGATCAGCCTGCTGGACGGTGGCGACGAGCGTGAGGTGAACCGCTACGCCACCGCCCTGCTGCTGGCCATCGCCTACGCCGCCAGCATCGGCGGCGTGGCCACCCTGATCGGCACGCCGCCCAACTCGCTGCTGGCCGGTTACCTCAGCGACAATCAGGGCATCGAGCTGGGCTTCGCGCAATGGATGATCGTGGGCGTGCCGATCAGCGTCACCATGATGCTGATCGCCTGGTGGTGGCTGACCCGGGGCGGCTTCAAGCTGGACAACGACGACAGCGGCACCATGATCCGCGACGAACTGGCCAAAATGGGGCCGATCAGCCGCGCGGAAAAGCGAGTGGCGATCATCTTCGCCCTGGCGGCGCTGACCTGGATCGCCCGCCCCCTGCTGGTCAACCGCTACGGGCTGGACTGGCTCAGCGACACCGGCATCGCCATCGCCGCCGGCCTGCTGATGTTCCTGGTGCCCAGCGGCGGCCGCCGCGGCGAACGCCTGCTCACCTGGGAAGCGGCCCGTAATCTGCCCTGGGGCGTGCTGCTGCTGTTCGGCGGCGGCCTGTCCCTGGCGGCGGCGATCTCCGGCTCCGGCCTGGCGCAATGGATCGCCGAGCAATTGCAGGTGCTGGAGGGCTTCCCGATCCTGGTATTGATCGGGCTGGTGGTGCTGGTGATCCTGTTCCTCACCGAGGTCACCTCCAACACCGCCACCGCCGCCGCCTTCCTGCCGCTGCTGGGCGCCCTGGCGGTGTCCCAGGACATCTCGCCGCTGCTGGCCACGGTGCCGGCGGCCCTGGCCGCCAGCTGCGCCTTTATGATGCCGGTGGCCACGCCCCCCAACGCCATCGTGTTCGCCGCCGGCCATATGCGCATCCAGTCGATGATCCGCGCCGGCTTCGTGCTCAACCTGGTGGCGGCGGTACTGATCACCCTGCTGGCGCTGCCGTTGATGAAGTTGATGTAGGTACGGACGGGCAGGCATAAAAAAACCCCGCCGAAGCGGGGTTTTTTATTGGGGTCGGTGTGACCGGGGAGGCTTACATCATGCCGCCCATGCCACCCATACCGCCCATGCCACCCATGTCCGGGGCGCCGCCGCCGTTTTCTTCCGGCTTGTCGGCCACCATGGCTTCGGTGGTGATCATCAGGCCGGCGATGGAAGCCGCCGCCTGCAGCGCGGAGCGGGTTACCTTGGCGGGGTCCAGGATGCCCATTTCCAGCATGTCACCGTACTCGCCGGTGGCGGCGTTGTAGCCGTAGTTGCCGGAACCGTTCTTGACTTCCTGTACCACCACGGACGGCTCGCCGCCGGCGTTGTGGACGATCTGGCGCAGCGGAGACTCGAGGGCACGGATCACCAGCGCGATGCCGGCGTTCTGCTCTTCGTTGTCACCTTTCAGGTCGCCGATGCTGGTCAGGGCGCGCACCAGGGCCACGCCGCCGCCGGGCACCACGCCTTCTTCAACGGCCGCACGGGTGGCGTGCAGGGCGTCGTCGACGCGGGCTTTCTTCTCTTTCATTTCCACTTCGGTGGCGGCACCGATCTTGATCACGGCCACGCCGCCGGCCAGTTTGGCCACGCGTTCTTGCAGTTTCTCGCGGTCGTAGTCGGAAGAGGAGTTGTCGATTTCCTTGCGGATTTGCTCGACACGGGCGTCGATGTCGCCCTGCTCGCCTTTACCGCCCACCACGGTGGTGTTTTCCTTGTCGATGTTGACCTTCTTGGCGGAACCCAGGTCTTCCAGGGCCACGTTTTCCAGGCTCAGACCGACTTCTTCGGAAATCACGGTGCCGCCGCTGAGGATCGCCAGATCCTGCAGCATGGCTTTACGGCGGTCGCCGAAGCCGGGCGCTTTCACGGCGGCGCACTTGATGATGCCGCGCATGTTGTTGACCACCAGGGTGGCCAGCGCTTCGCCTTCGATGTCCTCGGCGATGATCATCAGCGGACGACCGGCCTTGGCCACGTTCTCCAGTACCGGCAGCAGTTCGCGGATGTTGGAGATTTTCTTGTCAACCAGCAGGATGTAGGGGTCTTCCAGCTCGACCTGCATCTTTTCCTGGTTGTTGATGAAGTACGGGCTCAGGTAGCCACGGTCGAACTGCATGCCTTCCACGACTTCCAGTTCGTTGACCAGGGACTGGCCTTCCTCGACGGTGATCACGCCTTCCTGACCCACTTTCTCCATGGCCTGGGCAATGATCTCGCCCACGGACTTGTCGGAGTTGGCGGAGATGGTGCCCACCTGCTCGATGCTCTTGGTGGTGTCACACGGGGTGGACAGGGACTTGATCTGCTCGACGATGGCGTCGGTGGCCTTGTCGATGCCGCGCTTCAGGTCCATCGGGTTCATGCCGGCGGCAACCGCCTTCAGACCTTCGTTGACGATGGACTGGGCCAGTACGGTGGCGGTGGTGGTGCCGTCACCGGCTTCGTCGTTGGCCTTGGAAGCCACTTCCTTCACCAGCTGGGCGCCCATGTTCTCGAACTTGTCTTCCAGTTCGATTTCCTTGGCCACGGACACGCCGTCCTTGGTGATGGTGGGCGCGCCGAAGGATTTCTCCAGCACCACGTTACGGCCTTTCGGGCCCAGGGTTACCTTGACCGCGTCGGCCAGGGTGTTGACGCCCTTGGCCATGCGTTGGCGGGCGGCATCACGGAACAATACTTCTTTAGCCATTATGTCTTACCTCTGCAAATTCGTTGTCACCGGTACCAATTGATCACCGGCGCGGCCGGAACCGGTCCGGCGGCCTCGTTTCGACGGCCGATCAGCCTTCGATAACGGCCAGAATCTCGGCTTCGCTCATGATCAGCAGCTCTTCGCCATCCACCTTCACGGTGTTGCCGGAGTACTGACCGAAGATCACCTTGTCGCCCACCTTCACGTCCAGGGGGCGCACTTCGCCGCTGTCCTGGATCTTGCCGTTGCCGGCGGCGATCACTTCGCCACGGGACGGTTTTTCGGCGGCGGAGCCGGGCAGCACGATACCACCGGCGGTCTTGGTCTCTTCCTCCTCGCGGCGCACCAGCACGCGATCATGCAAAGGACGGATTTTCATGGTCTCCATTCTCCAACGTCGTAATCAAAGGTCAGCGGGATTACCCGAAAACCGGAAAGGAGCTTGCGCGGCGTTGCCCGGAGGCTCCTTAGCACTCTCTCGGTTTGAGTGCTAATCATAGTGACCGCGACTTGCCAGTCAATAGGCGGCGCACCGAAAGGTGCTCGCCACCGTGCCCCGCGAGATGGGGGACGTGAAGGTCGCTTTCAAGGGCGGCCGGCGGTGTCATTGGCCGCCACCGGCGGCGCAGGCATACTGCCGTCTTTTGCGGAGGAGCAACGACCCATGGATCTGAACAACAAAGTGGTGGTGGTGACCGGCGCCGGACGCGGGCTGGGCCGCGCCATCGCCATGAATCTGGCGGCCCGGGGCGCGCGGCTGGCCTGCGTGGACCTGAACCAAGACGACCTGGACGAGACCCTGGCCCGGTGCGAACGCGCCGGCGGCGCGGCCCGGGCCTACCTGGCCAATGTGGCCCGGGAGGAAGAGGTGGTGGCCCTGTTCGAGCAGGTGGTGGCGGATTCCGGCGCCCTGCACGGGGTGGTCAACAACGCCGGCATCACCCGCGACGGCCTGCTGGTGAAGTACAAGGACGGCGAACTGCAATCCAGCATGAGCCTGCAGCAGTGGCAGGCGGTGATCGACGTGAACCTGACCGGGGTGTTCCTGTGCGGCCGGGAAGCCGCCCGCCACATGATCGAGACCGGCGCCGACGAGGGCGTGATCGTCAATATCTCGTCCATTGCCCGCCACGGCAGCTTCGGGCAGACCAACTACGCCGCCGCCAAGGCCGGGGTGGTGGCCATGGCCGAGGTCTGGGCCCGGGAGCTGGCGCGCTACAACATCCGCACCGGGGTGGTGGCGCCGGGCACCATCAATACTGACATGATCGCCGCCATGAAACCGGAGGCCCGCGACCGGCTGGTGGCCGGCGTGCCCCTCAAGCGCCTGGGCGAGCCGGAGCACATCGCCCTGTCGGTGCGGTTTATCTTCGAGAACGACTACTTCACCGGCCGGGTGATCGAAACCGACGGCGGCTTGCGGTAGAAGCGTCGGGCCGGACAGGTGCTGCTGTGAACCAGGAATTCCGCGACGCGGTGTACCAGATCGTCGGCGCCATCCCCGCCGGCACCGTGGCCAGCTACGGCCAGGTGGCGGCGCTGGCGGGCTGGCCGCGCCACGCACGGTTCGTGGGCCGGTTGATGGGCAACCTGCCGGCGGGCTCCACCCTGCCCTGGCACCGGGTGATCCGCGGCGACGGCGGCCTGCCGCTGGCCGGCACGCCCAGCGGCGAGGTGCAGTTGCGCCGCCTTGCCGAGGAAGGCGTGGCGGTGGTCGGCAATCGGGTGCCGAAGCGCTGCTTCTGGGTGCCTTGAAAGCGGATCGCGACTGAAACGGATCAGCCGCGGTCCGGCTCCGCCGCCGCCAAACGGCGCCGTTGCAGCCACCACAGGGTCAGCAAAATCGCCGGCACCCCCAGCAGGGCCGCGTAGTTGAAGAAGGTCGGGTAGCCGGCGGCCTTGACCACCTCGCCGGAAAAGCCGCCGATGAACTTGCCCGGCAGGGTCATCAGTGAGCTGAACAGGGCGAACTGGGTGGCGCTGAAGTTGCGGTTGGTGAGGCTCGACATAAAGGCGATCAGCGCCACGTTGGCGAAGCCGCCGAACAGATTGTCGGCGCTGATCACCGCCGCCAGCCAGGTCAGCGCCAGCCAGCGCACCTGCTCGGGTTCCACGGCGACCTGAGTCACCGGCGAATAGGTGGCCATCACCGCGAACAGCACATTGGTGGCGGCCACGCCCACCGCGCCCACCAGCATCGAGCGGCCCAGCCCCCAGCGCAGCACCGCCAGACCGCCCACCGCGGAGCCCAGGATGGTCATGAAGAACCCGAAGAACTTGGCCACGGTGGCGATTTCGTTCTTGGTGTAGCCAATGTCCAGGTAGAAGGGGTTGGCCATCACGCCCATGGTGATGTCGCTGATGCGGTATACCGCCACCAGCGCCAGCAGGCCCAGGGCAAGCATCCCATAGCGGCTGAAGAAGTCGCGAAACGGGGCGATCAGGGCGGTTTCCAGCCACTGGCCCGGGGCGCGCCCGAAGCTTTGCCGGGGCGGGGTGTCCGGCTCGCGGATCACCAGGGTGGTGAGCACGCCCACGCCCATCAGCCAGGCCATCACCTGGTAGGCGCCGTTCCAGGAATCGTAGCTGGCGATGTAGAAGGCGCCGGCGCCGGCCACCAGCATGGCCACCCGGTAGCCAAGAATGTAGGTGGCCGCCATGGCCCCCTGGAAGGATTGGTCGGCGGAGTCGATGCGGTAGGCGTCGATGCAGATGTCCTGGGTGGCGGAGCAGAACGCCACCAGCAACGCCAGCTGAGCGAACCGTTCCAGGTGCCCCACCGGCTCCACCAGGGCCATCGCCGACAGGGACAGGCCGATGCCCACCTGGGCCAGCAACAGCCAGCTGCGCCGCTGCCCCAGCAGGCGCCCCAGCAACGGCAGCTTGAGGCGGTCCACCACCGGCGCCCAGAACACCTTGATCGAGAACAGAATCCCCACCCAGCTGAAGTAGCCGATGGCGGCGCGGTCCACGTCCGAGTCCGCCAGCCAGGCGGACAGGGTGGAGAACACCAGCAGATAGGGCAGCCCGGCGGAAAAGCCGAGAAACAACATCACCAGGACCCGCGGATGGCTGTACAGGCGCCAGGCGGACCACAGGGTCTCACGCAAATCAGGCATCGGGGCTCCGTCCCATCAAAGCGCACATGGTCCCGGTTTCCCGGGCCGGGCACAACCGGCTAGCATAGCCGCCATGACCCCCTCTTCCGACCTTCCCGTCTGGCATCTGGCCGGTGCCGGCAATATGGGCACCCTGGCCGCCTTTTACCTGCGCGACGCCGGCTTTCCGGTGGTGGTGCGGCGCCCTTCGCCGGCGCGCAAAACCCTGACCTTCGAGGACCGGCGGGCGCCCCGCACGCTGGACCTGCCCGCCGCCCCGGCGGGGCCGATCCGCCATCTGGTGGTGGCCTGCAAAACGCCCTACAGCGCCGCCGCTCTGGCGGAGCTGCCGCTGGCCCCGGACGTCACCGTGCTGCGTCTGCAGAACGGCCTGGGCAGTCTGGACGGCCTGCTGCCCGCCGGCGCCGATCTGATCGAGGTGGTCACCACCTCGGCGGTGAAGGGCCGCCATCCGACCCACCATCTGGTGGCGGAAAATCAAACCTGGATGGGCCGCGCCCGGGGCGGGCCGGCGCCGGCCTGGTTCGACACGCTGGCGGCACACTGGCCGGGGCTGGAATGGGCGGCGCCAATCCGCGAGCGGCAATGGCGCAAGCTGGTGGCCAACGCGGTGATCAATCCGCTCACCGGTCTGTACGACGTGCCCAACGGGCGGCTGCTGGAAGACCCGGACCTGACCGCCCGGGCGGCGCGGCTGGCGGACGAGGCGGACGCCCTGCTCGGCGCCCTGGACCCGGCCTGGTCCGGCGATTCCCGGCAACAGGTGGCGGCGGTGGCCCGCGCCACGGCGGGCAATACCTCGTCCATGCGCGCGGACATGCAGCGTGGCGCGGCCACCGAGATCGAGGCCATCAACGGCTGGCTGCTGCGCCAGGCGGAGCGGCTGGGCCTGGACCTGCCCGCCCACCGGGAGATCGTCGCCGCCGTGCGCGACCACACCGCCACCGCCCCGTAGCAGCGACCGGCCTTAACGGTCCCGGCGTTGCACCCACTGCGGTTCGGCGGTGTCGGTGCGCTGGTTGATCAGCCGCGCCATCACGAACAGCAGATCGCCCAGGCGGTTGAGCACCGCCCGGCTGACCGGGTTGACGCTGTCCTCGTCGCCGGCGGCCAGGGTCAGCAGATCCCGTTCCGCGCGCCGCGCCAGGGTCCGGCAGTGGTGACACCAGGCGGCGTCCGGGTGACCGCCGGGCAGCACGAATTCCTCCAGGGGCGGCAGTTCCGCGTTGAGGGTGTCGGCCTGGGATTCCAGCTCCACCAGATCCTGGTCGGTGAGGGTGTGGGTGCCGGGCACCGCCAGCTCGCCGCCCAGATCGAACAGCAGGTGCTGCAGATTCTCCAGCAGGCCGTCCAGATCCGCGTCCAGCCCCCGGGCGCGTAACACGCCCAAGGCGCTGTTCAGCTCATCCAGCGTACCCAGCGCCTGAATACGCGGGTGGTCCTTGGCCACCCGCGAGCCGTCCGCCAGGCCGGTGCGACCGTCGTCGCCGCTGCGCGTGATCACGCGATTGATGCGGGTTTTGCCTTTGCCGTCGTCGCTCATAACACACCGTCCGAATTGGCTGTCAGTGGGGATTCATTAGACCCGCACCGGGGGGCAGTTGAAAGCCGAAAGCCGCCCGATTTTGAAAGAATGTGCAAGACACTGGGGCCGGCGCGGAACGCCGATTAAACTGGCCGCTCACTTCCCGGCGAGGCCGCCGCCGTCATGGGCATCCGCAACAAACTGTTCGTCACCTTCCTGGCCACCTTCCTGGTGCTGATCCTGGCCGCCGGCGGTTTCTTCTTTTTCGCCTTCGAGCAGAGCCTGAGCAAGTACATCGACGAGCGCCAGCAGGCCCAGGTGGAGCGGCTGGCGGAGCATCTCGGCGTGCTCTACGGCCAGCGCGGCAGCTGGCGTTTCCTGCTCGAGGAGCCGCGCCTGCTGGCGCGGCTCTATTGGCTGGCCGGGGACCGGGAGGCGCGTCTGGAGCGCGACGGCGGCGGGCCGCGCCGGGACCGGGACGCGCCCCATCACCTGACCCTGCTGAGCCCGGACAAGCGCCCGCTGCTGGGCCCGCCGCCGCCGTCCCGGCTCAGCGAGCAGGTGCCGATCCGGGTCGGCGACACCCTGGTGGGCTGGCTCGCCTACCCGGACCAGGAAGCCATTCGCGACAAGCTGGACCGCCGTTTCCAGGAGCGGCTGCTGCGCTTTATGTCGACCATGGCGCTGGTGGGGCTGGGCCTGTCGCTGCTGGTGTCCTGGCTGCTGGCCCGACACCTGGTGGCGCCGGTGACCGCCCTCACCCGCCACACCCGGCGCCTGCGCGAGGGGGAATACGAGGCGCGCCTGACCAGCCCGCGCCGCGACGAGATCGGCCAGTTGATCCGTCATGTGAACGGCCTGGGCGAACGGCTGGACCAGGGCCGCCGGGCCCGCCAGCGCTGGTTCTCGGACATCGCCCACGAGCTGCGCACGCCGTTGTCGGTGTTGCAGGGCGAACTGGAAGCCATGGTGGATGGCGTGCGCCCGCTCAACCAGGAGGGCATCGCCGCCCTGGAATCCCAGGTGCGCCAGCTCACCCATCTGGTCAACGACCTGCACGATCTGGCCCTGGCGGACGCCGGCAACCTGCGCTACCACTTCCGCCCGCTGGATCTGGACAGCCTCTGCGAGGACGCCGTGGACGCGTTGCGCCCGGCCCTGGAACGGCGCCGGGTGACGCTGGAGACCACCCTGCCGCCGGCGCCGATCAGCGGCGACCCGGTACGGCTGCGGCAGCTGTTGGACAACCTGCTGCAGAACAGCCTCAAATACACCGACCAGGGCGGCCGGGTGCGGCTGGTGCTGGAGGCCGACGCCGACCAGTGGCGGCTGACCCTGGACGACAGCACCCCGGGCGTGCCCGACGAAGCGCTGCCGCGCCTGTTCGATCACCTGTACCGGGTGGAGAGCTCACGCAACCGGGACACCGGCGGCGCCGGCCTGGGGCTGGCCATCGGCCAGCGCATCGTGGAAGCCCACGGCGGCACCATCGAGGCGCGGCACGGCCCGCTGGGCGGGTTGCGCATCGTCGTGCGTCTGCCACGGGAACCGGCCGCCGGCCCGCAACGAGGACAATGACCATGGCCCACATTCTGATCGTGGAAGACGAGCCGCGCCTCGCCCAGCTGCTGGCCGACTACCTGCGCCACAGCCATTTCCAGCCGGAGCACACCGCCAGTGCCCGGGAGGCGGAACAGCGCGTGCGCGACGGCCGCTTCGACGCGGTGCTGCTGGACCTGATGCTGCCGGACGGCGACGGCATGGAGGTGTGCAAGGCGATCCGCCGTTTCTCCGACGTGCCGGTGCTGATGATCACCGCCCGGGTGGAGGAAGTGGACCGCCTGCTGGGCCTGGAGATCGGCGCCGACGATTACATCTGCAAGCCGTTCAGCCCCCGCGAGGTGGTGGCGCGGGTCAAGGCGGTGCTGCGCCGGGCCCGGGGCGACAGCCGCGACGAGGCGCCCGGGCTGGAGCTGGACCGGCACCGCTTCGAGGCGGTGCACGGTGGCGCCCGGGTGCCGCTCACCGCCATTGAATTCGAGCTGCTGGCCACCCTGGCCCGCCAGCCCGGCCGCATCTGGAGCCGCGACCAGTTGATGGATGTGATCTACCCGGACCACCGGGTGGTGTCCGACCGCACCATCGACAGCCATATCCGCAAGCTGCGGCGCAAGCTCAGCGAGGGGCTGACCGGCGATCACGACTGGATCGGCAGCGTCTACGGCGTGGGCTACCGGCTGCAGACGCCGGACGACGACGCCTAGCCGTCGCGATGGGTTTTCACGATTCCTGCATAGTGGCTGCACAATTTGCGGCGACACTGACGGTGAATCGAATCGCTTCAAGGAGAAGCCCCATGAAAAAGATCACCACTCTCGCGCTTGCCCTGGTTACCGGCGCCGCCCTGACCGGCCCGGTGATGGCCGCCCCGAAACCCGGCCCGGGTCCGGACCGTATGGTCGAACACATGGCCAAGGAACTGGACCTGAACGCCGACCAGCAGGCGCGCATCAAGACCATCATGGAGGAACAGGGCAAGAAAATGCGTGCCCTGCACGATGAAACCGAAGGCCGGATCAAGGCGGTGCTGACGCCGGAACAACAGGCGAAAGCCGAGGCAATGCGCGAGAAGCGCCGGGAGAAATGGGAAGAGCGGAAGGAAAAAATGCAGGAGCGTCGCGGTAAGGAATAAACCTTGGCGTTGCAAAAAAATCGCGGCGGAAGCCGCTCCTACAGAACCCGTGGGAGCCGCTTCCGCCGCGATGGTTTTAACGACCCGGCGTTACAACAACGCCCGCCGCATATCACTCAGCAACTGGCTCAGATAGCTGGTGAAACGGGCCGCGTCGGCGCCGTCGATCACGCGGTGATCGTAGGACAGCGACAGCGGCAGCGTCAGCCGCGGCTGGAACGCCTTGCCGTCCCACACCGGTTTGGTGTCGGAACGGCTGACCCCCAGGATCGCCACCTCCGGCCAGTTGACGATCGGGGTAAAGGCGGTGCCGCCGATGCCACCCAGCGACGAGATACTGAAGGTGGCGCCCTTCATGTCCGCCGGTGACAGCTTGCGGTCGCGGGCCTTACCGGCCAGCTCGCCCATTTCCAGGGCGATCTCCTTGAGCCCCTTCTTGTCGGCGTCTCGGATCACCGGCACCACCAGACCATTGGGCGTGTCCACGGCGATGCCGATGTGCACGTAGTCCTTCATGATCAGCGCCTCGCCGCCCAGCTCCAGGGAGCTGTTGAAGCGCGGAAATTCCCGCAGCGCGTTGGCGCAGGCCTTGACCAGAAAGGCCAGCATGGTGAGCTTCACGCCTTCTTTTTCCAGGGCCTTGTTCTGGCTCTTGCGGAAGGCTTCCAGCTCGGTGATGTCCGCCTCGTCGAACTGGGTCACGTGGGGAATGGTGATCCAGCTGCGGTGCAGGTTCCTGGCCGCCACCTTGCGCAGCTTGTTGAGCTCCTGACGCTCCACCGGGCCGAACTCGCTGAAGTCGATCTCCGGCAGGTCCGGGGCCCCGGCGCCGCCGGCGGCGGGCGGGTTTTCCAGACGCTGCTTGATCAGCGCGTGCACGTCTTCCTTGAGAATGCGGTCCTTGGGCCCGCTGGGCGGCACGTCGGCCAGGTCGATGCCGGTTTCCCGGGCCAGCTTGCGCACCGCCGGGCCGGCGTGCACCGACGCGGACGGTTTGCCCTGGGAGCGCTCGGGGGTTTCCGGGGCGGCGCTCTGGCGGCTGGCTTCCGAGGGCTTTTCGTCCAGGTCGGATTTGCGGGAGCGGGCGGCTTTTTCCGAGCCGCCTTTTTCCCCGCTCCCTTTCTCTGAAGTCCCTTTCTCTGAAGCCCCTTTCTCCGAGGCCCCTTTGCCGGACGCGCCGCCGTCGGCCTGGCCGCCACCGGCGGTTTCCAGTTCCATCAGGTCGGTGCCGGTGCCGATCTTGTCGCCGACCTTCACCAGCAGTTTCTTCACCGTGCCCGCTTCCGGGCTGGGCACTTCCAGGGAAGCCTTGTCGGACTCGATCACCAGAATGGTCTGCTCGGCCTCGACGCTGTCGCCCTCGGCCACATTGATCTCGATGATCTCGGCGGCATCGATGTCGCCCAGGTCCGGCGCCGCCACCGTGCGGGTGCCGCCGGCCGCCGGTTTGGCGGAGGACTCATCGTCTTGCGGGTCGGCGCCGTCGGCGTCGTCCTGCTGATCGGAGGCTTCGTCGTCGGAGGCTTCGTCGTCGGAGGCTTCGCCCTTGGACTCATCGTCGCTGGCGTCGTCGCCAGAATCGTCACCGCCGTCTTCACCGGCCACGTCCAGGTCCAGGAGCGGGTCGCCCTCCTTCACCTGGTCGCCGGCTTTCACTTTCAGTTCCAGTACCGTGCCCGCCTTGGGGCAGGGCACTTCCAGCGACGCCTTGTCCGATTCCAACACCACGATGGTGTCTTCGGCCTCGACGTTGTCGCCTTTCTTGACGGACACCTCGATCACGTCAACAGGATCACTGCTGCCGATATCGGGTACCCGGATGGTTTCCTTGCTCACAGGTCACTCCTTCTGAGAGTTCAGTGCGTCACCGGATAGGGTTTTTCCGGATCAATGCCGTATTTCTTGATCGCCTCCTTGACGGTGGCGGCGTCCAGGTCGCCCTGGTCACGCAGCGCGCTCAGTGCCGCCAGCACCACGAAGTAACGGTCCACTTCGAAGAAGCTGCGCAGTTTGGCGCGGGAGTCACTGCGGCCGTACCCGTCGGTGCCGAGCACCGTGTAGGGCGCTTTCACCCAGGGGCGGATCTGGTCGGCATAGGCCTTGATGTAGTCGGTGGACGCGATCACCGGGCCCTGGCGCTTGTCCAGGCATTGTTCCACCCAGGTGGGCGCCACCTTCATGTCCGGCTTGAGCATGCGGTCGCGGTCGGCGCGCAGCCCTTCGCGGCGCAGCTCGTTGAAGCTGGTCACGCTCCACACGTCGGCGGCCACGCCGAAGTCCTCGCGCAGCAGCTCGGCGGCCGCTTCCACTTCGCGCAGGATGGTGCCGGAACCCAGCAGCTGCACGCGCTTGGCTTTCTTGCCGCTCTTGCCCTTGCCTTCGCGCAGCAGGTACATGCCCTTGCGGATGCCTTCCTCGGCGCCCTTCGGCATGGCGCCGTGCTGGTAGTTCTCGTTCATCAGGGTGAGGTAGTAGTACACATTCTCATGGTCCTGATACATGCGGCGCAGGCCGTCCTGCAGGATCACCGCCAGCTCGTAGGCGTAGGTGGGATCGTAGCTGACGCAGTTGGGGATGGTGCTGGTCAGGATATGGCTGTGGCCGTCCTGGTGCTGCAGGCCCTCGCCGTTGAGCGTGGTACGCCCGGCGGTACCGCCCAGCAGGAAACCACGGGCCTGGCTGTCGCCGGCCGCCCACCACAGGTCGCCGGTGCGCTGCGGTCCGAACATGGAGTAGTAGATAAAGAACGGGATCAGCGTGAAGTCGTGCACGCTGTAGCTGGTGGCGGCGGCGATCCAGGCGCTCATGGCGCCGGCCTCGTTGATGCCTTCCTCCAGGATCTGGCCCTTCTTGTCTTCCCGGTAGAACATCATCTGCCCGGCGTCCTCGGGCTGGTACTGCTGGCCCTTGGAAGAGTAGATGCCGAGCTGGCGGAACATGCCTTCCATGCCGAAGGTGCGCGCCTCGTCGGGGACGATGGGCACCACCCGCTTGCCGATGTTCTTGTCCTTGATCAGCGCGCTGAGCATGCGCACGAACGCCATGGTGGTGGACAGTTCGCGGTCACCGCTGCCTTCCAGGAAGTTCTGGAAGATGTCCAGGCCGGGCATGGTCAGCGGCTGGCTGGCCTCGCGCCGGCGCACCGGCATGTAGCCGCCCAGCTTCTCGCGCTGCTCGTTCATGTAGCGCATTTCCGGGGAGTCGGCGCCCGGGTGGTAATACGGCAGATCCTTGAGCTGCTCATCGTCGAGCGGGATGTCGAAGCGGTCGCGGAATTCCTTGAGGCTGTCCAGATCGATCTTCTTCATCTGGTGGGCCTTGTTGACCGCCTCGCCGGCGCCGGTGGCGTAGCCCTTCACGGTCTTGGCCAGGATCACCGTGGGCCGGTCGCTGTTCACCGCCTGGTGGTAGGCCGCGTACACCTTGAACGGATCATGGCCACCCCGGTTCAGGCGGTACACGTCCTCGTCGCTCATGTGCTCGACCATTTTCTTCAGCTCCGGGTATTTGCCGAAGAAATGCTCGCGGGTGTAGGCGCCGCCTTCTTTCTTGTAGGCCTGGTATTCGCCGTCCACCGCTTCTTCCATGCGGCGGCGCAGCAGGCCGTCGGTGTCCTTCTCCAGCAGTGGGTCCCAGAGCCGGCCCCAGACCACCTTGATCACGTTCCAGCCGGCGCCCCGGAACAGGCCTTCCAGTTCCTGGATGATCTTGCCGTTGCCGCGCACCGGGCCGTCCAGACGCTGCAGGTTGCAGTTGACCACGAACACCAGATTGTCGAGCTGCTCGCGGCCGGCCATGGACAGCGCGCCCAGGGATTCCGGCTCGTCCATTTCACCGTCGCCCAGAAACGCCCACACCTTGCGCTTGCGATCCGGGATCAGCTCCCGGTTCTGCAGGTACTTCATGACGTAGGCCTGATAGATGGCCTGGATCGGGCCGAGGCCCATGGATACGGTAGGGAATTGCCAGAAGTCCGGCATCAGCCAGGGGTGCGGGTAGGAGGACAGGCCCTTGCCGTCCACTTCCCGGCGGAAGTTGTCCATCTGGTCTTCGCTGACACGGCCTTCCAGATAGGCCCGCGCGTAGATGCCCGGTGCCGAATGGCCCTGGTAGTACACCAGGTCACCGGGGTTATCGTCATGGGGAGCGTGGAAGAAGTGGCTGAAGCCGATGTCGTACAGGGTGGCCGAGGACGCGAAGCTGGCGATGTGGCCGCCCAGTTCGTCGTCGTCCATGTTGGCCTTGGCCACCATCGCCAGGGCGTTCCAGCGGATCAGCGAGCGGATCCGGCGTTCCATGTAGATGTCGCCGGGAATCGGCGCTTCGTCCTTGGGCGCGATGGTGTTCAGGTAAGGGGTGTTCAGGTGGGCACGGATGGCACCCTGTTCCTGGGCTTCGTTGGTGAGGGTTTCCAGCAGCCAGACGGCCCGTTCCGGCCCCTCCCGCTCCAGCACCGATTCCAGGGCCTCAAGCCACTCCCGCGTTTCCGCCGGGTCGGCATCATCAAAAAAGTTTCTTTTCTGCATGGGCGTGCGTCCTTTATCGCGTTGCCAAGGCCGGCGCGGGATCACCACGCCGGCAAGGAAAGGAAACGGCCTGGGTAAATAGGCCGTCTCGGTATACTACCAGTTTGCGTGACTGCCCGGCCACGCACCGCCGGACCGGAAATTGCAACAAGATCGCCACGCCGTCCGGCGGGCTCAGGCCGGCAGCAAAACCCACAGCGCGGCGAAGATCAGCCACACCGCCAGCGCCCGTAATAACAGGCCCTGCAGGGCCTCCAGCCGGTCCACGCCGTGCTGGAACGGGGGGTCCCGGCCCTCGGTTTCCCGCGCCACCGCGGCGGCGGCCACCGCGCCCAGCAGTTCGCGGCCGTCGTCCAGCCGCCACAGGCGCCCGGCGGCGGCGGCGATGACCGCCCCGAAGTGGCCCACCAGGGCCAGCGCCAGCACCGTCAGCCGGGCCGGAATCCAGCACAGGGCCGCGTCCAGGCTGCGGGCCCAGTCGCCGGCGTCCGGATCGCGGCGCAGCCAGGCCCGGTTGAGCACCAGCAGCACGGCGGCGCCGAACCCCAGCACGGTGAGCCAGAACACCACCGCGAACAGCAGCGCCGCCCGCTCCAGTACCCGACCGCAGAGGCCGTCGAACCAGTCGCCGTCGCAGGCGCCGGCGGGCTGCTCGAAGGCCTCGGCGGCGCCCGCCGCCAGGGCGTCGTGGTCGTTCATGCGACCGCGCACCAGCAGGTTGTCCAGGTGCCGGAATTCACTGTCCACGCCGATCAGCCAGAGCAGCAGGGGCGTACCCAGCAGCAGCGTGGCCAGGGCGCCCACCGGGCCGTCGAACCAGGCGAACAGCAGCGCCGCCAGCAGGGCCGGCAAGGCCACCGCCAGCCACCACCCTGGCACGCCGCTGGCGGGCGCCAGGGCGACCAGGAAGCGGCGGTGTCGATCTTCGCGGGCCAGCCAGACCGGCCAGCCGCCGTCCCGGCGGCGCAGCACCAGCGCCAGCAGCAATACCAACAGTTTCATTGTCGCGGATCTCCGAACGGACCGTTCCCCGCATCATACGGCACCGGCGGGCGCGGTCCAGGCGCCCGGCCACCGGGCCGCTCAGGGCGACGGCAGACGGGTCCAGTCGAACGCCGGCCCCGGGTCGGTTTTGCGGCCCGGGGCGATGTGTTCGTGGCCGGTGAGGGTGTCGCGGGACAGCCTGGGGTAATGGGCGATCAAGACGTCCAGCAAGGCGTTCAGGCAACGGTACTGGGCGTCCTGGTAGGGAATCCGGTCGGCGCCCTCCAGTTCGATGCCGAGGGAAAAGTCGTTGCAGTTGTCGCGGCCACGCCAGCGCGACACGCCAGCGTGCCAGGCGCGCCGGTCACAGGCCACGAACTGCACCAGTTCGCCGTCGCGGCGGATCAGGAAGTGGGACGACACCTTGAGGTCGCGCAGGGTCTGGAAATAGGGATCGGCGTCCGGGTCCAGGCGGTTCTGGAAGAACGCTTCGATCCAGGGGCCACCGAAGCGCTCCGGTGGCAGGCTGATGTTGTGGATCACCACCAGGGCGATATCCTCCGGGTCCGGCCGCGCATTGAAGTTGGGCGACGGCACCCGGCGGGCCTGGTCGATCCAGTGGTCGGTGAGAGTGAGCATGGGGGTAGTTTCGGGCGGCAAGCTGCAAGCTGCAAGCGGGGACAGGGCGGCGGGGCTTTAACTTTCAACGCCCTCGTGGCGGCGGCGCAGGTCGCCGATCACCGCCTCCAGAGCCCGGTCGAACAGAGCGCCCTCCTCGATCAGACGCACCTCGCCGCGCTCCAGGGCCGCCCCCAGTCCGGCCGCGTCGTACTCGCCCACCTTGATGCCCCGGCGGTTGATGAATACCAGCTTGGCGCCGTCGCGAATATTGGCCGCCAGCTTGGCGCGCCGGGCACCTTCCGGGTCGTCGAATTCCGCCCACTGGCCGGCGCGCAGCGCCCGTGCCCGGCGCACCTGCTCGTGGTCGTCGGGCAGCGCCGGTTCCGGTTCATACTCCGGCGCGGTCTCCGCCACCTTGGACGCCTCCACCCTGGGCACGGTGACCCGGGCGGTTTCCAGCCCTTCCAGCAGGGCCGCGTGGACGCCCGCCAGTTCGTCCAGCAGGGCGTCGGTCTCCGCCGCGTCGTATTCGATGCCGGCCAGCCCGTGCTGTACCGCCCGGCGCAGTTTCGGGGCCAGGTCCCGGAGCCGTTGCAGCTCGGCCTGATCGCGGTGCGGCAGCACGCTCCAGACCAGCGCGTCCACCACCTTGGCCTGGCGGCGCCAGGCGTCGCTGTCCGGCCCGGCCCGCAGCCAGGTCAGGTACAGCACCTGCTGCCAGCCCTGGCGCAGCAACCGCACCACCACGTCCGGCACCGACCGACCGGCCAGCCGGCCATCGATCAGGGCGCCCACCGCCTCGCCCGCCTGCTCGGCGCGGGCCTTGCCCTCTTCCACCTCGCGGACGCGCTCGGCGACGCGCTCGGCGCGGTCGTGCTGGGCGCGGAAATAGGCGTCGAAATCGTCGAGCAGGTCGCGGAACAGGCCCGCGTCCTCGTCGTAATCGTCGATGATGGCGTGCACCGCCCGGTCGATGCGGCGGTAGAGTTCATCGTCACGGCCCTGTTGCGGGTCCCACTGACTGCCCGCCCGGGCCAGGGTATTGAGCAGCAGCCGGGCGTCGTGTTCGTCATTACTGAAGAAGGTCTTGTCGACGATCGCCACCTTCAACAAGGGAATCTGCAGGCGGCCGATCAGCGCTTTGATTTCCGCCGGCAGGCCCTCATCGTCGAGGATGAAATCAAACAGCATGGAGACCAGATTGATGACATCGTCATCGGCCTGCTCCAGGGCGTGGATCGCCTCGCCGTGCTCGCTGTCGAGCAGCTCGCTGAGTTCTTCCTTGAGGTTGCGCTCGGCCAGGGCCGGCCCTTCCAGCGCCTGCTCCAGACGCTGCAAACGGGTGAGCAGCGCGAACAGATCCTGGCTGCTGACCGCCTCCACCCGGGCGTCGCCGGCCAGCGGCGCGCCGTTGAAGTAGGGCTGGCCGTTGTGCAGCACCGCCATGCCGGAGGCCGGCGGCGGCGCGGCCGGGGGCGCGGTCGGGGGGGTGGTGGCGGACGCGCCGAACCCGCGCAGGGTGGTGAGCAACTCCTGCAGCAGGCCGAACATCTGGTCATTGCCGGGCGCCGCGCCGGCGGCCGGCGGAGCGGGGGCCGCATCATCGGTGGCGGGCGCCTGACGGCGGGCCGGCGTGGCACCGGAGGACGGCGCGCGGCCACCGGTGGGCAGCGGCGCTTCCTTCATGGCGGGCAGCACGCCGGCGTCGGCCAGCAGGCGGTTGGATTCGCCCACCAGGGCACAGGCCTCGTCCATCACCACCCGCTCGAACAGTTTGAGCACGATCAGGCGGGCGCGGATGTCCAGGGCCAGGCGTTCCAGCCCCTCGGTAAAGCAGGCGGCCAGGTTACGCGGCTCCAGGGGGTTGTTCTTCTCGGTGATGCGCCGCTGGCCCTCGAACAGGTACTCCAGCCGGTGCCGGAAGGCACCCAGAGCCTCCTCGCAGCCGCCGCGGGCGCGGCGACCCAGATTGTCCAGGGCCACCGAGATTTCCAGTTCGTCGTGTTGCACCAGGGAGAGGTTTTCCACATCCACCCGGTCGCTGACGCGGGGGCCGGTGTCCGGGTCCCGGCCGGTGTCCTGAAACACCCGCTGCAACGCCCGGCGGAAGCCGGCTTCGATGCCCGCCCGCTGGATGCGCAGTTCGCGCATGGCGTCGAAGTAGCGGTCCCGCTCGCGGTCGGTTTCCTTGTCGGCCAGATCAAACAGGGTGTCGTCGGCGCCGTCGAGCATATCGGACAGCATCACGCCGCAGCGTTCCAGCACGTGGTCACGCACCGCCTCCAGGGGGCGCGGCAGCACCTGCTCCCGCCGCTCCTGACCGGCTCGCCGGCCGCCCTCGATCGGTGTTAATCGCGTTACCTTGGCCATGGGAATTCGTCTTCCTTCGCGCCGGGCGATGGTCGGAATGGGGTCGAAGAGCAGCGGTCGAGCGCAACGAGTTGCGTCATCGAACTCATCGCTCGCCGTTTGCTCATGGTTGCCTCACACAGGTAACACGCTATCACGGCGGGCGCATCGGTATTTTGAACCAGTTTGCAGCTTGAGCCTTTGGGGTGAGCGGCACGCCGCCGCTTTCACCCGGCGGCGGTTTTACCTACTCTTTGTGCTCGGGTTGTGCTCGGGAACCGCCAACAATAATGCTCAACCGCATCGGGGAAAGTCCACAATGAGCGAGCTTATCACCACCCTCAAGGCCATCAGTGAAGTGCTGTGGGGCTGGCCGGCGCTGATCCTGATCGCCGGCACCGGGCTGTACCTCACCCTGCGCCTGGCGTTCCTGCCCCTGCGGCGGCTGGCGTTCGGTTTCCGGCAGGTGTTCGCGCCGTCCACCGGTGAGGGCACCATCGCCGCCGGCGCCGCCCTGGCCACCTCTCTCTCGGCCACCATCGGCACCGGCAATATCGTCGGGGTGGCCACCGCCATCCATTCCGGCGGCCCGGGCGCCCTGGTGTGGATGTGGTTGATCGCCCTGGTGGGCATGGCCACCAAATACGCGGAGGCGGTGCTGGCGGTGCACTACCGCGAGAAGGACCAGCGCGGCCAGTACGTGGGCGGGCCCATGTATTACATCCGCAACGGCCTGGGCCGCAACTGGGCCTGGCTGGCGCTGATCTTCGCGTTTTTTGGTATGTTCGCCGGCTTCGGCATCGGCAATACCGTGCAGGCCAATTCCGTGGCCCATGGTCTGAACGACAGTTTCGGCGTGCCCACCTGGGCCACCGGGCTGACCCTGGCGGTGCTGGTGGCGCTGGTGGTGCTCGGCGGGGTCAAGCGCATCGCCCGGGTGGCCACCTTTATCGTGCCGTTCATGGCCCTGGCCTACCTGCTGGCCGGCCTGTTCGTGCTCGCCGACCACGCCGCCCAGCTGCCCGCCGCCCTGGCGCTGTGTTTCAACGACGCCTTCACCGGCACCGCCGCCGCCGGCGGCTTCGCCGGTGCCGCGGTCAAGGAGGCGATCCGCTTCGGCATGGCGCGGGGCATCTTTTCCAACGAGGCGGGCCTGGGCAGCGCCCCCATCGCCCACGCCTCCGCCAACACCGACCACCCGGCCCGCCAGGGCAGCATCGCCATGCTCGGCACTTTTATCGATACCATCGTGGTATGCTCCGTCACCGGCCTGGCCATCATCGCCTCCGGCGTCTGGACCAGTGGCGAGAAAGGCGCGCCGTTGTCCACTGCCGCCTTCGCCACCACCTTTGGTGACCTGGGTGACGTGGTGGTGGTGTGCGGTCTGGCGGTGTTCGCTTTCACCACCCTGCTCGGCTGGAGCCTCTACAGCGAGCGCTGCACCCAGTATCTGTTCGGCGAGCGGGCGGTGATGCCGTTCCGTGTGGTCTGGGTGCTGATGGTGCCGGTGGGGGCCACCGTGGGCCTGGACCTGGTCTGGGCCCTGGCCGACATCATGAACATCCTGATGGCGGTACCCAACCTGATCGCCCTGTTATTACTGGCACCCGTGGTGGTGCGCCTGAGCAAAGAGTTTTTCGAACGCCATGAATAAACGCACCCCGCACACCGACGCGCCGCTTCCCAGCGAGGGTCGTCCCCTGCCCGAGTATGCCCGACGCCATCTGCAACGCACCGTGGCCTTCGCCATCGAGGAGGATCTGGGCGACGGCGACCTGACCGCCGGCCTGATCCCCGAGGACAGCACCGCCACCGCCACCGTCCTCACCCGCGAACAAGCGGTGCTGTGCGGCAGCGCCTGGGCCGAGGAAGTGTTCCGTCAGCTGGGCGGCGTCACGCTGGAATGGCACGCCCGCGACGGCGACCTGCTGGAACCCGGCACCACCTTCTGTACCCTGCGCGGCAACACCCGGCGCATCCTCACCGGCGAGCGCATCGCCTTGAACTTCCTGCAGACCCTGATGGCCACCGCCACCACCGCGCGCCGCTATGCCGACGCCGTGGCCGGCACCCGCGTGACCATCCTGGACACCCGCAAAACCCTGCCGGGCCTGCGCGACGCCCAGAAATACGCGGTACTGTGCGGCGGCTGCCAGAATCACCGGCTGGGCCTGTACGACGCCTTCCTGATCAAGGAAAACCACATCACCGCCTGCGGCTCCATCACCGCCGCCATCCGCGCGGCCCGTGAACAGGGCCCGGGCAAGAAGATCATCGTGGAAGTGGAAAACCTGGACGAGCTGCGCGAGGCCGCCACCCTGGAACCGGACCAGATCATGCTCGACAACTTCACCCCGGCGATGATCGCCGAGGCCGTGGACCTGGCCCCGCAAAGCGCCCTGGAGGTGTCCGGCAACTGCACCCTGGAGGACGCCCGCGCCCTTCCCGGCAATCGGGACCTGTATCTGTCTTCCGGCGCCCTGACCAAGAACGTGCAGGCGGTGGATCTGTCGCTGCGGCTGGTCGACCCGCCACTTTGACGGGTCGGCGCCGACGGGTAGTATCGGTATCTCGACTTGCCTCCCGATGGCGAACCTTATGGGCCATGATCTTGATGCGCTGGTAAAGCTGCTCCGCGATACCCTCACAGATCTGCGCGCCGTGTTCTTGTTTGGCAGCGCGGCGGACCACTCCGACGGAGAGGACAGTGATCTGGATATCGCGCTTCTGGGCGACCGCCCCCTTGACCCCCTGCTGCTATGGGAGCTGTCCTCAACGCTGGCCGGCAAGGCCAGGCGCTCCGTCGACCTTGTGGACCTCAGACAGGCCAGCACGGTTATGAAGTATCAGGTGGTCAGTAAAGGGCGGATACTGTGGCAGGCCGATCACGCCGGCGACCTTTTTGTCTCCGCCGCCCAGCGTGAATACTGGGACTGGGAAATCATCCGGCGCCCCATCATCGAACGGATTCGGGAAACGGGGTCCGTCTATGGTCGATGACGTTATTGTCAATAAGGCGGCCACCATTGAGCATTGCTGCAACCGGGCTCGAGAGGAGTACCGCAATGCCGGCCAGCATTTTTCGCAGGATTTCACCCGGCAGGACGCCGCGATTCTGAACATCCAGCGCGCCTGCGAAGCCGCCATTGATCTGGCGGCCTACTTGGTGAAACGGAATCGCCTGGGCGTGCCACAAAGCTCCGGAGACCTGTTCGACCTGTTGGTCAAAAGCGCCTATATCGAGGACAGGCTGGGCGAAGTGCTCAGAAAGATGGTGGGCTTCCGCAATACCGCCGTACACAATTATCAAAAGATGCAGCTGCCCATCGTCGTGGCCATCATCGAGCGTCATCTGGATGATCTGGCGGAATTCGCGCGGATTGCACTCCAGCAACCCGACTGACCCGGCCGCGAGTTTCATCGCTCAATTAAAACCCTGTTAAACCACGCCCCTGCCCGCTGGCCGCCCGGCGGGCGAACTCCTATGATGAAGGCCTGACCCAGGCCGGCCTCGCGCCAAGGAGCCCACTATGCGCCCCCCGTTTCCCCGCACACTCGCCGCGCTGACCCTCGGCACCCTGCTGCTCAGCGCCTGCGCCTCCACCGACCGCGTCATCGTCGACAAACAGAACGTGGACGAAGCGCAATACCAGCAGGATCTGGCCGACTGCCAGGCCACCGCCGACCAGGTCGGCACCGGCCGTGACGCCGCCGAAGGCGCCGTCGGCGGCGCCGTGATCGGCGGCCTGCTCGGCGCCATCTTCGGCAACTCCGGCACCGCCGCCACCATGGCCGGCGGTGGCGCGGTGGTGGGCGGCGCCAGCAAGGCCGGCGGCGCTCAGCAGGAGAAGCAGCAGGTGCTGAAGAATTGTATGCGCGGGCGGGGCTATCGGGTTTTGAATTGAATGCCGCTCGACTCTACCCAGGTTTCGGTGCCACCTTGCAGCCAAAATCTCGGTTTTTGATGCACGGTGCCATCGATGGCTTGCCAGTAACTGATTGCCATCAGCAGGTAGCACCCTCCAAGCATCAAGCCGACCAATCCGCCCGCCAGGGTCCCAGTGCGGGAAAGGCTTGGTGTCCGGGAGGGCCAGGCGGAAGCCACGAAAGCCAACGCAACTGTAACGATTAACATCGTGGTCGGAATCATCGGCAAACCACTAAATTGGCTGTGTACGGTGAACGCCATCAATACCGAAACGCCCGAAATCGCCGCAGGGCTGTTGATGATTCGTAGCCTGCCTTTCCATAGTACCCAAACGACATAGCCCACCAGCCCCGATAAAAGCAAGACACATGGAAAACCATCCTCGTACAATGCAGTCAGCAGCACATTGTGGGCGTGCCCGAGCACGACACCAGGAATAGCCGCGTAACTTAATGGGCCATGCCCCAGCCAGGGGGACGCCAAGGCGCCTTCCCAGGCCCTCAGGTAAAGCTCAAGGCGGCCACTGTCGCTCACCAACGCTTTGCTACTTCGGAAGACGTCGACACCCGTCAGGACCAAGATAATCCTGAAAAAAATATAAAGGATTATTCCGGTCGCAATCGTGAACAATAACCACCGAAGATAAAGACCGACCTCCCTCTGGTGACGAAACAAGCACAATACACCCGCCACAAACAGCCCTGCCAGCATCGCACCACGCGAACCGATGACCAGCAAGAAGAAGGCAGTTATCGGTGAAAGCACATAGATCAGCAACTGCACCACCCGCGTCCGGTCAAAGGAGGCTGCCAGGCCCGGCAGGATAAGCAGAGTAACCAGCAGAAAGCCGGCGGCATGATTGACGTTAGAGAACCCGGAGACCAGAAACGTTCTGTCGAACACGCCCGACATCACCAGCGCCGCAGCGCCGAGCATCGTATAAGTCAGATAGAGGGCGATCGAGATCAGAATGCTCCCGGAGAAAACCCTTCGCACGAGAACGGGACTCTGCGACCATGCGCCGATAAGCCCGACCATTGCGATAGCGTACAAAAAAGCCCTGAACACCGAAATCGATAAGAAGCTGGCGCCGTAGGCAATCCACGCGGACAGTATCGCCAGAGTCATCGAGATGAGAAGAAGCAAAAAAATTAGTGGTGTTTGCCGCGAACGCACCAGCGCGTAAGGCGAGGAAAGAACACACAGAGCAATGAGGCAGATCACCTCTACCCATCGCTGGAAATCAAACGCCTGGAGCGCTGCCGGGCGGAACCAGGGCTGAAGCATTATCAGCAAGGCCGCCGCGACGCTCATCAAAAGCGTCGCGCTCTTCCATCTCGAGAGCAGGGCGCCGCTCAAACCTATTCCGCTTTGCTCTTTATCGATTCAGCCATCTTTCTGATGGTTTCCGCTGGTCGATAACCGCTCACCACCAAGCCATCCTGAAAGATCAGTGTCGGCGTACCCTGAAGTCCTATCTGCTGCCCCAACAGATAGTGCTTTTTGACTGGGTTATCGCAGGACGAAGCTTTAATTCGATCATTATCGATGGCGTCGGAGAAGGCCTTACGACGATCCTCGGAGCACCAGACCGATACCATGTTTTCATAGGCGTCGGACTTCAGGCCTTGCCTGGGATAGGCCAGATAGCGGATCGTGATACCTGCTTCGTTGATATCCTCGATTTCTTCATGAAGCTTGTGACAGAACGGACAGGTGGTGTCCGTGAAGACGGTGACCACGGCTTTTTCATCATCGGAGGGGAAAACGATCATTTCGGACTCATCGAGGTTGGCAATGGTCCGTGCAATACCTTCGCGCTCCTGCTGGTCCGTAAGATTTATTGTCTTGCCATCGGCAGCTTGATAGAGCCGGCCCTGGATAAAAAAACGCCCGTCAGCGCTCGCATAAAGGACTCGTCCGCCCTCGAGGGCCACTGTGTACAGGCCTGCCATAGGGCTGGGTTCTATAAATTCGATTCTAGCCCCCAAATCGGCATGGAGCATTGAAGCTCGAATTTTTTCCTCATCGGCCATACACAGACCGGAAACCGACAATAAAATCAGAAGGAAAATTATACGCATAAGAGTTCCAAAAAAAAGGCGCCTGAAAGGCGCCCTTTTCTTCAAGACATATTATGAGCGGAAGTTAGCCGGCACATATTTGGTATCACACGCGGTAGAACCTGACCAGGACTCAATGAAGCTGTTGTTAGCATCTTCATTAGGGGTCAACACCAAGTCACAGGCTTGGTCCACACCTGCTGCGGTTTTGACCTGTACGGTTACTTCCCCGTCTTCAACAGACGGCTCGCCACAGTACTGCGTTTCATTACTGCTGCAACCAGCCGCATCGGCGTCGGCCGGGAAACTACCTTGAGAGGAGTAGTATTCCGTAACGGAAGTTTTACAAGCAGCAATAGCGGTGACGCACTCGCTGATTTTCGCTCGGGTGGTGTAGTCCTGGTAGGCGGGCAGCGCCACAGCCGCCAGAATGCCGATGATCGCCACCACGATCATCAGTTCGATCAGCGTAAAACCCTTTTGCACTTGTTTCATAACAGTCTCTCCACACTGGAAACTTTTTATGTGTGCTCACCCCCGAGGCGAGCGCCTGCACCTCCCTTATGCAGCTATTGGGCCAACTCCTTCACGCCCGGTTTGTCCGGCGTCGCGGGCCGGAAACGCCCCGCCGGGATGCCTTTTTTTGTCACCGGGTGACGCACTTTGTCAGCCACCTTGACCCTCCGTGTCAGCTTCAGGCGGCGTCGCAGCTCTGTTCGCCAAATGTCTGATTACACACTCTTTACAGCACCCGGCAAGGCTGCCAATCTCTTGCCGGGGTAAGACCTTTTTCCCATAACCAGACCGATCAAACCGGCCATGGCCCATGAATAGTTCCGTATCGTCCCTGAGCGGCCTCGCCCGCCGTTTGGTAAAGGAAGGCCACCTGTCCATGGAGGCGGCCCAGAGCGCCACGGTGGAAGCCCGCGAGGCCAGAACACCACTGGTCCATCATCTGGTGGCCACCGGCAAGGTGGGGGCACTGGTGGTGGCCCGCTCGGCGGCGGAGGAGTTCGGCGATCCACTGGTGGATCTGAACGCGTTCGCCCGCGACAGCATCATCAAGGACATCGTCGATCCGCGACTGGTCACCAAGCACACCATCCTGCCGCTGATGCGCCGTGGCAGCCGGCTGTTCGTGGCGGTGTCCGACCCCACCAACCTGCCCGCCCTGGAAGAGATCCGCTTCAACACCGGCCTCAACGTGGAGACGGTGATCGTCGAGGACGACAAGCTGCGTCGCTGGATCGATCAGGTGGAGTCGGAGCAGGAAGGCAAGGCGTTCGAGAATCTGGACGACGATCTGGATAATCTGGAAACCGCCGATGCGGCCCCGGCCCAGGCCGGCGGCGACGACACCGCCGGCGCCGACGACGCGCCCATCGTGCGCTTCGTCAACAAACTGCTGCTGGACGCCATCAAGGGCGGCGCCTCGGATCTGCATTTCGAGCCCTACGAAAAAAATTACCGGGTGCGTTTTCGCCAGGACGGTATTCTACAGACCGTGTCCAAGCCGCCGGTGAACATCGCCAGCAAGCTGGCCGCCCGCCTCAAGGTGATGGCGCGCCTGGATATTTCCGAGCGCCGCGTGCCCCAGGACGGGCGCATCAAACTGAAGATTTCCAAGACCCGGGCCATCGACTTCCGGGTCAACACCTGCCCCACCCTGTTCGGCGAGAAAATCGTGCTGCGGATCCTGGATCCGGAAAGCGCCAAGATGGGCATCGACGCCCTCGGCTACGAGCCGGAGCAGAAGCAGATGTATATGGACGCCCTGCAAAAACCGCAGGGCATGATCCTGGTCACCGGCCCCACCGGGTCCGGGAAAACCGTATCGCTGTATACCGGCGTGAACATTCTCAATACGCCGGAGCGCAATATTTCCACCGCCGAGGATCCGGTGGAAATCAACCTGGAGGGCGTCAACCAGGTCAATGTGAACCCCAAGCAGGGGCTGGATTTCTCCTCCGCCCTGCGCGCCTTTCTGCGGCAGGATCCGGACGTGGTGCTGGTGGGCGAGATCCGCGATCTGGAAACCGCGGAAATCGCGGTCAAGGCGGCGCAGACCGGTCACCTGGTGCTCTCCACCCTGCACACCAACAGCGCCCCGGAAACCCTGACGCGTCTGCGCAATATGGGCGTGCCGTCGTTCAATATCGCCACCTCGGTGATTCTGATCATCGCCCAGCGGCTGGCACGCCGGCTCTGCGAGCACTGCAAGGAACCGGTAGCGGTGCCCAGGCAATCCCTGCTTGAGATGGGTTTCACGGACGCCGACCTGGAAACCGGCTTTACTGTTTACGCCCCCCACGGCGAGGGTTGCGATAAATGCAGAGGGGGCTACAAGGGGCGAGTGGGGATCTACGAAGTCGTCCGCATAACCGACGGCATCAGCCGCATCATCATGGAAGAAGGCAATTCCATCCAGATTGGCGATCAATGCCGCCAGGAAGGGTTCAACGATCTGTATCGTTCCGGCCTGATCAAGGTCATGCACGGCGTCACCAGCCTCGAGGAGGTGAGCCGCGTGACCAGCGGCCATTAATCGGGGGCAGGGGCAACATTTATGGCAAAAACCGCAGCACAGGAAAAGACGGCCACCTTCGTTTATGAAGGGATCGACCGCAAGGGTTCACGGGTAAAGGGGGAAGTGTCCGGCAAGGGGCCGGCGCTGGTGCGCGCCGAACTGCGCAAACAGGGTATTCAGGCCAGGAAGGTGGTCAAGAAGCGCGAGGTATCCCTGTTCGGGGGCAAGAAAAAGATCAAGCCCCTCGATATCGCCCTGTTCACCCGCCAGATGGCCACCATGATGAAAGCCGGCGTGCCCCTGGTGCAGGCTTTCGAAATCGTCGCCGACGGGTTGGACAATCCGTCCATGCGCGATGTGGTGATGAAGCTCAAGGTGGACGTGGAAGGCGGTAACAACTTCGCCGGCGCCCTGCGCCAGCACCCGCGCCTGTTCGACGATCTGTACTGCAGCCTGATCGAGTCCGGCGAGGCGTCCGGCTCCCTGGAGACCATGCTGGATCGGGTGGCGCTCTATAAAGAGAAAACCGAGGCCCTGAAGGCCAAGATCAAAAAGGCGGTGAAATACCCCATCGCCGTAATCTGCGTAGCCGTGATCGTGACCGGTATTCTGCTGGTTAAAGTGGTGCCGACCTTTCAGGAGTTGTTCGAGGGCTTCGGCGCCGAGCTGCCCGCCTTTACGCAATTCGTAATCGGGATATCCGAAGGGCTGCAGGCCAATTTTCTGCTCATTCTTTTTATTACCGCCGGGCTGATCTTCGGGTTCGTGGAAGGCCGCAAGCGCTCCAAGGCCTTCCACGACGCGGTGGACCGCCTGCTGCTCCGGCTGCCGATCATCGGCCCGATCACCCATAAGGCCACGGTGGCCCGCTTCGCCCGCACCCTGTCCACCACCTTCGCCGCCGGGGTGCCGTTGATCGAGGCCCTGGACGCCTGCGCCGGCGCCACCGGCAACGTGGTCTACCGCAAGGCGGTGCTGCAGGTGAAGGAGGACGTGGCCACCGGCCAGCAGCTGCAGTTCGCCATGCGCTCCACCGGGGTGTTCCCGGCCATGGCCCTGCAGATGACCGCCATCGGCGAGGAGTCCGGTTCCCTGGACGCCATGCTCGCCAAGGTGGCCACCTATTACGAGGACGAGGTGGACAACATGGTGGACGGCCTGACCAGCATGCTGGAACCGCTGATCATGGCGGTGCTGGGCGTGCTGATCGGCGGCCTGATCATCGCCATGTACCTGCCCATCTTCCAACTCGGCCAGGTGGTATAACGCGTGACGCCTTTGCAGTACCTTGCCGCCAACCCGGTCGTCCTGATCGTCGTCACCGCCCTGTTCGGTCTGCTGGTGGGCAGTTTTCTGAATGTGGTGATCCACCGGGTCCCGAAAATGATGGAAGCCGGCTGGCGCCGGGAGGCCCGGGAACTGCTGGGTCAGCCCGCCGAAGAAGAGCCGGTGTTCAATCTGGTGGTACCGCGCTCACGCTGCCCGCATTGCGGTCACGGCATCCGCTGGCACGAGAACATTCCGGTGGTTAGCTGGCTGGCACTGAAAGGCCGATGCAGCCAGTGCGGGACCGCCATCAGCAAGCGTTACCCGGTCATCGAGCTGCTCACCGCCCTGGTGGCGGGGCTGTGCGCCTGGCGGTTCGGCTACGGCATCTGGCTGCCGTTCACCCTGTACGCCAGCTTCACGCTGCTGGCCCTGGCGGTGATCGACCTGGACACCACCCTGCTGCCCGACGATCTTACCTATCCGCTGCTGTGGGCGGGCCTGCTGGCCGCGCTGCTCGGCGTTGCGCCGGTGACCCTGGCGGACGCGGTGGTCGGCGCCATGGCCGGCTACCTGTCGCTGTGGAGCCTGTACTGGGTGTTCAAGCTGCTGACCGGCAAGGAAGGCATGGGCTACGGCGACTTCAAACTGCTCACCGCCCTGGGCGCCTGGCTGGGCTGGCAGTATCTGCCCCTGGTGATCCTGCTGTCGTCGGTGGTGGGGCTGATGTTCGCGCTGGTCATGATGGCCACCGGCGCCGTCAAACGGGGCCAGGGCATCCCCTTCGGTCCCTATCTGGCCATCGCCGGCTGGATCGCCCTGCTGTGGGGCGAGCAAATCGTGAGCGGCTATCTCGGGCTGTTCAACCTCGGTTAACGGCGGGTCGGCGTCTTGGCCGACCCGCCCTCTTCATCCTGTATCCTGCTTGCTGTATCGTCTTCCGCTTTCCAAGGAGCGCTTATGTTCGTAGTGGGCCTGACCGGCGGCATCGGCAGCGGCAAGACCGCCGCCACCGATTATCTGGCCGGCCGCGGCATCGCCGTGGTGGACGCGGACCTGGCGTCGCGCCGGGTGGTGGAGCCGGGGCAGCCGGCGCTGGACGCCATCGTCGACCGGTTCGGCGAGCCGGTGCTGCAAACCGACGGCACCTTGAACCGGCGTGCCCTGCGTGACATCGTGTTCAGCGACGAGGCCGCGCGCCGCGATCTGGAGGCCATCACCCACCCCGCCATCGGCGAGGAACTGCGTCGCCAGATCCGTACCAGCACCACCCCCTATACCGTGCTGGTGTCGCCGCTGCTGCTGGAAGGCAGCCAGAAGGACATGGTGCATCGGATTCTGGTGATTGATGTGCCGCCGGAGGTGCAGGTGGCCCGCACCGTGGCCCGCGATCAGGTGCCGGACACCCAGGTCGCGGCGATCATGAAAGCGCAGATGCAGCGCGAGCGGCGCCGCGCCCTGGCCCACGACGTGGTGGAAAATCACGGCCCCCTGGCACTGCTCCACGAGCGACTGGAAGCGCTGCACCAAACCTATCTGACACTCGCGGAACGACATGGCGGATAAACCCACTCGCATCTACCCTTGCCCGCAATGCAAGAAGCCCACGCGCTGGGACGACAACCCCTGGCGGCCGTTCTGCAGTGAACGCTGCAAGCTGATTGATCTGGGGGATTGGGCCTCGGAGCGGCACAGCATTGCCGGGGACCCGGACGCGCCGACGGACGATCTGGACGATCTGAGCTGAACCGCGGCGTTGCGCTTCAGCCGCGCCAGAAGCCGCGAATACCGGCGACCCCGTAGGCGCCGTGGCCCCGGGCAGTGGCCAGATCGTCCGGGGTGACACCACCGAGCGCGTAGAACACCAGCGGGTTGCCCGCGATCAGATCGGCGAAGCCGTCCCAGCCCAGGGGCGACGCCTCCGGATGGGTGGGCGTGGCACGCACCGGCGACAGAGTGGCCATGTCGGCGCCCAGCGCCATCGCCCGCTCGATTTGCGCGGCGTCGTGGCAGGCCACCGACAGCAGGCCGTCGAAGGCCGGCACCCCGTCCCGTTCCGCCCGCGCCAGCCCCTGGCCGCTGAGATGCAGCCCGAACGCCCCTTCCCGGCGGGCCGTGGCGGCGTCATCGCGAATCCAGAAACGCAGGCCCCGGTCCCGACAGGCGGCGGCCACCGCCGGATGGCCGCTCCAGCCGCGCAGATAGACGCCCTGACGAGCCGGGTCCAGCCGCGCCAGTCCGGCGATCACCTCGGCCTGGTCCAGTGTTTCGGGGGGAATCACCCACTCCGGCGGCAGTTGCAGGGCCACCGCCACCGGCCGGTTGGCGGCCGGAAAGGCGCGGGCGGAGAGTTCCGTACGCGGCACCCACTCCACCGGCTGGCCCTCGCGGCCATGGGGCTCGCCAGCAAAGGCGGTGACTTCGCGGAAATGCAGGGTGACGTGCAGGTCCGGGTAGCGGTGGCGCACGGTCAGAAACGGGCGGGATTGCACATCGTCCAGGCCCAGTTCCTCATGGAGCTCCCGGGCCAGGGCCCGCTCCAGCGGCTCACCGGATTCCACCTTGCCACCGGGAAACTCCCACAGGCCGCCCTGATGCTTGTGCGCCGGACGGCGGCTCAGGCAGAGGCGGTCGTCGCCGTCCGGAATGATGCCGGCGACGACGACGATTTCAGGCAGCGGCGCGGCGGGCATCGGATCAGGTGCGGTATTCGGCGTTGATTTTCACGTAATCGTAGCTGAAGTCGCAGGTCCAGACCTGGCCACGGCCTTCGCCGGCACCCAGGTCCACGCGGATGGTGATGTCCGGGCGGGCCATCACCCGCGCGCCCTGCTCTTCCGTGTAGCTGTCCGCCACGCCGCCTTCGGCGACGATCTGCACGTCGTCCAGCCACACCGCCACTTTCTCCACGTCCAGAGTGTCGATGGGTGCCCGGCCCACGGCGGCCAGAATCCGGCCCCAGTTGGGGTCGGAGGCGAACAGCGCGGTCTTCACCAGCGGCGAATGGCCGATGGTTTCCGCCACGATCTGGGCATCCCGGTCGCTGCGCGCGCCGGCCACCTCGATGGAGACGAACTTGCTGGCGCCCTCGGCGTCGCGGATCAGCGCCTGGGCCAGCTCCACGAACACCGCTTCCAGGGCCTCGTAGAGCAGCGCCGCCGGCCGGGAATCGCCGTCGTCGATGGTCACCCCGGCACGGCCGGAGGCGATCAGCAGGCAGGCGTCGTTGGTGGAGGTATCGCCGTCCACGGTGATGCGGTTGAACGAGGCGTCCGCCAGCCGCTTCACCCACTGGTCCAGCAGCGGCTGCGCCACGCCGGCGTCGGTGGCGATAAAGCCGAGCATGGTGGCCATGTTCGGCTTGATCATGCCGGCGCCCTTGGCCATGCCGGTGATGGTCACGGTTTTACCGTCCAGCTCGACCCGGCGGCTGGCCACTTTCGGCACCGTGTCGGTGGTCATGATGCCTTCCGCGGCGCGGCCCCAACCGTGCTCATCCAGACCTTCCAGGGCCCGCGGCAGCCCTTCCTCGAAGGGCTTCATGGGGAAGGTCTGGCCGATCACGCCGGTGGAGAACGGCAGCACTTCCGAGGGCGCGCAATGGGCCAGCTCGGACAATAACAGGCAGGTTTCCTCGCAATAGGCGAAGCCCTTGTCCCCGGTGCCGGCGTTGGCGTAGCCGGTGTTGATCATCAGATAGCGGGGCGCGCTCTGCTGAAGATTGCGCCGCGCCACCTGCACCGGCGCCGCCTGAAAGCGGTTGGTGGTGAACACGCCGGCGGCGCGCCCGCCCTCGGCCAGCTCGATCACCACCAGGTCCTTGCGATTGGCCTTCTTGATGCCCGCTTCAATGGCGGCCAGCTTGACGCCGGCCACCGGGAACCATTGCGTCTGTGTCATATCAGGATTCCAGCTTGCCGTGGCAGTGCTTGTACTTCTTGCCGGAGCCGCAGGGACAGGGCTCGTTGCGGCCGATCTTGCGGCCTTCGCGCACCACCGTGCGCGGTGTGTCCTCGCCCTCCGGGGCGGCCGCCGGCGCGGCGCCGTCGGCGCTCGGCGCCGCCAGCTGCTCCTGGCGGGCGTTCATTTTTTCCGCCTGCTCACGGGCTTCCTCGCGGCGCTGCGCTTCCAGACGCTCCACCTCGTCGTCGCGACGCACCTCGAAGCTGTGCACCACCCGGATCAGCTCATGCTGAATCTGGTTGAGCATGGTCTGGAACAGCTCGAAGGCTTCCTTCTTGTACTCCTGCTTGGGGTTCTTCTGCGCGTAACCGCGCAGGTGAATGCCCTGCCGCAGGTGGTCCATGCTGGCCAGATGCTCCTTCCAGTGCCGGTCGAGGATCTGCAGCATCAGGTGCTTCTCGATCTGGCGCAGGGTGTCCGGGCCGATGTCCGCGCGCTTGCGCTCGTACTGGGCTTCCAGCTGCTCAATGACGCGCTCGGTGATGCCCTCGATGTGCAGGCCCTTGTCCTCTTCCAGCCAGCGCTGGATCGGCACGTCGCAGCCGTACTCGGCGTACAGGGTCTTTTCCAGGCCCTCCGCGTCCCACTGGTCTTCCACGGAGCCCGGCGGCATATGGTTGTGCACCACTTCCGGCACCACGTCCCGGCGGATGCTTTCCACCGAGGACGCCAGGTCCTCGCTTTCCAGAATCTGCTCACGCTGGCTGTAGACCACCTTGCGCTGGTCGTTGGCCACGTTGTCGTATTCCAGCAGGTTCTTGCGGATGTCGAAGTTGCGGGCTTCCACCTTGCGCTGGGCGTTCTCGATGGCGCGGGTCACCCAGCGGTGCTCGATGGCTTCACCGTCCTTCAGGCCCAGTGAGCGCATCATGTTGCGCACCCGGTCGGACGCGAAGATGCGCATCAGGTCGTCTTCCATGGACAGGAAGAAGCGGGTGTAGCCCGGGTCGCCCTGGCGGCCGGCGCGGCCACGCAGCTGGTTGTCGATGCGGCGGGATTCGTGGCGCTCGGTGCCGATGATGTGCAGGCCGCCGGCCTCCAGCACCGTCTTGTGGTTCTCCTCCCATTCGGAGCGGATCTTTTCCGCCAGCTCCTCGGAGGGCTCATCCATGTGCTTGATTTCTTCCTCGGCGTTGCCGCCGAGCATGATGTCGGTACCGCGACCGGCCATGTTGGTGGCGATGGTCACGGTGCCCGGCCGGCCGGCCTGGGCGATCACCTGCGCCTCGCGCTGGTGCTGCTTGGCGTTGAGCACCTGGTGCTTGATCTTTTCCTCGGTGAGCCGCTGGGCCAGGTACTCGGAGGCCTCGATGGTGGCGGTGCCCACCAGCACCGGCGCGCCCCGCTCCACGCAGTCACGCACCGCTTCCACGATGGCGTCGAATTTTTCCTGCAGGGTCAGGTAGACCAGATCATTGGCGTCCTTACGGACCATCGGCCGGTTGGTGGGAATCACCACCACGTCCATGCCGTAGATCTGGCGGAATTCCACCGCCTCGGTGTCGGCGGTACCGGTCATGCCGGCCAGCTTCTCGTAGAGACGGAAGTAGTTCTGGAAGGTGGTGGAGGCCAGGGTCTGGTTTTCCTGCTGAATGCGCACCCCTTCCTTGGCTTCCACCGCCTGGTGGATGCCCTCGGACCAGCGGCGGCCGGGCATGGTGCGGCCGGTGTGCTCGTCGACGATCACGATCTGACCGTTCTGCACCACGTATTCACGATCCTTGTGGAACAGCGCATGGGCCTTGAGCGCGGCGTGCACGTGGTGCAGCAGGGTCAGATTATGGGCGGCGTAGAGGCTTTCGCCCTCCTCCAGGATATTGTTTTCCACCAGCAGCGACTCGATCAGCTGGTGGCCTTCCTCGGTGAGCTCCACCTGGCGCTGTTTCTCATCGATGAAATAGTCGCCTTCGTCTTCCTCGGTCTGCGCCTTGAGCCGGGGAATCAGCACGTTCATCTGCTTGTACAACTCGGAGGAGTCCGCCGCCGGGCCGGAAATAATCAGCGGCGTGCGCGCTTCGTCGATCAGGATCGAGTCCACCTCGTCGACGATGGCGTAGTAGAGCGGGCGCTGCACCCGGTCTTCCAGACGGAACGCCATGTTGTCGCGCAGGTAATCGAAACCGAATTCGTTGTTGGTGCCGTAGGTCACGTCGCAGCCGTAGGCTTCGCGTTTCTGTTCCTGGGGCTGCTGGGAGAAGATCACCCCCACGCTCAGGCCCAGGAATTCGTACAGCGGGCGCATCCAGTTGGCGTCCCGCTCGGCCAGGTAATCGTTCACCGTGACCACGTGCACGCCGCTGCCGGTGAGCGCGTTCAGGTAGGTGGGCAGGGTGGCGGTCAGGGTTTTACCTTCACCGGTGCGCATCTCCGCGATGCGGCCCTCGTGCAGCGCGATGCCCCCCATCAGCTGCACATCGAAATGGCGCATGCCCATCACCCGGGTGGCGGCCTCGCGACACACCGCGAACGCTTCCGGCAGCAGCTCATCCAGGGTCTTGCCTTCGGCGTGGGCGGCTTTCAGTTCGGCGGTTTTGGCCTGCAGCGCCGCGTCGTCCAGTTGCGCGATCTCGTCGGCGCGGGCGTTGACCGCCGACACCACACGGCGGATCCGCTTGAGCTCGCGGTCGTTCTTGGTCCCGAAGACTGTCTTGACGATGGTAGCCAGCATGAAACGTCCGTTCTTATATCAATGGGTAGGGCGAAAAGAAGCCATTCTAAACACAATAGACCAGGGAGATAAGGTGCGGGGGGCAGAGTTTCAAGCGGTAGGAGCGGCCATTCGGCCGCGATCGCGGCCGAGCGGCCGCTCCTACTGTGGGGTTTTAGCGGCGGGCGCGGTAGATATAGGGGTGCGGATTGACCTGGCGGCCATCCTTGAGCACTTCGTAATGCACGTGGGGGCCGGTGGAGCGGCCGGTGGAGCCCATCAGGGCGACCACGTCGCCGGTGCGCACGATATCGCCCACCTTCACGCTCACTTCCTTGGCGTGGCCATAGCGGGTGCTGATGCCGTTGCCGTGGTTGATCTCCACCAGTTTGCCGTAACCGGTGCGCTCGCCGGCGAAGGTGACCACGCCGGCGGCGGTGGCCACCACATCGGACCCGTCCTTGCCGGCGAAGTCCACGCCACCGTGCCAGGCCAGCTTGCCGGTGAAGGGGTCGGCGCGGCGGCCGAAGCGGCTGGACATCCAGCCGTGCACGATGGGCCGACCGGCCAGGAAGGTCTCGCTTTCCAGGTGCCGGTCGGCGAGCAGGTTCTCGAGGATGTTCAGTTGCTGCTCACGGCGCTCCAGGGTTTCGGTGAGCGCGCTCAGCTCCTCCAGGAAGGACGGCGGCGTGAAGGCGCTGCCCTCCTCCGTTTCCGGGCCGCCCACCGCCATGCCGCCACCGAAATCGAACTCCTCGCTGTCGATGCCGGCCACGTCCACCAGCCGTTCGCCCAGGGCGTCCAGACGGGTCAGGCGGGCCTGGGCGTCGGCCAGCTTCAGGGTCAGGGCGCGGATCTGCTCCTCGCTGAGCCGTTTCAGCTCGGAGACTTCGTGGGCCTGGGCGTCCAGATGGTCCTGGAAGCGGGCGGCCACCGCGTCGGTGTAGGACGGCGGGGCCCAGCGGTAGCTGACCCAATAGGCGCCGACACCGACCAGCACCGGCAGCACCACCAGCGCCGCCAGCAGAATCACTGGCAGGTGGCGGGGTACCGACAGGGTGCGGGAGTGGCCCCGCTTGCTGTTCAACAATATGATGTTCATGGCAACGGCGAACGACCTCTTCACTCGCGGAACCTGTGCTCCGACCGGCCCCGGGAAAATGGGTTCAAAAACGCGCCATCACGAGCGTGCCGCTGGCTCGCCCGGGCAAATCCTTGGCCGTGAAGCGCCCCCCGGAGGGTGAAACAAAGGTGCCTTAAATGATTTTTTACAATCGCAGGGTAGCGTAAGGAAAAGGCATGAGCAAGAAAACCCTGCCCGACGAACTCCAGGGTCTGATCCACGCCCATCCGGCGCTGAAGCGCCTGGCGCGGGCCGCCCGCGGGCGTGGCGGAGACACCCCCGGCGACCCCCGGGACTGCCTGCCGCCGGCCCTGCGCGACCGGGTGCGGCTGGTGCAGGAAGAGCAGCGCTGGCTGGCCCTGGTGGAAACCAGCGCCACCGCCCAGCTGCTGCGCTTTCATCTGCCGCGTCTGGAGCGCGCCCTGCCCTCCGGCCAGGCGCTCAAGATCGTGGTCACCGGCCGGCGGGAGCTGGGCGCCGCCGCACCGGGCAAGGCGCCCGCCGCCCCCGGCCCGACCCTGGACGCCCACAGCGCCAGCCACCTGCGGCAGGCGGCGGACTACATCGACGATCCGGACCTGGCGGCGGCGCTGCGCCGGCTGGCGGGCCGGGCCGGGCCCGGCAGCCGCGACCCGAAATAAGAGCGCCCCGGTCGCGGGAGACGACCGGGGCGCACAGGGAGGCAATCACCGTGATCCCTCACGGTGTGCGTGGGGCGCGGAGGGTTACTCCGCGGCCATGATCGGCTTCACGTAGGAGATCGGCGCGGTGTCCGCGTCCTCGAACGTGACCAGTTCCCAGGCGTCTTCCTGCTTGAGCAGCTCACGCAGGAGGGCGTTGTTGAGGGCATGGCCGGATTTGTGACCCACGAACTCGCCGATCAGGCTGTGGCCCAGCTGATACAGGTCGCCGATGGCGTCCAGCATCTTGTGCTTGACGAATTCGTCGTCGTAACGAAGACCGTCCTCGTTGAGGATGCGGAACTCGTCCACCACGATGGCGTTGTCGACGCTGCCGCCGAGGGCCAGGTTCTGGCTGCGCAGGAACTCGATGTCGCGCATGAACCCGAAGGTCCGGGCACGCGCCACTTCCTTCACGAAGGACGTGGAGGAAAAGTCGATGCTGGCCAGCTGGCTGCGTTCCTCGAACACCGGGTGATCAAAGTCGATCGAGAAGGTCACCTTGAAGCCATCGAACGGCACGAAGGTGGCCACTTTGTCCTGCTCGCGGACGGTGACTTCCTTCTTGATGCGGATGAACTTCTTGGCGGCCTCCTGCTCCTTGATGCCGGCGGACTGCAGCAGGAACACGAAGGGCCCGGCGCTGCCGTCCATGATCGGCACTTCCGGCGCCGACAACTCCACGTAGGCGTTGTCGATGCCCAGGCCGGCCATGGCCGAGAGCAGGTGCTCCACGGTACCCACCTTGACGCCGTCCTTCACCAGGGTGGTGGACAGGGTGGTTTCGCCCACGTTCTCGGCGCCGGCGGCGATTTCCACCACCGGATCCAGGTCCACACGACGGAACACGATGCCCGTGTCGACCGGCGCCGGCCGTACCGTCAGATAAACCTTTTCGCCGGTGTGCAGGCCCACGCCGGTGGCGCGGATCACGTTCTTGAGGGTTCGTTGTCTGATCATTGATCCGTCACAAAATTCCGGTATCCGCTAAGGATACAGCCATCCTCAACGCAAATAAGGGGGCGATCATAACAAAATTCCCTTTTGCGCACCACGTATCCGCCGCCGTCAGTCAGCCTGACGGCGGAGGAAGGTCGGAATATCAATGAAATCCAGGTCTTCCGCGGTGTTGACCGCCTGCCGGCCACCGCCGGCGGCCTGCTGCTGGGCCCGTTTGCGCTCCACGGCGGGACGATCCAGGTCGTTGTAGTCCACCCGGCCGTCGGCACCCATGGGGGTTTGACGCCCGCGCACCACCTTCAGTTCCTGCTGGGCGGCGCCCAGCCCGGTGGCGACCACGGTCACCGAGATATTGTCACCCATGTCCGGGTCGATGGCCGTGCCGATGATCACATTGGCGTCTTCACTGGCCAGCTCGCTGACGATATCACCCACCTCGGAGAACTCGTCCAGGGCGATGGACTCGTTGGCGGTGATGTTGATCAGGATGCCGCGGGCGCCACGCAGGTCCACGTCCTCCAGCAGCGGGCTGGAAATCGCCGCCTGGGCCGCTTCCGCCGCCCGGTTGTCGCCGCTGGCGATGCCGGTGCCCATCATCGCGGTGCCCATTTCGCTCATCACCGTGCGCACGTCGGCGAAGTCGACGTTGATCATGCCCGGGCGCACGATCAGATCGGCAATGCCCTTGACCGCGCCCTGCAGCACCTCGTTGGCCGCCTTGAAGGCGTCCAGCAGGGTGGTGGAGCCGCCCAGCACGGACTGCAGCTTCTCGTTGGGGATGGTGATCAGCGAGTGCACGTGCTCCTTGAGCGCCTCGATGCCTTCCTGGGCGGAACGCATGCGCTTCTTGCCCTCGAACGGGAACGGCTTGGTGACCACCGCCACCGTGAGGATGCCCAGTTCCTTGGCGATCTCGGCCACCACCGGCGCCGCGCCGGTGCCGGTGCCGCCGCCCATGCCGGCGGTGACGAACACCATGTCGGCGCCGTCCAGCAGCTCGGCGATGCGCTCACGGTCTTCCAGAGCGGACTGCCGGCCGATGTCCGGGTTGGCGCCGGCGCCCAGGCCCTTGGTGACCTGGCTGCCGAGCTGGATCACGGTTTTGGCCGAGGAATTACGCAGCGCCTGCGCGTCGGTGTTGGCGCAGATGAAATCCACGCCTTCCACGTTTGAGCGCACCATGTGGTCCACGGCGTTGCCGCCGCCGCCACCGACGCCCACTACTTTGATGACCGCGCCATGAGGTACGGAATCTTCAAGTTTGAATTGCATGGTTGATCTCCCGTTAATGCTTCCCTGTTTACTGCTTTTTCCGGCTTCGGGCCGCTCTTGGCCCGAGGTCGAAACCGTTTGGATTCGCGGCTTTGGCCGCGATCCTCAAAAGTTGCCCTGGAACCACTTCTTGAAGCGTTCCATCCAGTTCACTTCGCCGCCGCCGGCCTGGGCGCGGGGGCTGCGTCCTTCCTTCTCCATGCGCTGGCCGTACAACAGCAGCCCCACGGAGGTGGAATAAATCGGGTTGCGCACCACATCGGTGAGCCCGGCCACGCCCTGCGGCGTGCCCAGGCGCACCGGCATGTGAAAGATTTCCTCGGCCAGTTCCGCCGCGCCCTCGATCTTGGAAGAACCGCCGGTGAGCACGATGCCGCCGGGGATCATGTCCTCGAACCCGGAGCGGCGGATTTCCGCCTGGATCAGGGTGAACAGCTCGTCGTAGCGCGGCTCCACCACCTCGGCCAGGTTCTGGCGGCTGAGGGTGCGCGGCGGCCGGTCGCCGACGCTGGGCACCTTGATGGTCTCGTCGGCGCCGGCCAGTTGCGTCAGCGCGCAGGCGTACTTGATCTTGATCTCGTCGGCGTGCTGCTTGGGCGTGCGCAGCGCCATGGCGATGTCGTTGGTGACCTGATCGCCGGCGATCGGAATGTTGGCGGTGTGGCGGATCGCGCCTTCGGTGAAGATGGCGATGTCGGTGGTACCGCCGCCGATGTCGACGATGCACACACCCAGCTCGCGCTCGTCCTCGGTAAGCACCGAGTGCGCGCTGGCCAGCTGCTCGAGGATGATGTCCTCCACTTCCAGGCCGCAGCGGCGCACGCACTTCTCGATGTTCTGGGCGGCGTTCACCGCGCAGGTCACCAGGTGCACTTTGGCTTCCAGCCGCACGCCGCTCATGCCCACCGGCTCGCGCACCCCTTCCTGGTTGTCCACCACGTATTCCTGGGGCAGCACATGCAGGGTCTTCTGGTCCGCCGGGATCGCCACCGCCTGGGCGGCGTCGATGACCCGGTCGATGTCCGCCTGGGTCACTTCCCGATCACGGATCGCCACGATGCCGTGGGAGTTGAGGCTGCGCACGTGGGAGCCGGCGATGCCGGCGTACACGGAATGGATCTGGCAACCGGCCATCAACTCCGCCTCTTCCACGGCGCGCTGGATCGAGCGCACGGTGGCCTCGATGTCCACCACCACGCCCTTCTTCATCCCCCGCGACGGCTGGGAGCCGAGGCCCACCACTTCCACGGTGCCCTCCTCGGTGACCTGGCCGACGATGGCCACCACCTTGGAGGTGCCGATGTCGAGACCCACGATCATGTTGTCCACTGCGTTCGCCATTAGAGGTACGTCCTCTGTTTGCTCATGCTTTTTGATCCCGCCAGGTCACCGCGATGCCATCGGCATAGCGCAGGTCGACCCGGGCCACTCCGCGGCTGTCGGTGCTCAGCACGCCACGGTAGAGCCGCGTGAAGCGGCGTAACTTACCCACGTAATTTTCCCGGTCCACCACCACCTGCATCTGGTTGTCCAGGGTCAGGCGGGCGGTGAGCCGCGCGTTCACTTCCATGCGCTCGATGCCCAGGCCCACTTCGCGCAGCAACTTGCTCATGCTGTGGTAGAAGCCCATCACCGCTTCCAGGCGCTGCTCCGGCCCGTTGAGTCGCGGCAGGCCGGTCAGGTCGTACTGTTTGAGCGCCTGGAACGGCTCGCCGTTGCGCGACACCAGCACGCTCTCGTTCCATACCGCCACCGGCTCGCGCTCGGTGATGGTCAGCTTGACCGTGTCCGGCCACTGCCGGCGCACGGACACGTCCGACACCCAGCTGAGGCCGGCGGCGCGCTGGTAGATGTCCTCCAGCGGCGCCGAAAAATAGTTGGCGTCGCGGACCAGAGCGGCCAGCGCGGTCTGCACCTGCTGCTGGCGACGCACGTCGGTGACGCCGTCCACGCCGACCTTGCGGATCGGGTACTGATCCAGCACCCGCGGCAGCCAGATCACCCCGGCCACCAGCACCACCGCCACCAGCGAGGCCAGGACCCCGGGCACCGCCGCCGCCAGCCGCTGGCGCAGCGGTACTTTCGGCGCCTGCCGGCGGGCGCGGGTCGCCCGTGGGGACGCGCCCCGGCCGCGGCGCGGCTCCGGCGTGCGGCGCGGCGCCCTAGCCACGGGCCTTGCTCCCTTTTTTCGTCTTGGCCGCCGGGGCCCGGTCCATGGCCTCCAGCAGAATGCGCGCCACCAGGGTGGCGAAGTCGTCGCCGGCGGCCCTGGCGGCCATCGGCACCAGGCTGTGGTCGGTCATGCCCGGCACCGTGTTCACTTCCAGCAGCTGCCACCGGCCCTGCTCGTCGCGCATCACGTCGACCCGGCCCCAGCCCTGGCAGCCGACCACCCGGAAGGCCCGCAGGGCCAGGTCACGCAGGGCCTGTTCGTCGCCGTCGTCGAGCCCGGCCGGGCACAGATATTCGGTGCTGGTGGCCTGGTATTTGGCTTCGAAATCGTAAAAGGCGTGGGGCGTCTTCAGACGGATCGCCGGCAACGCCTGGTCGCCCACCACCGCCACCGTGTACTCCGGCCCGTGCACCCAGGCCTCCACCAGCACCTCGCTGTCGTACTGGCGGGCGGCGGCCAGGGCGGCGGACAGATCCGCCTCGCCGTCTACCTTGGCCATGCCGATGGACGAGCCCTCATGGGAGGGCTTGACCATGCGCGGGAAGCCCATCGCCGCCGGCACCTCGGAGATGCCGTCCACATAGAAGTCCGGGGTCGGCAGACCGGCGCCCTTCCACAGCTGCTTGGTGCGCACCTTGTCCATGCCGATGGCGGAGGCCATCACGCCGGACCCGGTGTAGGGCACGCCCAGGTGCTCGAGCACGCCCTGGATCACGCCGTCCTCGCCGCCGCGACCGTGCAGGGCGATAAAGGCCACGTCGAAGCCCTTGAGGGTGCCCACGCCGCTGTCCGCAGGATCCACCAGCTCGGCGATCAGTCCCAGCTGACGCAGCGCCTGATGCACGGCGGCGCCGCTCTTCAGCGACACCGACCGCTCGGCGGAGTCGCCCCCGGCCAACACCGCCACCCGGCCGATACGGGCCAGGCGTTGCTTCATGGCGCTGTCCAAGCGGTTAACCACGATGTTCGTCTCCTTGCGCCGGGCCGCTGACCTGTTCCGCCAGGTCCCGGGCGATGGTGCCCACGTTACCGGCGCCCTGGGTGACCAGCAGATCGCCGTTCTTCAATACCTGTTTCAGCAACCCGGGCAGCTTGGCCGGGTCGTCCACGTACAGCGGCTCGATGCGCGCGCGCTGGCGCAGACTGCGCATCAGGGCGCGGCTGTCGGCGCCGGGAATCGGTTCCTCGCCGGCCCCATAGACCTCCAGCAGCAGCAATTGATCCACCTCGCCGAGCACCTCCACGAAATCCTCGTAGAGGTCGCGGGTACGGGTGTAACGGTGCGGCTGGAACAGCATCACCAGCCGACGGCCGGGCCAGCCCTGGCGGATCGCGGCGATGGTGGCGCCCACCTCGCGCGGGTGGTGGCCGTAGTCGTCCACCAGGGTGGCGCTGCCGCCGTCGCAGGGGTATTCGCCGAGCACGTCGAAACGCCGGCCCACGCCGCCGAAGCCGTTCAGCCCGCGCACGATGGCCTGGTCGTCGGCGCCCTCGTCGGCGGCCACCGCGATCGCCGCCAGGGCGTTGAGCACGTTGTGCCGGCCGGGCATGTTCAGGGTGATGTCCAGGGGCGCGCCTTCGCTGCGCACCACCCGGAAGCGGGTACGCAGGCCGTCCTGGACCACGTCCTCGGCGCGCAGGTCCGCGTCCTCGCTGAAGCCGTAGCGGATCACCTGGCGGTTGACCCGGGGCAGCAGCTTGCGCACCACCGGATCGTCCACGCACATCACCGCCACGCCGTAGAACGGCAGGTTGTGCAGGAACTCGATAAAGGTGTTTTCCAGCCGCGCGAAATCGCCGCCGTAGGTGTGCATATGGTCGGCGTCGATATTGGTGACGATGGCGCTCATCGGCTGCAGATGCAGGAAGCTGGCGTCGGATTCGTCCGCCTCGGCCACCAGGTAACGGCTCTGGCCCAGGCGCGCGTTGGTGCCGGCGCTGTTCAGGCGGCCACCGATCACAAAGGTCGGATCCAGCCCGGCTTCCGCCAGAATCGACGCCACCATGGAGGTGGTGGTGGTCTTGCCGTGGGTCCCGGCCACGGCGATGCCGTGGCGGAAGCGCATCAGCTCCGCCAGCATTTCCGCCCGCGGCACCACCGGCACGCGGCGCTCGTGGGCGGCGGCCACTTCCACGTTGTCGGTTTTCACCGCCGTGGAGGTGACCACCACGTCCGCGTCCTCGATGTTGCCGGCCCGGTGCCCGATGTCCACGCGCACGCCCAGCTCACGCAGGCGCGCCACCACCGGTGATTCCTTGATGTCGCTGCCGCTCACCGCGTAGCCCTGGTTGGCCAGCACCTCGGCGATGCCGCACATGCCGGCGCCGCCGATACCGACGAAGTGGATGCCCCGGATGCGGCGCATCTCCGGCACGGTGTGCACCGCTTCCGGTTTCATGTTGCCAGCGGCTTTCGTGTTGCTAGCGGCCATGGGCCACCTCCTCGCACAATTTCGCCACCCGGGCGGCGCTGTCCGGCACCGCCAGCTGGCGGGCGCGGCAGGCGATCTGCGCCAGGGCGTCCCGTTCGGTCATGCCGGCCAGGCTGCGCGCCAGGGTGCCGGCGTTCATGTCGCTCTGCGCCATCATCAGCGCGGCGCCGCGGTCCACCAGCCAGCGCGCGTTAAGCGTCTGGTGGTCGTCCACCGCGGTGGGCAGCGGCACGAACAGCGCGGCCACGCCGGCGGCGGCCACTTCCGCCACCGTCAGGGCGCCGGCCCGGCACACCACCAGATCGGCCCAGGCATAGGCCTCGGCCATGTCGTCGATGAATTCGCTGACCCGGGCGGGCAGGCCCAGGGCCTGGTAGACCGGCAGCGCTTCGTTCTCGCGACCGGCGCCGCATTGATGGCGCACCTCCAGCTGATTGCCGAGCGCCGCCATCAGCAGTTCCGGCAGGTCCTGGTTAAGCGCCAGCGCGCCCTGGCTGCCGCCCAGCACCAGCACCCGCAGGGCGCCGCGCCGGGCCTGGTAACGTTCGGTGGGCTCCGCCAGGGCGGCGATCTCGGCACGCACCGGATTGCCCACCCAGACGCCGCCGGGCATCGCTCCCTCGAAGCCTTCCAGGGTCTCGGTGGCGAAGCGCGCCAGGGTGCGGTTGGTCAGTCCGGGCACCGCGTTCTGCTCATGCACCACCAGCGGCACGCCGGCCAGCCGCGCGGCCAGGCCGCCGGGGGCGCTGACGAAGCCACCGAAGCCCACCGCCAGCACCGGCTTGACCCGGCGGATCAGGCGGCTCGCCTGCCACAGGGCGCGCAGCATCTGCAGCGGGCCGACCAATTTGCGCTTGAGGCCGCCGCCACGCAGCCGGCCCACGCCCAGGGTGGCCACCTGGAAGCCGTGTTTGGGCACCAGCCGGGTTTCCATGCCGCCCTCGGCGCCCAGCCACAGCACCTGGAAGCCGGCCTCGGTGAGTTCGCGGGCCACCGCCAGCGCCGGGAACACGTGCCCGCCGGTGCCGCCGGCCATGATCAGAACCGTCCCTTTGCTCATTGCGTCCTCCCTCTGGCCTGGAGGCGGGACTGCTCGGCGCCGGCACGCAACACCAGCGCCACCATGGCCGCCGAAATCAACAGGGACGAGCCGCCGTAACTGACGAACGGCAGGGTCAGCCCCTTGGTGGGCAGCACGCCCATGTTCACGCCCACGTTGATGAACGCCTGGGCGCAAAACACCAGCGCGCAGCCGTACACCAGATAGGCGTGATAGAGAAAGCCGCGTTCTTCCAGCCCGTGGCCGATGCGGAACACCCGCCAGCCGAGCACCGTGAAACCGGCCAGCATCGCCAGCACGCCCAGCAGCCCCCACTCTTCGGCCAGCACCGCGAACACGAAGTCGGTGTGCGCTTCCGGCAGGTAAAACAGTTTTTGCACGCTGTTGCCCAGCCCCACGCCCATGAAGTGGCCGCGGCCGAAGGCGATCAGGCTCTGGGTCAGCTGGTAGCCGGCCCCGTACTGGTCCGCCCAGGGGTCGGTGAAGCTCATCAGGCGCGCCACCCGGTAGGGTTCCGCCAGTGCCACCACCGCCGCCAGCATCACCGCCGCCAGGCCGATCAGCAGGAACCGCAGGGTCGGCACACCGGCCAGGAACAGCATGCCCATGGCGGTGATGCCCAGCACCACCACGGCGCCGAAGTCCGGCTGCAGCAGCAGCATCAAGGTCAGGGCGCCGAGCACGCCCAGCGGAATCAGAAACGCCTTCCAGCGGGTTTCCAGGGCGGCCTTGTGCTGGGCGATGTAGCCGGCCAGGTACAGCACGAAGCACAGTTTGACCACCTCGGACGCCTGAATGGTCAGGCCGGGCAGCGCGATCCAGCGGGTGGAGCCGTTCACTTCCCGGCCCAGACCGGGGACGAACACCAGCAGCAGGAACACCACCGCCACCGGCAGCGCCGCGAAGCGCAGTTTTTCCAGCACCGTCAGCGGCACGCAGCAATAGACGAACAGGCCCACGCCGACCCCGGCCAGCAGATACAGGCCGTGGCGCATGCCGTAGTAGAACGGGTTGCCGAGTCGCGTTTCGCCGATCTGCAGGGACGCGGAGGTGACGATCACCAGCCCCGCCAGGCTCAGCAGCGCCACCGCCCACAGCAGCGGACGGTCGACACCGGTTTGGCGCAGCGACATCAGCGGATTAGCCACCGGTCACCTCCTTCGCGCGGGCGGTGAAGTCGTCGCCCCGGGCGGTGTAGCCGCTGTACATATCGAAGGAGGCACAGGCCGGCGACAGCAGCACCGCGTCGCCGGCCTGTGCCAGTTGCCGGGCCCGGGCCACGGCGGCGGCCATGTCCGCCACCCGTTCGCAGGGCACGCCGGCCAGGCCGTCGGCCACCTTGTCCGCGTCCTGACCCAGCAGCAGCGCCGCACGCAGGTATTGCCGGGCGGGCTCGCCCATGGGCGAGAATTCCTGGCCCTTGCCCTGACCGCCGGCGATCAGGATCACCTTACCCGGGATGGCCTCGCCGATGCCGGTGAGCGCCGCCAGGGTGGCCCCCACATTGGTGGCCTTGGAGTCGTTGATCCAGCGCACCTCACCGGCCTCGGCGATCAGCTGGCAGCGGTGCGGCAGGCCCTTGAATACCTTGATGGTGGCCAGGGCGGTGGCCCGGTCGAAGCCCAGGGCGTCGCTCATAGCCAGCACCGCCAGCACGTTCATGGCGTTGTGGTGGCCGGTGAGCGCCAGCTCGTCCAGGCGCAGCAGTTCCTCGCCCTGGCAGGTCAGCACCCGCCGCTCCGCGTCCAGGCGATAGTGCGCTTCCGGGTGGCTGCCGAAGGTGATTTCCCGGGGCGCCGGGTTCTGCGGTCGGGTGGCCAGATCGTCCCGGTTCCACACCGCCACCTGGCAGCCGTCGTAGATGCGCTGCTTGGCGGCCACGTAATCGCTGAACTTGCCGTAACGGTCCAGATGGTCCTGGGACACGTTGAGAATGCTGGCCACCTGGGCGTTCAGGCTGTAGGTGGTTTCCAACTGAAAGCTGGACAGCTCCAGCACGTACAGCGCCGCGTCCTCGCGCAGCAGGTCCAGGGCCGGCACGCCCAGGTTGCCACCCACGCCGGGCTTGGCGTCGCAGGCTTTCGCCACTTCGCCGAGCAGCGTGACCACGGTGCTCTTGGCGTTGGAACCGGTGATGCCCACCAGCGGGCGGCTGGCGGCGCGGGCGAACAGTTCGATGTCGCCGATCACTTCCTTGCCCTCGGCGGCCTGCTCGGCGATGGCCGGGGTGGACACCGCCACGCCGGGGCTGACGATCAGCCGGCGGGCACGCTTCATCCAGCCGCTCTTGAAGCCGCCGGTATGGATCTTGAGCTTGGGGTATTCGGCGCGCAGATGGTCCAGCCCGGCCGGAGCCTCACGGGTGTCCAGGGCGCGCGCGGGCATGCCCTGATCCGCCAGATAGCGGATCACGGAGTGCCCGGTAACCCCGAGACCAATGACCAGATCGAACGCGTCTTTCGGCATATATTTCTTATTCCGCCCTTTAGCGAATTTTCAGGGTCGCGAGACCCACCAGTACGAGAATCACGGTGATGATCCAGAACCGCACGATGATCTTCGGCTCCGGCCACCCTTTCAGTTCAAAGTGGTGATGGATCGGCGCCATGCGGAAAATGCGCCGGCCGGTGAGCTTGAACGAGGCCACCTGCAGCATCACCGACACGGTCTCCATCACGAACACGCCGCCCATGATGAACAGCACGATTTCCTGACGGACGATCACCGCCATCACGCCCAGCACCGCGCCCAGGGACAAGGCACCCACGTCGCCCATGAACACCTGCGCCGGGTAGGCGTTGAACCACAGAAAGCCCAGCCCGGCGCCGCACAGGCCGGCGACGATCACCACCAATTCGCCGGCCCCGGCGATGTAGGGAATCTGCAGGTAGGTGGCGAATTCCGCGTGGCCGCTGGCGTACGCGAACACGCCCAGCGCCGCCGCCACCAGCACGGTGGGCATGATCGCCAGGCCGTCCAGGCCGTCGGTGAGGTTGACCGCGTTGGACGCGCCGGTGATCACGAAATAGGTGAGCACCACATAGAACAGGCCCATGTTGAGCGCCACGGTCTTGAAGAACGGCACGATCAGTTGGGTTTCCGCCGGGCTCTGGGCGGTGAAATACAGGGCCAGGCCGGCGCCCAGGGCGCCCACCGACTGCCAGAAGTATTTCCAGCGGGCCGGCAGGCCGCGCGGGTTCTTCTCCACCACCTTGCGCCAGTCGTCCACCCAGCCCACGGCGCCGAACACGGTCAGCACCGCCAGGGTGATCCACACGAAGCGGTTGCCCAGGTCCGCCCACAGCAGGGTGGCGATGGCGATCGACACCAGAATCAGGCCGCCGCCCATGGTCGGGGTGCCGGCCTTGCTCAGATGGCTTTTCGGGCCGTCGTCGCGGATCGCCTGGCCGACCTGTTTTTCCTGCAGCTTGCGGATCATCACCGGGCCGATCCAGAACGCCAGGAACAGCGCGGTCAGCACCGCCAGAATGGCGCGCAGCGTAATGTACTGGAACACCGTGAAGCCGTTGTAGAGTCCGCTCAGTTGTTCCGCCAGCCAAAGCAGCATCAGTGCTGTCCCCCCTCATTATTGGTGAGCCGTTGCACCACCTGCTCCATGCGGGCGAAACGCGACCCCTTGACCAGTACCGTGCCGCCGGCGGCGAGAATTTCGCGCGCCAGGCCGGCGGCCTGGTCGTGGTTGTCCACCGGCCGGGCGCCGTCGCCGAAGCCGCGCGCGGCGGATTCGGCGCCGGGCACCGTGATCAGTGTGTCGAGACCGGCCCGCCGGGCGTCCGCGCCCAATTCGCCGATCAGTGTTTCCGTGTCCGGGCCGAGTTCGCCGATGGGCCCCAGCACCAGGGCGCGCGGCGCCGGACGGTCCGCCAGCCAGGCGATGGCGGCGCGCACCGAGCCCGGGTTGGCGTTGTAGGTATCGTCCACCAGGGTGCCGCCTTGCACGCTCAGCACATTCATGCGCCCGGGCACCGGCTTGAGCTGCTCCAGACGCGGCGCCACCACCGCCAGGTCCTCGCCCAGCGCCTGCACCGCGGCCAGCGCCAGCAGGGCATTGCCAACCTGATGGGCGCCCACCAGCGGCAGCCGCACACTCAGCCCCAGGGGCTGCAGCAGGAAGTCGGCGCCCTGCTCGTCCAGCCGCACCGACTCGGCGTACAGATCGCAACCGTCGGTGTGGCGCACGCCCACGCGCCGCACCCGCAGGCCCTGTTCGGTGGCGCGCTCGGCGAAGAAATCCGCATAGTGGTCGTCGTTGTTGACGATGGCGGTGGCGCCCTCGGCGCAGCCGGTGAAAATCTCGGCCTTGGCCCGGGCGATGCCGTCCATGCTGCCGAAGCCTTCCAGGTGCGCGCCGGTCACATTGGTGATCAACGCCACCCGCGGCTTGACCAGGGACACGGTCCAGGCGATTTCGCCGGGAGCGTTGGCGCCCAGCTCGATCACCGCGCGGCGGTGTTCCGGGCCCAGGCGCAGCAGCGTCAGCGGCACGCCGATGTCGTTGTTCAGGTTGCCGCGGGTGGCCAGGGTGCCCTCGCCCAGCAGCACGGCGATCATTTCCTTTACCGTGGTCTTGCCGGCGTTGCCGGTCACCGCCACCCGCGGAATCGGGAAGCGCGCGGCCTGGCCGGCGGCGATCCGACCCAGGGCCTGGCGGCCATCGGCGACGCGCACCTGGCGATCAAACAGGTCCTGATCGCGCTCCACCACCACCGCGCGGGCGCCGGCGGCGCGGGCCTGCTCCAGGAAGTCATGCCCGTCGAAACGGTCGCCGCGCAGGGCCACGAACAGGCTGCCGTCGATCAGGGCACGGCTGTCGGTGCTCACCGCGCTGATCTCCATGTCGTCACCCCGCAGCTCGCCGCCGGTCCAGTCGCGAATCTCGCTCAGACGCATCATGACGCGCCTCCCCGGCCCCACAGGGCCAGCGCTTCGCGGGCCAGTTCCCGGTCGTCCAGCGGCAGGCGCTCGCCCTGAATTTCCTGGTAGTCCTCGTGGCCCTTGCCGGCCACCAGCACCACGTCACCGGCCTCGGCGCCGGTCACCGCGCGGCGCACCGCCTCGCGGCGGTCCACGCGGGTGTCCATGGCCGCCGGGGCCCGGGCACCGGCCAGCATGGCGTCAAGAATCGCCTGCGGGTCCTCGCTGCGCGGGTTGTCGCTGGTCAGGATCACCCGATCGGCGCCGGCCTCGGCCACGGCGGCCATCAGCGGGCGCTTGCCGGTGTCCCGGTCGCCGCCGCAGCCGACCACGCAATGCAGGCGGCCCTGGAAATGCTCGCGCACCGCCGCCAGGGCTTTTTCCAGGCCATCCGGCGTGTGCGCGTAATCGACGATCACGGTGGGTTTGCCCGGTTCCAGGATCGGCTGCATGCGACCGGGCACCGGCGTCACCGCGGCCAGGGCGCTCTGCAGACGCTCCGGCGTGACACCGAAACCGTGCAGCACGCCGGCCACCGCCATCAGATTGCTGCGGTTGAAGGCGCCGAACAGGGGCACGGACACGTTCACCGCCTCACCGCCCACGGTGAAGCGCAGGTCCATGCCCCGCGGGTGCGGCTGGCAGGCCACGCAGCGCACGGTGGCGCCAGGTCGGGCACCGAAGGTGATGCAACGCACGCCGTCGTTGAGCCGTGTCAGCAGGGTCTGGGACGCCGGGTCGTCGTCGTTGATCACCGCCTGGCTCAGGTTCGGCCGGGTAAACAGAGCCACCTTGGCCAGCAGGTAGCTGTCCATGTCGCCGTGATAATCGAGATGATCGCGGCTCAGGTTGCTGAACACGGCGGCGCGGATCGGGGTGTCGCCCAGGCGGTGTTGATCCAGCGCGTGGGAGGACACTTCCATGGCCACCGCGTCGGCGCCGTCCTGGTACAGATCGCGCAGCCCCTGCTGCAGGCCGATGGGGTCCGGCGTGGTGTGGCCGGTGCCGCGCTCGCGGCCCTTCAGGCCCACGCCCAGGGTGCCCATCAGGCCGCAGTGGAAACCCAGCGCGTCCAGGGCGTCGCGCAGGAACCAGGTGATGCTGGTCTTGCCGTTGGTGCCGGTGACGCCGATCACCTTGAGGCGCCGGCCCGGCTGGTCGTAGAAACGGGCCGCCAGCACGCCCACCTGCCGGCGCAGGTCCGGCACCACCAGGTGCGCCACCGGATCGCTGGCGCGCACCGCGAAGGTGTCGCCCTCTTCCAGCACGGTGGCGGCGCCGGCACGCACGGCGGCGTCGATAAAGCGACGGCCGTCGGTCTGGTGGCCGGGCACCGCCAGAAACAGGTCGCCGCGCTGCACCGCGCGGCTGTCGAGGCGCAGCGCCGGCACCGGCCGGTCGCGCAGCGCCGCCGGCAGCGGGCAATCGGGCAGCAGCTGGCTCAGGGTGCTCATGAGCGGCCCTCCCCGTCCAGATCACCGGCGATCAGGCCGTCGGTCTTGTCCGGCGGCACGTGCAGGGTACGCAGTACACCGCTGACGATGGCGGAGAACACCGGCGCCGCCACCAGGCCACCGTAGTAGGCCTTGCCGCGCGGATCGTCGATCACCACCACGGCGGCGATGCGCGGGTTGGAGGCCGGGGCGATGCCGGCGAACAGGCCGATATAGCGGTCGTCGGCGTAGCCGTGGCGGGTGATCTTGTGCACCGTGCCGGTCTTGCCCGCCACCTGATAGCCGGGGATGCGCGCGCGGCTGGCGGTGCCTTCCAGGCTGACCACGGTTTCCAGCATGCGCACCAGGGAATCGGCGGTGTCCGCCGCGATCACCGCTTCGCCCTTGGGCGGCGTGTCGACCTTGGCCAGGGTCAGCGGCACCTTGCGGCCGTGGTTGGCCATGATCGCGTAGGCCTGGGCCAGCTGCAGGGCGGACACACTGACGCCGTAGCCGTAGGACAGCGCCGCCCGCTCCACGTCACGCCAGCGGGCGCGCAGCGGCAGCATGCCGTCGCTTTCCCCGGGGAAGGCGATGCCGGTGGGCTGGCCGAAACCGAACCGCTCCAGATAGCTGGGCAGCACCTGCGGCTCCATGGACAGCGCCAGCTTGCTGGTGCCCACGTTGGAGCTCTTGGTGAGCACCGTGGTCACATCGATGACGCCGTAATCGCGGTGGTCACGGATGGTCTTGGGTCCCACGCGCAGATAACCGGGATGGGTGTTGATCACCGTGGTCGGCGTCACCAGACCCTGCTCCAGGGCGGCGGCCACGGTGAACGGCTTCATGGTGGAGCCGGGTTCGAACAGGTCGGTGACCGCCCGATTGCGCAGGCTGGCGGTGTCCAGGTTGCCCCGGTTATTGGGGTTGTAGGCCGGCTGATTGACCATCGCCAGAATCTCGCCGGTCTTCACATCCAGCACCACCGCGGAGCCGCCGGCGGCCTGGAAGCGGCGGGTGGCGGCCAGCAGCTCCTTGTAGGCCAGGTACTGCAGGCGCAGGTCCAGGCTCAGGGTCACGTCCTGGCCGGGGGCGGCCGGTTCCAGCACCTCGATGTCCTGGATCACGCGGCCCAGCAGATCGCGCACCACCTGCTTGCGCCCGGCCTTGCCGGACAGGCGATCCTCGAACGCCAGTTCCACGCCTTCCTGACCGCGCTCGTCGATGTCGGTGAAGCCCACCACATGGCTGGTGACCTCGCCGGCGGGATAGTAACGGCGGTATTCGGTGAGCCGGTGGATGCCGGGAATGCCCTTGTCGAGGATGGTGGCGGCCTGCTCCGGCGCCAGGCCGCGAGCCAGGTAGATGAATTCCTTGTTCTTGTGACGCTCGATGCGCTTGGCGAAGTCGGCCCGGCTGATGATCGGGTTGTTGCCCAGCAGCGCCCACTTCTCGGGGTGCTCCAGGGCCTCGCTGGGGTTGGCCCACAGGGTGATCACCGGGGTGCTGACGGCCAGCGGCCGGCCTTCGCGGTCGCGAATCACGCCACGGTGGGCGGCCACCGGCTCCACGCGCAGATTGCGGATCTCGCCCTGGTGGGCGAGAAAATCGTGCTCGACCACCTGCAGCTGCACCGCCCGCGCCACCAGCACCGAGCCGCACAGCGCCCAGAAGCCCAGCACGAAGCGCCAGCGCAGCGTCCGGTTGGCTTGCCGTTTGGCCTTTTGTGACGTTCGGCGCGCCCCTTTCATGGCCGTATCAACACTCGCTCGTCGGTTTCCGGTAATTTCATGCCCAGCTCCTCACGGGCCAGGCGCTCCACCCGGGCGTAACTGCCCCAGGTACTGTGTTCCAGCAACAACTGGCCCCAACGGGTTTCCAGCTCCGCCTGCTCGCTGAGCAGTTGCTGGGTGCGGTCGGTGAGCCGGCGCGCCTCGTGGACGCTGTAGGCCACGCCCAGGGCCGAGGCCACCACCAGCAGCAGCAGCAACGGCGCCAGCCAGCGGGCGCTCATGCCACCTTCTCCGCCACCCGCAACACGGCGCTGCGGCTGCGCGCATTGACGCGCACTTCCGCCTCGCCGGCGCGCAGCGCCTTGCCCAGCGGCCGCAGCCGTTCGGGCGGTTCGTCCATCATCGGCAGGCCGCCCCGGCCCTTCGGGGCCAGGCCGGAGTGATCGCGGATAAACCGTTTCACCAGCCGGTCTTCCAGGGAATGGAAGCTGATAATGGCGAGACGCCCGCCGATGGCGAGCGTCTCAAGGGCTTGGTCCAGCACGTTGCGTAAGGCGTCCAGTTCCCCGTTTATATGAATACGCAGGGCCTGGAAGCTGCGCGTGGCCGGGTGCTTGCCCGGCTCCCCGCGTCCCAGGGCCGATTCGATCAGGGCCGCCAGCTCGCCGGTGGTGCGCAGCGGCTGCTGCTCGCGGCGCTCGCGGATGCGGCGGGCGATGCGGCGCGACTTGCGCTCCTCGCCGTACTGGTACAGCACGTCGGCGATGGCCTTCTCGTCGGCCCGGGCCAGCCAGTCGGCCACGCTCTCGCCGTGCTCCGGGTCCATGCGCATGTCCAGGGGACCGTCGCGCAGGAAGCTGAACCCGCGTGAGGCGTCGTCCAACTGCGGCGACGACACGCCCAGATCCAGCAACAGACCATCAATGGGCCGGCCCTCGGCGGCCACCAGCTCCGGCAGACAATCGAAGCGGGCACGATGAATGCGGAAACGACCGTCCTCGGCGGCCAGCCGTTCGCCGGTGGCCACCGCCTGCGGATCACGGTCGATCCCCACCAGGCGGGCGGCGGCATCGAGACGGGCCAGCAGCGCGCGGCTGTGACCGCCGCGCCCGAAGGTGCCGTCCACGTAAAAACCGTCCGCGCGGGTGGCCCACATTTCCAGTACCTCCTCCAGCATCACCGGCTGGTGCTCGTACTGCTTATTGTCGTTGCTCATACCCGCCGCCCTAACGACCCTAGAAGGACAGGGCCTGCACGCTTTCGGGCATGGCCTCCTGATCCAGGCTCTGTTGTTCCAGTTGGTTCCAGGTGTCCTCGGCCCAGATTTCGAAACGGTGCATCAAGCCCACCAGCATGGCGCGCTTCTCCAGACCGACCACGTCCCGCAGTTCCGGCGGTACCAGCAAGCGGCCGTTACCGTCCATTTCCATTTCCGCGGCCTGCCCCAGGAAACGGCGCTTGAGGGCGCGCACCTGGGCGTGGGCATCGCTCTGGCTCGCCACCTGACGGGCGATGTCCCGCCATTCCGGGGCGGGGTACATCACCAGGCAGGCGTCATAAGGGTGTTGGGTAAGCACGACACGGCCACCGCAAGCGCTGTTCAGCGACTCACGGTATCGGGTCGGCACGGTCAGCCGACCTTTTGCATCCAGATTGAGCGCGGTACGCCCGTTGAACACTGGCCTTCCCCTCTCTCGGGTTGAGTGCGGATCCTTCCCACTTCATGCCACCGGATGAGCGTTTTTCTCCACTTCATCCCACTTTTCACCACATTGCGACACTCTAGGTCCACGGGAATCGGCAAGTCAAGCTCGTCGAGATCGGCGAATGTAAAAGAAAATCTTTGAAAATCAGTTTGTTAGCTGCGTCACAGAGGGGGCGGAGAGGGTGTTGACGGGGGAGTTCTGAACGGAATCAAACGCCTGAGTGGCGTTTCCAAGAAAACACTTTAAGTGTTAGATTATTTTATTATATAAAATTTCAATGAAATAACTTTTTGCAGTTATTCCGGGTAAGTACTGACTCGCGGCGGAAGCCGGTACTGGCGGGGCTCCATCAAATCCGGGCCGCATTCCAGGTGCTCCAGCCAGTCCAGGAAGCGGGACACGGTGCCCGGCTGGTCGAAGTACCCGCCGTGCTGGGGGACGATCATCGCCGGGGCCAGTTCGCGGATCATGCGCACCCACAACCGGCAGGCCCGGTTGCCGGCCATATAACGCCGATGGAAGCCGGCCATGGCGGGGACGTGGTCCTCGAAGCGGCCCACCGCGCCCTCCTCGCCATCCAGGGACGCGCCGATGTCACCGGAAAACAGAATACGGCTGATCGGATCAAAGAAGCTGAAGTTGCCCACGGAATGCAGAAAGTGGGCCGGCAGCGCCCACAGTTCGGTATCACCGAACGGCAGCCGGGCGCCCTCGTCGGGCAGCGCCAGAATGCGCGCCTGCCATTGCTCCCCCACCCGACTGGTGACAAAGGTGGAGGCCAGATGAGGCAGGAACCGGGACCACAGCTTCGACACCGCCACCTTGCAGTCGGAATGCAGCATCCAGCGGGGCAGCGAGGCGATGATGTCCGGGTCCTGGTGGGAGGCGAGAATATAGTCCAGGGACTTGAGGTCCAGGTGACGACTCAGTTCGATGGTCAGCGGCGTGAAGGTGAGATCGCCGCCGGGATCGATCAGGGCGCCGTGACGGCCGTGGCGGATGGCGAACTGGTTGGCCTGAATGCCTTCGCCTTTCACCAGGTCCGCGTAGCGCACCACCCGGTGGTCCTCGTTCTCGAACAGAATATCCGCTTTGGCCATGAGTCCCCGATCCCCCCGTAGGTCTGGCGCGGAGGATAGCCGCCGGCGGCGGCCGGCGGACTGATCGGGGTCAAGGTTCGATGTTTGGGTGGACCGGTCGATAAGCCGGGTTCTGTCGTGGGCAGCCATTCATCTGGGACCCGCGTCGCCGCGGGCCTCTAGCGACCTACCCGGATCCAGCGCGGGCCACGCCATGGGATCCCTATTTGGTCTTGCTCCGGGTGGGGTTTACCCTGCCACCGCTGTTGCCAGCGGCGCGGTGCGCTCTTACCGCACCTTTTCACCCTTACCGCTTTCCGAGGAAAGTGGCGGTTTGTTTTCTGCGGCACTTGCCGTGACCGCGCCGTCGCCAGCGCGGCCCCCAGGCGTTACCTGGCACCCTGCCCTATGGAGCCCGGACTTTCCTCCAGTGGCGCGAAGCCACCAGCGGCTGCCTGACCGGTCCGGCGCGGAGCATAGCACGACAATGCCCCCGGTCGCTCCTACAGGTTTTCCAGGTAGGCATAGAGTTGCTGCCGCTTGAGGCCGGTGTGGGCGGCGAGAATGCGCGCCGCCCGGGACAGCGGCAGCTCCTCCAGCAACGCCCGGGCCAGGGCCCGGTCGCGCTCACCCAGCTCATCGCCCCGCGCCGCCGGCCCCAGCACCAGCACCAGTTCGCCGCGCCGCTGGTCCTTGTCGCCGCTCACCCATTCAAGAATCTCCGCCACCGGGCCCCGGCGCACGGTTTCGAAGCGTTTGGTCAGTTCCCGGCAGACGGTCAGTTCCCGGTCCGGAGCCACCTTGGGCGCCAGCGCCTCCAGCAACGACAGCACCCGGTGCGGCGCCTCATAGATGAGGGTGGTGACGTCGCTGCCGGCCAGGCGCTCCAGAGCCCGCTCCCGGGCGGCCCCCTTGGCGGGCAGGAACCCCTCGAACAGAAACCGGTCACTGGGCTGGCCGGACACCGCCAGCGCCGCCAGCAGCGCCGAGGCGCCGGGCACCGGCACCACCGTCACGCCGGCGTCCTGGCAGGCGCGCACCAGCCGATAACCGGGATCGCTGACCAGCGGCGTGCCGGCGTCGCTGATCAGGGCGCCCTGGTCGCCCTCCGCCAGACGCTTGACCAGTTCCGGCGTACGCTGCGCCTCATTGTGGTCGTGGTAACTGATCAGCCGGGTGCCGACGCCGATATGGTTCATCAGCGCCTGGCTGTGGCGGGTGTCCTCGGCGGCGATCCAGTCCACCTCGCCCAGCACCGCCAGCGCCCGGCGGGTGATGTCGTCGAGGTGACCGATGGGGGTACTGACCACATACAGGGTGCCGCTCATGAAGAGTTCCAGAAGTTGTGTAAAAGTTGGCGGCCGTCAGGGTGATTCACGCGCCGCAAACCGCCTACAATACCGGCACCGTTCCCGTAGTCGCAAAGGGTTGCCCCACCGCCATGGATTTTCGACCGGCTCGTCTGGCCACGATGGCACTGATTGTGTTCATCACCGGCTGTCAGTTACCCGCCCCCCAGGGCACCACGTCCGACCGGGACCGGGCCGCCCCCGCCCGCGAGGCCCCGCAACAGATCGCCGACGCCAACCAGCGGCTGGCGCAGCTGGCCGAGCCGGTGCGCACCGACACCGCCCTGGCCTGGGCCCGCTATTACCTGATCAACGACCGCGCCGCCGACGCCGGCGAGTTGCTCGACCAGGTGGACGACGGCAACGCCCAGACCCAGGACCAGCGCTATCACTGGCTGCGGCTGCGCACCCAGGCGCTGCTCGCCGAACAGCAACCGCAGCGGGCGCTGGACCTGCTCGACCAGCGCCAGGCCACCCTCAACGGGTTCGACGCCGGCCGCCAGGCGCGTATGAAACTGCTGCGCGCCGACGCCCTGGCCCTGGACGGCCGGCTGCTGGACAGCCTGCGCCAGCGGGTGGCGGTGGACGCCTTGCTCGACAATGACGACCAGCGCTACAACCGTAAGCTCACCTGGGAAGCCCTGATGAGCCTGCCCATGGAAGAGCTGGAGACCCGCTCCGGGCAGGCCACCGACGATCTGCGCGGCTGGATGGAGCTGGCGCTGCTGTACCGGGACCCGCAGGCCAACATCGATGCCCAGGTGCAGCGTCTGCAGGCATGGCGCGAGACCTGGCCCAACCACCCGGCCGCCCGCCAGCTGCCGGAAATGGTCGGCGCCCTGCAACAGGCCGCCCGGGAGCGCCCCCAGCGGGTGGCCGTGCTGCTGCCGGAAAGTGGCCCCCTGGCCCCGGCCGCCGAAGCCATCCGCGACGGCCTGATGACCGCCTTCTACAGTGCCGAGCAGGCGGGCAACCCGACCCCGGACCTGCGCTTCTACGATGTCAGCGACGCGGACATGCGCAGCGTGCTGCAGCGCGCCGTGGACGACGGCGCCCAATTCGTGATCGGCCCGCTGGCCAAGGACAAGGTGGCGGACCTGGCCGCCCTGGGCACCCCGCCGGTGACCGTGCTGGCGCTCAATTATCTGGATCAGGACAGCCGCCAGGCGCCGCTGTTCCAGTTCGGCCTGGCCCCGGAAGACGAGGCCCGGCAAATCGCCGATCAGGCCTGGCGCGAAGGCCATCGTCAGGCCGGCGTGCTGTATCCGGACAGCGAATGGGGCCGCCGCGTGGGCGAAGCCTTTATTTCCGCCTGGCAGGACCGGGGCGGCCAGGTCACCGTGGAAAGCGCCTTCCACGACGATGAGCTGGGCGACACCGTGAAAAGTCTGATGGACAGCGCCCGCCGCTATGACGGCAGCACCGGCCGGCGTCAGGAATATCAGCCCCGGCGCGGTGACAACATGAGCTTCCTGTTCATGGTCGCCAACCCCAACCAGGGCCGCCAGCTCAAGCCGCTGCTCAATTTCCATTACGCACGCAATCTGCCGGTGTACGCCACCTCCTACATCTACGACGGCACCCCGGCGCCGCGTCGGGATCAGGATCTGGACGGCGTGCGCTTCGTGGACATGCCGTGGATTCTTTATCAGGATACCCGTCTGCACCAACTGGCCCGGGAAACCTGGCCGGAGGGCCACGGTCGTTACAATCGTCTGTTCGCCATGGGCGTGGACGCCTACCGGCTGCAGGCGCGGCTCTACCTGCTGCGCACGGTGGCCGGCAGCGACCTGCCCGGCGTCACCGGCACTCTGCATCTGGACGGGGCGCGGCTGGTGCGCGAGTCCGACTGGGCGGAATTCCGCCGTGGCCAGCCGCAACCGCTGCCCCGCTTCGGCGGCGGCGCCTCGCTGGAGAACAACCGCTTCGATTGAGGGAACATCACCATTCTTTCCAGGGGGGAAAGAAGCCATGGAAGGCAACAACAGGGATTGGCGCAGGCAACGGGGCCTGCGCGCCGAGCGCCGCGTGCTCGAGTGGCTGCGCGAGCGCGGGCTGACACCGCTGGCGGCCAACTACCGCTGCCGGCTGGGGGAAGTGGATCTGATCATGGAGCACGGCGACACCCTGGTATTCGTGGAGGTGCGCTGGCGCGCCGGACGCGGCTACGGCGGCGCCCTGGCTTCCGTGGACACCCGCAAGCAGCGCCGTCTGGTTCGCGCGGCGCGTCATTTTCTCGGACGCTACCCGTTTCAGGCCCGCCGACCCTGCCGCTTCGACGTGGTGGGCCTGGAACCGGATGAACAGGGCGCGGTGCGCTATGATTGGATACAGAACGCTTTTTACGGAGACGGATAAATGAGTGTGGAGCGCATCAGACAATTGTTCGCCGAAAGCCTGGAAACCAAGGCCAAGGCCGGCGAGGTGCTGCCCGAGGTAATCGCCGCCGCCGGCCAGGTGATGGTCGAGTGCCTGCTCAACGGCGGCAAGATTCTCACCTGCGGCAACGGCGGCTCCGCCGGCGACGCCCAGCACTTTTCCTCCGAGCTGCTCAACCGGTTCGAGATGGAGCGGCCGGCCCTGCCGGCGGTGGCGCTGACCACCGATTCGTCCACGCTCACCTCGATCGCCAATGACTACAGCTACAACGAAATCTTTTCCAAGCAGGTGCGTGCCCTGGGCAACGCCGGTGACGTGCTGCTGGCGATCTCCACCAGCGGCAACTCCGCCAATGTGATCCAGGCGATCCAGGCCGCCCACGACCGGGAAATGAAGGTGGTCGCGATGACCGGCAAGGAAGGCGGCGAGATGGTGAACCTTTACGGCCCCGGCGACATCGAAGTGCGGGTACCGGCCACGTCCACTGCCCGCATTCAGGAAGTGCACCTGCTGGTGATCCACGCGCTTTGCGATTTCATCGACCAACAATTGTTTGGAGGCCCGTAATGCGTCACCTCGGCCTGATGGCCCTGCTGGCCACCCTGCTGCTGTCCGGCTGCGCCGCCATGACCAAGAACATGTCCCAGGAACCGGTGGACGCCGACCACGGCTCGCGCACCTTCGGCGCCTTCGTCGAGGACGGCAACATCGAGCGCAAGATCAAGATCAATCTGGCCCGCACCAGCGCCGAGCTGGACGAGAGCCACATCGTGGTGGTGAGCTTCAACGGCAATGTGCTGCTGGCCGGTGAAGTGGCCAGCGACGACCTGCGCGTGCAGGCCGGCAACATCGCCGACCAGGTGCGCCACGTGCGCCATGTGCACAACGAACTGAAAGTGTCCGGCAAGACCGGCACCCTGGCGCGCACCAACGACACCTGGCTGACCACCAAAGTGAAAAGCCGCCTGCTGACCCACAGCGAGACCCCGGGCTGGCGCACCAAGGTGGTGACGGTGAACGGCGTGGTCTACCTGATGGGCCTGCTCAGCCGCGCCGAAGCGGATTCGGTGGTGGCCCAGGTGCAGCAAGTCGGCGGCGTGCAGAAGATCGTCAAGATCATCGAATACGTGGACTGATCGCGGTTCACACCACCCGGTAAGGCTCCAGGGCGGCCAGGCCGTCCAGCGGGCCGATACCGGGTGCGTCCCCCAGGGCGGCCATGCCCTGTTCCACCCGATTGAGCGCGCCGGCCAGCTCGGTGCGCAGCGGATTGGGGTTGGCATCCACTTCCAGCGCCCCGTCACCGCCCACCGCCGCCAGCAAATGGCCGGAGGCCAGCAGGCCGATGCCGCCGCCCAGATAATGCGGAAAATACCGCAGCCCGGCGTCATTGATGGCCTTCGCCAGCGGCAGGCCGCGGCTCAGGCCGCCCCACTTGGCCACGTCCGGTTGCAGAATCGACAACGCGCCGCTGTCGATGGCCTCGCGGAAGCGGTCCTCGCCCATCAGGTTCTCGCCGGCGGACACCGGAATGTCGGTGAGCGCCGCCAGCGCCTGCCAGTCCGACCAGGGCGCGGTGCACAGCAGCGGCTCCTCGATCCACCCCAGACCCAGCCGGTTCAGCGCCGGCAGTTGCTCCCGGGCCTGTTCCAGGGTCCAGCCCTGGTTCACGTCCACCATCAATGAGGCCTGCTCGCCCAGGGTGTCGCGCAGCGCCGCCAGATTGGCCAGATCGCGCTCCGCGCCGAAGCCGATCTTCAGCTTGAAACGGGTGTAGCCCTCGGCCGCCCGCGCCGCCGCCAGCCGCTCCGGGGCGGTGGGGTTGAGGCCGCTGGCGTACACCGGGATACGGTCCGTGTCGCCGCCCAGATAGCGCCACAGCGGCTGGCCGGCGCGGCGCGCGCACAGGTCCCACAGCGCCAGGTCAATGCCGGACAGACACTGGGCGAACGGCCCGGGCTCGGCGCTCTGCAGCGCCAGCACCCGGGTGCCCGCCTCCAGGGCCAGGTACGCCGCCGCCGGCGACTCGAACTCCCGATCCACCAGCTGCGCGCGGAACACACTGTCCACCAGCCGGGCCCGGTGTTCCGCTCCCACCATCGGGAAGTTGCACCAGATTTCGCCCCAGCCCTGGTGGCCATCCTGGTCGGTGACCCGCACCACTACCATGGGCCGGTCCAGCATGGTGCCGAAGGAGGTCTGCACCGGGGTGTCCAGGGGGCAGCGGTAGACGAAGGTGTCGAGGGCGCGGACGGCCACCGGGTGGTTCATGCTTTCAGGTCCATTTCCAGATGAATGTAGTCGCCGCGGTAGGTGGCCTCGGCGACGTAAATGATGGTGTTGTCGGCGTCCACCAGCACCCGCCGCACATTGGCGATCGGGTCCCCCAGGGGCATGTCCAGCAGCCGCGCCACTTCCAGGTCCGCCTTGGCGATGGTGATGCTCTGCTTGGCCTGGGCCACGGTCAGGTCCAGGGACATCAGCACCGGCAGGATGATCTCGTTGCGAAAGCGTTTCTCCGCTTTCTTGAACACGCTCTTTTCCAGGTAGATGGAGATCACGCAGTACTTCACCCCCTGGCGGGCGTGCACCCGGCGCAGGTGGTGGTAGTGGGCCGCCGGGGTGCCGTCGGCGTCGGTGAGGCTGGGCGGGGTGCTGGAATCGGAAATATTGGTGACCACCGGCGTGTCGCCACGATAGGCCTCCACCAGCGCCTGCAGGGTGGTTTCCACCTTCACCGGATGCGGGCCGGTGCCGGCCTGCAGCACCAGGGTGCCGACCCCGCGCTGCACCTGGATCAGACCGGAGCGGGCCAGTAATTGCAGGGCCTGGCGCACCGTCACCCGGGACACCGCGAACTCCTTCATCAGCACCTCGATGGGCGGCAGCAGGCTGCCCTCCGCCCACACGCCGCGACCGATCCGGTAACGGATAATGTCCGCCACCTGCACGTACAGGGGGATCGGGCTGGCGCTCAGCAGCCCGCGGTCATCGTTGTGATCAGCCATCCATTCCCTTCCCTTTACTTCCCGGCAAACGCTTGACAGGAAACCTAGCATGTGGAAACGTTCGCATCAACTGATGTCCTAACATTAGGACTTCATGACTTCTCACCGCAAGGAGTACACGGTGTCCGACAAACAATACGACTACATCGTGGTGGGCGCCGGCTCGGCCGGCTGCATCGTCGCGAACCGGCTGTCCGCGAACCGCGACAACCGGGTGCTGTTGCTGGAGGCGGGCGGCTGGGACCGCAATTTCTGGCTGCACTTTCCGGTGGGCTACTACCGCTCGATTTACGATACCCGGGTGGCCCGCCTGTTCGACACCGAACCCTCCGAGGGCAGCGGCGGACGCAACATCGTCTGGCCCCGGGGCAAGGTGATCGGCGGCTCCAGCTCCATCAACGGGCTGATCTTCATTCGCGGCCAGCGCGAGGATTACGACAGCTGGGCCGAACAGGGCGCCAGCGGCTGGTCCTACGACGAGGTGCTGCCCTACTTCCGCCGTCTGGAGCGCTACACCGGCACCGACCGGGGCGACCGCAGTCGCGGCGACCGGGGCGAACTGGAAGTCTCGGACATGCGCACCAACAACCCGGCCTGCCAGGCCTGGCTGCGCGCCGCCGGGGAATACGGCCTGCCCTTCAACCCGGACATGAACAGCAGCGACACCCGGGGCGTCGGCCCCTATCAGCTGAGCCTCAAGGGCCGCTGGCGTTGCAGCTCCGCCAAGGCGTTTCTGACCCCGATCAAGGACCGCCCCAACCTGACCATCGTCACCGAGGCCCCGGCCAACCGGGTGGTGTTCGACGGCAACCGGGCGGTGGGCGTGGAATGGCGCCACCAGGGCCAGGTGCATCGAGCCGACGCCCGCCGCGAGGTGGTGCTGTGCGCCGGCGCCATCCAGACACCGCAGCTGCTGCAGCTGTCCGGCGTGGGCCCCGCCGAGCTGCTGCGCCGGCACGGCATCGAGCCGGTGCACGATGCGCCGGAGGTGGGCGCCAACCTGCAGGATCACTATCAGGTGCGCGCCATCTACCGGTTGAAGCGCAAGCTGTCCCTGAACACCGATGTGCGCAACCCCTTCAAGCTGGCGGGCATGGGCCTGGAATGGCTGCTGCGCGCCTCCGGTTCGCTGACCGTGGGCGCCGGCCAGGTGGGCGGCAGCGCCCGCACCCGCTACGCGGACGGCGACCGGCCGGACGTGCAGTTCAACGTGATGCCGCTGTCCGTGGACAAGCCGGGCACGCCGTTGCATCGCTACCCCGGCTTCACCGCCTCGGTGTGGCAGTGCCACCCCCGGTCCCGGGGCCAGGTGCGGATCGCCTCCGCCGACCCGGCGGCGGCGCCGATCATCGAGCCCCGCTATTTCTCCGACCCCCATGACCGCAAGGTGATCGTGGAGGGCATGAAAATCCTTCGCGACATCGCCCGCCAGCCCGCGTTCCGGGATCTCTGGGACGTGGAAATGGAGCCCGGCGAACAGGTGGACGGCGACGAGGCCCTGTGGGAGTCCGCCCGCCAGCGCGGCGGCACCGTGTTCCATTGCGTGGGCACCTGCCGCATGGGCAGCGACGACGGCGCCGTGGTCGACCCCCGTCTACGCGTGCGCGGCGTGCACGGCCTGCGCGTGGTGGACGCCTCGGTGATGCCCCAGGTGACCTCCGCCAACACCAATGCGCCCTCGCTGATGATCGGCGAGAAAGGCGCGGCCCTGATTCTTGAAGACGCCAACCCGGAGTCCTGACATGAAATTCGATTACCAACATCATCTCGGCGGCGGCACGCCCTTCCACACCGTCAATCCGGCGCACCCGGACCAGGTGGTGGGCGGCTACGCGGAAGTGACCGCCCCGGACGCCGTGGACCGGGTGCTCGACCAGGCCGCCCGGGCCCAGGCCGAATGGGCCGGGGTGCCCCCGGTGGCGCGCGGCGACCGGCTGCTGGCCTTCCTCGACGAGGTGGTGGCGAACGTGGACCGCATCGCCGAAGCGATCACCCTGGAACAAGGCAAGCCGCTTAACGAAGCGCGCAACGAGATCCTCAAGGGCTGCGCCGAAGGCCGCTTCATGGCCGGCGAGGCCGCCCGTCAGCAACTGCAGACCACCGCCGCCGCCCGCCCGCGCGTGCGCAACCTGATCCTGCGCCGGCCGCGCGGCACCCTGCTGGCCATCTGCCCGTGGAATTTCCCGGCGATGACGCCGCTGCGCAAACTGTGCCCGGCCATCGCCTTCGGCAACGCGCTGGTGATCAAACCGTCCCAGTTAACCCCGGCTGCGGCCTTCCTGCTGGCGGACATCGCCGAGCGCCACTTCCCCGCCGGTCTGGTACAGGTGCTGCCCTGCGGCGGCACCTTCGCCAGCCAGCTTACCGCCGCCGGTCGCTTCGACGGGGTCAGCTTCACCGGGTCAGTGGCGGTGGGCCGCAAGGTTGGCCTGGCCGCCGCCGAGGGTCTGGTGCCCGCGCAACTGGAACTGGGCGGCAAGAACGGCGTGATCATCAACGACAGCGCCGACCTGGACGGCTGCCTGGATCAGGTGTTCGGCGCCGCCTTCCAGACCGGTGGCCAGCGCTGCACCAGCCTCAGCCGGGTGATCGTGCATCGCGACCTGCATCAAGCCGTGGTGCGGGGACTCACCGACCGGGCCCGGGCATTGCGGCTGGGCGATGGCCTGGACGAGGGCACCACCCTGGGCCCGCTGTGCAACGGCGCTCATTTCGACAGCGTCAAAACGCTCACCGCCCGGGCGGTGGACGAAGGCGCCCGCCTGGTCATCGGCGGCGAGGCGGTGGATGTCCCCGGCTGCGAGGGCGGCTATTTCTTCGCGCCCACCCTGCTGGATCACGCCGGCGTGTCCGACACCGCCAGCCGTCAGGAAATCTTCGGCCCGGTGCTCTCGGTGCTGCCCTACCAGGACGCCGACCAGGCGCTGACGATTCTCAACGACACCGAATACGGGCTCACCTCCAGCCTGTTCTCGGATTCTCACGCGCTGATCCAGCGCTTCCTGGACGAGAGCCGCAACGGAATGCTGCACGTGAACAACGGCACGGTGCCGGACGTGAACATGCCGTTCGGCGGCATGAAGCACTCCGGGCTGGGCGCGTACTCCGTGGGCGCCTCCGCGTCCGCTTTCTATACCATCGAGCAGGCCGCCTATCTGGCCTGGTAAAAAAACGACAGGGTGATAATCATGAAAACAATCGCCAAGCTGGCCCTACTCGCCACCGTTTTGTGGACCGCCACGGTGGCCGCCGACACCCCCAATCCGTTCGACTACCGGTCGGTGCCCAAGGAAGGCGACCAGATCACCATGCGTCTGGCCCATTCGCTGAACATGGAATGGAGCTCCCAGACCGTGGCGCTGAAGCGTTTCGCGGAACTCGTGGCCATCTACAGCGACAACCGTATCCGGCCGGTGATTTTTCCCGGCTCGCAGCTCGGCAGCGAAAAGGAAATGCTGCAACAGGCCCGTCAGGGTGTGATCCAGGTGACGCTGCCGGCCACCAACAACATGGCCCAGGTGGCACCCAGCCTGAACGTGCTGCTGCTGCCCTACCTGACCCAGAGCACGGAAGAGTCGAACTATCTGCTGGACCACATTACCCCGGTGCTGCAGCCGCGGGTGATCGAGGAAGCGGGGGTGCGCATCGTCGGCTGGGAAAACACCGGCTGGCGGCATTTCTTCTACAACGCGCCGCAGCCCATCGAAACGCCGGCGGATCTGGCACCGCTGAAAATGCGCGTGCCGCCCAACGCGATCATGCTCGGCACCTACAAATCCTGGAACGCCTCGCCGGCGCCGATCGCCTGGAACGAGCTGTACAGCGCGCTGCAACAGGGCGTGGTGGAAGGGGGCGACAGCCCGGTCAGCGACATCATCGGCATGAAATTCGACGAGGTGATCAGCCGCATCTCCCGGTTGCACTACACCATCCTCACCCATCCCATCGTGGTGTCCGAGCGCTGGTTCCAGGATCTCGATCCGGAGCTGCAGGAGGCGGTGCTGCGAGCCGGTCGGGAAACCACCGAATACGTGCGCTGGTGGCAACCGCTGGACGAAGCCCGCTGGTGGAAGCTGGCGGAGGAGGCCGGCGTCGAGATCGATGACATCGAGGACGAGACGCCGTGGGCGGAAAAGGCCCGCGCCGCCTGGCCCAACTACTACCACCTGATCGGCAAGGACGGCGAGGCGCTCGCCGACAAAGCGCTGACCATTCTTGAGTCCTACAAGGCCGACCAACAATAAAACAATCCGCCCGAGGCCGGGATGGCACCCGTCGTCCCGGTGGGAGAAAAACATGTACAACCTGCTGAGAAAGTCCCAACTGGCCCTGTGCCATCTGTTGCTGTCGGGCATGGTGCTGGCCCTGCTGCTGCAGATTTTCGGCCGTAGCTTCAATGCCGGCCTGGAATGGACCGAGGAGCTGTCCCGGTTCGCCTTTATCTCGTTCGTCTTTATCAGCGCCAGCTATTCGTCGCTGACCAAATCCGACCTGCGCATCGGCGTGTTTTCCGACTGGCTGAGCCGGCGCCTGGGCCGGGGCCTGGTGGAAGGCATCACCACCGCCCTGCTGCTGCTGTTCGATGTGCTGATGATCATCTACTGCTACCGCAACGTGATCGACGGCATCAAGTATCCCAGCGTATCCCCGGTGCTCGGCTTCAATACCAACTATCTGTTCGTGGTGTTGATTCTGGCCTTCGTGCTGTCCGCGCTGAGTCGTCTGTTCGGGCATAACGCCCGCGGCGAGGCCGGGGAGGGTCTGGCATGACCACCGTCCAATGGGTACTGATCATCATGCTGCCGGCGCTGCTGCTGCTCGGCGTGCCGATCTACGCGGCGCTGGGCCTCACCGGCTTCGCCGCCGCCTGGTTCCTGGGCGCCGATCTGGTGTTCGCCGCGCAGAGCATTTTCAACGGCGTGGACAATTTCGCGCTGCTGGCGATTCCGGCGTTCATTCTGGCCGGCAACATCATGGAGAAGGGTGGCCTGACCCACGACATCATTCGCATCTTCCGGCGCATGTTCGGGCACATTCCCGGCAGCCTGGGGATGGTGACGATCCTGTCGTGCATGTTCTTCGCCGCCATCTCCGGCTCCGGGCCGGGCACCGTGGCGGCGATCGGTTCGATCATGATTCCGTCCATGGTGCGCTACGGTTACCCGGCGCCCTACGCCGCCTCGGTCACCGCCACCGGCGGCACCCTGGGCATTCTGATTCCGCCCAGCAACCCGATGATCATCTACGCCATCATCGCCAACGTCTCCATCGCCGACGTGTTCGCCGCCGGCCTGCTGCCCGGCCTGCTGATGGGCGTGGTGCTGGTGTTCACCGCCTATGTGCTGGCCAAACGATCCGGCGCCGTGGTCAACCCGGTGCACGAACAGGAGGATGAGGACGAAAGCCTGGGGTCACTGATCTGGCACGCCAAGTTCGCCCTGTTCCTGCCGGTGCTGATTCTCGGCGGCATCTACTCCGGCCTGTTCACGCCGGTGGAAGCCTCGGTGGTGGCGGTGTTCTACGCGCTGGTGGTGGCCCGCTTCGTGTACCGGCAGCTGGACGCGCGGGCACTCCATGAAGCCTTCGAACAGACCCATCGCATCTCCGGCGCGCTGATGATCGTGGTGGCCTGCTCGGCGCTGCTGGCCAAGGTGATCACCCTGGAAACCATCCCGCAGCAGATTTCCGCGGCCATGTCCGGGGTGTCCACCAACCCGCTGGTGATTCTGCTGTGGATCAACGTGTTTCTGATTCTGGTGGGCACCTTCATGGAAACCATGTCGGCGATCATCATTCTGGCGCCGATCCTGGTGCCGCTGGTCACCGCCTTCGGCATCAACCCGGTGCACTTCGGCATCATCCTGGTGACCAATATCCAGATCGCTTTCCTGACGCCGCCGCTGGGGGTCAACCTGTTCGTGTCCAGTCAGATATCCGGGGTGCCGGTGGAGAAGATCATTCGCAGCATCTGGCCGTTCCTGCTGGCCCTGCTGGGGGTGCTGGCGCTGGTGACCCTGTTCCCGCAGATCAGCCTGTGGCTGCCCGACCTGCTCAGATCCTTGCGCTGAGTTCTTTTCGACCCGCCTCCCCGGCGGGTCTTTTTTTATCCGCCCCGATGGCGGGTCTCAAGGCTGGTTGTGGCGAAGCATGTAGCGGGCGGTCTGGTAAAAGCCTTCCAGCATCGCCTTACGCTGCTCCAGCAGTTCCGGACGGGCTTCGTTGACCGGCTCGTTCAGGGCCGGGTTGTCCAGAGCGTACAACCGGGGCCGGTCGCCGTCGTACTGCATGCTCATATGATAATCGGCGCCGAGCAACCCGATCAGCGGGTTCTGGCTGCGGTTGCCGCCAAAGGTGAGCGCGTAGAACGGCCCCTCGGTGTTGAGCAGATCGCGCCCCAGGGTGCGGTTCTCATAGGGCAGTCCGACGAGGCCCAGGGCGGTGGGCATGATGTCCACCAGACTGGCCGGATGCTCGATCACGCGCGGCTCATCCAGCACCCCCGGACCGTACAGAATCAACGGCACATGGTGCTTGTCCAGGCCCAGGGATTCGCTGTAACCCATATGGTTTGACGACTCGGAGCGGTCGTTATGATCGCCGTAAAGGATGTACAGGGTGTTGTCCCCGTAGGCTTCGCTGGCGGCCAGCTCGTTGATGAAACGGCCCACGTTGTGGTCCAGCAGCCGCACCGCGTTGTACTGGTCGTTGCCCAGAAAGCTGTGCTTCTGCACCTCCCCTTCCGGCGGCTGTTTGCTTTCAAACCCTGAGCCGTCGTCGGGAATGGTGAAAGGACGATGGTTGCCGGCGGTCTGGATAAAGGCGATGAACGGCTGATCCGGATCCAGTTCGCTGAGGCGCCGGTGGGCGGCGTCGAACAGGGAGCGGTCGGAGATGCCCCACACGTCCACGTTGGGCGCGTCGTAGTCACCGGCCTCGTGCAGCTCCAGATCGCGGATATTGTTGGTCAGCAAGCCGCTGATATTGGCCCAGCCGGCGTTGCCGCCGATAAAGTAGAACCGCTGGTAGCCCTTGAAGGCGTTCACCAGGGTGTATTGATTGACGATCTGAGGATTGCGCGACGCGGTGGAGCCGCCCCAGGTCACGTCGGGAATGCCGGTGACCAGGCCGAACACGGTGCGCGCCGTGCCGCTGGACGGCACCATGAAGTTGGGGAAAAAGTAGCCCTGGTGACCGAGCGCGTCCAGGTTGGGCGTGGCCTCCATGGGGTTGCCGTACAGACCCATCCGGTTGGCGCCCATGGATTCCAGATGAATCAGAATCACATTGGGCGGGCGACCGCCGCGCGGATGCCCCTGAACCTGACGGGCGAAGTCGAATTCCCCGTCCTCCGGGTGGCGGGCGTCCTCCGGCACATCCAGGTAATCGGCCATCCACTCATAGTGGCGTGCCAGGGCGTCCGGGTCGTGCTTGCGGGTGCCGGTGGTCAGGGTGTCGTAGAAGAACACCGCCGGGTTCAGACCCAGGGCGGCCACCTGTTGATTGTTGGCGAAGTAGGCGTCGCTCCAGCGCAGCGGTACCTCGCCGAACTGGCCCATGATGCCCAGCGCATAAAGGTAGATGCAGGCCACGCTCACCAGGATGCCGGCCAGCCAGCCCCGGCGCGGCGGGCTGCCGGCGGTGAAGCGGCGCACCCAGCGCCGGCCGGCCCAGCCACACGCCAGAGCGGCGGCGATCAGCAGCAGTGCCAGCGGAATCACCGGATAGCTTTCCCACACCATCAGCAGCGAATCCCGGCGGTCCTCGAAGAACCGCAACACGGAACTGTTCAGGCGTTCCGCCAGGTAGCTGTAATGGGCGAAGTCGGCCACGTAGGTGAGCGTCAGGGCGGCGCCGGCCAGGGCCAGCCAGGCCACCGCCAGACCCCGGGCGACACGCCCCCGACGCAGACCAAGCACGCCGGGCAGCAGGCTGAGCAGCGCCACCGGCAGAGCCACCAGTAACGCCACCCGCAGGTCGAACCGCACGCCCACGCCGAAGGCCTGCCACAGCTCGTCGTGGTTGAGCCCCTGATCGGCAATGAAAACCAGATAGAAAGCGACGCGAAGAAGCACCGCCACCGCGAAAACAACCAGAACCAGACCCAGAACCAATCGCAATCGCGGCGACAGAAATCGCTTCATTTATTGGACTACCTTTATTTGACGACCTTGAGGTGGCTGGCCCGGGAGGGCTTGTTGTCCTCGCCCTCGTCCGGCCCGGGGGCGGGCGGCTCCGGGGGCGGCTCCACCGGCTCGAACGCCATGCCCTGGCCGTTCTCCCGGGCGAACACCGCCATCACCGCCTCCACCGGCACACGCACGGTGTGCGGCACGCCGCCGAAGCGAGCGGAAAAGGAGATCTCTTCATTGCCGGCCTCGAAGGCGGTGACCGCCCGGGGCGCGATATTCAGTACGATCTGGCCGTCCTGGACGAACTCCTGCGGCACCTCGGCGCCGGGGTAGCGGGCGTCCACCGCCAGGTGGGTGGTCAGACCGTTGTCGCAGATCCATTCGTGCATCGCCCGTATCAGATACGGGCGATTGGGGGTCATCTCGTCACTCATGGCTTACAGTTGCTGACGCAGTTCGCGCTCGGCCTCGGACAGGCTGACCTGGAACGCATCGCGGTCGAACAAGCGCTCGGCGTAGTCGATCAGCGGCTTGGCCTGTTTGGCGGGCAGGTCGACGCCCATGGCCGGCAGCCGCCACAGAATCGGACCGATCACGCAGTCCACCAGGGTGAATTCCTCGCTCATGAAGAACGGCAGCTCGTTGAAGATCGGCGCCGTGGCGATCAGCCCCTCACGCAGTTCCTTGCGGCGTTTGTTCAGGGAGGCTTCTTTCTCCTCGCCGATCAGCAGCGCGTCCACGTGATGGCACCAGTCGCGCTCGATGCGGTGGATCAGCAGCCGGCTTTGCGCCCGGGCCACCGGATACACCGGCAGCAGCGGCGGATGCGGGAAGCGTTCGTCCAGATACTCCATGATCACCGTGGACTGATACAGCGTCAGTTCCCGGTCCACCAGGGTCGGCACCTCGTTGTAAGGGTTCAGCGAGGCCAGGTCTTCCGGCTTATCGCCGTTGTCCACGTCGACGATGTCCACGGTGACGCCTTTTTCCGCCAGAACGATGCGTACCCGATGGCAATAATGATCGTTCGGGGAGGAAAAAAAGGTCATCGAGGAACGTTTGGTCACCACACCCATGGTCGAGTCATCTCCACGCTATATCGCAATAACACAAACAGGGTAGCCGCTCGCGCGGTTACCCTGTTGCTCGCCGGAAGGCGTTCCTGACGGGGCGAAGCCCGCTTAGTGAACGTCCTTCCAGTATTCCTTTTTCAGCAGGTAGGCCGGGATCAGCAAAATCGCCAGGAACACCAGCACGTACACACCGATCCGCTCGCGGGTGGGGGCAATGGGCTCCGCCGCGTAGGTGAGGAAGTTGGTGATATCGCCCATATTGGACTCAAACTCTTCCTCACTCAGGTCCTGCTGCATCTTCGCCATCACATGGGGCATGCCCACGCTCGGGAACACGTGGTTATTGTACCCGTAAGGACGGGACTCGTCCTCGTAGAACCCGATCAGATAGGAGTAGATCCAATCCGATGAACGGTGCCGGGCGGCCAGGGACAGGTCCGGCGGCGGGTTGCCGAACCAGGTCTTGCCGTCCTCGGCGGCCATGCCGTTCTTCATCTGATCACCGATCTTATCGGTGGTGAAGTTCAGATACTTCAGCGTCAGTTCGTCGGACATACCCAGGTCATCGGCCATGCGGCCATAACGCAGGTACTCCAGGCTGTGACAGCCCATGCAATAGTTAACGAACAGCTTGGCGCCATTTTGCAGGCTGACTTTGTCCTGCAGATTCACCGGCGCTTTTTCCAGCTCCACATCGTGGCCGCCGGCCGCGCCGGCCAGCGCGGGCAGGCAGCTGAACAGCAATGCTACAACCAGCTTCTTCATCAGTGACCCCCCGTTACACGTTCCGGAACCGCCTTGGACTTCTCGAATCGGTGCGCCAGCGGCAGCGCCAAGAAGAAGAACAGGAAGTAGTAGACCGTGCCGATCTGCGCCAGGGTCTTGTACAGACCGGAGGCCGGCTGGGTGCCCAGGAAACCGAGCATCAGGAAGTCCAGCGCGAAGATCAGCAGCAGGGTCTTGCTCAGCCAGCCCTTGTAACGGATGGATTTCACCGGATGGCGGTCCAGCCAGGGCAGCAGGAACAGCACCACGATGCCGCCGCCCATGGCAATCAGGCCCCAGGACTTGGCGGACATGCCGAACCATTCGATGGTGGTGGCCCGCAGCATGGCGTAGTAAGGCCCGTAGTACCACACCGGCGCGATGTGATCCGGCGTCTTCAGCGGGTTGGCCGCCACGAAGTTGGGCTTCTCGATCAGATAGCCGCCGCCGGTGGGGAAGAAGAAGATCACCACCGCGAAGATCATCAGGAAGATGATCACGCCGGGCAGGTCCTTGACCGTGTAGTACGGATGGAACGGGATGCCATCGCGGGGAATGCCGTTCTCGTCCTTGTTCTGCTTGATCTCGACGCCGTCCGGGTTGTTGGAACCCACTTCGTGCAGCGCCAGGATGTGCAGGAAGACCAGGGCCACCAGCACCAGCGGAATGGCCACCACGTGCAGGGCGAAGAACTTGTTCACCGTGGCGGTGGACAGCAGATAGTCGCCGCGCACCCAGGTGGTGAGCGCCTCACCGATTTCCTTGGCGTCCTTGGCGTCGATGAACGGCAGCATGTCGAACGGAATGGCGCCCGCCAGGGAAATGATCACCTGGGCGCCCCAGTAGGACATGTTGCCCCAGGGCAGTACGTAGCCCAGGAAGCCTTCCGCCATCAGCGCCACGTAGATCAGCATGCCGAAGATCCACACCAGCTCGCGGGGCGGCTTGTAGGAGCCGTACAGCAGGCCGCGGAACATGTGCAGGTAGACCACCGCGAAGAAGGCCGAGGCACCGACCGCGTGCATATAGCGGATCAGCCAGCCCCATTGCACGTCGCGCATGATGTATTCCACCGAACCGAAACCATCGGACGGGGAATAGAACATGGTCAACCAGATGCCGGTGAGCAGCTGGTTGATCAGTACCACCATGGAGAGCACCCCAAAGTAGTACCAGAAATTGAAGTTCTTCGGAGCGTAGTACTCCGACATGTGCTTCTTGTAGGTGTTGACGACGGGGAGACGGGCATCCACCCAGTCGATCAAACCATTGACCATTCGCATCATGCCTCAGTCTCCCCTTCTTCAGAACCGATGATGATGACGGCGTCACTGGTGTAGGAATGGGGCGGCACCACCAGGTTGGTGGGGGCCGGCACACCCTGATAGACCCGGCCGGCCAGGTCGAACTTGGAACCGTGACAGGGGCAGAAGAAACCACCGAACTGCAGCTCCACGGTGGGCTCTTCCTCGAACAGCGGGGAGCAACCCAGGTGGGTACAGATACCGATCAGCACCAGATATTCTTTTTTGATGGAGCGCCACTCGTTGGCCGCGTAGGGCGGCTGCTGATCCGCCTCGGACTGCGGATCCTTGAGTTCGCCGTTGAGTTTGTCCAGGTTGGCGATCATGTCGTCGGTGCGACGCACCACCCAGATCGGCTGGCCGCGCCATTCGGCCACCACGCGCTGCCCCATATCGAGTTTGCTGACGTCCACCTCGACGGGGGCGCCGGCATTCTCTGCCTTCGCGCTGGGCTGCCAGGATTTGACAAAAGGTACCGCCGCGCCGATGGCACCCGCCGCGCCCACCGCTGAGGTCAGGCCGATCAAAAAGGTGCGGCGGCTGGTATTTACGCCGTCATTGCTCATTGAATTATTCTCCCCTTAGATCCCACGCTCGGGGGGTGATCCGAGACTCGAGGTCGGTGCTCGTGCTCCGGGCGGAGTAAGGCGGCGGAAATGGTAATGAAAAAGACCACATCTGACAACCGGTTATTGTTCGCCGGCGCCTTGCTAAACCACTGATTTATGCATAAAAAAAGCCCAGCAACGCCGGGCTTTTTCGGGGCTCGACAACGCGACGCGCTGTCTTACCGCTTGGAGTACTGCGGACGCTTACGCGCTTTGTGCAGACCCACTTTCTTACGTTCCACCTCACGGGCGTCACGGGTCACGTAGCCGGCACGGCGCAGGGCGCCACGCAGCTCGCCGTCGTACTCCATCAGCGCACGGGTGATACCGTGGCGGATGGCGCCGGCCTGACCGTTGTTGCCGCCACCGCTGACGGTGACGTACACGTCGAAGCGCTCGGCGGCGTCCACCAGCTCCAGCGGCTGACGCACCACCATGCGATTGGTCTCGCGACCGAAGAACACGTCCAGCGGACGACCGTTAACGGTGATGTTACCGCTGCCCGGGCGCAGGAAGACGCGGGCGGAAGCCGTCTTGCGGCGGCCGGTTCCGTAATCGGCGTTTGCAGTTGCCATCGACTGACCTCTTAGAGTTCGAGCTGCTGCGGCTGCTGAGCAGTATGCGGATGCTCGGCGCCGGCGTAGACTTTGAGTTTGCGCAACATGTCGCGACCCAGCGGGTTACGCGGCATCATGCCCTTCACGGCTTTCTCGATCACCATCTGCGGTTTTTCGCTGATCAGGGTCTCGAAGTTGGCTTCCTTGATACCGCCCGGGTAACCGCTGTGGCGATAGTACATCTTGTTGGAAGCTTTTTTGCCGGTCACGGCCACTTTTTCCGCATTGATCACGACGATGTAGTCGCCGGTGTCCACGTGCGGCGTGTATTCCGGCTTATGCTTGCCGCGCAGACGGCTGGCGATTTCCGCGGCCAGCCGGCCCAGCGTTTTGCCGGAGGCGTCCACCACATACCAGTCGCGCTTTACGCTTTCCGGTTTCGCGCTGAAGGTCTTCATGGGAGTCTTCCCTAAAATTTGTGCCCTGAATTCAATACGTTACGGGTTCAATCAACCCTCCGGCGAGAGCCCGCCGGGCAAGAGGGTGCGAATTGTACTGAACCACCCCGACAAAGACAAGCGGGAAAACGTGCTGCTATAGTCTTGCCCTTGCGCCGGCCGCCGCCGGGCGTTTTTCGACTTCGTTTCCGGATCACAGGAGAGCCGTTTATGGAATACCGTCCGCTGGGTGGCACCGACCTCAAGGTCAGCAGCCTCTGCCTGGGCACCATGACCTGGGGCAACCAGAACACCGCCGAGGAAGGCTTCGCGCAGATGGAGCTGGCCCTGTCCCGGGGCGTCAACTTCTTCGACACCGCGGAAATGTACGCGGTACCGGCCAGCCCGGAAACCTCGTTTCGCACCGAGGAAATCATCGGCGAATGGTTCGCGCGCACCGGCAACCGGGACAAAGTGGTGCTGGCCACCAAGGCCGCCGGTCCCGGCGAGTACGTCAAACACATCCGTGGCGGCCCGCGCTTCACCGCCGACAGCCTGCGCGACGCGGTGGAAGGCAGCCTCAAGCGGTTGCGCACCGACGTCATCGACCTCTATCAACTGCACTGGCCGGAGCGCCCCACCAACTTTTTCGGCCGCCTCAATTACAAGCACAAGGAAGCGCCGGAGGCGGTGCCCATCGCCGACACCGTGGCCGGCCTCAAGGCGCTGGTGGACGCCGGCAAGATCCGCCACTGGGGCCTGTCCAACGAAACCCCCTGGGGCACCATGACCTTTCTGCGCGAAGCGGAGAAGATCGGCCTGGCGCCGCCGGTCTCGATCCAGAACCCCTACTCCCTGCTCAACCGCAGCTTCGAGGTGGGCCTGGCGGAGGTGGCGCACCGCGAGAACGTGGGCCTGCTGGCGTACTCGCCACTGGCCTTCGGCATGCTCACCGGCAAATACCGCCACGGCCAGTGGCCCGCCGATGCCCGCCTGACCCGCTTCAAGCAGTTCGCCCGCTATAACGGCGAACAGGCGGTGGCCGCCACCGAAGCCTACTGCCAGCTGGCCGAGGAACGCGGCGTCAGCCCCACCCAGCTGGCGCTTCAGTTCGTCACCACCCGCCCGTTCGTGACCAGCAACATCATCGGCGCCACCAACCTGAACCAACTCCGCGAGAACCTGGACAGCGTCGACCTGCCCTGGGACAAGGACCTGGAAGACGCCCTGGAAGCGATCCACACCCGCTTCCCGATCCCCGCGCCCTGACCAGACCGGGCGCCCGGACGGGCGCCCGACCGCTTGACGGACATCGTCGTTCCGGTCAATGTGCACACTGTGTACTTTCAGGGAGCGAACCCATGTCCAGCCCTCAACCCAGCAGCCTGCGCGTCGGCCGCCGCTACCGCGCCAACCGCCTCGACGGCCCCTACGATGCCCTGGTGATCGGCTCCGGCATCGGCGGGCTGACCACCGCCGCCTGCCTGAGCAAGATGGGCTGGAAGGTGGCCGTGTTCGAGCAGCACTACACCGCCGGTGGTTTCACCCACAGCTATGAACGCAACGGCTATGAATGGGACGTGGGCGTTCATTACATTGGCGATATGGGCCGCGCCGACACCCTGGGCCGGCGGCTGTTCGACCACATCAGCGACGGGCAACTGAAGTGGGCGCCCATGGACGCCTGCTACGACCGCATCCACCTGGGCGACCGCCATTACGACCTGATGGCCGGCCCGGCCGCCTTCCGCGACGAGCTGCGGCGCGCCTTCCCCGGCGAGCACGACGCCATCGACGCCTACCTGCGCGCCATCAAGAAGGCCGCCGGCGCGGTTCAGCCACTCACCGTCACCCGCCTGCTGCCCGGCGCGCTGGCGCGGATCGCCCGCAAGGGCCTGGACCGGGGCGCCCTGGGCCGCTACAACCGCACCACCCGGGCGGTGCTCGAGGAACTCACCGACAACCAGGAACTGATCGCGGTGCTCACCGGCCAGTGGGGCGACAACGGCCTGCCGCCGTCCCGCTCCAGCTTTCTGATCCACGCGCTGATCGCCCGCCACTATCTGCACGGCGGTTACTACCCGGTGGGCGGCGCGGCGCAGATCGCGCGCACCGTGATTCCGGTGATCCAGCAAAGCGGCGGCGACGTCTTCACCTACGCCGACGTCACCGACATTCTGGTGGAGAATGGCCGCGCCACCGGCGTGCGCCTGGCCGACGGCCACGAGGAGCGCGCGCCCTGCGTGATCAGCGACGCCGGCGTGTTCAATACCTTCACCGAACTGCTGCCGGAACACGCCCCCGGCTATGAGTTCTATCAGCAACGGCTCAGCGGCGTGCAGCGCTCCATGGCCAGTGCCTGCCTCTACATCGGCCTGGACGACAGCGCCGAGAACCTGGGCCTGCCGAAAACCAACTACTGGATCTACCCGGACAACGATTACGAAGCGCGGCTGGACCAGGCCCTGGCCGACCCGGACCGGCACGATATCCCGCTCACCTACATCTCGTTTCCCAGCGCCAAGGACCCGGACTTCGCCCGCCGCTACCCGGGCCGCGCCACCGTGGAAATCGTCGCCGCCGCGCCCCATGACTGGTACCGCCAGTGGGACGGCACCACCTGGGGCCAACGCGGCGAGGACTATGAGGCCCATAAAGAGGCCTTTGCCCGTCGCCTGCTGGAAAAATTGTTCGAGAAACACCCGAACCTGCGCGATCACCTGGACTACTACGAGCTGTCCACGCCCCTGTCCACCGCCTGGTTCTGCCGCTACCCCACCGGGGAAATCTACGGGCTGGACCACGACCCGCAACGCTTCGATCAGGACTGGCTGCGCCCGAAAACCCGGGTGCCGGGCCTGTACCTGACCGGCCAGGACGTCCTGACCTGCGGCGTGGTGGGGGCCCTGGTGGCCGGCCTGACCACTACCCTGGCGGTCACCGGTCGCAAAGGGCTGCCGCTGGCGCGGCGCATGTTCGTGGGCTGAAGCGGTGCGCTTCTGGCTGGCCTTCGTGCTGCTCGCGCCGCTGCTGCTCTGGCAGGGCCGCCGGGCGCGGCGTGATACACCGCGGCTGCCGGAAGCCGGCGGCGCCGACCACGGCCAGGCGGGCGCCGGCGGCGCGCCGCTGCGGCTGCTGCTGGTGGGCGAATCCACCGCCGTGGGAGTCGGCGTACGGGAACATGATCAGGGCCTGGGCGCGCAATTGGCCCGGGCCCTGCACCGGCAGCAGGGGCGCCCGGTGGCCTGGCGGGTGGACGGCGTCAACGGCATCCGCGCCGCCGCCCTGGCGACGCGGCTCGCCGACCGGCCGGCCCCCGAAGAAGACCTGGTGGTAGTCAGCCTGGGCGTCAACGACACCACCGGCCTCACCTCGCCACGCCGCTACCAGCGGGAACTGGGCCGGCTGATCGACACCCTGCGCCGGAAGCGGCCGGGCCTGCCCGTGGCCCTGCTGGCGGTGCCCCCGATGCAGCATTTCACCGCCCTGCCCCGTCCCCTGCGCGATGTGCTCGGCGCCCGAGCCGGCCAGCTCGACCGCGCCCAGCAGGCCCTGGCGGCCCGCCTGCCCGGCGTGCACGCTCTGGCCTACCCGGTGGTCGCCGACCCGGCGCTGCTGGCCGAGGACGGCTACCACCCCGGCGAAGCGGGCTACGCCCATATCGCCGACCGGGTGGCGCCGGCCCTCGCCGCCCTGCTGCCCTAGACGCGGCGACTCAGCTCAGCGGGCGCCACCACCGGGATGCGCCGGCGGGTGCGCACCAGCGGCTCCGCGATCGGCTCTCCCCGGTCGGCCCGCTTGCCGGCGCCAAAGGCGCAACTCACCCGGGTGGTCTTCACATCCAGGATGCCCTGCGGCACCGACTGCCGGTTGTCGGGATGATTGCACCACACGTCGGGTCCATAATGGGTGCGCCTCGGTTGGGCACTGCGGTAACGGCACTCACTGCAACAGATCAACATCTCCGTGGCCTCCCTTCCGTTCTCGACCAATTCGACCTGGATCGCCGGGCCCGCCTGAGCGGGGATCATTCGGGCAGCTTGTCAGAGCCCGACACCGCCCGTAAAGCCAACCGGTCACCGGAGCAAAAAGACGCAAACCGCCTTCTGGGCTCCCGTCTCACGATGCAGGATCGACAGCGAAGGGCTGGCTTACCGGTCAAGTGATACAGTTCACACAAGGTGATATTTTGAGCAAATAATAAGAACCGGCACGACTTGATCTCCTGGGGTTAGAGCATGGACTCGCTTATCGTCAACCTGCGCTCGGACGAGCAGCCCGACGTATCCATCCAATGTGACGCCATCCGAATGGACGGCGTGATCTGCCTTGTTCCCGAATGGGTCTATTCCCCCGACGGCCGTGACCGATCGCCGGCGCGCCTGATCCGCCTGCTCGACCTGCCCATGGAACGGGTGGCCGGCTACCGGGAGAGCTACGCCCTGAACAACCCGCTGCCCCGGAGCGTGCTGGCCGGTCAGGTGCCGGTGGAACTGGACGGCAAGATCGAGGTGGTGTTCGTGCCGCTGCGGTTCCGGGTGGAGACACCGCATTGATCCGGTCATAAAAAAAGCGGGCCCGAGGACCCGCTTTTTTATTTCGCCTTGGCGAACGGCGTTTAGAACTGGTAGTTCAGCTGCGCGCCGATCACGTTGGCGTCCAGTTCGTAGGTGCCGGCCAGCGGCGGCTTGGTGCCGTCCTGACGGCGGATGTCCGCGTCATCCACCCAGATATGGGCGTAGGCCACGTCGATGCTGAGGTTGTCGGTGGGCTGGAAGCCGGCGCCAATGGTGGCCCAGACACGATCGGAGTCCGGGGAGATGGCGGAGCGGTTGTCGCTGCTCTGGGTGGACTCTTCCTTGGCCAGGCCCAGGCGCAGCACGGTGTCGCTGGGCAGGGTATGACGCAGGCCGATGGAATAACGGGTGGTGTCGTCCCAGTTGAAGTTCTCCACCGCCGGGTTCGGCAACGGTGCCGGACCGGCATGGTCAATCACCAATCGATCCAGGCTGTGCCAATACATACGCTCCACGCCCAACAGCAGTTGGGTGCGGTCGTTCAAGTCACCCGCGTAGGACAACTGCAGGGTTGCGGGCAAATCCAGACTCGTTTTACCCGCGAACTCCAGGGCGACCGGCAAACCGGTAGCCGCCGGCTTGAAGGTGATATCACCGTCGATGTCGTAGCTGATCTCGGAGCGGTAGGCCACGCCGAAATGGTTGTTTTCGTTGGGGCTGTAAGTCAGGCCCACGTTCCAACCGAAAGCGTCGTCGTCACCCTCAAGGCGAGTAGCGGCGTTCTCGATATCCGCATCAATCTTCTGATAGCTGACACCGGCGCCAAGGCGCAGGTTATCGGTGACCTGGATACCCACCGCCGGGTTTACGTTAAGGGTCTTAACGTCGGATTCCTGGGCATAGAAGTCGCCGGAGGTCACGCCCGGAGCGACCGCGTTGCCCCAGCCATCCTCGTACTCGATCTTGGTGCCGAAGGGCGCATTGATGCCCAGGCCGAAGGTGACCCGGTCGTTGAACGGCACCGCCAGGAACACGCTGCCCACGAAAGGTTCCACGTCCTCGAAGTCGCCGGGGCCGGATGCACCGTCCGCTTTGAAGGTGGTGTCGATCCACACCTGATGGGTGGCCACGGAAAACTGGGCGGATGAAAGACCGGCCAGGGTGGCGGGGTTATACCATTGGTTGGTGGCGTCCTCGCTGAGTACACCGGAGCCGGCGTAGGCGGTGCCCATGGCGGACACGGACTGGTAGGAAACGCCAAAACCGGAAGCGAGGGCCGTGCCGGAAGCCAGCGACAGCACGGAACCCGCGAGCAACGCGCCTCTTCTTTTCATCATGTTGTTCTCCATCGTATCGAGCCGAAGGCGCCGGGTCGCTTCATCCACACAGACCCGGGCACCCGGAAAAAGTCGGTATACACCGACGGTGTAAGAATAAACTTGCAAGGCAGAACCGAGAAGCCGGCGAATGTAAAACCGGGCGTTTTTTCGACAAAAAAGGCGACCACCCGGTCGCCTTTCCCACCCCTGCGGGCCTCAGTCCGCCAGCACCGCCCGGGCCACGATGGTTTTCATGATCTCGTTGGTGCCGCCGTAGATGCGCTGCACCCGGGCGTCCGCGAACATGCGGGCGATGGGGTACTCCCACATGTAGCCGTAGCCACCATGCAATTGCACGCACTCGTCAATGATCTCGCACTGCAGGTCGGTGACCCAGTACTTGGCGCCGGCGGCGGTGGGGATGTCCAGCTCCTTCTTGAGGTGCATTTCCAGGCAGCGGTCCACGTAGGCCCGGGCCACGTCCAGCTTGGTGCGCATTTCCGCCAGCTTGAACTGGGTGTTCTGGAAGCCGGCGATGGGCTGGCCGAACGCCTTGCGTTCCTTGACGTAGTCCACCGTGTGCCGGAAGGCGCTCTCGGCCATGGCCAGGCCGTTGATGGCGATGCCCAGCCGCTCCTGGGGCAGTTCCTGCATCAGGTAAACGAAGCCCATGCCCTCCTGGCCGATCAGGTTCTCGGCGGGCACTTTCACATCCTGGAAGAACAGCTCGGAGGTGTCCTGGGCTTTCATGCCCACTTTCTTCAGGTTCTTGCCCTTCTCGAAGCCTTCCATGCCCTCCTCGACGATGATCAGGCTGGTGCCCTTGGCGCCCTTGGCCGGGTCGGTCTTGGCCACCACGATCACGATGTCGGCGTTCTGGCCATTGGTGATAAAGGTCTTGGAGCCGTTCAGGATGTAGTGGTCGCCGTCCTTGACCGCGCTGGTCTTGACGCCCTGCAAGTCTGAGCCGGCGCCGGGTTCGCTCATGGCGATGGCGCCGATCATCTCGCCGCTGACCATCTTCGGCAGGTACTTCTGCTTCATGGCTTCGGAGCCGTAGTGCTCAATGTAGGGCGCCACGATCTCGGTGTGCAGGCCCCAGCCGATGCCGGTGAGGCCGGCCCGGGAGATTTCCTCGCTGATCACCACGCTGTACAGGAAGTCGGTGCCCAGGCCGCCGTATTCCTCGCTGACCATGGGGCACAGAAAGCCCTGTTCCCCGGCCTTGCGCCACAGCGCCTTGGGCACCTGGCCGTCCTGCTCCCACTGTTCGTGGTGCGGTACGGCCTCGTTTTCCAGGAACCGGCGAACGGTGTCGCGAAGGGCTTCGTGGTCGGAACTGAACAGGGTACGGGGAATCATGGCTGTCTCCGGGTCGATGAACGGGATACAGAGTGTCCCGTCAGCCCCACCCGGGGAACAATGACCAAAACGCTCAGGCCAGGTGTTCCCGGGCCAGGTACTCCTGGGACTGCATCTCCAGCAGCCGCGAGCGGGTGCGTTCGAACTCAAAGCCCAGGCGGTCGCCGGCGTACAGGTCCTCGATGGGGGTTTCCGCGGTGACCACCAGCTTCACGCCCCGGTCGTAGAATTCGTCCACCAGATTGATAAAGCGGCGCGCCCGGTCGTCGCTGCCGGCGCCCATGCGCTGCACATCGGAAACCAGCACGGTGTGGAACTCCCGGGCGATTTCGATGTAATCGTTCTGGCTGCGCGGCCCGTCGCAGAGCGCGGCGAAATCGAACCAGACCACGTCGTCGGTGGATTTCACCGTGGCGATTTTGCGCCCTTCCACCAGAATATTGCCGTTGGCGCGGTGGCGGCCGTGCTCCGAGGCCAGGGCGGCGAAGCGCTCTTCCATGAAACGGTCCGCCTCGGCGCCCAGGGGGCAGTGGAACAGTTCCGCCTGCTCCAGCACCCGCAACCGGTAATCGTGGCCGCCGTCCACGTTCATCACCCGGGTGTGCTGCTTGAGCAGTTCGATGGCGGGCAGAAAACGGGCGCGCTGCAGACCGTCCTTGTAGAGCCCGTCGGGCTCGATATTGGAAGTGGCCACCAGGGTCACGCCCTCGTCGAACAGCGTCTGCATCAGGGTGGCCAGGATCATGGCGTCGGTGATGTCGGTGACGAAGAATTCGTCGAAACACAGTACCCGGTAGCGCTGGGCGAATTCCCGGGCGATGCTGGTCAGCGGGTTCTTCTCGCCCTGCCGCTCGCGCATCTGCCGGTGCACCTTCTGCATGAAGCGATGAAAGTGCATGCGCCGCTTTTCCTCGAACGGCAGGCACTGGAAGAACACGTCCATCAGGTAGGTCTTGCCGCGCCCTACCCCGCCCCACATGTACAGGCCCTTTTCCGGCGTGCGTTTTTGCTTGCGCAGCTTCGCCAGCAGGCCCGCCGGAGGGCGTGCCTGACACAGCTTGTGATGGAGGTGATCCAGGGCGCGCACCGCCTGCTCTTGGGCGTCGTCGTGGACGAATTCTGGGCGCGTCAGGTCGGCCTGGTATTTCTCGAGGGGCGTCATGGTGTCCGGTGATGATGAACGGCGACTCAATGTAGCGTCACCGGCAAGCGCTGACAATCATTGCGCAATCACGGTCGTTCGACCGCGACAGACCATGGCGGCCGGCCTAGGCCGGCAAACGCGAGGCCGCCACTTCCTTGAGGTCCACCAGTTTGCCGTGGAAAAAATGGCCGCTGTCCGGGAAGCGGATCAGGTCCGGCGTCAGCGGCGTCTGCCCGGCCCAGCGGAACACCTGCTCGGCGGGCACCACCTCGTCGTCCTCGCCCTGCACCACCGTCACCGGGCAGCCTGCGGTCTCGATGCCCTCGAAGTCGAAATGGTGCACCGGCGGCGCCACCAGCATCAGCGCCTTGGGCGCCTGGCCGTTGGCGGCCAGCACCTCGGCGCCCCGGGCCGCCACGAAGCTGCCGAAGGAGAACCCGGCCAGCCACAGTGGCCGGTCCGGAAATTCGCGGGTCAGCCAGCGATGCACGGCGATCAGGTCCTCGGTCTCGCCGATGCCGTCGCTGAACGCGCCCTGGCTGTTGCCAACACCGCGAAAATTGAAGCGCAACACGGCGGCGCCGGCGTCCCGGGCGGCGCGCGCCAGGGTGGTGACCACCTTGTTGTCCATGGTGCCGCCGAACAGCGGATGCGGGTGGCAGACGATGGCGATCATCGCCGGGTTGTCGGTATCGCCTTCCAGCGCCGCTTCCAGGGTCCCTTCCGGGCCCTCCAGGGCCAGACGATCACGGCTCATGTTTCCTCCCGATACAATTTCACCCCGGGTTCGCTTGGCGTGGCCACGGGGTCTGTGCTGCAATGTGATTCCTTGAGGGAGTATGACATGGATACGCTGACAACCCACCTGCTCACTTTTCTGGCCGGCCTGATCGCGGGCGCCGGCTTGCTGTATTGGCTGATGCCGGCGCGCCGTCAGGCCAGCCAGGTGATTCGCGAGCGCGACGACGCACGCAACGCCCTCAACCATTATCGCGATCAGGTGGATCATCATTTTCTGGAAACCGCCGATCTGGTCAACGAACTGACCCAGTCCTACCGGGCCGTGCATCAGCATCTGTCCCGGGGCGCCCACGACCTGTGCAGCGAAACCGGCCGCAAGAAAGCCGCCGCGAAAAGCCTGGACGCCGCCTACGAGCCGGAAGCGCCGCTGTCCCAGCCGCTCGACTACGCGCCCAAGGCCCAGGGCACCCTGTCCGAGGATTTCGGCCTGCAGAAGAAAGCGGACGGTCCGTTCAGTCCGGTCAACGTGGACGAGGACAACAGCCCCTCCACGGTGATGGAGCCGCCCCGCGATTACGCCGACGTGCGCGACGACAACGACGAGAGCGACCGCCCGCGCTGAAACGAGCGAATCGACGCATAAAAAAACCCGGGCCAGGCCCGGGTTTTTTTATGCGCGATGGCGCGGATCAGCGTGCCGAGTGGCCCTTGAGTTCCACTTTCACCTTCTCGTGGTCCTGCAGCCCCTCGTAATAGGCGCGCAGCACCGCCAGCACTTCCGGACGGCTGAAGTTGTCCGGCACGTCGCCGCCCTCGCTGAGCAGCTTGCGCAGCTTGGTGCCACTGACCAGAACGCGGTCGTCGGCGGTGTGCGGGCAGGTGCGCATGCTCGCCATGGTGCCGCACTTGTCGCACCAGAAGGTCCAGTCGATCTTCAGCGGCTGGGTGATCAGCGCATCGTCGGCGATCTCATCGAAGATGTGATGGGCGTCGAACGGGCCGTAATAGTCACCCACGCCGGCATGGTCACGACCCACGATCAGATGGGAGCAACCGTAATTCTGGCGGAACAGGGCGTGCAGCAGCGCCTCGCGGGGGCCGGCGTAGCGCATGTCCAGCGGGTAGCCGGACTGCACCACGGTGTTCTCCACGAAGTAGTGCTCCACCAGGGTGCTGATCGCTTCCTGGCGCACTTCGGCGGGGATGTCACCGGGCTTCAGGTTGCCCAGCAGGGAGTGCACCATGACGCCGTCACAGATCTCGATGGCGATCTTCGCCAGGTGCTCGTGGGAGCGGTGCATGGGGTTGCGGGTCTGGAACGCGGCCACGGTTTTCCAGCCACGCTGTTCAAACATGGCGCGGGTTTCCGCCGGGGTCATGTAGATGCCCGCGTATTTCTCGGGGAATTCGCCCTGGCTGAACACCTTGACCGGGCCGGCCAGATTGACCTCGCCCTGGGCCATCACCATTTTCACGCCCGGGTGCTCTTCGTCGGTGGTCTTGAACACCTGTTGGCATTCGTGGGCCTTGTCGATGGTGTACTTCTCGTTCACCACCATGGAGCCCATGATCTCACCGTCGGCGTCCACCAGGGCCACTTCCGCGCCCTCGGCCAGGCCGTCGGCGGTGGCGGCGTCGGTGGACAGGGTGATGGGGATCGGCCAGAACACACCGTCGGTGAGCGCCATGTTGTCGCACACGCCCTGCCAATCGGCCTTGCCCATGAAGCCGTCCAGGGGAGTGAAGCCGCCGATGCCGAGCATGATCAGATCGCCCCGCTCCCGGGAGCTGAGGCGGATTTGCGGCAGGTCCCTGGCGGCGGCCAGAGCCTGTTCCCGTTCGGCGCCGTCCAGCAGCAGCGTTTTCAGCGTCTCGCTGCCATGGGGTTTCACCAGTTGCGACATGTTCACTCCCTAGAAGGTGGTCGTTGGGGTTGGCGGCGGATTATACCGGCGCCGGCGTGGCGGTCTCCAGCGCTGCTAAGAACAATCCGTTTGGGCCTTATGCCCAGGGCACCCGCACCGCCACCGGTTCCGCTTCCAGTTCGATCTCGGCGGGCAGAAAACCGGCCGGGTCACCGTCGGTCTGCACCGGCTCCAGGCCCGGCGCGGTCACCGTGACCCGCTCGGCGCTCAACGAGGCGACGCCATCCACCCGCTCCATGCGGCCAAGCAGCAGCGCCGCCAGGCAACGCAGCAGAAACAACCGGCCGGGCCGCTGGAACAGCAGCACCTGGACACTGCGCCGGCTCAGGTTGGCCTGGCGGCTGAGAATAAAGCTGCCGCCATAATAGCGGCCATTGCTGATCACCGCCGAGAAGCAGTCCAAAGGCCGGCCGTCCACGGTGACCCGGTAGCGCACTTCGCCGTAGCGGAACACCTGACGCAGCATGCTGAGGGCGTAGGCCAGCTTGCCGATGCGGCGTTTGGCGATCAGGTCCACCTGATCGACCACCCAGGCGTCGTAGCCGACCCCGGCCATCACCAGAAAGCGGCGGCCATTGAGCAGCGCCGGCGTGATGTTCAGGGTGCGCCCTTCCAGCACCACCCGGGCGGCCTCTTCCGGCTTGCGCGGCAGATTCAGCTCGCGGGCCAGCACGTTGGCGGTGCCGATCGGAAACAGCGCCAGCGCCACGCCCGGGTTCAGCCCATTGATGACGTCGTTGGTGGTGCCGTCGCCACCGGCGGCCACCACGCACTCGCCCTGGCTTTGCAAGGCGTTCAGATAGCGGGTGGCGTCGCCCGGGGCGCGGGTGTGGTACAGCCGCACGCGGGCGCCACCCTGTTCCAGGGCGCGCACGAACTGGCGCAGCCGCCGGGCCCTGCCGCCGCCGGCGGTGGGGTTGAAAATCACCGTGATGTTCATGGAATTCCTGAAATCGCGACGTCCGGGGATCCGGCCCGGGCGGCGCGATACTGCTCCGAAAGGCGGGTTACACCGGGTTGTCGATGTCGATGAAGACGTGCTCCACCCCGTACTCGTTGGCCAGCCACTCGCCCACTGCCTGCACGCCGTAGCGCTCGGTGGCGTGGTGCCCGCAGGCGAAATAGTGGATGCCGGTTTCGCGGGCGAAATGGGTGGTCGGCTCGGAAATCTCACCGCTCAGGTAGGCGTCCACCCCCAGGGCCTGGGCCCGCTCGATAAAGCCCTGGGCGGCGCCGGTGCACCAGGCCAGGGTCTCGATCTCGTCCTGGCTGTCGCCGATGTGCAACGCCTGGCGGCCCAGCACCGCCTCCACGTGGGCGGCGAAGTCCTCGGCGCTCATCGGTTCGTCCAGGCGCCCCACGTTGCCGATGGACAGCGGGTTGTCCGGCTCAAGGCCACCTTCCACATGCAGCCCCAGGCGCCGCGCCAGCTGGGCATTGTTGCCCATCTGCGGATGCGCATCCAGCGGCAGGTGGTAGGCGAACAGACTGATGTCGTGACGCAGCAGGCTCTGCAGCCGCTGCTTCTTCATGCCGCGCACCCGCTGATCCTCGTTTTTCCAGAAATAGCCGTGGTGCACCAGGATGGCGTCCGCTTCCTCGACGATGGCGGCGTCGATCAGCGCCTGGCAGGCGGTCACTCCGGTGACCAGACGCCGCACCTGTTCGCGGCCCTCCACCTGCAGCCCATTGGGACAATAGTCCTGGAAACGGTGGGTTTGCAGCGCCTCGTCGAGCACCCGCAGCAAGTGGTCGCGCTTCAGCATCGGCGTTCTCCCCTGTGCTAACATTGCGCGCAGTTTACATGATTCGTGGGGGCAAACTCAGTGGTCAAGAAGCTGCTTCGCTTTCTGGCACCGCCGGTGCTGGCCGGCCTGGCCGTGGGCCTGGGCGTGCTGTGGTGGTACCAGCAGGGCCCCGGCGCGCAGCGCCAGAATGCCGGCGGCGCGGCGCCGGCGGTGGAAAGCTACGCCAGCGCCGTGACCCGCGCGGCGCCGGCGGTGGTCAACGTCTACACCACCCAGATCGTGACCCGCGGCGACAGCGTCAGCGACAACCCCCTGTTCGACCGCTTCATGGAACGACCGCGCCGGGAACGGGCCCTGGCCAGCCTGGGCTCCGGCGTGATCGTCTCGCCGGACGGCTACGTCATGACCAGCTACCACGTGATCCGCGACGCCGACGAGATCCTGGTGGCCCTGCGCGACGGCCGCGACGCGCCGGCGCGGGTGGTGGGCACCGACCCGGAAACCGACCTGGCGCTGCTGCAGATCGCCCTGGAGAATCTGCCGGTGATCGACCTGAACGGCCCCCAGCCGGTCAATGTGGGCGATGTGGTGCTGGCCATCGGCAACCCGCTGGGCGTGGGCCAGACCGTGTCCATGGGCATCGTCAGCGCCACCGGTCGTACCCACCTGGGCATCGCCACCTTCGAGAATTTCATTCAGACCGACGCGGCCATCAACCGGGGCAACTCCGGCGGCGCCCTGGTGGACACCCGCGGCCACCTGATCGGCATCAACACCGCCATCCTCTCCCAGGACGGCAACTGGCAGGGCATCGGCTTCGCCACCCCGGCCTCCATCGCCCGCGAGGTGATGAGCGACCTGATCGAACACGGTCGCGTGATCCGCGGTTACCTGGGCGTCAGCGTCCAGGACATCAACCCGACCCTGGCGGAAACCTTCGGCATGGAGGAGGTGCGCGGCGGCGTGATCACCGAAGTGGTGTCCGGCAGCCCCGCCCAGCAGGCCGGCCTGCAGGCCGAGGACGTGCTGGTGGGTATCAACGACGAGACCATGGGCGACGGCTACGAAGCCATGAACCGCATCGCCGGCACCCAGCCCGGCACCGCCCTGACCCTCAATGTGCTGCGCAATGGCCAGCGCCTGAATCTGGACGTAACCATCGGCACCCGCCCGCCGGCCCGGCAGTAGACCAAACGTAGCCGATTGCGGCAAAGCCGCTCCTACCGAATGGCACGGCATCGTAGGAGCGGCTTCAGCCGCGCCCATCCCCCCCCACGATCAGAGCAGCGCTTCTAGCGCCTTAATCAGTGCCTGGTTTTGATCCGGCCGCCCCACGGTGATACGCAGGTGGTCGCGGATGCGCTCCGGTTTGCCGAAGTGACGCACGATGATGCCTTGCTCGCGCAGGGCCGCCGCCAGGTCGGCGCCGGACCGTGACGGGTGGCGGCAGAACAGGAAATTGGCCGCCGAGGGCAACACGTCGAAGCCCAGCCCTTGCAGGGCGCGGCGCAGGGTTTCGCGCTCCTCGATGACCAATTCACGGCCACGCTGGAACCAGTCGTCGTCCTCGAAAGCGGCCTTGCCGGCGGCGATCGCCAGGCGGTCCAGGGGGTAGGAGTTGAAGCTGTTCTTGATCCGTTCCAGGCCCTCGATCAGGGCCGCGTCGCCCACCGCGAAACCGACCCGCACGCCGGCCAGGGCGCGGGATTTCGACAGCGTCTGGGTGACCAGCAGATTGGGATGGCGGTCCACCAGGGCGATGGCGGTGGCGCCACCGAAGTCCACATAGGCCTCGTCCACCACCACCACCGAATCCGGGTTGGCGGAGAGAACGGTCTCGATGGCGTCCAGCGGCAGCAGGCGACCGGTGGGCGCGTTCGGATTGGGGAAGATGATGCCACCGTTCGGGGCTGAATAGTCCGCCGGGTCGATGGCCAGGTCGTCGTCCAGGGGCACCGGCCGGTAGTCGATGTCGTAGAGCCCGCAATAGACCTTGTAGAAGCTGTAGGTGATGTCCGGGAACAACAGCGGCCGGTCCTGTTTGAACAGGCCGAAGAAGATGTGCGCCAGCACTTCGTCGGAACCGTTGCCGACGAACACCTGATCGGTCTTCACACCGTAATAGGTGGCGATGGCGTTCTTCAGTTCGAGGGCGTCCGGGTCCGGGTAGAGGCGCAGCCGCTCGTCGGCGGCGGCGCGGATCGCCTCGATCACCTTGGCCGACGGGCCCAGCGGGTGTTCGTTGGTGTTGAGCTTGACCAGCCGGGCCATTTTCGGCTGTTCGCCGGGCACGTAGGGTTCCAGGTCGCGGACGAACGGGCTCCAGAATTTGCTCATAAGGCCTCAGTCTTTCTTGATTCTCAGCTCCGCGCTGCGGGCGTGGGCGGTGAGCCGCTCGCCCCGGGCCAGCACCGAGGCCACCCGCCCCAGGGCGCTGGCGCCCTCCGGGGAGCAGCCGATCAGCGAGCTGCGCTTCTGAAAATCATAGACGCCCAGCGGCGAGGAGAAGCGCGCCGTGGCGCTGGTGGGCAGCACGTGGTTGGGCCCGGCGCAGTAGTCGCCCAGGGCCTCCGGGGTATAGCGGCCCAGGAAGATGGCGCCGGCGTGGCGCACTTTTTTCGCCCAGCGACCGGCGTCGTCCAGGGACAGCTCCAGATGCTCCGGGCTGATCCGGTTAACCACCTCGAAGGCGTCGTCCAGGTCCCGGGCCAGGATCAGCGCGCCCCGGTTGGCCATGGAGGTGCGGATGATCGCCTCCCGTTCCAGGGTCGGCGCCAGGCGCTCCATGGTCTCCAGCACCTTGTCCAGGAAGGCGGCGTCCGGGCTGACCAGGATCGCCTGGGCCTCCTCGTCGTGTTCCGCCTGGGAAAACAGGTCCATGGCGATCCACTCGGGATCGGTCAGGCCGTCGCAGACCACCAGGATTTCCGAGGGGCCGGCGATCATATCGATGCCCACCTTGCCGAACACCTGGCGCTTGGCCTCGGCCACATAGATGTTGCCCGGGCCGACGATCTTGTCCACCGCCGGAATCGATTCGGTGCCGAAGGCCAGCGCCGCCACCGCCTGGGCGCCGCCCACGGTGAAGAAGCGCTCCACCCCGGCCACCGCGGCGGCGGCCAGCACCATGTCGTCCAGCTCGCCGTCCGGCGCCGGGCTGACCATGACGATCTCGCCGACCCCGGCCACGTGGGCGGGCAGCGCGTTCATCAGCACCGAGCTGGGATAGGCGGCCTTGCCGCCGGGCACGTAGATGCCGGCGCGGTCCAGGGCGGTGACCTGCTGGCCGAGCAGGGTGCCGTCCGCGTCCCGGTAGCTCCAGGAATCCTGCTTCTGGCGTTCGTGGTAGTCGCGTACCCGGGCGGCGGCGGCCTCCAGGGCCTGGCGCTGTTCGGCGGACAGCCGCGCCAGGGCCGCTTCCAGCTCCGGCCGTTCCACGGTCAGATCGGCCAGGGTGGCGGCGTCACGGCGGTCGAAACGGTTGGTGTATTCCACCACCGCCGCGTCGCCGCGTTTCGCCACGTCGCGGAGGATGGCGCGCACCCGCTCGCCGACTTCCTCGTCGCGCTCCTCGCTCCAGGCGGTCAGGGCGTTCAGGCGTTCGGTGAAATCGCTGTCACGGGTGTCGAGGCGAGTGGTTTTCATGCCGGAGTCCGTCGTTTGGCTACCGCTTGTTCCAGTTTATCCAGAATACCCTGAATGTCGGCGTGACGGGTCTTCATGCTGGCCCGGTTGACCACTACCCGGGAGGAAATGTCGTCGGCGATGATCTCGGTGGGCTCCAGGCCGTTGGCGCGCAGGGTGTTGCCGGTGTCGACGATGTCGACGATGCGGTCCGCCAGCCCCACCAGCGGCGCCAGTTCCATGGCGCCATAGAGCTTGATGATCTCGGCCTGCTTGCCCTGGCGCGCGAAGTAAGCCCGCGCCACGTTGACGAACTTGGTGGCCACCCGCACCCGACCGCTCACCGGCGGCGCGTCCTTGAGCGCGGCCACCATCAGCTTGCAGCGGGCGATTTCCAGATCCAGAGGTTCGAACAGCCCCTCGGCGCCGTGCTCCATGAGCACGTCCTTGCCGGCCACGCCCAGATCGGCGCCACCGTGCTGCACATAGGGCGGCACGTCGGTGGCGCGGATCACGATGATGCGCACATCCGGCCGGGTGGTGTCGAAGATCAGTTTGCGCGACGCGGACGGATCCTCCAGCAGCTCGATGCCGGCTTCCTTGAGCAGCGGCAGCGTCTCCTGGAGGATGCGGCCCTTGGACAGGGCGATGGTCAGCGGTGTCTCGGTCATGTCAGGCGCGGTCCCACTCAGCCCGGCACGCGACGGATGATCGCGCCCAGGGATTGCAATTTTTCCTCGATGCACTCGTAACCACGGTCGATGTGGTAGATGCGGTCCACGGTGGTGTCGCCGGAGGCGGCCAGGCCGGCGATCACCAGGGACGCCGAGGCGCGCAGGTCGGTGGCCATCACCGGCGCGCCGGTGAGGCTCTCCACGCCCCGGCAGATGGCGGTGTTGCCCTGCACTTCGATGTCGGCGCCCATGCGGTTCATTTCCTGCACGTGCATGAAGCGGTTCTCGAACACCGTCTCGACGATGGTGCCGGTGCCCTCGGCGATGATGTTCAGCGCCATGAACTGCGCCTGCATATCGGTGGGCATGGCCGGATACGGCGCGGTGCGCAGGCTCACCGCCTTGGGCCGGCGGCCTTCCATGTCCAGACTGATCCAGTCGTCGCCGGTCTCGATGCGGGCGCCGGCCTCTTCCAGCTTCTGCAGCACCGCGTCCAGCAGGGTCGGGTCGGTGTCCTTGCACTTGATGCGCCCGCCGGTGATGGCGGCGGCGATCAGATAGGTGCCGGTCTCGATGCGGTCGGAAATCACTTCGTGGTGGCAGCCGCCCAGTTTGGCCACGCCCTCGACGACGATGGTGTCCTTGCCGGCGTCACGGACCTTGCCGCCCATGGCATTGATGAAGTTGGCCAGGTCCACCACTTCCGGCTCGCGGGCGGCGTTTTCCAGAATGGTGGTGCCGTCGGCCAGAGCCGCCGCCATCATCAGGTTCTCGGTGCCGGTCACGGTGACCGTGTCCATGACGATGCGCGCGCCTTTCAGGCGCCCGTCCACGCTGGCGTGCACATAGCCGTTGGTCACCTCGATGTCGGCGCCCATGGCTTCCAGGCCGCGCAGGTGGATGTCCACCGGCCGCGAGCCGATGGCGCAGCCGCCGGGCAGGGACACGGAAGCGCGGCCGAAGTGAGCCAGCAACGGGCCCAGCACCAGGATCGAGGCGCGCATGGTCTTGACCAGATCGTAGGGCGCCACGAAGTCCTCGATGCGGGACGCGTCGACCTCCACGTTGAGGCGGTCGTCGATCACCAGCTGCACGCCCATGCGGCCGAGCAGTTCGATCAGGGTGGTCACGTCCTGCAGATGCGGCAGGTTGCCCACCGTCACCGGCTCGCTGGCCAACAGCGTGGCGGCCAGGATCGGCAGCGACGAGTTCTTGGAACCGGAAATACGAATCTCGCCGTCGAGGCGCTTGCCGCCGGTGATGATCAATTTGTCCATGGAAAGTCTCTTAGAACCCGGTCTTCAGGCGATGCCCATTTTCTGGGCTTTGTCCCACTCGGCGCGGGTGAAGGTTTTGAGGGACACGGCGTGAATGCTGTTGTCCTTGATGCGATCGTTGATGCAGGCGTAGATCAGCTGCTGGCGTTTCACCGGCATCAGCCCTTCGAAGGCATCGGATACCACGCGGATCAGGAAGCGGTCACCTTCGCCTTCCACCGCCACATCGGCATCGTCGAAACCGGCTTCCACCAGTGCCTTCACGTCTTCGGGATTCATGGTCGCTCCTTATTGCTGAGGGGCGAATGATACGCGAGGGCCACCGGGGTTGTCATGCCGGGGCCGGCGGGCGCCGGCCCCGGAGGGCGGGATTACCGAGCGCTTTGAGGGGCGCTCTCGATGTCGACCTTTTCTTCCACGTCGGCGTTCTGGGCGGACCAGTTGTCGATGGCCTTGTCCAGGTCACCGTATTGCTGCATGGACTGGGCGAACTGGGCCTGGTAGACGGCGCGCAGGTCCAGGCCGTTGACGAACACGTTCACCACCTTCCACTGGTCGCCGTCCTGGAACAGGGTGAAATACACCGGAATCACCTTGCCGTCGTCGGTGGTGCCCTGCACCCGCACCCGGGCATAGTTGCCCTTGCGGTCTTCCTCGCGCATCGGCAGCACCTCGATCTTCTGACCCTGGTACAGGGTCACGCCGGAGGCATAGGTATTGATCAGGCTGTTCTTGAACACGTCCAGGAAACGGTACTTCTGATCCCGGCTGGCCTCGTCGAAGTAATCACCCATCACCATGCGGGTGATGCGCTTGAAGTCCACCAGCGGCACCAGTTCCTCGCGCACCAGCTGGCGCGCGTACTCCGGTTCCTTATTGAGCCGGTCGCGGTTCTGGTCGATCAGGGTGGTCATGCGGTCCAGGGTGTCCTGAACCAGCTCGCGCGGATCCTGAGCGGCCTGGGCCAGGCCCGCCATGGCCATCAGAACCAGCGCCATTACCGCCGCGAAAGGTTGTTTTAAGGTCATACTTCACTCCCTGTAATTGCTTGATGCCCGGTTGTACGGCTTTCCCACCGGGGTGTCCAGGCGTTTGTTATTGGAACACGGGAGGGCACCGGGGTTCCGTGAAGAGCGGGACACCGGGAACGCCAGTGGCCCGCGCGGGGTCTCAGGGCGGGCGCGCCAGTGTATAATCGCCGCCAGCGAGGAGACACGAGAGACCATGAGCAACGACCACATCGCCATCGCCCGCCGCGTTCTCGACGAAGAAGCCCGCGCCGTGGCCGCGCTGAGCCTGCGGGTCAGCGACGATTTCGTGCGCGCCTGCGAGCGCATTCTCGAATGCCCCGGCCGCGTGATCGTCACCGGCATGGGCAAAAGCGGCCATATCGGCAGCAAGGTGGCCGCCACCCTGGCCAGCACCGGCACCCCGTCGTTTTTCGTGCACCCGGGCGAGGCCTCCCACGGCGACCTGGGCATGATCACCGGCGCCGACGTGGTGCTGGCGCTGTCCAACTCCGGCGAAACCGGCGAGATTCTCACCATCCTGCCAGTGATCAAGCGCAAGGGCGCCGGCCTGATCAGCATGACCGGCCGCCCCGAGTCGTCCCTGGCGCGGCTGTCCGACGTGCACCTGGACGTGGCCGTGGAGGAGGAGGCCTGCCCGCACAATCTGGCGCCCACCTCCTCCACCACCGCCACTCTGGCCATGGGCGACGCCCTGGCCATCGCCCTGCTGGAGGCGCGCGGCTTCACCCCCGAGGATTTCGCCCTCAGCCACCCGGGCGGCAGCCTGGGCCGGCGCCTGCTGTTGAAGGTGGATGACATCATGCACACCGGGGAGCGCCTGCCGCGGGTACCCCGCGACGCCAGTCTGTCCGAGGCGTTGCTGGAAATGACCCGCAAGGGCCTGGGGATGACCACGGTGGTGGACGAGGACGACCGCCTGATCGGTCTGTTCACCGACGGCGACCTGCGCCGCACCCTGGAGAAGGGCCTGGATATCCGCCAGGCCGGCATCGCCGAGGTGATGTCCAGCCACCCGGTGACCATGGCCCCGGGGCTGCTCGCCGCCGAGGCGCTGCAGATCATGGAAACGCGCAAGATCAACGGCCTGATCGTCTGTGATGACCAGCGTCGACCGATCGGCGCGCTCAACACCCAGGACCTGCTGCGCGCCGGAGTGATGTAATGGCTTTTTCGATTTCCACCGCCGATGCCCGCGCCCTGCGCCTGATGGCGTTCGACGTGGACGGCGTGATGACCGACGGCCGCCTGCACTACGGGCCGGACGGCGAAACCCTCAAGGTGTTTCACGTGCACGACGGCCACGGCCTCAAGAAGCTGGCCGCCAGCGGCGTCACCCTGGCCATCATCACCGGCCGGGACACGCCCATGGTGGCGCGCCGTGCCCGGGAACTGGGCATCGAGCACGTCATTCAGGGCCGCGAGGACAAGGCCGTCGCCCTCGCCGACCTGGCCGGGCGCCTGGGTATCGGTGCCCGGGAAACCGGCTATGCCGGCGACGATGAACCGGACGTGGGGGCCCTGCAGTGGGCCCAGATCGCCTTCGCCCCCGCCAACGCCCATGCCTGCGCGCGGCAGGCCGCCGATCACATTACCCGGGCCCGTGGCGGCGACGGCGCGGTCCGTGAAATCTGCGATGCCCTGCTGGCATTGCGGGAGGCGCCGTGAGACGCCAGGGCCTGCTCAGCGCCTCCGGCATTCTGCTGCTCGGCCTGATCGTGCTGATGACCCTGCACGAGTGGGACAACCCCCTGGAGGACGATCGCGAGGCCTTTCTCAGCGCCCCGCTGATCATTGCCGACACCATTACCGCCAAGGCCTATGACCGGGACACCGGCAAGGTCAGCTACGAGCTCAAGGCCGATCACCTGGAGCAGTTTCAACGGGAGGCGCTGACCACGCTCACCGAGCCGGATCTGCGCATGGAAAACGACAACGGCATCTGGACCATCCGTTCCCGCCGTGGTGAAGTGCGCGACAACGGCGACCTGATCGTGTTTCTGGATCAGGTCAAGGCACGCAGCGAGACCAACGGCGTCACGCTCAGCACCGACGAACTGGAGTATCTGAACGATGCCAGCCAGGTCCGCTCGCCGGGCGCGCTGACCCTGGAGCATCGCGACGGCAACACCCGCGCCGGCAGCATGCGGTCGGACCTGACCAGCGGCGAAATGACCCTCGAAAAAGGAGTGGTAAGTGAATTCACGGGCAGCAATTAAAGGGCTCGGCCTGTTCGGGCTGCTGTTCGCCGGCCTGGCCGGCGCCGCCCAGCCTCCCGGCGGCCAGCCCGTGGAGGTGAGCGCCGACAGCGCCACCTTCGAGCAAAGCGCCGGCACCGGCGTGTACCGCGGCGACGCGGAACTGATCCAGGGCAACCGGCGCCTGAACGCCGACGTGATCCGGCTGTTCACGGAGAACAACCAACTGGTACGCGTGGAGGCCACCGGCAATCCGGTGCGCATGCGCGAGGGCGAGGACCTGCAGGCGCGGGCCAGGAACCTGGTCTACGACCTGCGCGCCCGGCGGCTGGTGCTTACCGGCGACGCCCATGTGGACCACCAGGGCAACACCTTCGAGGGCGCCCGGGTGCAGTACAACCTGGATTCACGGCGGGTGGACGCCAGCGGTGAAGGCGACAAGCGCGTGCGGCTGGTGATCCCGGCCAAGAACACCGAGCCGGCCGGCGAAAACGGCGCTCAAGACGGCAACACGGAGACCCCCTGAATGGCACATCTGAGCGCCCATAACCTGGCCAAAAGCTACAAAAGCACCCGCGTCATCGAGGACGTGTCCCTGGAAGTGGAAGCCGGCCAGATCGTCGGCCTGCTGGGCCCCAACGGCGCCGGCAAGACCACCTGCTTCTATATGATCGTGGGTCTGGTGGCCGCCGATGCCGGCCGCATCGAAATCAACGGCGACGACATCACCCACCTGCCGATGCACGGCCGCGCCCGCCGGGGCATCGGCTATCTGCCCCAGGAAGCCAGTATTTTCCGCCGGCTCACCGTGGAGCAGAACATCATGGCGATCCTGGAAACGCGCAAGGAAATGACCAAGGCGCAGCGCGAGGAGCAACTGGAAAGCCTGCTCAGCGAGTTCCACATCGACCACATTCGCGACTCCATGGGCATGAGCCTGTCCGGCGGCGAACGCCGGCGGGCGGAAATCGCCCGCGGGCTGGCCACCAACCCGGATTTCATCCTGCTGGACGAGCCCTTCGCCGGCGTCGATCCGATCTCGGTGAACGACATCAAGGGCATCATCCGCCACCTGAAGGAACGGGGCATCGGCGTGCTGATCACCGACCATAACGTGCGCGAAACCCTGGACATCTGCGACACGGCCTATATTGTCAGTACCGGTCACATCATCGCCGACGGCGACGCCACCACCATTCTCGGCAACCAGCAGGTTCGCGACGTCTACCTGGGGGCGGACTTCCGGCTATAACCGGAACCGGCCACCCGCGCCGGCCCCGCCCTACACCCTCGCCCCGGGAAAAGCAACACTTGGCATGATTATTGCTTAAAGCAAATTAATGCTGCTATGCTGCCCGACTTCGGGAACGAGCGACCCAGTAGCATGAAACCCACTCTACAACTGCAAATCGGCCAGCAGCTGACCATGACGCCCCAGCTGCAGCAGGCAATCCGCCTGCTGCAGCTGTCGACGCTGGACCTGCGCATGGAGATCCAGCAGGCGGTGGAGAACAACCCCCTGCTGGAGCTGGAAGACGGCGCCGAGGACTTTTCCGCGGACGACCCGGACGGCGACGGCGAGATGGAGCTGGAGCGCGACGACGCCCTGGACGACCTGGTCGAGGGCAGCGTGGAAACCGACAGCGAGTGGGACGACCTCTATGTGGGCCAGAGCAGCGCCGGCGCCGGTGAAGGCGACGACGCGGACGCCTGGCAACAGCGCCACGCCAACCCGGACACCCTGCTCGACCACCTGGAGTGGCAGCTCAACCTGACCCCGATGAGCGACCGCGACCGGGTGATCGCCCAGATCATCCTGGAAGCCCTGGACGAGCGCGGCTATGTCACGGTTTCCCTCGAGGATCTGGTGGGCACCGCCGAGACCCAGATCGCCGACCCGGACGACCCGTTGGAAGACGACGAGGTGGTGGCGGTGCTGCACCGCCTGCAGCAGTTCGACCCGGTGGGCGTGGCCAGCCGCGACCTGGCCGAATGCCTGGGCGTGCAATTGGCCCAGCTGGCCGCCGACACCCCTCATCTGGACACCGCCCGCGCCCTGCTGGTCCACCAGGAGCTGTTGGAAAAACACGACTACGCCGGCCTGCGTCGCGCCCTGGCGGTGAGTGAGGCGGACCTGGTGGCGGCACTGGGTCTGCTGCGCACCCTGGACCCGGCACCGGGCCAGCAGATCGGCGGCGACACCGCCGACTACGCGGTGCCCGACGTGGTGGTGCGCGCCCACCGGGGCGGCTGGCGGGTGGAGCTCAACGAAGAGGTGCTGCCCAAGGTCAATCTGCAGGCCCAGTACGCGCAGATGGCGCGGCAGGTGGGCGGCGACGACGGTCAGTACCTGCGCAACTGCATGCAGGAAGCCAAGTGGTTCCTGAAAAGCCTGCAAAGTCGCAACGACACCCTGCTCAAGGTCGCCAGCCGCATCGTCGAGGTGCAGCAGGACTTCTTCAACTACGGCGAGGAAGCCATGAAACCGCTGGTGCTGGCCGACATCGCCGAGGCGGTGGAGATGCACGAATCCACCATCAGCCGGGTCACCAACCAGAAATTCATGCTCACGCCCCGGGGCGTGTTCGAGCTCAAGTACTTCTTCTCCAGCCATGTGGACACGGACGGCGGCGGTGAGTGTTCCTCCACCGCCATTCGTGCCATCATTAAGAAGCTGGTCGCCGCCGAGAACCCTCGCAAGCCGCTCAGCGACAACAAGCTGGCAAGCCTGCTCAACGACCAGGGCATCAAGGTGGCGCGCCGCACCGTCGCCAAGTACCGCGAGGCGATGCGAATCCCGTCCTCCAGCGCGCGCAAGCGGCTGGTCTAGGCCGGACCGGAACGGATATCTCTTCGACAAGAGAGAAGGAGCCAGCTATGCAGATCAACCTCAGTGGCCACCATCTGGACATCACCGACGCCCTGCGTGACTACGTGGACGAGAAGTTCGCCAAACTGGAGCGCCACTCCGACCAGATCACCAGCGTTCAGGTGATCCTTTCCCCGGAGCCCAAGAGCCATAAGGCGGAATCCACCATTCATATATCCGGAGCGGACCTGTTCGCCACCGCCCAGGCGGACGACATGTACGCGGCCATTGATGCGCTGACCAGCAAGCTGGACCGGCAAATTCTCAAACACAAGGAAAAGACCGTGGGCCGCAAGCACGGCCACTAGGTCGCCCAGAACCCGATTATGCGAGTACGCGAACTGCTCACCGAAGACCGCACCTATGACGACGTGGCGGTCACCAGTAAAAAACGGTTGCTCGACCAAATCGCCCAGCTGGCCGCGGCCAGCTGTGGCGGCCTCAACGAGCAGGAAGTCTTCGACGCCCTGGTGGCCCGCGAAAAGCTGGGCTCCACCGGCATCGGCGAGGGCATCGCCATCCCCCACTGCCGGCTGGGTCACTGCGACGCCGCCATCGGCCTGCTGCTGAAGCTGTCCGAACCGGTGGACTTCGACGCGGTGGACGGGCGTCCGGTGGACCTGGTGTTCGTGCTGCTGGTGCCGGAACAGAACCCGGAACAGCACCTCAAGACCCTCAGCCACCTGGCCAATCTGTTCAACGACGACGACTACCGCAGCGACCTGCGCCACGCCCACGGCAATCAGCGTCTGTATCAGACCGCGGTGGAATCGGAGGCCGAAATTCGCCTGGCATCCTGAGCCGGTCGGCCGGACCATCGCTATGAAACTGACCATCCTCAGCGGACGATCGGGCTCGGGCAAGACCACCGCCCTCCAGGCCCTGGAAGACCACGGCTATTATTGCGTGGACAACCTGCCCCTGGGCCTGCTCCCCACCCTCGCGGCGCAATTGCAGAACGAGGACCACGCGCCGCAGCGCGTGGCGGTGGGCGTGGACGCCCGCAACCTGCCCCGCCAGTTGCTGGCGTTCAATCGCATCATTGAGGAACTGCGCCAGCAGCCGCTGGACACCGAGATCATCTTTCTCGAGGCGGAGCCGGCCACGCTGTTGAAGCGGTTCAGCGCCACCCGTCGCCGGCACCCCCTGAGCGGCGACGAACGCACCCTGGCCGACGCCATCGAGCTGGAAGCCAAACTGCTGGCCGATATCCGCCAGCTCGCCGATCTGGTGATCGACACCAGCAACCTGGACGTGCACACCCTGCGCAATATGATCCGCCAGCGGGTGGCGCGCCGGGACGTGCGGCTGTCCCTGCTGATCCAGTCGTTCGGCTACAAGAACGGCCTGCCCCACGACGCCGACCTGGTGTTCGACGTGCGCGCCCTGCCCAACCCACACTGGCAGGGGGACCTGCGCCCGCTCACCGGCCGCGACGACAAGGTGGCCGAGTTTCTGCGCGGCCACCCGGAAAGCGGCGCCATGCTCGACGACATCTTTCACTTCCTGGACCGCTGGCTGCCCGCCTACGGCGCCAACGATCGCAGCTACGTGACCGTGGCGGTGGGCTGCACCGGTGGCCGCCACCGCTCGGTCTACATCACCGAACAGCTGGCCCAACGGCTGCGCGAAAAGGGCGTGCCCCTGCACGTGCGCCACCGGGAGCTGGATGGATGATTGAGCGGAACCTGACGATCACCAACAAGCTCGGCCTGCACGCCCGCGCCGCCGCCAAGGTGGTGAGCGTATCCTGCCGCTACAGCTGCACCATCCAGGTGCTGCACGGCGAGCGCCAGATCGACGCCAAAAGCATCATGGGCCTGCTGATGCTGGGCGCCGCCAAGGGCACCACCCTGACGGTGCGGGTGGACGGCGAGGACGAAGTGCCCGCCATGGACGAACTGGCCGACCTGTTCGAACGCAAGTTCGACGAAGGCGAGTAGCGGCCGCTTTTTCACCCTTTGATCCTTCCCTGGCCGGCGCTGGGTTAAACTGGCGCACAGCGAGGAGGGGTCATGTCCGAACAAAGTCAGCACAAGCGCAATCTCAACGCCGTTAACCGGGCCCTGGCCGGGGGCACCTTTTCCCAGGTGCGCCAGTTGCTCAACAGCCTGCCCGGCGCCGAGACCGCCCACCTGCTGGAATCCTCCCCGCCCCGGGAACGGGAAATTCTCTGGCGCCTGCTCAGCCAGGAGCAGGAAACCGAGGTGCTGCAGTACCTGGGCGAGGAGGTGCGCGTGGAACTGCTGCGCGACCTGCCGCCGGAAGAACTGGTCCCGCTGATCGAGGATCTGGACACCGACGACCTGGCCGACCTGCTGCAGGAATTGCCCGAGCAGGTCACCAGCCAGGTGCTGGCCGCCCTGGACGCGCAGAACCGGGAACGCCTGGAACAGGTGATGAGCTACCCGGAGGACACCGCCGGCGGCCTGATGAACACCGACGTGATCACGGTGCGCCCGGAGATCACCTTCGGCGTGGTACAGCGCTATCTGCGCCGTCGCGGTGAAATCCCCGAAACCACCGACAACCTACTGGTGGTCAATCGCCGCAACCAGTTTATCGGCGTGCTGCCGCTGACCCGGGTGCTGATCTCCGACCCGGGCACCACGGTGCGCGAAGCCATGCGCACCGACGTGGAGGCGATCCCCGCCGACCGCCCCGCCCACGACGTGGCCAAGCTGTTCGAACGGCTCGACCTGATCACCGCCGCGGTGGTGGACGAGAACGGCGTGCTGGTGGGCCGGATCACCATCGATGACGTGGTGGACGTGATCCGCGAGGAAGCGGACCACTCGCTGATGGGCATGGCCGGCCTGGACGAGGACGAGGACACCTTCGGCTCGGTGTGGCACACGGTGCGGCGCCGTTCCCTGTGGCTGGGCATCAACCTGCTCACCGCCCTGGCCGCCTCGGCGGTGATCAGTCTGTTCGAAAACACCCTGGAAAAAGTGGTGGCCCTGGCGGTGCTGATGCCGATCGTGGCCAGCATGGGCGGCATCGCCGGCAGCCAGACCCTGACGCTGGTGATCCGCGCCATGGCCCTGGGCCAGGTGCAGGAAGGCAATACCCGTTATCTGTTCACCAAGGAACTGGCGGTGGGCGCGCTCAACGGCCTGCTCTGGGCCCTGGTGATCGGCGCCACCGCCGCGCTCTGGTTCGACGACGCCAGCCTGGGCATGATCATCGCCTCGGCCATGGTGCTGAACCTGGTGGTGGCCGCCGGCGCCGGGGCCCTGATTCCCATCGCCATGAAACGCATGGGCATCGACCCGGCGCTGGCCGGGTCGGTGGTGCTCACCACCATTACGGATGTGGTCGGGTTCTTCGCGTTTCTGGGGCTGGCGACGATTCTCTACGCCAGTTTGCTCTAGCGGCCTGGCGGCCGCCTCCTCACAAATCCGGCGTGGCGTCCGGTTCGTCGTCGCCGACGCCGAAGATATCCCGGAACGAGGCGTAGACGGACACCGTGGTCAGGGCCAGCAAGAACAGGGCGAACACCAGGGACAGGAGGCCGCTGACCAGGCCCACCACCAGCATGGCCAGGCTGTCCGCGCCGAACAGCAGATTCGCGCCGGCCAGCAGCACACCGAGCAACACCGCCAGCAGCAGCAAGAACAGCATCGGCACCAGGCCGTACCAGAGCATCGGCAGCCAGTTGCGAAGCACCGCCACCAGACTCTCCTTCAGCGCCGGCAGGGGCCGGCGGTCGCCGAAGAACACCAGCGGCACCTGAAACCAGATCACCGCCATATAGGGGATCGACACCGCCACCATGATCAGCATCAGCAGCGCGGTCTTGATGATACCCATCTGCCCGAACGCCGAGGCGGAGGCCGGATCCAGGGGCTCGCCCTGGAAGCCGGCGGTAAACAGGGCGGCGATTTCCCGGCCGAACAGCAGCAGCGCCGCCGCCACCATCACCAGGGTGAACAGAATCTGCAGCCCCACCTGGGTCAGGCCGGTCAGGAACAGGGGCCCGGTGCGCTGGGAAAAGCCGGCGAACAGCTGCCCGAAATCGAACTCCTCATCGTGCCAGCGCCGCCAGGCCAGTTGCATCAGACCGGCCGCCAGCACCGGCCCGATCAGCGTCGGCGCGAAGTTGCCGAGCACCGGCACGAACAGTCCGAGCAGGCTGATGCCCATGATCACCGCCATGAACACCAGCAGGGCCAGGCACCAGAGCACCCGGTTGGCGGCGGTGAGCCGCCAGGCCCGCCGCCACCACAGCCAGCCATGGCCGATCGGCCGGCGCCTGGCGGCGCCGACCCGCTCGGGGCCGGGGCCGGCGGGCCCGCCCAGGTCCGCTTCCGGGCCCTGGTAGGGATTGATCATGACGCGGTCAGGACCTGTTTAAAGGACAGATAGAAGGCGCCGGCCAGGATCGGCATCACGAACAGCCAGCCGAGCAGCGCCGGCAGCGCCGCCAGCGCCACGATCACGGTGGCCACCAGACCGTAGACGACCATCGGGATCAGGTTCTTGAGGCACGCCTGGAAACTGAGTTTCAGGGCCCGGCCCGGGCCGGTATCGGTGAGCATCACCAGCGGCACGGTGAAGTAGAACAGAAACGCCACCAAGGTGACCACGACCACGGCCACCAACATCAACACCAGGAACAGCCCGCCACTCAGACCACCACTGGTTGCTCCCGGATCCATGCCCGACAGCGCGCCGGCGCCCAGCGTCATGACCATCAGGCCACCGACCAGCAAACCGATGGCCAGGAACACACCCAGCTGGGCCAGCGACAGCAGCAGCAGCGGACCGGTACGCTGGGAAAAGCCGGCGAACAGATCGGTGAAATCGGACTGGCCGGTGGTGTCGATGCGGTGAAACATCTTCACCAGGCCACCGTACAGCAGCGTCATCAGAAACGGCTGCGCCAGCGGGCCGATCAACGGAATGAACTGCAACACGGTGGTGATCACGAAGATCAGCACCAGGGCCCCGATTACCACGCCCCAGTGACCGGACAGCAGCTTCATGCCGTCGCCGATCCAGCCCAGCGCCTCGCCCACGGTCACCTTGCGGGGCTCGCTCAGTTGCATATCTCCCGGGGCCGTCGCGTTGCCAACGACATCGGCTTCCGGTTGTTGATACGGATTCACATCACTCATGGATAGCTTCCCTTGCTTTCAGCAAATAAAAAAATAACGATTCAAACGCCGGCCACTTTCATCGCGGCCAGCAAAAGGGATCCGGAGGCAATGTTGCCGCGACGGTCCACATCGGTACCGCTCCCCTGAATGCCGGCGAACATGTCCCCCAGATTTCCGGCAATGGTAAACTCTTGAAGCGGCTTCTGTATGACACCGTTCTCAATCCAGAAACCGGCGGCGCCCCGCGAATAATCCCCGGTCACCAGATTGACGCCCTGCCCCATCACCTCGGTGACCAGCACGCCGGTGCCCATGCGCCGCATCAGCGCCGCCAGGTCCTCGCCGGTGTCGGTGATGGACAGATTACGCACCCCGCCGCCGTTGCCGGTGGGCGCCATTTCCAGACGCCGTGACGCGTACAGGCCGAGCGCGTAACGCTTCAGCACACCGTCCTCCACGAACGCCTGGGCACGGGTGGGCAGACCGTCCGCGTCGAACCCGGCGGAGCCGTTGCCGCCCACCTGCAGCGGATCCTCACGGATGTCGATACCGGCGGGAAACAGGCGTTCGCCGAGCCGGTCACGCAGGAAGGAGGCGCGCCGGTACAGGGTGCCGCCGCTGATCGCCGACACGAAATGCGCCAGCAGGGTGGCGGCGATTTCCGGCGACAGCAGCACCGGCCATTGGCCGGTGGCCGGCACCTCGGCGCCGAGCCGCGCCAGGGTGCGGCGGCGCGCTTCCTCGCCCACCTGCTCCGGCCCGGCCATGCGGTCGGCCTGGCGGTTGCCGTCGTACCAGTAGTTGCGCTGCATGCCGTTGACGTCCTCGGCCACCACCGCGCAGCTGCGCGAGTGGAAGGTGCCGGCGTGGCCCTGCAGAAAGCCGGCGCTGGTACCCAGCACCTGCACGCTGACGCCGGTGCTCACCGAGGCCCCTTCGGAGTTGACGATGCGAGCGTCGTCACGGGCCACGTTTTCACAGCGCAGCGCTTCCTCGATGGCCTGATCGGTGGTCAGCGCCCAGGGGTGATACAGCGCCAGATCCGGCTCCGGGCCAGCCAGCTGATCCGCTTCGGCGAGACCGGCGAACGGGTCTTCCTCGGTATGGCGGGCGATGGCGCAGGCAGCGGCCACCGCGTCGCGCAGGCTTTCCGGGCTGTCGTCGGAGGTGCTGGCGTGGCCCTTGCGCTGGCCGAAGAACACGGTCACGCCGAGGCCGCGGTCGCGGTGGAACTCCACCGTTTCCACCTCGCCCAGGCGCACGTCCACGGACAGGCCCTGGGCCAGATTCAGGCGCGCTTCGGCGGCGCTGGCGCCCTGCCGTTTGGCTTCCTCGAGCACGCGGGCGACCACATCGCGGGCGGCGGCGAGGGAATGAGGACCGAGATCAACTGTCGCGCTGGCGTTTTCGGACATAAACTAAGGCTTTCTCTTCCGCGTTGATGATATGACCGAGTATAACGATCCCCTGACGAGCAAGACACGCCGCAAACTGGAAATGCAGGAACTGCAGGAAGTGGGCCTGGAGCTGATGGCCCTCAAGGCCGGCCAGCAAGCGCGTCTGCCGCTCAATGACCCGCTGCGCGCGGCCCTGGACGAAGCACGCCGCATTCAGCATCCGGACGCGCGCCGCCGCCACGCGCTGTACGTGGGCCGGCTGATCAGCGATTCCGATCCGGACACGCTGCTGGCCGCCCTGGCGTCGCTCACCGACCCGGTGCGCCAGCAGCGGCTGCAGCAGTGGACCGAGCAGGTACTGGCCTGCGAGGGTCCCCGTGATGCGGAGCCGATCGTGCAGCAGATTCTTCAGTACTACCCGGACGGCGACCGCCAGGCGCTGCGCAACCAGGTGCGCAATCTGATCAAGGCGCGCCCGGCCGGTGAACTGCACGAAGCGGACGCGGAGCAGCGCGCCCGCCTGAAGCGGGAGCGCAAGCGCTTCCTGGGGCTGCTCAACGACCTGGACAAGAACAGCCCGCTCTACTGAGCGTTGTCTTCCCAGGGCCGCGGCGGCTCCACCACCGTTTGCACCACCGGATCGTCCAGGTCCCAGCCGCCGCCGATGGCGGCGGCCAGGCGGATCGAGGCGTTCAGGCGATCGGCCAGAATCTGTAATTGGGCGCGCTGGGCGTCCAGCGCCAGGTCCTGGGCGTTGGCCACTTCCAGAAAGGTGACCATGCCGGCCCGGTAACGGTTGGTGACCACCCGCAGGTTGTCCCGGGCCAGGGCCAGCAGCGCGTCCTGCTGCTCGCTTTGCTGTGTCAGAAAGCGCAGCGCCGCCAGGGCGTCCTCCACTTCCCGCAGACTTTCCAGCACCGTTTGCCGGTACAGCGCCACCTGCTCGTCGTACTCGGCCAGGGCCAGGTCGTTGGCGGCCCGGCGGGCGCCGCCGTCGAACAGGGTCTGCGCCAGGGACGGCCCCACCGACCAGACCCGCACCGGCGCGTCGAGCAGATCGGAGAAGCGGTCCGCCTCCACGCCGTAGGAGGCGGTCAGTGTCAGGTCCGGCAGCCAGGCGGCCCGCGCCACGCCGATGCCGGCGTTGGCGGCGGCCACCTGCCGCTCCGCCACCACCACGTCCGGCCGGCGGCTGATCAGTACCCCGGGCAGGGTCGCCGGCAGGGCCGGCACCGTGGGCAACCGGTCCGCTGGCGCCAGGGCGAACTCCGACGGCGCCCGGCCGATCAGCACGGCGATGGCGTTCTCCTCGGCGGCGCGCTGGTTGCGCAGATCGGACAGCTCGGTGCGCAGGGACTGGCTCTGGGTCTGGGCCTGGATCACGTCGGAGCGCGCCACGATGCCGGCGTTGTATTGATTGCGCGTCAGTTCCAGGGAACGGTCGTAGGCCTCCATGGTTTCCCGCAACAGCGCCATTTGCCGGTCCAGGGCGCGCAGCCGCACATAGCTCTGCGCCAGGGAGACGCGCATGCTCAACCGCACCGCCGCCAGATCGGCGGCGCTGGCCTGCAGACCGGCGCGGTCCGCTTCCACCTGGCGCCGTACCCGGCCCCACAGATCCGGCACCCAGTTGAGATTGAGCCCGGCACTGTAGGACTCGGTAATGCGGCCGCTGCGCACGGTGCTGCCGGTGACCACGCTGCGCGACTCATCGCTGCCGCGCCGCTGGCCCTCCATCGAGGCGCTCAGCACCGGGCTGTAACCGGCGCGGGCATCGGCCCAGCGGGCCTCGGCGGCGCGGAAACGGGCCTGGGCCTGGGCCAGGGTCTGGTTGGCGGCGGCCGCCTGATCCAGCAGGCCGGTGAGCACCGGATCGTCGAACGCCCGCCACCACTCGCCACTGGCGGCCCAGCTTTGCGGCGGCACCGTGCGCCAGCCCTGTTCGTGTTTGAAATCCGCCGGCAGCGGCGCCTCCGGACGTTGATAGTCGGGCCCCACGGTGCAGGCGGCCAGCAGCAGGCCGGCGGCGAGAAGCGTAACGGTGGGCAGGGATCGGTGCAGACTCATGGGGCGGCATTCACGGTGTCGGAGGAACCGGCGCGGCGCAGGGACCACTGCCGCAGCCGTTCCAGATACAGGTAGACCACCGGCGTGGTGTACAGCGTCAACAACTGGCTGAAGGCCAGTCCGCCGATGATGGTGATGCCCAGCGGGCGACGCAACTCCGAACCTTCCGCCAGGCCCAATACCAGCGGCACGGCGCCGAGCAGGCCGGCCAGGTTGGTCATCAGGATCGGGCGCAGGCGCAGCAGCGCCGCCTGGCGGATCGCCGCCGGCGGCGCCAGCCCCTGACGGCGCTGGGCGGCCAGGGCGAAGTCGATCATCAGAATGGCGTTTTTCATCACGATGCCGATCAGCAGGAACAGCCCGAGCAGCGCGATCAGGCTGAACGGCGTGCCGCTGAACCGCAACGCCAGCAGCGCGCCCACCCCCGCCGACGGCAGGGTGGAGAGAATGGTCAGCGGATGCAGGGTGCTTTCGTACAACACCCCGAGCACCAGGTAGACCGCCACCAGCACCGCCAGAATCAGCATCGGCTGGCTCAGTTCGCCGGTCAGTTTGGGGCCGCTGTTCTCCGGCGCCACATGCACCTCGGTGGGCAGCATCACCCGGTTGAGCATGGCGTCGATGGCGGCCTGGGCCTCGGACAGCACCACCCCGGGCGCCAGCGCATAGCCGATGCCCTGGGAAGCGAACTGGCCCTCATGGCGGATGCGGTCCGGCGCCATGCCGTAATGCCAGGTGGCGAAGGTGGACAACGGCACCCGCTGGCCATCGTCGGTGAGCACCTGCAACTGCCCCAGCACCGAGGGGTCGGCGGTGTAGCGCGGGTCCAGCTCCATCACCACCCGGTACTGATTGAGCTCATCGTAAAGGGTGGCCACCTGGCGCTGGGAAAACGAATTGTTGAGCACCGAGGCCACGGTTTGCATGTCCACGCCGTAGCGGCGCGCCACCTCGCGGTCGATGTCCAGGGTGATCTGGCGGGTTTCCTCGTTGCCGGCGTCGTCCACGTCGGTGAGCTCCGGCAGTTGTTGCATGGCGGTGGCCACCTTGCGGCCCCAGGTATCCAGGGCTTCCAGGGAATCGGAGCGCAGAATCAGTTCGTGCTCGCTGCGGCTGAACGGGCTGGAGAGCATGATGTCCTGGTCCACCATCAGAAACAGGAAGCCGCCGGGCACCGGCGGCGCCGTGGCGCGCAGCCGGTCCACCACCTGCTGGGCGGACACGCCCCTCTCCGCCCGTGGCTTGAGGCGGATGGTGAGCTGGGCGTTGGTCAGGCCCCGGTCACCGCCGGAGGTACCGGTGACGTCCGCCACCGCCGGATCGTCCAGGATCTGTTGCCGGAACGCCTCGATCTTGGGCTGCATTACCTGGAACGAGAAGCCGTCGTCGCCGCGCACGAAGCCACGGATCTGGCCGGTGTCCTGCTGCGGCAAGGTGGTCTTGGGAATCGCCACGTACAAATACAGGTTGCCGCCGATCACCGCCGCCAGCACCAGCATCGTCAGCACGCCATGGCGCAGCGCCCAGTCCAGGCTGGTGGCGTAGGCGTCGCGCAGGTCGTCGAACAGGGCGGCACTGCGCCGCGCCAGCCGTCCCGGCGCCTGGCGGCTCTGGTGGGTGAGCCAGCGCGCGCACAGGCTCGGTGTCAGGGTCAGCGACAGGGCCAGGGAAATCAGCATGGCCGCCGCCAGGGTCAGGGAAAACTCCCGGAACAGTTTCTCCACCACCCCGCCCATGAACAGGATGGAGACGAACACCACCACCAGTGCCAGATTCATGGCCAGCAGGGTGAAGCCCACCTCGCGGGCGCCGGTGATCGCCGCCTGCATCGGCGGCAGGCCCGCCTCGCGATGGCGCTGCACGTTCTCCAACACCACGATGGCGTCGTCCACCACCAGACCGGCGGCGACGATCAGCGCCATCAGCGACAGGTTGTTCAGGGAGAAGCCGTAGAAGTACATCACCGCGAAGGTGCCGATCAGCGACACCGGAATCGCCACCGACGGAATCAGCGCGGTGCGCACGCTGCCCAGGAACAGCCACACCACCAGCACCACCAGCAGCACCGCGATCAGCAGGGAGGTCTGCGCCTCGCTCAACGAGGCGCGAATGCCCGGCGAGCGATCCATCACCACGGTGAGCTGGCTGTCCGCCGGCATCAGCGCGCGCAGCGCCGGCAGCTCCTGGCGAATGGCGTCGATGGTGCTGACGATGTTGGCGCCGGGCTGGCGGCTGATTTCCACGATCACCGCCGGGCGCTGGTTGTGGAAGCCGCTGGTATAGCGGTTCTCCACCGAGTCGGTGACGGTGGCCACGTCGTCCAGGCGGGTGATGGCGCCGTCCTCGGCGCGCAGCACCAGGGGCCGGTACTCATCCGCCCGGTCCAGGGCCCGGCTCAGGGTCAGGTCCCAGTGGCGCTCGCCCTCCTCCACCGCGCCCAGGGGCTGCAGGGCGTTGGCGGCGCCAATGGTGTCGCTGACCTGGTCCAGGGCGATGCCCCGGGACACCAGGGCGCCGGGATTGAGCTGCACCCGCACCGCCGGCAGCGAGGCGCCGTCCACCCGTACTTCGCCGACGCCGCGGATCTGCGCGATCTTCTGCGCCAGCACCGTGGAGGCGGCGTCGTAAAGCTGCGCCGGGGACAGGTTCGGCGAACTCAGCGCCAGCCCCATGATCGGTGCCTGGGACGGATTGATCTTGCGGTACTGCGGATTGCCGGGCATGCCGGCGGGCAGCTGGCCGCGCACCGCGTTGATGGCCGCCTGCACATCCCGGGCCGCTTCGTTCAGGTCCCGGTCCAGCTCGAAGATCAAGGCGATCTCGGTGGAGCCCTGGCCGCTGCGCGAGGAAATCGAGGTGACCCCGGAGATGCTGCCCAGGGAGCGTTCCAGCGGCGTGGCCACGCTGGCGGCCATATTCTCCGGGCTGGCGCCGGGCAGGCTGGCGCTCACCGTGATCACCGGCAGGTCCACCTGCGGCAACGGCGCCACCGGCAGCAATCGCCAGGCCAGCAACCCGCCCAACACCACCGCCAGCGCGATCAGCACGCTGGCGATGGGCCGGGCGATGAACAGCGCCGCCGGATTCACCGCGCCGGCTCCGCCCGGCGCCGCGACAGCCGGTCAAAGAACAGGTAGACCACCGGCGTGGTGAACAGGGTCAGCACCTGGCTCACCAGCAGGCCGCCCACCATCACCAGCCCCAGCGGCTGGCGCAGCTCGGCGCCGGAGCCGCCGGCCAGCATCAGCGGGATGGCGCCGAACAGCGCCGCCAGGGTGGTCATCAGAATCGGCCGGAAGCGCAGCAGCGCGGCACGATGGATCGCCTCCCGCGGCGCCAGCCCTTCGTGACGCTGCGCGTCCAGGGCGAAATCCACCATCATGATGCCGTTCTTCTTGACCAGCCCGATCAGCAGCACCACCCCGACCACCGCGATCAGGTCCAGGGGCCGGCCGGTGAGCAGCAGCGCCAACAGCGCGCCCACCGCCGCCGACGGCAGCGTGGAAAGAATGGTGATGGGATGAATAAAGCTCTCGTACAGCACCCCCAGCACGATGTACATCACCACCACCGCCGCCAGGATCAGCCACAGGGTATTGGCCAGGGACGCGCGGAATGCCTCGGCGGCGCCCTGGAACCGGCTGTCCACCTGGGCGGGCAGCCCGATCTCGCGCTGCACCGTCTCGATCGCGTCCACCGCCTCGCCCAGGGAAGCCCCCGGCGCCAGATTGAACGACAACGTAGCGGACGGGAACTGCCCCTGGTGGTTGATCTGCAGGGCACCGTGGCGCTGGGTGACCCGCGCCAGGGTGGCCAGCGGCACCGGCTCGCCGTCGGCGTTGCTCACATAGGTGCGCTCCAGCGCCGGCAGCCCTTGGGCGAAACGGGGGGCCGCTTCCAGGATCACCCGGTACTGGTTGGACTGGGTGAACAGGGTCGCCACCTGACGCTGGCCGTAGGCGTTCTGCAGGGCGTCGGCGATGTCCGCCACGCGGATGCCGAGCCGGGCGGCCCGGTCCCGGTCAATGTCGATGTAGGCCTGGGCCGCGCGCTGCTGCAGATCGCTGGCCACATCGCGCAATTCCGGTCGCTCGGCCAGCGCCGCCACCAGCAGCGGCACCCACTCCTCCAGCACGTCGCTGTCCGGGGTGGTCACGGAAAACTGGTACTGGGTGCGGCTGACCCGGTCCTCGATGCTCAGCTCCTGGACCGGCTGAAACCAGGCGCGGATGCCGTCCACCTCGGCGGCCCGTTCGGCCAGACGCGCCATCACCGTTTGCACCGATTCGTCCCGGTCACCGTGGACGGGCAGATTGATCAGCATGCGGCCGCTGTTGAGCGCCGTGTTGGTGCCGTCCACGCCGATAAAGGAGGACAGGCTGGCGACGCCCGGGTCCGCCAGCAGCGCCGAGGCCAGCCGCTGCTGGCGCTCGCCCATGGCCTGGAACGAAACGCTCTGCGGCGCCTCGGTGATCACCTGGATCACGCCGCTGTCCTGCACCGGGAAGAAATCTTTTTTCACCGCCAGATAGAGCAGTCCGGTGAGCGCGATGGTCGCCAGCATCACCATCAGGGCGGCGGTCTGCCGCGCCAGCACCCAGGTCAGCGCCCGGTCGTAGCGGCCCAGCACCCGGTTCATCAGCGACGGCGCCTCCGGGTCGTGCCCCGGCGGCCGGCGCAGCATGCGCGCGCTCATCATCGGCGTCAGCGTCAGCGAGATCAGCAGCGACAGACCAATGGCCACCGCCAGGGTCACCGCGAACTCATGGAACAGGCGCCCCACCACGTCGCCCATGAACAGCAGCGGGATCAGCACCGCGATCAGCGACACGGTCAGCGACACCAGCGTGAAGCCGATTTCCGAGGCGCCGCGCAGGGCCGCCTCCAGCGGCGAGACACCGCGTTCCCGGTGGCGGGCGATGTTCTCCAGCATGACGATGGCGTCGTCGATCACGAACCCGGTGGCGATGGTCAGCGCCATCAGGGTCAGGTTGTTGATCGAATAGCCCGCCATGTACATGAACACGAAGGTGCCCACCAGCGACAGCGGCACCGCCACGCTGGGAATGATGGTGGCCGGCACGCTGCGCAGGAACGCGAAGGTGACCAGCACCACCAGGCCGATGGCGAACAGCAGCTCGGTCTGGGTGGCGCGCACCGAGGCACGGATGCTTTCGGTGCGGTCGGTGAGCACCGCCACGTCCACCGCCGCCGGCAGGGTGGCGGTGAGCTGGGGCAACAGGGCGCGGACACTGTCGGCCACCTCGATCACATTGGCGCCGGGCTGGCGCTGGATGTTCACCAGCACCGCCGGCTGATCCCCGGCCCAGGCGGCCAGAAAGCGGTTCTCGGCGCCGTCCACGATGGTCGCCACATCCCCGAGACGCAGCGGCACGCCGTCCCGCCAGGCGACGATCAGATCACGGTATTCCGCCACCGAGCGGATCTGGTCGTTGGCCTCCAGCATGGTGCTGCGGAACGGTCCGTCGAAGCTGCCCTTGGGCTGGTTCACGTTGGTGGCGGCGATGGCCGCGCGCACCTCCTCCAGGCTGACGCCATAGGCGGCCAGCGCCATGGGATTGGTCTGTACCCGCAGGGCCGGACGCTGGCCGCCGGCCAGACTCACCAGCCCGACCCCGGACAGCTGCGCCAGCTTCTGGGCGATGCGCGTGTCCACCAGGTCGTGCACGGCCGGCAACGGCAGGGTGGCGGAGCTGATCGCCAGGGTCAGAATCGGCGCGTCCGCCGGGTTCACCTTGCGGTAGATGGGCGGCGTGGGCAGGTCCGTGGGCAGCAGGTTGCTGGCGGTGTTCATGGCCGCCTGCACCTCCTGCTCGGCCACCCCCAGGTCCATGGCCAGGTCGAATTGCAGGGTGATCACCGAAGCGCCGGCGGCGCTGGTGGACGACATCTGCTTGAGGCCGGGGATGCGCCCGAGCTGGCGCTCCAGGGGCGCGGTGATGGTGCGCGCGGTAACCTCCGGGCCGGCGCCGGGCTGGAAGGTGAACACCTGGATCACCGGGTAGTCCACCTGCGGCAAAGCCGCCACCGGCAGCAGCCGCCAGGCCAGCAGGCCGGCCATCAGCAGCGCCGCCATCAGCAGCGAGGTGGCCACCGGGCGCAGGATGAACGGGCGCGACAGACTCATCGGCTCGCCTCCGGCGCGCGCGCGCCGGCCCGCCGCCGGGTCACGGGGCGCCGCGCACTCACGGTTGCGCGTCCGCTTCCGTCACCACCTCACGGCCTTCGCGCAGCCGGTCCAGCCCTTCCAGCACCACCTGCTCACCGCCTTTCAGGCCGGACTCCACCGCCACCCGCTCACCCTCGGTGGGCCCCAGGGTCAGGGTGCGCAGGGTCGCCTTGCCGTCCTCCACCAGGTACACGTAGGTGCCCTGGGAGCCGTACTGGACCGCGTCGGTGGGAATCACCACCGCCTCGTCCAGGGCGCGCAGTTTCAGGCGCACATTGACGAACTGGTTGGGGAACAGCACGCCGTCGGCGTTCTCGAAGCGGGCCTTGAGGCGCAGGGTGCCGGTGGCGGTGTCGATGCGGTTGTCCACGGTGGTCAGTTCGCCGGTGGCCAGCACCCGGCTTTCGTCCCGGTCCAGCGCTTCCACGGTCAGCGGCCGGTCGTCCCCGCGTGCCTCAAGCAGTTCCCGCAGGCGGGTTTCGGGGATGGTGAATTCCACCGCGATGGGGGCCATCCGGGTGATCGTTACCAAGCCGTCGGTGTCGGCGCTGCTTACCAGGTTGCCGGCGTCCACCGCGCGCAGACCCAGGCGCCCGGAAATCGGCGCTTCGATGCGCGTCCAGGACAGCTGCAGCTCCGCGTCGGCCACCGCCGCCCGGTCGGTGGCCACGGTGCCTTCCAGTTGCTCCACCAGGGCCTTCTGCTGGTTGAGCTGCTGGCCGGCGATGGAATCCTGACGGTCCAGCAGCTGGTACAGCTCCAGGTCTTCACGGGCGCCCTTCAGTTCCGCCAGATCACGCTGGTACTGGCCACGGGCCTGGTCCAGCGCCACCTGATAGGGACGCGGATCGATGCGCGCCAGCAGATCACCTTGCTCCACCCGGGCCCCTTCCTCGAAGTTCACCTCCAGCAGCAGGCCGTCCACCCGGCTGCGCACCACCGCCGTGTTCAGGGAGGTAACGGTGCCGATGCCACGCACTTCCACGGTAAGGCGACCGGTTTCGGCGCGCACCGTGCTGACCGCCACCGGACCATCCCAGGCGGCACCCCGGTGGCCGCCGGGCACGCCACTGCCGGGCGAACGGCCCAGCAGCCACCACAGGCCGAGCACCACCAGCAGAAAAACGAGCGCGAGCACCCAGCGACGCCGGGGGGCGCCCGGCCGGGAAGGACGAGAGGATTCAGACATGAAATCGGACCAGTTCGGGAGCGGCCGGCCCGGTAGCCGACCCACCCTTGAACGTTTTAGTGACGCACGGACCCCGGCGCCCCCGCAAAAATGATAATGAGTTGCATTTTAGGAACGCCCGCCGCCCACGGCAACCGCGTCCTGACAACCTGTACAATCACTTTATACGATCACGAAAACGCCGTCCGGTTCAGCGCTCCGGCGAAGTCGTGGTGCCGTCGGCCTGGATCGGCGGACCCTCGGCCACCCGCACCCCGGCCACCGCCTGGGCCACGGTCACGCCCATCAGCAGCCACATGGGCAGCAACCAGTCGCCGGACAGGTCATAGAGCGCGCCCAGGGTCACCGGGCCGGTGGCCGCCAGCAGATAGCCCAGCGACTGACACATGCCGGACAGCCCGGCGGATACCCGCGCGTCGGCACCGCGCACGCCCATCAGCGTCAGGCCCAGGGCGATCATGCAGCCCTGCCCGAAGCCGAGCAGCACCACCCACAGCACCGGCGCGGTGAGCGGCGCCGCCAGCAGCCCCACCATGCCGATCAGCGGCGGCAGTTGCAGCAGCCCCACCGCCAGCCGCCGGCGCCGACGCAGCAGCGCGAACAGCAGCGGCGCCAGAAAGTTGGCCGGCATGCCGGTGATGGTGAACAGGGTCAGCAGGCGGCCGGCCTCGGCCTCGCTGACGCCGGTGTCGATGTAGAATTTGGCCAGCCAGGCGGTGAGCGTATAGAACAGCAGGCTCTGGGAGCCGAAGAACAGGCTCAGGATCCAGGCGTCCCGCTGCCGCCACAGCGAGGGACGCGGCAGCGCCAGGGTGGTCCGCGACGGTTTGAAACGCAGCATCGGCAACCAGGCCAGAGCACCGACCAGCGCCACCACGCCACTGGCCGCCAGCGGCCAGCGCCAGTCCCCCTGGAACAGGTCGCGCACCGGCACCGCCAGGGCCGCCGCCGCCGAGGCGCCGCAGGACATGGTCACCGAGTACAGGGCGGTCACCGCCGCCACCCGGTGCGGGAAACGCTGCCGCACCAGCCCCGGGGTGAGCACGTTCATCACCGCGATGGCGGCGCCCATCACCAGGGTGCCCGCCACCATCAGCCAGTAGACACCGAACGCCCGGGCGATCAGACCCGCCAGCAGCAGCCACAGCACCATCAGCAGCGCCCGCTCCAGACCCAGGCGATCGCCCAGGCGCGGCGCGAACAGCGACAGCACCGCGAAGCACAGCAGCGGCAAGGTGGTCAGCAGCCCGAGGGCGGCGGCGTCCAGGTTCAGGTCCTCGCCGATGCCGTCGGCCAGCGGCCCCAGCACCACGATGCCGGTGCGCATATTGGCCGCCAGCAGCATCAGGGCGGCGAGAAAACCCAGCAAGGGCCCGCTGCGGCGCAGGGCGCCGGGGGCCCGGGAGGAAGGCGACATGCAAGGCCTCGAACGGGATGTAGTAAATACTTAAAAATGCGAGGCGCAAGGATACCGCAAAACCGTTGACGCTTGCCTCCCGATTGCCGTTTTTCTGGCGATTCGTCCCACTCAGCGACCGGCCGGAATCCAGCGCGCGGTCTTCTCAGGGCCGCCGCCACCAGTCCAGGAACGCCTTGCCCAGGTACACGTCGGGCTCGGACCGTTGATCCGCCTCGATGCCCTGCTCCGCCTCCAGGGCGGCCACCTGGTCGCTGGCCGCCTGGAACAGGGCCTCCGGGTCGCCCGGCCCGGGCCGGTCCAGGGCCTCGCCGTAGAGCGCTTCGCTGAACCAGGTGCGGTCGGAGTGGTCGCCGCAACCGAACGAGGTGCGGTCCGCCGCCGCCGCGGTGAAGATCAGCCGGCGCCGGTCCGCCAGCGGTTCGATCCACTGCCCGGAATAGCAGGCCGACACCACCAGCCACAGCCAGCGCGGTCGCAGACCGTCCAGCCACTGCGCCAGATCCGCCGGAGCCACGTCATTGAGACGCAGGCCGGGCTGGTTCAGCACCAGGGCGCCGTCCCGGCCGCCGTGGCTGACCAGATGCACGAACACCAGGTCCTCGTCCGGGTCGGCGATGGCGTCCAGGGCGATCAGCGCTTCGTGCAGGCTGGTGCGGGTGGCCAGCGGGGCGCCGACCTGATCGCCGTTGGCCAGGGTCAGCACATGGCCGCGGGGTTCCCAGTGGGCGCCCAGGCGTTCGGCCACCCATTCCACTTCTTTCTGGAACACGCTCTGGCGGCCGTCGCCGCCCACCAGCAGCACATAGATGTCCCGCTGCCCGGGCTTTTGCGGAACCAGCGCGGTGAGCGCTCGCTGCAGGCGCCGTTCCTCGGAGTAGAGGCGCTGCTCCACCCGCTCGGCGCGCTGCCGGCGGCGTTGCTGGTCACCGTCCGGGGCGGTAAAGAAGTCCCCGTTGACGAAAAAGCCCTGGCGGCTGTTTTCCTTGCCGTCGGCGTCCACCGTGATCAGCCGCCCCGGCCCGTCGAGGGAACCGTGGCGAAAGCGGCCCCGCCGCCGTTCCCCCTCGGCCAGGAACAGTTCGCCGTCACCGTGGAACAGGCCGTTCTGGAATTCGCCCTGGTACACCCGTTGCCCGTCCTGCCGGTATTCGCCCCGCACCATTTCCCCGTCGGCGAAGGTACCGCTGTAGACGCCGCCGTCCGGCACCGTCCAGGTGCCCTCGCCGTGCGGCTGCCCGTCGCGCAGCTCGCCCTCATAGACGCCACTTTCCGGATAGGTCACCCGGGCGCGCACCGGCTGGCCGGCGGCGAAAGTGCCTTCATAGGTGGTGCCCTGGCATTGGTAGCGCCCTTCGCCCTCGGGCTGCCCGTTGACGAAGGCGCCCTCGTACACACAGCCGTCCGCGTCCTGGCGGCGCCCCTGGCCCTGCATCACCCCGTCCACGAAGTCGCCCTGATAGCGGCGACCGTCGGGCCAGGTCAGCGTGCCCTGGCCGTGGAAGCGGTCGTTGCGGAGTTCGCCGTCGTAAACGGCGCCGTCGGGCAGGCGGTAGTCACCGGGCAACTGCTCGGGGCCGCAGGCGGCCAGCAGCGCCACGCCGATACCCAACATGGCGACAATAAAACGGCGGTTCATGGCAGCCCCCTGTTTATTTTCGTTCGGGTCGGTCAGCCCAGCGGCAACAGAACACCGGCCAGCCGCGCGGAGGTTTGACGCAGGTTTTCGCACAGCAGACGCGCGATGTTTTCCATCATCTGCGCGGCGGCATGGGGCTGCCGCCGGCGCAGTTGTTCAAAGCCCTTGCGGGTGAGCACCACCAGGGTGGCATCCTCGGCGGCACGCACGGTGGCCGAGCGTGGCTGGTGATCCACCAGCGCCATTTCGCCCAGGGAGTCACCGGGGGCCAGTTGGGCGATCACCGCCGTGGCGTCCGGATCGGCGCGCCCGGTGCCCTGGGATTTCAGGATATCCAAACGGCCGCGCACCACGAAACATACGAAATCGCTGCGGTCCCCTTCCCGGCACACGGTGTCGCCGGCGGCCACCCGATTGACGAACACCAGCTTCTCGGCGGCGGCCAGTTGCTCGGCGTCGAGCCCCTGGAACAGGCGCATGCGCGCCAGCACCTCGACCACCGCCACGCTCATCAGGCGGTGCCGCCCACCGTCAGGGCGTCCACGCGCAGGGTCGGCTGGCCGACGCCCACCGGCACCGACTGGCCGTCCTTGCCGCACACGCCGATGCCGGTGTCCAGGGCCAGGTCGTTGCCGACCATGGAGATCTTGTTCATCACCTCCACGCCGCTGCCGATCAGGGTGGCGCCCTTCACCGGGCAGACGATCTTGCCCTTCTCCACCAGATAGGCCTCGCTGGTGGAGAACACGAAGCGCCCGGAGGTGATGTCCACCTGACCACCGCCGAAGTTCACCGCGTAGAGGCCGCGATCCAGACTGGCCAGGATTTCCTCCGGGTCGGACTCGCCGGGCAGCATGTAGGTGTTGGTCATGCGCGGCATGGGCAGGTGCGCGTAGGATTCCCGGCGGCCGTTGCCGGTGGGCGCCACGCCCATCAGGCGGGCGTTGGTTTTGTCCTGCATATGGCCAACCAGACGGCCCTTTTCGATCAGCACGTTGTAACCACTGGGGGTGCCTTCGTCGTCCACGTTCAGGGAACCGCGCCGGTCTGGCAGGGTGCCGTCGTCGACCACGGTGCACAGGTCCGAGGCCACCGGCTCGCCCATCTTCTTGCTGAACATGGAGGTGCCCTTGCGGTTGAAGTCCCCTTCCAGGCCGTGGCCCACCGCCTCGTGCAGCAGCACGCCGGGCCAGCCCGGACCGAGCACCACCGGCATGGTGCCCGCCGGCGCCGGTTCCGCGTCCAGATTAAGCAGCGCCTGGCGCACCGCGTCCCGGGTCCAGGCTTCCAGTTTGCCGTCCTGGCGCAGCCAGTCGTAGGCCACCCGGCCGCCGCCGCCGGCGCTGCCCCGTTCGCGGCGCCCGTCCCGTTCGGCGATCACGGAAATGTTGAAACGGATCAGCGGCCGCACGTCGGCGGCCAGGGTGCCGTCGGTGGCGGCCACCAGCACCACGTCCTGCTCGCCGCTGAGGCTCACCGTCACTTCCTTCACCGCCGGGTCCAGGGAGCGCGCCAGACGGTCCATCTCCCGCAGCAGCGCCACCTTCATCTCGCTGCTCCAGCCGGGCAGCGGGTCCAGGGCCTGGTAGCGGGCCGGCACCGGTCGGGCGGCGCCGATGCGCACCGCCTTGTCGCCACCGGCGCGGCCAATGGCGGCGGCGGCACCACCGGCCTGGGTCAGGGTATCCAGGGAAATGTCGTCGCTGTAGGCGAACCCGGTCTTGTCACCGCTGACGATGCGCACCCCGGCGCCGCGCTCCAGATTAAAGCTGGCGTCGCGTACCAACCCGTCTTCCAGCACCCAGGCCTCGTGGCGGCTGTGCTGAAAGTAGATGTCGGCGTAGTCGGCACTGCCCGCCAGCTTGCCGCCCAGCAGCGTCTGCAACTGGTCGGTGCCCAGGTCGGCGGGCGCCAGCAGAATGTCGGAGGCCAGGGAAAGGCGTTCTTTGTCAGAGATCCGTTCTTGGTCAGAGATCATGAGGACCGCTCACTTGAAATCGTTGATGGGTATGCACCGGCAGGCCGGCGCGTACGTTTTGCAGCACCGCCGGGTCCACCGGACCCAGCACCACGCCGGGCGCGTCGCCGCCCTCGGCCACCACCCGGCCCCAGGGGTCGATCAACTGGGAATGTCCGTAGCTGGCGCGTTTGTCACTGTGTTGCCCGCACTGGTTGGCGCCCAGCACGTAGCAGCCGCTCTGGATGGCGGCGGCGCGCAGCAGCACCGTCCAGTGGGCGGCGCCGGTGGTGGCGGTGAAGGCGCTGGGGTAGACGATCAGGTCGGCGCCGGCGTCGGCCAGGGCCCGGGTCAGCAGTGGGAAGCGCAGATCGTAGCAGATCGCCAGGCCCACCCGCAGGCCGGCCACGTCCGCCACCACCACCCGGTCGCCGGCCTCGAACACGTCGGATTCCCGGTACCGGCCCTGGGCGTCGGCCACGTCGGCATCGAACAGATGCAGCTTGTCGTAGCGGGCGGCGACGGTGCCGTCCGGGGCCGCCAGCACCGCCCGGGGGCGCACCCGGGGCGCCGGCACCGGACTGCCGTCCGGCCGGGTCAGCGCCGGCAGGCTGCCGCCCAGCACCCACAGACCCAGGGCACGGGCGCGCTCGCCCAACCACTGGCACAGCGCCTCGTGGCGCTCGCCCAGGACCCGGTAATCGACGCCGTAACCGGCGAAGTTTTCCGGCAGCACCGCCAGCTCGGCGCCGCCCTCGGCGGCCCGCTCCAGGGCGTCGCCGGCGGCGGCCAGGTTGGCGTCGGTGTCGGCGCCGCTGGTCATCTGCACGGCGGCCACCTGGATCGCTTTGTTCAACAGGTCGTTACTCAAGAAACCCCTCCGTCTCCTTCACCGAGGGCTCGCGCCACGGGCCGGAGACCTGGTACTTCATGGTGGTGGTCTTGTCCAGCTTATCACCCCAAAGCCGCTCCACCACAAAGATGCCGGCGCACACCGCCGGGCCGGCCAGGCAGCCGGCGTAAAGGTTGCTGGACAGCGGCAGGGTCATGGCCACTTCCATATCCAGGGTGCGCTCGGCGAGCTGCGCCTGCCCGGTCACCTCGAAGGCCGCCGACGGCGACGCGATGGCCAGCTTGCGGGTGGTCAGCAGCGGCCCCTTGAACTGGAAATCCCCGTCGATGCCATCACAGGACAGGCCCTCCCGGTACAGGTCGGAAAAGTCCAGGCGCAGCCGGCGCTGCAGGTTGGCCAGGTTGACGATGCCCAGCACCTTCAGCACCGAGGTGCGCCCCTCCGGGTCCGGCAATTGGCATTCGCCGATGTCCAGGGTGGCGGTGCCGTTCAGGTCCAGATAATCGGGGCGCAGAGGCCAGTCGTTCCAGGCCAGGTCCACGGTGGCGCGGGCGTCGTCGGTGACCACCAGCGCGGGCATGTCCAGCGCCGTCAGGGCGGCCTTGAGATCGTCGGAAGCGATGCTGCCCTGGTAGCGGCTGCGCTGGCCCCGGGCGGTTTCCGTCCAGCTCAGCTGTCCGGCCAGATTCAGGTGATTCCACTGACCGCGCAGGTCGTCCACGCGCACGCCCCGCTCCACCGGCCGCAGGCGGCCGGACCAGGCGCCCAGGGCCTGGCCGCCGAGACGCAGGTCGTGCAGGTCCACGTTCATGATCGGTATCCGGGTGGGGGCGATGGGCGGCGCGCGGTTGCTCTTCGCGTCGTCGTCTCCGCCTTCGCCGCCTCCCAGCGGGTTGGCCGGCAGACGCAGCCGGTTCACGGTCAGCGTCAACGGCCTGTCGCCCCGGGGCCGATAGCCCTCCGGCAGACGCACGGTGCCGGCCACCGCCGGACTGGCCAGGCCCAGTTCCCAGTCCCGACCGCGCGGCGCGGCGCTGAACCGGGTGGAGGCCAGCTCGCTGCCGAACAGGTCGAGCCGGTCGATGGACAGGGACACCCGGTTGATCAGGTCGCGGGCATCCGAGGCGCCCGCTTGGCTTTGTGGTTTGCCGGGATCGTCCACCGGGGTCAGGTTGCCGATGAAGTCCAGCCAGTCCGCCGCCGAGGCCCGCGCCACCCGGCCCTCGATGGTCAGCCCGCGGGCGGGCAGCGGCGGCAGCTCGCCGCCGCCGAAGCGCAGCGCGCCGGCCAGCGGCTCGCCGAGCCGGAAGCGCCCTTCGCCCACCTGACCATAGAACACCGACACGTCCTTGCGCTGGCCCTGCTGGCGCCACACCAGACGGCTGCTCCGCGCCTCCTCCGCCGGCTTGCCCAGCGGCGCCGGGGCGTCCACCTTGACGCCCTGCAGGGTGGAACGGCCCTCCAGACGGAACGGACGCCCCTGCCAGGGCATGGCCAGGTCCAGCTCCAGCGGCAGCGTGCCGGAGGCCGGCGCCAGCCAGGCCGCGTCCAGCCAGTCGCGCAGGCGCTTCACGTCCACCTTGCCGGTCAATTGCATCTGGCTGTCCGGCCCGCGGGTCAGCCAGCTACCCTGGAAGCGGGCGCCCAGAGCCCGGCCTTCCAGACTGCGCAGGGTGATGCCGCGCTTGAGGTGGAAATACACCGGCGCGGTCACCTCGGTAAGGGTCAGGTCCAGGGGATCGCTGCGCAGGGTCAGCCCCTCGCCCCGACCGTCCACGATCACCATCGGCGCCGGCCCCGGTCGGGCCAGCGGCAGGTCCAGCAGCAGATGGCCGTTGACCCGGCCGTCGCGGAACCGCCAGTCCAGCAGGCCCTCGGGCAGCTGCTTGCTGAGCGGCGTGTCGTGGAACAGGCGGTCGAGATCGGCGGCCGGGCCGTCGGCGCGCCCCTGGATCACGATGTGACGCTCGTTGGCCGCCGATACCTCCGGCAGGTCCACGCTGATGTCGGTCACCTCGGTGTTGAACAACCGGCCGCGACGGGCCTGGCCGGTGATCCGGCGGCCATCGATCAGCACCTGCGCGTCCACATTGGTGGCCGCCGGCCAGTCCGGCAGGAACGACAGGGTCACGTCGCGGGCCTGGAACAGCATCTGGAAGGTGCGGTCCTGCTGCCGGTCCGGGTCGATCTTCACCGGGCCCTGGTACAGGAAGCGCCCGCGATCCAGGTGGCCGCCCTGGAACGCCTGGCCGAGCCAGTCGCCCAGCGAGTCCTTGAGCTTTTCCAGCGGAATATAGTGCGCCGCCCGGGCGCCGTTGCCGTCGGCCACGTCGGCGAGCAGGCGCAACTCCGGCACCGGCCGCTGTTCGCCGCCGTCCACCCGCAGCATGGCCACGCCCCGGGCGTCGGCATTGGCGGCGCGCAGCACGCCGGTTTCCACCCACCAGCCTTGCGCGTCGGTGTGCCAGCGTAAGGGCCCGTTGAAAGCGGCGCTGAGCGGATGGTCGTAAAGACGGGGCACGGTGACTTCCAGCGGCTCGCCGTTGATGCGCGCCACCCCTTCGGTGGGGGTGCCCGCCAGCCAGCCGCTCAGCCCGGCGATGCCCGGCACCCGGTCCAGGGCATCGCTGGCGAGGCCGGCGAAGCGCGCCTGCAGGGTCTCCACCCGCTGTTCCTCGCCCTGCAGATAGACCGCCTCCAGCACGCCACGGGGCTCGTGCTCGCGCAGCCGGTCGCGCACTGAATCCAGTCCCTCCGGGAGCGCGAACGGCCATTGCGCCAGCTGCCGGGTAAGGGCGTGGATGGCCAGGTCGCGGCCCTCGAACCGCCAGCGCCGGCGCTCGCCGTCGCTGCGCCAGCGCAGCGCCACCGGCCCCGGCGCCACCGCCCCCGCCGGCGTCTCGCCGGTCAGGGAGGTCACCGACAACTGGCTTTCCCCGTCGCTGCCGTGGCGCCACAGCGCGTCCAGGTTCAGGTCGCTGAGCGGCCATTGATGGGTGCCGTCGGTGAGGGTGGCGTCCGGCGCCGTCAGCTGGACCTGGCCGTCGCTCAATTCACCGCCACGGACCCGGCCCCAGGCGCGCACCCGGCCGTCCAGGGCCGCCAGGTCCAGGGGCCAGTCGCGGCCTTCCGGCAGCCACTCCTGCAGCCGCTCGCCTTGCACATCCAGGTAACCGCGGGCGTCGAGCTGCTCCAACTCCAGCGGTTCGCCCTCCACGCTCAGCCGGGCGTCCACCGAAAACGGCCGGTCGCGGGCTTCCACGCGCACCGACAGATCATGCTGGTCGCCGTCGTTGACCATCGCCAGGGTCAGCGATGAGGCCGCCAGCGGCGGCAGCCCGGGCCAGTCCAGGGAAAAGCGCGCGTCGTCAATCAGGATGCGGTCCTGGCGGTACAGGGTCCGCAGGGTGTCGCGGGGATCGCCGTCGTCGCGGCGCAGGGCCTCCAGACCACGCAAATGGATGCCGCCGTCCGGGTCGCGGACCAGATGCAGGTCCACGCCGCGCACGCTCAGCTCGCGCAAATAGGGTTGCCGGTGCCACAGGGTGGGCAGCACCTTGACGCTCACCGCCACCTGGTCCAGACGCAGGGAGGGCTCGCCGTCGGCGTCCGGCAGGGTCAGTCCACGTACCTGGAACCGGGGCGACAGCCCGTCCATCTCGCCGCGCAGATCCTCGATTTCGATGGGGAACCCGAGACGCTGCTCGAGCAGGGCTTCCAGGTCCTGGCGATAGTCCGGCACCAGCAGCATCAGTTGCCGGGCCACCACCACGTAGGCGGCGAGCAGCAATACCGGCACCGCCACCAGCCACCAGAGCTGGCGGCGCAGGGTGTTACGCCAGCGCGCGCTGCGGTTCGTCACTGCCAATAGGGAACTCCGGCCCATTCGAGAAGCGCCACGGTCTCCGCCAGGGGCAGACCGACCACTCCACTGTAACTGCCCGTTATGGTGGCCACCAGTGCCGCCCCGCGGCCCTGGATGCCGTAGGCGCCGGCCTTGTCCAGCCCTTCGCCGGTGGCGGCGTAGGCGGCCAGGGTGGCCGGGTCCAGATCGCGCAGCCGCACCCGGGTTTCCGACACCTGCAACCGCCAGTCATCGCCGCGCATCAGGCAGACCGCGGAAATCACCCGGTGTTCCCGGCCGTTAAGCAGGGTCAGGGTGGCCAGGGCGTCGTCCGCGTCGTCGGGTTTGCCGAGAATCCGCTCGCCCAGCACCACGGCGGTGTCGGCGCCCAGCACCGGCGCGCCCCGCGGCGCCCGGGCCTGACCGGCGGCGGCTTTCTCCCGGGCCATGCGCTCCACATAGACGCGCGGCGCCTCGCCGGGCGCCGGGGTTTCGTCGATGCCCGGGGCGCGCAGCACATCGAACGGCACGCCGATCTGCGCCAGCAGTTCCGCCCGGCGCGGCGAGCCGGACGCCAGGTACAGCCGGGAAGGGGCGCGGGCGTCCGCCATCAGCGCACCAGGAAGCGCAACTGCACCCAGCGCAGCACACCGCACAGGGGACGCCAGATCACCGCGCTGGCGGCGGCGGAGTAGAGGATGGTGTAAGGGGGATAGAAAGTGCGGCCCACGGACTCCTGGATCAGGAACGCGAGCAGTTGGGCCGAGCCCACCAGCAGGAACACCACGGCGCTCTGCTGCAGCAGCGGGAACACCCGCATGCGCTTGTAGGCCGCCTGCATGAAATAGGCGCCCAGGGCGTAGGCCAGGGCCCATTGGCCCAGGGTGGTACCCACCAGCACGTCCAGGTACAGGCCCACCATGAAGCCCCACAGCACGCCGATACGGTGCGGCAGGGTCAGCACCCAGTACAGCAGCACCAGCAGCATCCATTCCGGACGTACCCAGTTGAGGGTGTCACTGAGCGGCACCACTTCCAGCAGCGCCGCCACCACCAGGGTCACCAGAATCACACCGGTGCCGGCGGGCCGCTCGCTATTCAGTCGCATCGGCGCCCTCCGTATCCGGCTCATCGGCGGCCTCGGCGCCGGCCTCGTCGCTGCCGTCGGTTTCCATGTCCGGGGCGCTCACCGGCTCCATGGACTGCACCAGCAGCACGTGGCTGACCCGGTCCAGGTGGGCGGTGGGCCGCGCCTCGATGTCGGAGAAGGAGGCGCCGGACTGATGGTTCACGCTGGCCACCCGGGCCACCGGATAACCGCGCGGGTAGAGCTTGCCCAGGCCGGTGCTGACCAGCAGGTCGCCTTCGCGGATGTCGGCGGTATCCGGCACGTACAACAGCCGCAGCCGGCTGCCCTGGCCGGTACCCGCCAGAATCGCGCGCACCCCGTTGCGGTTCACCTGCACGCTCATGGCATGGCTGGCGTCGGTGATCAGCAGCACCCGGGCGGACAACGGCCCGGTTTCCACCACCTGGCCGATCAGCCCTTCGGAGTCCAGCACCGCCTGGCCCTGGGACACCTCGTCGCGGACGCCCTTGTTGATCACCAGCTCCTGGCGGTTGGGGTCCGGGTCCACGCCGATGATCTCGGCCACCAGCACCGAGGCGTCCAGATTGGCGGAGGAATTGAGCAGCTCGCGCAGGCGGGTGTTTTCCGCCTGCAGCACCGCCAGGCGCTGCACCTTCTGCTCCAGGATCAGCACCTGCCGCTCCAGACGCTCCCGGGATTCCATCAGCCGGGTGCGGGTTTCAGTAAGGCGCATGACGCCATTGGCGGCGTCCACGGGCAGGTGCGCCAGATATTGCACCGGCGCGGTCAGGTAGCCGAGGGCGTAACGCAACGGATCCACCCAGCGGCTGCGCTGATCAAGGGCGATCAGCACAACCGCCAGGACCAGAGCGATCAGCAGGCGGTAGGTGGGGTTGGCGGAAGACATGGGGCGCGGTAAGAACCGTTACCCCATGGCCAGCATGTCCAGACCCTGTGTATCCATCAATTCCAGGGCCTTGCCACCGCCACGGGCCACGCAGGTGAGCGGGTCGTCGGCGATGATCACCGGCAGGCCGGTTTCCTCGGAGAGCAGCCGGTCGATGTCGCGCAGCAGCGCGCCGCCGCCGGTGAGCACCAGGCCGCGTTCGGCGATGTCGCTGGCCAGTTCCGGCGGCGAGGCTTCCAGGGCGTTCTTGACCGCGTTGACGATCACCGACAACGGATCCTTGAGCGCTTCCAGGATTTCCTCGGAATTGAGGGTGAACTGGCGCGGCACGCCCTCGGCCAGATTACGACCGCGCACGTCGATTTCCAGGATCTCGCCGCCCGGGTAGGCGGTGCCGATCTCGTGCTTGATGCGCTCGGCGGTGGATTCGCCGATCAGGGAGCCGTATTCCTTGCGCACGAAGGCGACGATGGCCTCGTCGAAGCGGTCGCCGCCGGTGCGCACGGATTCGGAGTAGACCACGCCGTTCAGGGAGATCAGGGCGATCTCGGTGGTGCCGCCGCCGATGTCCACCACCATGGAGCCGCGCGCCTCTTCCACCGGCAGGCCGGCGCCGATGGCGGCCGCCACCGGCTCCTCGATGAGGTACACGTCGCGAGCGCCGGCGCCGAAGGCGGAATCCTGGATGGCGCGGCGTTCCACCTGGGTGGATTTACAGGGCACGCACACCAACACCCGGGGCGCGGGCGGGAAGAAGCCGGTGTCATGCACTTTTTTGATGAAGTACTGCAGCATCTTCTCGGTCACGTCGAAGTCGGCGATCACGCCGTCCTTCATGGGCCGGATGGCGGTGATGTTGCCCGGCGTGCGACCCAGCATCCGCTTGGCGTCGGCGCCCACCGCCGCGACGCTTTTCTGCGCGCCGTGGTGGCGAATGGCCACCACCGAGGGTTCGTCGAGGACGATACCGCGGCCGCGCACGTAAATAAGGGTGTTGGCGGTGCCAAGGTCGATGGAAAGGTCGGTGGAGAACATCCCCCGAATGCGCTTGATCACGGACATCCTGGCCTGTTTCCTGAGAGTTCGAAAAGAAGAAGCGGGGCCGCCGGCGGGGATCGTCACGCGCCGGCAACAAGATGGCGCAACTCTAGCAACGGCGGGGGGAATCGGCAAGGAGAGCCGCCCGTCTCCGCGGGCCGCGTCGCCACTTCGTATCCACAAGGCACCCCCGGATGTGGTATTTTCCCGCCTTTCCCCCAGATTTGCGGAGAACCCCATGGCCATTGATTCCCGGGTGGTGGCGCGCGTGGCCCATCTGGCCCGTTTGCAGGTGGACGACGGCGAGAGCGAGGCGCTCTCCGAGCGGCTCAACGAAATCCTCGGCATGGTCGATCAGCTGCAGCAGGCGGACGTGGGCGAGGTGGAACCCCTGGCCCACCCCCTGGAGGTGAGCCAGCCCCTGCGCGACGACCAGGTCGATGAGCCGGACGTGCGCGACAAGGTGCTGCCCCTGGCGCCGGCCAGCGAGGACGGCTGTTTCCTGGTACCCCGGGTGATTGAGTAACCGCCATGCATGACAAGACCCTGACCGAACTGAAAGCCGGCCTGCAGGCGAAGGATTTTTCCGCCCGCGAGCTGACCGAGCACTTTCTGGACCGTATCCAGGCCCGCGACGGCGAGCTGAACAGCTTTATCACCGTCACCCGCGAGCAGGCCCTGGCCCAGGCGGATGCCGCCGACCAGGCCATCGCCGCCGGCGATCACCGCCTGCTCACCGGCCTGCCCATCGCCCACAAGGACATTTTCTGTACCGAGGGCGTGCGCACCAGCTGCGGCTCGCGGATGCTGGACAACTTCGTGGCCCCCTACACCGCCACGGTGGTGGAGAACATGGCCCGCGAAGGCGCCATCATGCTGGGCAAGACCAATATGGACGAGTTCGCCATGGGCTCCTCCAACGAAACCAGCTTCTACGGCCCGGTGCGCAACCCCTGGGACACCGAGCGGGTACCCGGCGGCTCCTCCGGTGGCGCCGCCGCCAGCCTGGCGGCGCGGCTGACCCCCGCCGCCACCGGCACCGACACCGGCGGCTCGATCCGCCAGCCGGCGGCCCTGAACGGCGTCACCGGCCTCAAGCCCACCTACGGGCGAGTGTCCCGCTGGGGCATGATCGCCTTCGCCTCCAGCCTGGATCAGGCCGGCCCCCTGGGCCTGAGCGCCGCCGATTGCGCGCTGATGCTGCAGGCCATGGCCGGTCATGATGCCAAGGACTCCACCTGCCTCAACGAGCCGGTGGACGATTACCTGGGCGGCCTGGACCAGAGCCTGGACGACCTGCGCATCGGCGTGCCCGAGGAATTTTTCCCGGACAATCTGGACGGCGCCATCGCCGACAACGCCCGTGAGGCCCTGCGCGAACTGGAAAAGCAGGGCGCGAAGCTGATCAAGGTGTCCCTGCCCAGCATCAAGCTGTCGGTGCCCGCCTACTATGTGATTGCCCCGGCGGAGGCCAGCTCCAACCTTTCGCGTTTCGACGGCGTGCGCTTCGGTTACCGCTGCGACGATCCCAAGGACCTGGAAGACCTGTACAAGCGGTCCCGCTCCGAGGGTTTCGGCGCGGAAGTGAAGCGCCGCATCCTGGTGGGCACCTACGCGCTGTCCGCCGGCTATTACGACGCCTACTACAAACGGGCCCAGAAAGTCCGCCGGCTGATCCGCGACGACTTCGCCCGCGCCTTCAAGGACGTGGACGTGCTGATCGGCCCCACCAGCCCGGAAACCGCTTTCCAACTGGGTGCCAAGGCCGACGACCCGGTCAACATGTACATGGCGGACGTGTTCACCATCGCCGTGAACCTGGCCGGCCTGCCGGCCCTGTCCATGCCCAGCGGCTTTATTGATGGCCTGCCCGCCGGCACCCAGGTGATCGGCAACTACTTCCAGGAAGGCCGCGTCCTCAATGTGGCGCACCGCTACCAACTGGCCACCGACTGGCACCTTCGGATTCCGGGAGCGTTTCAATGAGTTCCTCTCTCTTTAACGGCTGGGAAGTGGTGATCGGGCTGGAAGTGCACGTGCAGCTGGCCACCCGCTCGAAGATTTTTTCCGGCGCCAGCACCGCCACCGGCGATGAGCCGAACCGCCACGCCAGTTTGATCGACCTGGGCATGCCCGGCACCCTGCCGGTGGTCAACAAGGAAGCGATCCGCAACGCGGTGCGCTTCGGCCTGGCGATCAACGCGGACATCGGCCGCCGTTCCGTGTTCGAACGGAAAAATTATTTTTATCCGGACCTGCCCAAGGGCTACCAGACCACTCAGCTGGCGGAGCCCATCGTCGGCGCCGGCGAAGTGCTGATCCGTCTTGAGGACGGCACCGAGAAAAGCGTGCGCATCCACCATGCGCACCTGGAAGAAGACGCCGGCAAGTCGCTCCACGAAGACTTTCATGGCCAGACCGGCATCGACCTGAACCGGGCCGGCACGCCGCTGATCGAGATCGTCTCCGAACCGGACATGGGCAACGCCGAGGAAGCGGTGGCCTTCGCCCGCCAGCTGCACGCCATCGTCACCTCCCTGGGCATCTGCGACGGCGACATGTCCCAGGGCAACATGCGCTTCGACGTGAACATTTCCGTGCGCCGCCCCGGCGAGCCCCTGGGCACCCGCACCGAGACCAAGAACCTGAACTCGTTCCGCTTCATGGAAAAAGCCATCAAGCTGGAAGTGGAGCGTCAGATCGATGTGCTCGAGGACGGCGGCGAGATTGTTCAGGAGACCCGTCTCTACAACGGCGACACCAATACCGCGCGCTCCATGCGCACCAAGGAAGACGCCAACGACTATCGCTACTTCCCCTGCCCGGACCTGCTGCCGGTGCTGGTCAGCGAGGAGGACATCGAGGCCCTGCGCGCGGAAATGCCGGAGCTGCCGGACGCCCGCAAGGCGCGCTTCATGGACGCCTACCAGCTGTCCGATTACGACGCCGCCCTGCTGGCCGCCTCCATCGCCACGGCGCGCTATTTCGAGACCGCCGCCGACCACGGCGGCGACGCCAAGCTGGCCGCCAACTGGGTGATGGGCGATCTGGCCGCCAAGCTCAACGCCGAGGACCTGGACATCGCCCACTGCCCGGTGCCCGCCGAGCACCTGGGGCAGCTGATCCAGCGCATCAAGGACGGCACCATCAGCTCCAAGATCGCCAAACAGGTGTTCGAAGCCTGCTGGGCCGGCGACGGCAGCCCGGATCAGATCATCGAATCCCAAGGCCTCAAGCAGATGAGCGACAGCGGTGAACTGGAAAAAATCATCGACCAGATCATCGCCGACAGCCCCGCCCAGGTGGAGGATTACCGGAGCGCCGACGAGGCCAAGCGTAAAAAGAAAATCGGCTTCTTCGTCGGCCAGGTGATGAAGGCCACCCAGGGCAAGGCCAACCCGCAGCAGGTGAATCAGCTGCTGCAGGAGAAGCTGACCCCATGAGCGAATCCCGCGTCACGCTGTCCATCGAAAACCACATCGCCACCGTCACTCTGAACCGGCCGGACAAATACAACGGCCTGGACCTGGAAACCCTGCAGGCGCTGGTGAAAGCCGCCGGCGCCCTGAAGAAGAACCGGGACGTGCGGGTGGTGATTCTGCGCGGCGCGGGCAAGGCGTTCTGCGCCGGCCTGGATTTCGGCACCGTCACCAAAACGCCGATGAAGATGCTGCTGGCGTTCACCAAATTCGGGGTCAGGAAAACCAACCTGTTCCAGAAAGCCTGCTGGGCCTGGCGGGAGCTGCCGGTGCCCGTGATCGCCGAGCTGCACGGCTACTGCTACGGCGGCGGCCTGCAGCTGGCCCTGGCCGCGGACTTCCGCGTCGCCGCGCCGGACTGCGAACTGTCGGTGATGGAAATCAAATGGGGGCTGATCCCGGACATGACCGGCACCGTCACCCTGCGCGAGCTGGTGCCCCTGGACGTGGCCAAGGAACTGGCCATGACCGGCCGCCGCTTCGACGCGCTGGAAGCCAAACAACTCAACCTGGTGACCCGGGTCGCCGAGGACCCGCGCGCCGAAAGCCTGGCCCTGGCCCGCGCCCTGCTGGAACGCTCCCCGGACGCGGTGAGCGCCACCAAGGCCCTGTTCCAGCGCACCTGGAACCAGTCCGAGGACCAGGCCTTCCACGAAGAATCCCGTCTCCAGTTCAAGCTGCTGCGCGGCAAAAACCAGGGCGAAGCCATGGCCGCCAACCTCAAGAAACGGGCCCCGGCCTTCCGCAACCGGCAACGGAATTACTGAGCCTTAGATCCCCTTCCGTGGCCGTATTTTCCAAATACGGCCAATATACGGCCAATCACCATGTCCAGGGGCGATAACGAGGAACACATTCTGAGCGCCCTCCGGGAGCCGTGGCCCCGCCAGCCTGCAGGACATTCTTGAACGCCTGGCCGGGCGGGTCCTGAGCCGCCTCCGCCGGATCACACCGAACACGACGTGCAAATCGTGGGCACCGGCCAGGGGGCGCGGCCCGACGTCTAAAAGCGCCACTCGAACTTCAGACTGGCGGCGTTTTCCTGGTAGCTGTAAAGCCAGTCCACATTGCTGCGCACCCGGGTGTGCTCCAGATTAAGGCTGGGCACCAGGCCGGCCAGGGACCAGCGCGGCGCACTGAGTACCGCGATGTGACGCTGCTCCCGATCCTCGCGGCGCGCGTCGAGCAAAGCGCTGTAGGCGTCGTAGCGCTTTTCGCGAAGCGATGCGAACACGGTCAGATCGATGCCTGGCAGCAATGGCTTCGCCACGCCCAGGCGCACGCCGTATTGCCGGTAGGAACTGATCGCCTCACGGGTGTCACGATCCAGTCCATCGAACCCGCCGAACAGGGTCCAGTCCGTTCCCAGCCGATGCCACAGGGTGGCGTACAACGCCCGCGAAGGCCCATCGAAACGGGCATAGGCGTCCCTGTCATAGCGCAGATGCTTGTGCTCCGCTTCCAGCTTGAAGGCGGTGCGCGGCGAGCGGTAATGCATCCATTCGGCGCGCCCGCCCCAGGCCTGGTAGAGCGCGTCATTGCCGTAATCGGTGTATTCGAACAGCGGCGACAGCGCGTAACGGTTGCGCGCGTTCCGATACCGGTAGCCGGCGGCCAGACTGTAGGTGCTCTGATTGTAGATGCTGTGATCCCGATAGCGGTCGCCATAGGCCAACCCGCGCAGGAACAGGCCGTGGTGGCCCGGCAGAAAGAGCGTTTTTTCCACCGCCGCCTCGAAGCCCAGGCTTTCGGTTTCGATGGCCTCCGGCGCCGACCGGCGGATAAAGCAGGCACCATTGCTGAACATCAGCAGACAGGTCTCGCTTTCGGAACTCAGGTTCACGTTGTCACTGTAGCCCGGGCCGGCCGCCAACCTGCCCTGCCAGCTGCCCCGTTCGGCGATCGCTTGCAGAAACGCGGTGACCGTAGCACGCACGCCCTCCACCCGAGCATCGCCGTCGGGCAGTTGCTCCCGGATGGCACGGAATCGGCGGCGCGCCTCCCAGGTCTCATGGTTCTCGAACAGCACCCGGGCCAGTTCCAGCCGGCCCGGCAGGAAGTCCGGTTTTAGTGCCAGCAAGGTACGGAACTCCGCCTCCGCGGTGTCCAGCTCGCCGCGCAGGCGCGCCAGTTTACCCTGGGCATAATGCAGCAGCAGTGGATCCGGATTGTCCAGCGCCCGGTAGGCATCCAGAAAACGGGCCGCCGCCAACCAGTTCCGATGGCGTAACGCCACGTACAACGCCCGGCCCAGATCGTCGCGGTTGTTTTGTACCGCGTAGGTCCTACCGTTAATGATCAAATCGGGCAGTGGCCGGTCCTTGGCGCGTTCCTCCTCCAGCAGGTCCTGTTCACGTTCCCGGGCGGAACGTTCCAGGCCCTGGTTCAAGCGAAGCTCGGTGTCCTGGTCCGCGCCATGGACAGCCGGAACAGGAAGGATAAAAAGCAAAAAAACGAGGCCGTAAACGCCACGCACTTTGTAGCCCAACGAGGAGCAGAAAAGAAAAGCCATGGGGCAGCGAAATCCTTGCGACGGGAAGGCCGGTCGGTGTCCTTTCCGAAGCCGGCCTGGTCAGCGAACGAAGCGGGTGTTAGCGGGCCCCACCAAAGGCGGTGTCGTAGTCGCTGTTGCCGCTGAAGGTGGCCATGCCGGCCAGGGCGGCGGCGTTGCTGCCGTAGAATTCACCCACGCTGACGCCGGTCTCGGTACCCGCGCCACCAATGGCGGTCGCGGTGCCGGCGAACGAGGAGCCACTGATGCTGGCGTTTACATCAACGTAGAGCCCGGCATTACTGAAATCACCGGTCACCGTGTTGCCGCTGAAGTCCGCGGTCAGAGTCCCGCTGAGCGCGCCACCGGCGGTATGTTGATTGATCCCGGTCACCGTGTAATCCACCTGGCCGGTAGTCGGCATGGTGGCGTCCACATTGCCCTTCTCACCCACGTAGTACACGGCCCGGTGCTCGAAGTTCGGGCCACCGGCTTCGGACCATTCGCCGAACCAGACGTCCTCGCTGCCGGCCTGGGCGAAGCTGAACACGCCCATGCCGCTGTGATCGGGATCGTCCACGTCAATCGGCGAGCTCAGGGTATGCACTCCGTCGATATCGGAGGGTGAGAAAGCGGACAGAAACTGGAAATCCACCTTGTCATCGATGTTCATGGAGTTGGTTTCCACGCCGATGCCGGCCAGGCCCGACGTGTGCGGCCCGGCGTCCACCGTGGAGGTACCGGCCTCCACGTAGGTGTTGTCGCTCTCGCCGCCGACCACCGCCGCCTGGGTAAGCGAAGCGGCGGACAGGGCCGCCACGGCCAGCGCCGCTTTGAAGGTCATCTCTTTCATTGCTCTACTCCTTGATCCGTTATTGATGGACACTTACGGAAATGCGAAGAGTTCGCATTCTCATATGGATAACGAGAGCGGAGACGCGCTTTTTCATTGCCGACAGAAAATTTTAGTGGCCCATCACAAAAAAACCGGGCCCGAAGGCCCGGTGGGTCATGCACCAAAAAAACGTAACGGCTTAATACTCGTCGATGGTTACCGTCCAGCCCGGTTGTTCCCGTACGCTGAAGCCGCCGCGGATGTTGCCGTCCTTCAATCGCTGCAGCATCTGCGCCGCTTCCATAACGCTCGTCGGTGGCGTCTCACCCGCGATGTTGACCCGATACAGGAGTTCCACGGTCTCCCCTTCGGCGATCACGTAGCCATCGGTCACGGTTTCACCGCTGGCCGTATCCAGGAACGACGCACTGTAATTCATATTCTCCGAGCCGCTGTCCACGTTCACCAGCGTATAGTCACCGCCGAAGGCGGTGAGCCGGAAACGTTCCACGTCGATGTCCGGGCCCTTCCAGGGGTATAGGTGCGAAATATTGAAGGCATTACGCAGGGTAAGCGGAAAGAACGCCTGCACATCGATCGCGGATGGCTGCGCCGCCAGTTTTTTTGAAGGGACTTCCATCAACAAGGTCGGATAACTGGCCCGTTCCACGGCATGGACCGTGGCCGTGAACGGTCCGGCGAATTCGCTGCCGTCGTAGACCTGATACTGGAACACGAAAACGCCTGGCAGCGTCGGAGAAAACGCGGGGCCGGCACACGGCCACTCCGTAAAAGCCTCGATACGTTCCCGGAAGGCCGGCCAGCTCTCCTGACTCGCTGGCGTCCAGGGTTCCACGCAGGTGCCCTCGCCACGGGTATCCATGCCGGAGGACGAATTCACCTGCATGCGATTGCCCGCCGGAGCGCTGACCAGGGTCCAGAGGTGACTGAGGGTATCGCCGTCCGGATCGGTGCTGTCCGCTTCCAGTTTGAATTGGTCGGCCCGGAACCCGGTTGTGCCACTGTCCAGCCACTGATGAGTGATCGCGAAAGGCTGCAACGGGTCGTAGTTCGGATATTGCCGCTCCGCGCCAAACCGGTTCTCGTAGCCGGCCTGTCCGGAGGTTCCCTTGTACAGCCGGGTGATCGGTGGCGTATTCGTGGTTTTCGCCAGCACCACCACTTCGTAGAGGCTGTTGCCCGGCGTGTAGCTGCTCCGCGCGCCATGTTCGTCGGTGACCATCAGGGCCACCACATAGGCACCGGCCCGATCCGGGGTCAGCGCGGGAAACGCCGTATTGGCGCGTTGTAATTGTGCCTGGCTGTTATCCGGCTGCTGGACCAGCGTCCACTGATAGCTCAGACGGTTATCGTCCGGATCGGAGCTGCCCTCACCGTCCAGGGTAATCGGATTGCCCACCAGGGTGGTGGGTGTGCCGCCGGCGATCGCCGCCCGGGCGGAAGGCGCCCGGTTGGCGCCCAGGCGCGCGGTGAAGGTCTCCTCGGTGGAGGCCTCGGCTTCACCGTCGGACACCGTCAGCCGCACCCGGTAGTTGCCGTCCACGGTGGGGGTGAAGGTGGCCGGGCAGTAGGTGGCGGAACAGTAGCTGCCGGGCTCCAGGCCATTGGCGCCATCCGGATCGTAGCCGCTCGGGTGGGCGACCATCTCCCAGGTGTGCGTCAGGGCGTCGCCGTCCACATCGTAGGCGCCGCTGCTCACGGTGACCTCCGCGCCGCGTTCCGCTTCGAACGTATCGCCGTTGCCCGGGTTGATCACCGCCACCGGCGCGGTGTTGGCTTGCCCGTCCGCGGGGGCAGCCTCGATACGCGCGCTGGTGCAGTTCCGGGAGACGCCGTCGAACACGCACAGCTCCACGTTATAGCGGCCCGAGCCATAGGCGGAGTCGGCCACGAAGCGGGTCTGGGCGCTGGTGGTGCTGCTCAGTTGAGCGTTGGAACCGCGCGGCAGGCTCTGAATGAAACGCCACCGGTATTGCAGGCTGTCACCGTCCGCGTCCTCGCTGCCGCTGCCATCCAGTTCCACGGTGTCGCCACGGGTTACGTCAGTGGGTGCCTGAATACGCGCCACGGGGACGGCGTTGGCCTCGACGATATTGATGTCCACGGTGTCCGGCTGGCTCACCTTGTCGCCATAGCGCACCACCAGCCGGGCCTGGTAAAGCCCGACCTCATCGGCGGTGAAGCGAGGATAAACCTGGCTGCCATCGTCCAGCTCCGCCGCGCTCCCCCCGGGCTTTTGCGTCAGCGTCCAGTCATAGACCAGTTGGCTGGCATCACCACCGTCCGGCGGCAAGCTGCGTGAGCCGTCCAGCTGCACGGTACCGAGAATCCAATTGATCTGGTCGGGCACCACCGCCAGCGGGTTGGGATTAAGGGCGGTGATGGTCACCCGGCTGGCACTGGTGTCGCCGCTGCCGGCGGTGCCATCGTTGACCACCAGGCGAATCACGTAGGTGCCGGGCAGGTCCGGGGTGAAACTGGCCCGGTCGGTGTCGGCGCCGTCCAGGGTGGCTTCGCTGCCCTCCGGGCGACTCAGGAAGCGCCATTCCCAGGTGGTGATGTCGCCGTTGGGCGAAGTGCTGGCGCTGCCGTCCAGTTGCACCGTGCCTTCACCGGCGTTCACTTCCAGGATGTCGGCGCTGGCGCGGGCCTGGGGGCGGTCCACGGCGTCGCCGCCCCCTCCGCCACCACCACCGCCGCAGGCGGCAAGCGCCAGCAACAAACAAAACAGGGACATTGATCTGATCAGCACGGCCATAAGGGGTATCTCCCAAGGAAAGCGTCGCACCCTTTGAGGGTGATTCTCATTTACAGCCCTATAACGAGTCAGACGCCGGGATTTTTCACCCCGACGAGAAACGCTGAAAATTCCCTGGCCGGGCTTCGTTATTAGGGTGGATGCATCACCTTGGGAAAAAACGCATGTTGCCTCAATGTCTGGCGCGGCCCGCTGTCGCGCTGCTTGTCCTTTCGCTGGTAGGGGTCGCGGCACCCGCCGGCGCCGATACCCTGCCCCATGATCTGACACCGCTGGGCATGTTCCGGCAGGCGGATTGGGTGGTGAAGGCGGTAATGCTCGGCCTGCTGGCGGCCTCGTCGATCACCTGGATCGTGCTGCTGGCCAAGAGCCGGGAACTGGCGGTGCTGATGCGCCGCCAGCGGCGCGCTCTGGCCGCGCTGACGCAGGCGGCCAGCCTGGAACAGGCGGAGGACGAGGACCACGATGCCGGTCTCTTCCTGGCCACCGCCCGGCAGGAATGGCGGCTCTCCAGCGCCGTGCTGGACGACCGGGAGGGGCTCAAGGAGCGGATCGCCGCCAGCCTGCAACGGCTGGAAGCGGCCAGTGGCCGGCGCGCCGGTCGCGGCACCGGGGTACTCGCCACCATCGGCGCCACGGCACCGTTCGTGGGCCTGTTCGGCACCGTCTGGGGGATCATGAACAGCTTTATCGGCATCTCCCAGGCCAACACCACCAACCTGGCGGTGGTGGCGCCGGGCATCGCCGAGGCCCTGCTGGCCACCGCCCTGGGGCTGGTGGCGGCGATTCCGGCGGTGATGATCTACAACCATTTCGCGCGGCGCCTGCAGACCTACCGGGCGCTGGTGGGCGACACCAGCGCGGCGGTGCTGCGGCTGGTGTCCCGGGACCTCAGCCGCCGCGCCGCCGCGCCGGCCGGGGGCTGAGCCGTGGGCCTGCGCATCGACCACGACGACGAACTGGCGGAACACCACGAGATCAACGTCACCCCGTTCATCGATGTGATGCTGGTGCTGCTGATCATCTTCATGGTGGCGGCACCACTGGCCACCGTGGACATCAAGGTGGATCTGCCGGCGGCCAGCGCCGCCCGGCAGGACCGCCCGGACGACCCGCTCTGGCTGACCCTGGCCGAGGACCATTCCCTGACCCTGGGCGAGACCCCGGTGGCCGACGGCGGCCTGGCGGCGGCGCTGGCCAGCGCCAGCGAGGGCCGCGAGGATCCGCGCATCTTTCTGCGCGCGGACAGCCGGGTGGATTACGGCACTCTGATGGGCACCCTGGACCGCCTGCGCGAGGCCGGCTACCTGAAGGTGGCCCTGGTGGCCCGGGACGGCGCGAGCGCCGGCGATGAATGACCTGAGCCGGCCGGGGCCGTCCCAGGCACCACTGGCGCCGGTGGCGCCGCCGCCCGACCTGCCGGGGGCCGCCGCCGGGCCGCGGCTGAGCGCCGACACCCGGCGCTGGCTGAGTTCCACTTTATTGGTGACCCTGGTGTACGCGGCGCCACTGGGCTGGTGGCTGTGGCGAGCACCACCACCGGCGATGGACAGCGCCCCGGCGGCGGCGATGGTGGTGGAACTGGCGCCGCTGGCCACCTCCCCGGCCAACCCCACGGAACTGCCGCCGGGCCCTGAAAGCCAGGCCAACCAGGCCTCCCGGGCGGCGCCCCCGGAACCCCGACCTGAACCCCGGCTTGAACCAAAGCCCGAACCGGCCACGCCCCCCGCTCCGGCACCCCCCACCCCCGCCGAGCCGGAGGCGGTACTGCCCGAGGCGGAGCCTCAGCCCGAGCAGAAAGAGCCTCAGCCCGAGCAAGAAAAGCCTCAGCCCGAGCAGAAAGAGCCTCAGCCCGAGCAACGGGCGCCCCAACCGGACCCGACGCCGGAACCGCCACCGACCGAACAAGCGGCGGAATCCCCCTCCCCGGAAAAGGCCTCCAGCGACGCGACGGCCTCCACCGCCAGCGCGCCGCCGGACGCCGCCCGGCAATCGGAACGGGCGGCGGCGCCCCGCCAGGGCGTGCAGCGCCCCATGGCCGATCTCAACCAGGTGCCGAGCTGGCGGGACACCTTGCTGCGCCGGCTCAACGAGGCCAAGCGCTACCCGTCCCGGGCCCGGCGGCTGCGCCAGGAAGGCGTGAGCTATCTGCGCTTCGAGATGGACATGGAAGGCCGGGTGCTGGCCAGTGGCATCGCCCGCAGCTCCGGCTATCCGTTGCTGGATCAGGAAACCCTGGCCCTGCTGCGTCGCGCCGCCCCGCTGCCGCGCCCGCCCAAGGCGCTGGCCGGGCAACGGCTGGAGTTCGTGGTGCCGGTGGAGTTCTTCCTCAGTAACTCACGGTGACGCCGAGCCGGGCGGTGCGGCCCGGCGCCGGCACCATGCCCAGGCTCAGGGCGTCCAGATAATACTGGTCGGTGACGTTGTCCACGTTGAAGTCCACCGACAGGGTGTCGTTGGGCGTCCAGGTCACGAACGCATCCAGAATCGAATACTTGTGCCAGGGGATCGGGCGGGCGAAGCGGCCGGCGGTCTGATCGTTGTACTCCGGCACCCGGTTGCGGGCCCCCATCCAGGTATTGCGCGCGCCCACTTCCAGGCGCCGGTCGAACAGCCGGAAGCCGAGGGTGGCGTTGGCCTGCCAGTTGGGCGGGATCATATTGTTGATGTAGCTGCTGGCCACGCCGTAATCGGTGCAGCGCTGGCGCCGGTAGCTGCCCTCGTGGCACAACTCGATGTTGTTGTAGCGGGTGCCGCCCAGTTCCGTGTAAACCCAGCCCAGATCGTATTCCAGGGACAGTTCCAGACCGTGGAATTCCACGCTCTCCAGGTTCTGAATGCGGAACAGCGCCGCGTTCTGGCCGATGCTGGTGTCGTCCCAGGTATTGGGGAGCGTGCGGGTCAGGTAGTCCTCTGTGCGATTCTGGAAATAGGCCAGCTTGAGCCGCAGCGCGTCGCCACCGGCGAACAGGTCGTCCTTGAGAATGTTCATGCCCACCTCCTTGTTCTCGGCGCGCTCCGGCTTGATGCGCTGGCCGGGCGCGGCCGCCACGGAAAAGCCGGTGGTGGTTTCGAACAGGCTGGGCATGCGCAGGGCCTCGGAGTACTTGGCGAAAAACTGCAGGCCGCGCAGCGGTTCCCACAGCAGACTGGCCATCGGCGCCGAGCCGGAATCGCTGAAATCGTTGTAGAGCGGATCGCAGGCGCCGTCGCCATCGCCGTCCACGCAGAAATCGCTGGTCGGGTCATCGACCTCGGTGGGTCGGCGGTCGGAGGACTGGTAACGGGTGTAGCGGATGCCCGCGTCCAGCGTCAGGGTGGGCACGAAGGTCCATTTCACCGCCAGGAAGCCACTGGTTTCCTCGCGCTCGCCATCGCGCAAGCCAAAGCCGTCACCGTCCTGGTAGCGTTTCGGTTCCACTTCCTCCCGCTGCCAGGCCAGGCCGTAACGAAACTGCAGGTCACCAAAGCGCGGCACGGAGGTGGTGTTGCTCAAATCACCGCCCCAGCGCTGATAGATCTCGGTGCCGGGGCGCGCCTCCAGCAGCGCCAGCATCTCGTCGGAGTAGCTGTTGTTGCGGCTTTCCGTGTCGGTGTGCCAGACATGGCTGTCGATATCCAGCCAGTCATTGCCCAGCGGCTGCCACTGATAGCGGGCGGTGTAGGTGTTGGCGATGACCTCGGAAGGACGGGTCTGCTTGATGCGGCCCAGCCACAGCAGCTCCGAGGGCATCAGCTCCCCGTACTCGCTGTCGTAGCGCAGGTAGCTGAGGTCCAGGGTGTGCTCGTCGCTGGGATAGAGTCGGGTTTTGAGCAGCAGGGACTCGCTTTCGAAGTGGGTGTTGACCACTTCCTCGCCACCGCGGATGCGCGAAGCGCCGTCCACGTCCGGGCGGACTTCGGTGTAAAACCCCCGGTCATAGCGCTCCGACAGATCCAGGCCGGGCGTGGGGCCGTGTTCACCGGCGAAGTAGTTGCCCTGGCGACGTTGCGCGTACGCGGCGACCAGATCGGCGCCGGCCAGACGCCGGGTCGCCGCCAGACTGCCGGCGTGGCCGTCGAAGTCCAGCAGTCCCGGCCGGTCCATGGAGCCGTCCGGCGGATAGGCGTTGTCCAGATCATAGATGCCTTCGCACAGCGAGCTGCCCGGCAGGCAGTCGGTGCGGTAATGGGACGGGGTGCCCAGGCCCCCCACGTTGTAACCGGCCTGGGTGCCGATCGGCGCCGGCGAGCCGCTGTTGTTGCCCACCAGGCTGCCGCGTAAACGCAGCCCCCAGTCGTTGCCGGGTTTGGCGATGTCGTCGGCGTTCAGGGTGCGCATGCTCACCAGGCCACCGATGGCACCGGTGCCGCTGGCACCCATGGTGGGGCCCTTGTCGATTTCCACGCCGCCGATCAGATCCGGATCGATATAGCTGCGACTGGTGACCCCGGCGTAGCCCCGGTAGACGGTGGTCTCCTGGCGGGCGCCGTCCACCAGCACCGGCACCCGGCCCTGGCCCTGCATGCCGCGGATGTTGATATTGAGCCCGCCGCTGTTGCGGTTCTCCGCCACCAGCACCCCGGTGGTGCCCTTGAACATATCGCCCACGGACAGGCCACGAAAACGTTCAATGTCCTGCTGGCCGATATAGGCGGAGGAGCCGGCGGTGGCGTAGGGCCGGTCCGCGGCGGCGGACTGGCGGGGGCCATCGCCCTGCACCTTCACCGCCGGCAGCATCCGGGCATCGCCCAACCCGCTCAGGGCACGTACCACCACGGTTTTGCCGGCGCCGAAGTACCAGCTCAGACCGGTGCCATCGAGCAGCCGGTCCAGAGCGACCGGTACCGGCAGCCGGCCGGCCACCGGCCGGGAACGGCGCTCGCCCAACTCATCGGCGTCGGCGGTGACCTGGTAACCGGACTGCTGGGCGAAGCGGTCCAGGGCGCCGGGCAGGGACTGGGCGGGAATATCGAACTCGGTGCCCTCGTCGGCGAGCGCGCCGCCGGCCGGCAACAGTGCCATCAAGGCCAGCACGCAAAACGCCAGCGGCCAGAACGGCGGCGACGGCCGTCGGTGGTCCGGTCGGTCACTCAGTATCATGCTTCCTTGTCTCCCCGGGATGCGAATGTGAATACGACGCATTGCAATGCGATCACGGGGGAACAACGAATGAGGCGGGGCGTTTTTTCAGGGAGCGGTCAAATCAAAGCACGATGCGCAGAAGCGGCGTGATCCGCAGCACGCGGCCACCGTGGGGCTGGACCATGGCCGCCAGGGCGGCGTCCACGTCGGTGAGGTCGTAGCTGCCGGTGACCCGGCGCGCGGCCAGGGCGCCGTCGGCGATCAGGATGTAACCGCGGGCGTGGCGTTCCAGGGTGTCCGCCAGATCCGCCAGGGTGCGGTCCTGTACGAACAGCCGACCCTGGCGCCAGACCGCCACCCGGTCCGGCGCCGACCGTTGCACGCGGGCGGCGCCGCTGGCGCGGTCCAGGGCCCACTGGTCGCCGGGCAACAAATGGCGGGCCCGCCCGCCCCGGTAACTGACCGCCACTTCGCCGTGGCTGACGCCGACGCCGTAGCTGCCGTCGCCCTCGCGGACGCTGAAGGCGGTGCCGATGTCCCGGGCCCGCACCTCATCGGCCACCACCAGAAAGGGGCGTGGATCGGCGGCCACCTCGAAGAAGGCTTCACCGCGCAGCAACCGCACACGGCGCTCACCGTCGCTGAATGCCTCGGCCAGAGCGCTGTCGGCACCCAGCACCACGGCGCTGCCATCGGACAGCGTCACGGCGAGCGTCTGCCCCACCCCGGTGCGATAATCCGCCTGCCAGTAACGCCAGGCGGCGGGCATCAGGGCCAACAGCAAACAGGCGGCCAGCGCCAGGGCGGCCCCGCGCGGCCAGCGCCGGTGGCGGACCGGCGCCTCGCCGTGCCCCGGCCATCGCTGCCGCTGCACCGGCAGGTCGCCGATCAGCGCCCAGGCCTCGCTGACCCGCCGCCAGGCGTTCTCGTGGCGCTCATCCCGGGCCCGCCAGTCGGCGCAGGCGCGCCGCAGGGCCGGGTCCCGCGGCGCTTCGTCCAGCCGCAGCTTCCAGTCACTGGCCTCACGCAACAGCGCGTCGTCGGCGGGCTTATCGGAATGTTCCATGTTCGATCCGGGGCTGGGCTTCGTGGCGCGAAACCGGGCTTAGGGCCTGCCCTAATCCAGGGCGGCGGCAAGATGCGCCATGGCGTCGCGAACCAGGCGGTGGGCGGTGGCCGTGGACACCTCCAGCCGCTCGGCGATTTCCGCCAGAGTATAGCCACCGACCCGGTGCATTTCGATGGCCAGACGCTGGCGCCGGGGCAAGCCGTCCAACACGCCGGCCAGGCGATCCAGACGGTCGTGCTGCATGGCGGTCTGCTCGGGGCTGCTTTCTTCGCGCGGCTTGAGCCACTCCACCGTTTCTTCGTTCTGGTGGCGGCTCTCCATGGCCGAGCGGCGGGTGAAATCAATCGCCAGGTTGCGCACGATGCGGTACAGGTAGGCCACGCCGGAACCGGTCGGCCGCCGACCGTCGGGCACGAAACGCAGAAAGGCATCCTGAACCAGGTCCTCGGCACGAGCCCGACAGCCGACGATGGAGGTGACGTAGTCCACCAGCGCGGCACGGTGATCCAGATACGCCTTGAGATTGCTGTCGGTGTATTTCACCCGTTCCCCACCCGCTTGATAAAGGCTCCTTGCCGAACCCTGGTCGCCGCCCGAGGACACCGAATCTAAACAAAAATGATTCTCATTACAATGATCTCCCGGACAGACACTCTCAAGCGGCAACAAGCTGAACGGTCAGGTGGTGGTCCCGTCCAGCCCCCGCAGCCCCTTGATCAACCATCGGTCCAGAGAAAGCGGCCCCCCACCACGCCCCACCAACGGCAGCAGCAGCGCCGCCCAGCTCAGATGGGTCGGCCAGGCGTCCGGATAAACGAAGACCTGGATCACCAGGGTCATCGCCAGCAACGCCAGAGCGGACAGCCGCGTGCACAAACCCAGAACCAGCAGAACCGGAAACAGATGCTCGGCGTAGGTGGCAAGATGGGCGGCCCACTCGGGCGGCAGAACCGGCAACGCGTATTCGTAGCGGAACAGGGTGTAGGTGCTGTCCTTAAGCGTCAGCCAACCGTCCACCTTGGTCCGCCCGGAAAGAAAGAACACCGCCGCCACGGCGACACGCGCCAGCAACAACAACAAGGCTTGAGGCAGCATACGGTGCAGCCATAAGGCGCTGGCACGGGCGAGCCCGCTCGGGGATAAAGGCATACCGCTTTCTCCTTTCATTGGGGGTTGGTCCGGCCTAGGGCGTCGGCCTGGCGTGCCACCGCCGTGAAGGCTCCGGCCTTAAGCAGCGCGGCGATCAATAACGACAAATCCGTACCCGGATGAAGAGCCAGCGCCTCGGCGGCGGCCTCCATCACCGGCCGCCCCAGGGCACAGGCGTTCAGCAACGCGACGCCCGCCGCCGACAAGGGTTGCCAACGGACGCTGGCCTCCGGGCGCGTCAACAGGGCGCCCTCGCCGTCCCAGTTCAGAGCGGCGGGCGGTGTCCGATGCTCACGGTTGGCACGCCAAAGCGTGTAGGCCGGCACGCCCTCGAACCACGCCCAACGGGCCGCCGGGTGCGGCGCCAACACCAACCGCGACAAGGGCTCCGGCGCCAGCCCCGCGATGGCTTGCGCGGCCGTCACCGGCGCATCGGCGGCCACGTGGGATTCCTGCCAAAGGCGATCGAGCCGTGCCACCGCCGGTAAATAGGGCAACGCCTCGGCGGGCTTGAAGTGGGTAAGGAAAACCGGGAAATCCGCGCCATAAAGAAACAACCGCGGGTCCCCCGGCGGGTGCTCGCGGGCGTAGACGGTAGCGGCGGCGCGTAACCAGGTCTCGCCCACCAAACGTGTTACCGCCGGATACCCGGCTTGCAGCGCATCCACGCACCCTTTCAGAACGGTATTGCGGTAAACCCGCCAGCCCGGCGCCTCCGAAGCCACCGACGGGGCGGACAGCCGCGCCACCACCCGGGTCTGAAATTCAGCCAGGGTCTGATCGGACATGGCCCGCCCCCTCGCGACTCAAAAGCTGCTGCGCGCGTTGCCGCTCCGCCAATAGCACGTCGAAGGCGGGCAAGTTGCCATCCCGCTCGATCAGTGTCGGTCGCGGGCCGGCCCGCTCGATCACCGCCCGGTACAGGGACCATACCGGCTCGGCCACGGGCGCATCGTGAGAATCAATCAGCAAAGCACCCTCGTCCTCGCCCTCGCCCTCGCCCGGGTCGACGGTGTGGCCCGCCAAGTGAATTTCCATGACCGCGTCAAAAGGAAAACCGGCCAGACAGGCGCGGGCGTCGAAGCCCAGATTGTGGGCGCTGATATAAAGGTTATTGAGATCCAGCAGCAGGCCACAGCCGGTACGTCGGCACAGGCTGTCGAGAAACTCGGGTTCACCGTGGCGGTGTTCGGCGAGTGCCAGATAATGGCTCGGATTCTCCACCGCCAACCGTCGGCCAAGAACATCCTGAACCCGGTTGACGTTGTCGACCACCGCCTGCAACGCCGCCGTGGTGCGCGGCACCGGCAGCAGATCCGGGTAGTAATGCCCTTGATGCCGGGACCAGGCCAGATGCTCGGAGACGAGAAATGGGTTTAGCCGCTCCACCAGGGCACGCCAGCGTGCCAGGTGGGCCGCGTCCGGCGGGGCCGGCGACGCCAAGGACAGCGCCACGCCGTGCAGGGAAAGAGGATGTTGCTCGGCGACGGCTTGCAGCCAGGCGAGCCGGGGCCCGCCTTCCACCATATAGTTTTCCGGGTGGACTTCGAACCAGATTCCCTCGGCCCGGCAATCCAGGGCCTCGGGAAAATACTCCGGCTTGAGGCTGACGCCGGCGCCCGGTGTGGGCGCGGCCACCGGGATCAGGATTCCATGGGTTTCAGAGAGCCATGCCCTTTCGGCGTTTCGATGGAGGTGCAGGTGCCCGCCGGAACCAGTTTCCAGGCATTGCCCTGATAATCCACCTTCGAGGTCCCCGCGCACGACGTGCCGGGGCCCGCGGCGCAGTCGTTCTGGCCGGCCATGGCCACGCCGTAACATTTTTCCATGTCCTGCTTGCCATCGTGGTCGGCGGCGGCCAGGGCCGCACCGGAGGCCAGGGAGGTGAGCAGAAGCGTGGTGGCGGAAAGAGTGCGTTTGTTCATGCCAGTCTACCTTTCGAGCATCAAGGAACGCGCCGTGGCGCGGAACCGGGCCGAATGCCCGGTTCCTCCCTGAATTCGTCAGCGCTGGCCGTTCGGTTACACGGCGTTGGAATTTTTTTCGACTTCGGGATAGTTGGAAGGGAACAAAGCACGCTGGGCCTGCTCATCCATGTCCGTCTTGAAGTCGTGGTCCTGCCCCACCGCCCTGGCGCGGGCCGCCGCCGGACGGGCATCGATGCGTTGGTACAACGCATGCAGGCGCGGATAAGCGGCCAGTGGGTCCGCCTCTCCAGGCAGGACTCGCGGCGCCCGCTCCAGCCACCCCCAGAGGGAAACATCGAGAATCGAATACGACTGACCCAGTACATAGTCACGGCCATCAAGATGCTCTTCCAGCACCCGATAGTGGCGCTCCACTTCACGGCGATAGCGGTTGATGGCGTAGTCGATTTTCTCCGGCGCGGCGTGTTGGAAGTGCACCGCCTGACCGCAAAAAGGCCCCAAACCGGAGGCGATGAAGAACAACCAGGAGAGCAGTTCCGGACGGTCTTCCGGGCGCCCCATCAGGGCGCCGGTTTTGTCACCCAGGTACAAAACGATGGCGCTGGAATCGAACACCCGAGCCGGCTTCCCGCCGGGCCCATCGTGATCGACGATGGCCGGTACCTTGCCGTTGGGGTTGATGGCACGAAATGCCGGATCATGCTGCTCGCCCTTGCGCGTATCCACCGGCTTGAGCCGGTATTCCAGGCCGGTTTCCTCCAGCATCAGCGCCACTTTGGCCGGGTTGGGTGTGGGGTGAAAATAGAAATCGATCATGATGGCTCCCGGGATTTTTCATTTTAGAACAGTTGATCTAGAATAAAGCCAGACCGTATGGGATGACAACGTTTCGCCCTTCCCGCTTCTCAAATGCCACCGGAGCTCACACCCGCCATGCCTCGCCCCAGAGAGTTCGACGAGACCCGGGTTCTGGATGCCGCCATGCATTGCTTCTGGCACCAGGGTTACGAGAGTACCTCCGTGCGCACCCTGGCGCGGAGCATGAACCTGACCAGCGCCAGCCTCTACAACACCTTTGGCGACAAGCGCACGCTCTACCAGCAGGCGCTGGCGCGTTATGTGCAAACCGGGTTCGAGGAGCGGGTTCGCCGCTTCGAGCAACAGCCACCCAGGGCGGCGCTGCGCGCCTTCTTCGAGGACGTTGTCGAGCGCTCCCTCCGCGACGATGAGCACAAGGGCTGCCTGCTGGTCAATTCAGCCCTGGAACTCGCCCCCCACGACCCGGATTTTCAGCGTGCGATCAATGCGGTTCTGCGGCGGGTGGAAGCTTTTTTCCTGCGCTGCGCCAAAGCCGGCCAGCGTGACGGCAGTATCGCCGACCGCCACGCGGCGACGGATCTGGCGCGGTTTCTGCTCGGCGTGCTGATGGGTATTCGCGTGCTGGCGCGCACCCGCCCGGAACCGGCCCTGTTGCGCGGCCTGATCAAACCGGCGCTTGCCCTGCTCGACGATGACGCGTGATTTTTCCATGACTTCCGTAACCGAACCGGCCTATGGACCGAATTGACAGTGACGCGGAGCAGCGGCGCCGGGAGCAACAGCTCCAGACGCTGTTCCTGGCCGGGCTGGACGGCGATGCGCGGCAATACCGGCGCTTTCTCGATGCCTTGAGCGGGCACCTGCGCACTTATCTGCGGCGGCGTCTGTTCGACCCGGACCGGGAAGCGGAAGACGTGCTGCAGGAAGTGTTGCTCGCGGTGCACAACGCTCGTCATACCTATCGCCGCGAGCAACCGCTGACCGCCTGGGTGTACGCCATCGCCCGCTATAAACTGGCCGACCATCTGCGCGCGCGGTCGCGCCGGGACGCGAACAACGAGCCGCTTGATGACCAGGATTCGCTGTTCGCTCTCGACCAGAGCGAGCCCGCTCAGGCTCATCGCGACCTGCACAAGCTGCTGGCGCAACTGCCTGACCGGCAGCGGCTGCCCATCCTGCATGTTAAACTGCGCGGATTATCGGTAAAGGAAACCGCCGACCTGACCGGATTATCGGAATCGGCGGTAAAGATCGGCGTACACCGGGGCCTGAAAGTCCTGACCGCGCTGTTGCGAGAGAACCGATGAAGACCGATGACCTGATCACTCTGCTGGCCAATGGCACCGAAGCGACCGAGCGTCACGCCGTGGGGCGGCGCCTGACCGTTGCCGTTCTGATCGGCGCGATGCTGGCACTGGCCCTGGTGGCCGGGCTGTTCGGGATCAATCCGGCGCTGCCCCGGTGGGTGGGCACGCCGCTGTTCTGGTGGAAGCCGGCGCTGCCGGCCCTGTTGCTGATTGTCGGGCTGGCCTGCGTCGGTCGTTTGGCGCGCCCGGGTGGCACCCCCGGACGGCTGGCGGTGGTCCTGCTGGTGCCCGCGGTGGTGATGTGGGTGGCGGCGCTCTATCCATTGTCCACCGTGCCGGCGGCGGAGCGCCCGGGTCTGATCCTGGGGCAAACCTGGCGCACCTGCGCGCTCAACATCGCGATGCTGTCCCTGCCGGCCTTCGCCGCCAGCGTCCTGGCGTTGCGCCAGTTGGCGCCGACCCGGCCGCGGGCGGCGGGCGCCGCCGCCGGACTGGTCGCCGGCGCCATTGCCACCCTCGCCTACAGTTTGCATTGCCCGGAAATGGCGCCGCCGTTCTGGGCCATCTGGTATCTGCTGGGCATGGCGATACCGGTGTGCGCCGGGGCGCTGCTCGGCCCGCGCCTGCTGCGCTGGTAACCGGCGCCGGTCAGCCCGCGCCGCACACCGGGCAGGCCGGGTCCTTGCGGAACGCCACTTCCCGCCAGGACAGGGTGCGCCCGTCGAACAACCGCAGGCACGACGCCACCGGCTTGCCGGTCAGCAGATGCAGGGCCAGCAGCGCCTGCAGCGTGCCGATGGTGCCCACCACCGGCCCCAGGATGCCGGCCTCGCTGCAGGCCAGATCGCCGCCGGTGCCGTCGCCGTACACGCAGGCGTAGCAGGCACTGTCCGGGTCGCGCAGGTCGAAGGCGGCGAGCTGGCCGTCCAGGCGGATGGCGGCGCCGCTGACCAGCGGTTTGCGGTGGCGCACGCAGGCGGCGTTGATGGCCTGGCGGGTGGCGAAGTTGTCGCAGCAGTCCAGCACCAGATCCACCTCGGGCAGATGCCGGTCCAGCCAGTCGTCGCCGGCCATGGCGGCGTGGGGCTCCACCTTGACGTCCGGGTTCAGGGCATGCAGCTGGGCGGCCAGGGCGGCGGCCTTGCCCTGCCCCACCTGGTCGCCGCGGAAGGCGATCTGGCGGTGCAGGTTGCTGGTGTCCACGGTGTCGTCGTCCACCAGCACCAGCCGCCCGACGCCGGCGCCGGCCAGGTACAGCGCCGCCGGATTGGCCAGTCCGCCGCAGCCCACCAGCAGCACGGTGGCGCCGGCGATGGCCTCCTGGCCGTCCAGGTCGAAGTCGGCCACCAGCAGTTGCCGGCTGTAGCGTTGCAGTTGGTCGTCGCTAAACACTTCTTGGTTAGACATGGCCCAAGGTTACCCTGTCGTTGCCGCCCAGGTCCTGGCGGGTGGTGACGTCGTGGAAACCGTGGCCGGCCAGCAGCCGGCGCACGGCGCCGCCCTGGTCGTGGCCGTGTTCGAGCATCAGCCAGCCGCCGGCGGCGAGCCGTTCGCGGGCCTGGGCGGCGATCACCCGCAGGTCCGCCAGCCCGCGGTCGTGGGCGGCCAGGGCCGAGCGCGGCTCGAACCGCACATCGCCCTGCTCCAGGTGGTGATCGTCCGGGTCCACGTAGGGCGGATTGCTGACAATCAGATCGAAAGGGCCGGCCAGGGCGCCCAGCCAGTCGCCGCGCACCAGACTGACGGCGGCGCCCAGGGCCTCGGCGTTGTCCCGGGCCACCGCCAGGGCGGCGGCGCTGGCGTCGGTGAGCACCACCCGCCAGGCGGGCCGCTCCAGTGCCAGGGTGACGCCCACCGCGCCGGTGCCGGTGCCCAGGTCCACCACCCGCAGCGGGGTGTCCGGCACGGTTTCCAGTACCGCCTCCACCAGGGTTTCCGTGTCCGGGCGGGGGATCAGGGTGGCGGCGGTAACCACGAAACGGCGCCCGTAGAATTCCCGCTCACCGGTCAGGTGGGCCACCGGCTCACCGGCGGCCCGGCGCTTCACCAACAGGTCGAACAGGCGCTGCTGGTCCGCGTTCAGGGTCCGTTCCGGCCAGGTATAGAAATAGCGGCGGTCCTGGCCCATCACCCGGCAGAGCAGCAGCTCCGCGTCCAGCCGCGCGCTGGGCGACGCCGCCAGGGCGTCGCGGGCACCGCGCAGGGCCTCGTCGATGCGCACGGCGCTCAGCCCTGGCCCTCGGCCAGGGCCGCCAGCTGTTCCGCCTGATGCTCGGCGAGCAGCGCGCCCACCACCTCGTCCAGGTCGCCGGCGACGATTTCGTTGAGCCGGTACAGGGTCAGGTTGATGCGGTGATCGGTGAGCCGGCCCTGGGGAAAATTGTAGGTGCGGATGCGCTCGGAGCGGTCGCCGGAGCCGACCAGGGATTTGCGTTCCGCCGCCTGCTCGGCGTGGGCGGCGCTTTCGCGGGCGTCCAGCAGCCGCGCCTTCAGCAGCGACATGGCCTTGGCCTTGTTCTTGTGCTGGCTGCGCTCGTCCTGGCATTCCACCACCACGCCGCTGGGCAGGTGGGTGATGCGCACCGCCGAGTCGGTGGTGTTGACGTGCTGGCCGCCGGCGCCGGAGGACCGGTAGGTGTCGATGCGCAGGTCTTCGTTGCGAATCTCGATGTCGCCGGCGTCCTCGGCCTCGGCCAGGATCGCCACGGTGCAGGCGGAGGTGTGGATACGGCCCTGGGACTCGGTGGCCGGCACCCGCTGCACCCGGTGGGCACCGGACTCGAATTTCAAGCGCGAATAGACGCCGTCGCCGGCGATACGCGCGATCACTTCCTTGTAGCCGCCGTGCTCGCCCTCGCTGGCGCTCACCACTTCCACCTTCCAGCCGCGCTGGTCGGCGTAGCGGGAATACATGCGGAACAGGTCGCCGGCGAACAGGGCGGCTTCGTCGCCGCCGGTGCCGGCGCGGATTTCCAGGTACACGCTGGCGCCGTCACGGGGGTCCCGGGGCAGCATCAGGCGTTGCAGTTCTTCTTCCAGGTCGGCGGCGCGCTGCTCGCCCTCGCGGACTTCCTCGGCGCCCATCTCGCGCATATCCGGGTCGCTGTCATCGAGCAGGGCCCGGGCGCTGTCCAGGTTGTCCAGGGTGGTCCGGTAGTCGCGGTACCCCTTGACCACGTCTTCCAGCTCCGCGTACTCCTTGGAGAGCCCCCGGAACCGCTTCTGGTCCCCGATCACATCCGGGTCCGCCAGCAGCCCGCTGATCTCCTCGAAGCGCTCCATCAACCGGTTGAGCTTGCCCTCTAACGACGCCTTCATGATTCCTCGCTGGACGACTCGCCGTCCTGATCAAGCAGAATTTCCCGAGCCATCAACAGCGCCTCGGCGCGATCCTCGGCGGCCAGCCGCCGCAGGGTGACGCTGGGCCGGTGCAGCCATTTGTTCACCAGGTTGTGCTTGAAGCGGCGCAGCACCTCTTCCGGGTCACCGCCCTGCTGCAGCTGCGCCAGCGCCCGCTCCAGTTCCTGGTCGGCCAGTTCGGTGCGCTGGCGGCGGTAATCGCGCAGCACCCCCACCGCCCGCTTTTCCCGACGTGAGCGGTGATGCTGGGTGACCGCCTCGGCGATCAATCCGGCCGCTTCCCGGGCGGCCTGTTCGCGGGCGCGAACGTTCTCCTGGATCGCCTCCTGCAGATGGTCGACGGTATAAAGGTAGACGTCGTCCATCTCGCCGACCTCCGGCTCGATGTCCCGGGGCACGGCGATGTCCACCATGAACATGGGCTTGTGGCGGCGCCGCTTGAGCGCCCGCTCCACGGTGCCCTTGCCGAGAATCGGGATCGGCGCGGCGGTACAGGCGATCAGGATGTCGGCGTGTTCCAGGGCCACCGGCAACTCTTCCAGAGCGATGCCCCGGCCACCCACCTGCTCGGCCAGGGCCTGGGCCCGGGCGGCGGTGCGGTTGGCGATGACGATTTCCCGCACCTGCTGTTCTTCCAGATGCCGGGCCACCAGTTCAATCATTTCGCCGGCGCCGATCAGCAGCGCCCGGCTTTTCTTCAGGTCGGCGAAAATGTGCCGCGCGAACGACACCGCCGCGTAGGCCACCGAGACCGGATTGGCGCCGATGCCGGTCTCGGTGCGGATGCGCTTGGCCACCGAGAACACGTCCTGGAACACCCGGCCCAGTTCGCCGTTGACCAGACCCGCCTCATGGGCGCGGGCATAGGCTTCACGCATCTGGCCGAGAATCTGCGGCTCGCCCAGCACCAGGGAATCCAGGCCGCCGGCCACCCGCATCATATGTTCCAGGGCCAGGTCGCCCTGGTGCCGGTACAGCGCCGGGCGCAGCGTATCCACCGGCATGCGCCGCTCCGCCGCCAGCCAGTCGCCGAAGTCCGGGGTCTCGCCCTCCACCAGGCAATACAATTCCGTGCGGTTGCAGGTCGACAGCAAGGCCGCTTCGCGGACCCCGGGCAGATCGTCGCGCAGCCGCGCCAGCGCCCGATCCGCCTGATCGGCGGAAAACGCCAGTTGCTCGCGCAACTCCACGTCCGCGGTGGTGTGATTAACGCCGACTGCGATGAGATTCATAGGAAAACGACGACGACCCGATGGGATGCCCAGACACGCGCAAGGGTGTGGCATTTTGCGCGAAACGGCCCTTTAAAACAATGTAGTGCCCCTTTTGTACCCGGCCGTGAAAGCCTCGCCGATCCTTGGGTGCGGCCGGCGGGTGTGCAATGATAGCGGCTCGAAACGAGGACCGTATCGCCGATGAATGCACGCCCATCGCTTGTTGTTGCCGCCCTCCTGGCCCTGGCGGGCTGCGCCCAGACCCCGCCGGCACCGCCCGCCGCGCCGGCACCGCCGCCCCGCGATCTGCCCCCGATTGAATACGATGGCGAAACCCTCGGCGATCTGCTGGTGGCGGAAACCGCCGCCCAGCGGCAAAGCCTGGCGGTGACGCTGGAGTACTACGCCCGCGCCGCGCGCACCACCGGCGACCCGGAAGTGATCGCCCAGGCCACCAAGCTGGCCACCTTTCTGGAGCGCACCGATCAGGCCCGGGAGCTGTCCGACCTGTGGCTGGACCGCCAGCCGGACAACGCCGACGCCCTGCGGCTGGCCGCCCTGGCCCATATCCGCGAAGGCGACAGCGACGGCGCCGCCGCCCTGATCGACCGGCTGCTGGCCGCCCACGGCAGCGACGCCCTGCTGCCGCTGGTGGCCGAAGCCAGCAATATGGACGACGCCGACAACCAGGAACTGCTGGAAGCCCTCTCGCAGCTGGCCGACCGCTACCCCCACCAGGCGCCGCTGTGGTACGCCCGGGCCCTGGACCGGCGCCAGCGGAACGACCTGCCCGGCGCCCTGGACGCCACCCGGCGGGCCTTGAAGGAAGACCCGGAGCATCTGGAAGCCGCCCTGCTGCAAGCGCAATTGCTGTTCGAGGCCGGCCAGCCACAAAAAGCCCTGAAGCGGGTGGCGGAACGGGTCGAGGCCCACCCGGACAGCCGCCGCGCCCGGGTCGCCTATGTGCGCCTGCTGCTGGCCGCCCGCCAGTACGACGACGCCCGCGAACAACTGCAAATTCTGGCGGAACGCAATCCCCAGGATCTGGACCTGCAATATTCCCTGGCCTTGCTGGCCCTGGACGCCGGCGCCGTGGAATCCGCCGAGGACATCCTCAATCAACTGCTGAGCCAGGGTTACCGGCCCAATCAGATGCGTCTTCATCTGGGCCAGGCGGCGGAAGCCCGCGGCGCGGTGGACGAAGCCATTGATGACTACCTGAAGGTGAAGGGCGGCGACGCCCTGCAGGCCCAGGTGCAGGCGGCGCGCTTGCTGTACGCCAGCGACCGGGGCGATCAGGGCCATGCGCTGATCACCAGCCTGACCCGCCAGTTTCCCGAGCGGGCCGACCTGTTGTGGGTGAGCGAGGCGGAGATGCGCGCCGCCACCGGCGACGCCCCGGGCGCTCTGGCACTGCTGGACCATGCCCTGGAGGCGGATCCGGACAACCCGGACCTGCTCTATGCCCGCGCCATGACCGCCGGCCAGCTGGGCCGCACCGAACAGATGGAAGCGGACCTGCAGCGGGTACTGACCCTGGACCCGGACGACACCGCCGCGCTCAATGCCCTGGGCTACACCTGGGCGGACCGGGGCGCGCACCTGGAGCAGGCCCACGATATGATCGCCCGGGCCCTGGCGGCGGAGCCGGATGACCCGGCGATTCTCGACTCCATGGGCTGGGTGCTGTACCGCCTGGGCCGTCCGGAGGAGGCGCTGCCCTACCTGCGCCGCGCCTATCAACAGCAGCCCGACTCCGAAGTCAGCGCTCACTTAGGGGAAGTGCTCTGGGCCCTGAACGAGCGCGAAGCGGCCCTGCGGGTGTGGCGTGCCGCCCTGGCCAAGGAGCCGCAATCGCCCCTGCTGCTGGACACCCTGCAACGGCTGGAGGTGACCCCATGACCCGTCTGTGGTGGCTGCCCCTGCTGGCCCTGTTTCTGAGCGCCTGCCAAACCCGCCCGCTCCCCACCACCGACTTTACCCGGCCGGATCAGATCCAGCGCTGGGAGATGAACGGCAAGCTGGGCTACCGCACCCCGGAGGACGGCGGTTCCGCCACCTTCGATTGGGAGCAGTCGCCGCGCCATGGCGCCATTCATTTTTCCGGCCCGTTGGGCTTCGGCAGCGCCGAACTGACCTGGCGGCCCGGCCGCGCCCGCCTGGAGACCGGCAAGGGCGAATGGCAGGCGCGCTCCCCCGGCGAACTGGCCTGGCACCTGACCGGCTTCTGGCTGCCGGTGTCGGCCCTGGAATACTGGAGCCGCGGCCTGGTCTGGCCCGGCGCCCCGGCGCAGGCGGAAGAAAACGAGGCCGGCCAGCTGGTGCGTCTTCGCCAACTGGGCTGGAACCTGGAATTCGACCGCTATGAGCCGGTGGGCCAGGTGTCCCTGCCCCACCGCATCAAGGCCCGGCAGGACGCCAACCATTTCACCCTGCTGATCCGGGAGTGGCGTCCGCTGCCATGACCCCTGCTTCCACCGCGACGGTGCCGGCGACCGGGTTCGCCCTGCCGGCACCGGCCAAGCTCAACCTGCTGTTGCACATCACCGGCCGCCGCGCCGACGGCTACCACGAACTGCAGACCCTGTTCGTGCTGCTCGACCACGGCGACACCCTGCATTTCCAACCGCACGATGCCCTGACCCTGACCTGCGACCGGCCGGACCTGCCGGTGGACGAGCAGAATCTGGTGTTGCGCGCCGCTCACTTGCTGCGGCGGGCCACCGGCTGCCGTCAGGGCGCCGCGCTGCATCTGTGCAAGCACCTGCCCGCCGGCGGCGGCGTGGGCGGCGGCTCTTCCGACGCGGCCACCGCCCTGCTCGGACTCAACCATCTGTGGGGGCTGAACCTGACGCTGGACGAACTGGCGGCACTGGGTCTGCAACTGGGCGCCGACGTGCCGGTGTTCGTGCACGGCCGCAATGCCTGGGCGGAAGGCGTGGGCGAGCGTCTGCAAGCCGTTGATCTGCCGCCACAATGGTTTCTGGTGGTGAATCCCGGGGTGGCCGTTTCAACCGCTCGAATTTTCGGCGACGGGGAATTGACAAGGCACACCCCCGCCATTACATTACCGGCCTCGCTTGGGGCGGCCACTTTCGAGGCCCTTCTCAACCAGGGTCATAACGACTGTGAAGCCGTGGCCCGACGCCTGTTTCCCCCCGTGGATCAAGCGCTTGAGTGGCTCCAACGCGAAGCGGGCAATGCCCGCATGACCGGCACCGGCGCCTGCTGTTTCGCACGCCTTGCCGGGGCGCAAGCGGCCCGCGACCTGCAGCGGCGCTTGCCAGAAAACTGGACGGCTTTCGTGGCCCGAAGCACTGAACTCTCACCTCTCCACGAGGCACTGGCGACGCTTCGAGCCAAAGAACATCCAGGTCCGGCGTCCAACGACGACGCCACCTGACCGGTTAGTGTTGGGGTATAGCCAAGTTGGTAAGGCAGCGGGTTTTGATCCCGTCATTCCCAGGTTCGAGTCCTGGTACCCCAGCCATCTTCTTTATACGTTCTTCTATATAAAAGGAACGTAAGTTCCTGAAATCCACTACCTGATAGTCAGGGGACGCCAGTGTCCAAACTCGTGGTTTTTTCCGGTAGCGCCAATCCCGAGCTGGCCGAGGCCATGGTCAAGCAGCTCAATATTCCCCTGGGCGATGCCGATGTGGGCATTTTCAGCGACGGCGAAGTGTCCGTGGACATCCAGGAAAACGTGCGCGGCAAGGACGTGTTCATCGTCCAGTCCACCTGCAACCCCACCAATGATCACCTGATGGAACTGCTGGTCATGGCGGACGCCCTGCGCCGTTCCTCCGCCGGCCGTATCACCGCGGTGATGCCCTACTTCGGCTATGCCCGTCAGGACCGCCGGGTGCGCTCCGCGCGGGTGCCGATCACCGCCAAGGTGGTGGCCGACATGATCACCGCCGTGGGCATCGACCGGGTGGTGACCGTGGACCTGCACGCCGATCAGATCCAGGGCTTCTTCGATATTCCGGTGGACAACGTTTACGGCACGCCCCTGTTCGTGGCCGACATCGAGCGCCAGAAGCACGACGACCTGATGGTGGTGAGCCCGGACGTGGGCGGCGTGGTGCGCGCCCGCGCCCTGGCCAAGCAGCTCAACGACGCGGACCTGGCGATCATCGACAAGCGCCGCCCGAAAGCCAATGAATCCCAGGTGATGCACATCATCGGCGAAGTGGAAGGCCGCACCTGCGTGCTGGTGGACGACATCGTCGACACCGCCGGCACCCTGTGCAAGGCGGCCCAGGCGCTCAAGGACCACGGCGCCGCCAAGGTGTACGCCTACTGCACCCACGCGGTGCTGTCCGGCCCCGCCATCGACAACATCAGCAACAGCGCCATGGACCAGCTGGTGGTCACCGACACCATCCCGCTGTCCGAGCAGGGCCGCCAGTGCGACAAGATCCGCGTGCTGCGTCTGGCCCCGATGCTGGCCGAAACCGTGCGCCGGGTGAACAACGAGGAATCCCTGTCCGCCATGTTCGACCGGCTGGAGCTGGTGTAACGCCGGACGCTCGACGCTTTTCAAAGCCCGCCTTGGCGGGCTTTTTTGCTTTTAGGCGTCTCGCGTCAGGCGTCTGGCATCAGGCCTTCTTTTCGGGCATAATCCGGCCCCCTTTATCAACCCTTCCCATCGCACCTGGTCGCGGGGCGGCGGGGAGCTTTACGGAGACATCACCATGTCCAACGAATTCGAACTGACCGCGGAAAGCCGCAGCGACGCGGGGAAAGGTGCGAGCCGCCGCCTGCGTCGTCTGCAAGGTCGGGTTCCGGGCATCATCTACGGCGGCACCGCCGAACCGCAGATGATTTCCCTGGAAGCCCGCGAGCTGAAGAAAGCCCTGGAAACCGAGGCCTTCTACAGCCACATCCTGACCCTCAAGCTGGAAGGCAAGAAACAGCAGGCGGTACTGCGCGATCTGCAGCGCGATCCGGCCCGCGGTTTCCCGATCCATGCCGACTTCATGCGCGTGGACGCCAGCCACAAGATCACCATGATCGTGCCGCTGCACTTCACCAATGAAGAAGCCTGCATCGGCGTCAAGAAGCAGGGCGGCGAGATCCACCGCAACATCTCCGAGGTGGAAGTGAGCTGTCTGCCCAAGGACCTGCCGGAATACCTGGAAGTGGACATGATCGCCGTGGAGCTGGATCAGGTGATCCACCTCTCCGAGATCAAGCTGCCGGGCGGCGTGGAACTGACCGAGCTGACCCATGGCGAAGACCATGACCAGCCGGTGGTGGCCGTACACAAACCGAAGGTCCGCGCCGAGGAAGACGAAGGCGAGGAAGGCGGTGAAGAAGCCGCCGGTGACGACAAGGCCGACGGGGAATAATCCTCGCCGTGGCGGATCCGGTACGACTGATCGTGGGCCTGGGCAACCCGGGCCCCGAATACGACGCCACCCGTCACAACGCCGGTGTCTGGTACATCGATGCCCTGGCCCGTGCCCAGGGCATTTTCCTTTCCGAGGAAAAGAAATACTTCGGCCTCACCGGCACCTTCCAGTTCGAAGGCGAGACCATCCGTCTGCTGGTGCCCTCCACCTATATGAACCGCAGCGGCCAGGCCACCTCGGCGCTGGCGAACTTCTTCAAGATCCCCGTCACGCAAATGCTGGTGGCCCACGATGAGCTGGACCTGCCCCCGGGCGTGGCCCGCTTCAAGCAGGGCGGCGGCCACGGCGGCCACAACGGCCTGCGCGACATCATTGCCCGGCACGGTAACAGCAAGGATTTTCACCGCCTGCGCATCGGCATCGGCCACCCCGGCAGCGCCGACCGCGTCACCCCCCACGTGCTGAGCAAGCCCTCCGCCCAGGACCGCGATCTGATCGAGCGGGCCATCGACGAGGCGGTGCGCTTCACCCCGGATCTGCTGCGCGGCGATTTGAATATCGCCATGAACGGGCTGAACGGTTTCCGCGCCTAGCCACGCTCCCCGTCTTCAACGATCGGTGCGGTAACGCTCCAGAACCCATTGCCCCGCCGGCCGTTCCCGCATGTCCTTGAGCTTCTTCTGCAACGCCGGCGACAGGGTACTTTCGTCGAAAATATCCCAGGGCGTGCCCGGCGGGCTGACCAGCGGCGCCAGCAGGCTGGCGGCGGCGATGTCCGCCAGGGTCAGCCGGTCCGCCACCAGATAGTCGCCGCCGCCCTGGGCCAGGGCCTCTTCCACCCGCGCCAGCCCCTCCTCCACGCGCTGCTCCGAATACACCACCGCCTTGGGCTTGATGGCGTACAGCCGTCGCACGCCCTCGCGGGTGAGCGGCACCAGGGCGCGCTTGACCGGGCCGGGCAGGTGGTAGGGATCGAGCATGGCATCCATGATTTCCGGGCGGTTCAGCACCTGGCCGTAGAGCCAGCGGCGCACGTGCACGCCGATGCGGTCGAACTGCTGTTCCAGCTCGATCACGCGGGCCCGCTGGTCGGCATCCTCCGGCACCAGCGGCAGCTGCGGATAATACTTTTCCAGGTAATAGGCGATCTTGGTGGAATCACCCACGGTACGCTTGTCGTCGCGCAGAATCGGCAGGGTGTTGATACGCGCCAGCCAGTGGCTGCGCAGCCGGTGCGGCCCGGGCAGCAGGTTGCGGACCCGGTAGTCGAGGCCCTTATGATCGAGCTGCCAACGGCTCTTCTCGCAGTAATGGGAGATCGGAAACTGGTAAAGGATTCGGACGGTCATCGCAAAGGCACCTCCTTGTGACCAGCCAGTCTAGAGGTTCCCGACAACCCGGTTCAGGGCACGAGCGCCCCACCGGAGCGGCGCTTGAGCAACCCCCGGTCGCATTTTCGGCGTAGCTTGAGTAGCATTGCGCCCTCGAAAACGGAGGTGCAGTTATGGGTATTCAGTGCGGTATCGTGGGCCTGCCCAACGTGGGCAAATCCACTCTTTTCAACGCCTTGACCAAGGCCGGCATCGACGCCGAGAACTTCCCGTTCTGCACCATCGAGCCCAACACCGGCGTGGTGCCGGTGCCGGACCCGCGGCTCGACCAGCTGGCCGCCATCGCCAAACCGGAAAAGGTGATTCCGGCGACCATGGAATTCGTCGACATCGCCGGGCTGGTGGCGGGCGCCTCCAAGGGCGAAGGGCTGGGCAACCAGTTCCTGGCCAACATCCGCGACACCGACGCCATCGCCCACGTGGTGCGCTGCTTCGACGATGAAAACGTGATTCACGTGGCCGGCAAGGTGTCGCCCCTGGACGACATCGCGGTGATCAACACCGAGCTGGCGCTGGCCGACCTGGACTCCGTGGAACGCGCTCTGCAGCGCGCCCAGAAGGCCGCCAAGGGCCAGAACAAGGACGCCCAGGCGATGATCCCGGTACTGGAAAAACTGCTGCCGCTGCTCAGCGAAGGCGAGCCGGCCCGGGCGGCGGACCTGAGCGCCGACGAGCGCAAGACCATCCGCAGCCTCAATCTGCTCACCCTCAAGCCCACCATGTACATCGCCAACGTGGAAGAAGACGGCTTCGAGAACAACCCGCTGCTGGACACCGTCCGCCAGCAGGCCGAGAAGGAAAACGCCGTGGTGGTGCCGATCTGCGCCAAGATCGAATCCGAGATCGCCGAACTGGACGACGAAGAGAAAGCGGACTTCCTGGCCGACCTGGGCATGGAGGAACCGGGCCTCAACCGGGTGATCCGCGCCGGCTACGAACTGCTCGGCCTGCAGACCTACTTCACCGCCGGCAAGAAGGAAGTGCGCGCCTGGACCATCAAGGTCGGCGCCACCGCCCCCCAGGCCGCCGGGGTGATTCACACCGACTTCGAGAAGGGCTTTATCCGCGCCCAGACCATCGCCTTCGACGACTTCGTCGCCGGCAACGGCGAACAGGGCGCCAAGGAAGCGGGCAAGATGCGCGCCGAGGGCAAGGACTACGTGGTCCACGACGGCGACGTGCTGAACTTCCTGTTCAACGTCTGAGCGCGGCCAAAGCCGCCGCAAAACGGGGCCGCTTCCTTTTGGGAAGCGGCCTTTTTCTTTGTAAGCCCGTCGGTCTCCCCGCGACCCGCTCCCCTCCTTGCGAATTTTTCAAACAGACGCCATTCCGCTTTCAAATGGCCGACCAGAACCTTTCAATTGGACGGAAGGATATTTACGATCAGCCGATACCACCACTGGGACAAACCGGCATGTACTACCCCCGTTTCGCCGACAGCTTGCTGCACGATGCCCTGGAAGACTCACCCGTTGTCCTGATTCATGGCCCGCGCCAATGCGGCAAGACCACCCTGGCCCGGTCCATGGGCGAAAAACTCGATTACCACTACATCAGCTTTGATGACGACAACCAGCGCCAAGCCGCCCAGGCAGACCCCGTAGGTTTCGTTCAATCGCTCTCAGAGAAGGTGATTCTGGATGAAATACAGCGGGTGCCAGCTCTGTTTACCAGCCTCAAAGCGGAGGTCGACCGGCACCGCCGGCCCGGGCGCTTCGTGCTGACGGGTTCCGCCAACGTTCTGCTGCTGCCCTCTCTGGCGGACTCACTGGCCGGACGCATGGAAGTGATACGCCTTCGCCCGCTGGCCCAATGCGAAATCGCGGGCCAGAAACCCGATTTCCTGCGACGACTGTTTCAGGCCGATTTTGAAGGTGTCCAAAGCGGCTGGCGACGCTTGGGGCAGACTCTGCCGGCATTGATCTGCCAGGGGAGCTATCCCAGCGCCATCGCCCGGCGCGCCGAAAAGCGTCGGACGCACTGGTATAGGGACTACAGCCAGGCGTTGATACAACGAGACATCCGCGAACTCGCAAGGATCCGCAACCTGGGCATCCTGCCCAAGCTTCTCACGCTGTCGGCGGGGCAAACCGCGCGCCTCTTCAACACCAGCGAGCTGGCGTCCCCCTTCTCTCTGAGCCGGCCGACCATCCGCGACTATCTCGCCTTGCTGGAACAGATCTTTCTCATTGAGCAACTGGAACCCTGGCACAACAACCGCCTGAGTCGCCTGATCAAGACCCCCAAGCTACACCTGGCCGACACCGGGCTGGCGTGCGCTCTGCTGGGTATCGGCAGCCACGATCTCTGGCGGGACAAACCGCTTCTGGGTCAAATGCTGGAGACCTTCGTCTATCAAGAGTTACGCAAGCAAGCGGACTGGCATGAGCAGGAGCTGCAATTCTGTCATTATCGCGACAAGGACAAACTGGAAGTGGACATCCTTATCGAGCAGGGCCGTCAGCTGGCCGGCATTGAAATCAAGGCCGCCGCCACCGTCACCCAAGGCGATTTCAAAGGCCTGAAACGCCTTAAAGATGTCACTGGCGAGCGCTTCGTCGCTGGCGTGGTGTTCTACGATGGCGATACCCTTTTGCCTTTCGGGGAGCGACTTTTCGCAGCGCCACTCAGTATGTTGACACCGTCCCTGCCCTCACTGACCAGCCAGGCTTCTTCGTGATGAAACGCGACACCCGCAAAGGCACCGCCCTGGCCCTGCTCGCCAGCGCCCAGTGGGGCGCCACCGGGGTCTGGGTGGCGCTGCTGCGGGATCTGCCCACCGGCACCACCCTGGTGTTCCGGTTTCTCACCGCCACCCTGCTGCTCACCGCCCTGCTGGCCCTGACCCGGGCCTTCCGGCGCCCCAACCGGGCGGCCCTGGAGGGCGGCGTGCTGCTGGCCGCCTATTACGTGCTGGCCACGGTGGGCTTCTATCTGAGCGACGTGGTCACGGTGTCGCTGCTGGTGGCCACCTCGCCGTTCTTCGTGATGCTGCTGCGGGTGCTGCGCCGGGAAGGCCTGCGGGGCCGCGAGGTGCTGGGTGGGCTGCTGGCCTTCGCCGGGGTGGCCGTGGTGGTGCTGCTGGGTGGCCCGGCCTCCGGTGAGAGCCATCTGGTCGGCGATCTGTGCGGCCTGGGCGCGGCCCTGGTGATGGCGCTCTACTCCCGCGCCGGCGACCGGCTGCGCGGCCAGGGCTGGAACGTGGTGTGGATCGCCTGTGCCCTGGGATTGCTGGTCAGCGTACCGTTCGCGGACCCGGTGGCGGCGGTGCCGGACGGGCGCCAATGGCTGCTGTTCCTGGGGCTGGCGGCCTTTTCCACCCTGGCGCCGGGCTACCTCTACCCGCTGGCCTGCCAGCACATCAGCGCCACCTCCGCCACGGTGGTGCGCCTGAGCACGCCGTTCTTCACCGCCCTGTTCGCGCTGCTGGTGCTGGGCAGCGCCCTGGGTGTGCAGCACCTGTTCGGCGCGCCTCTGGTGCTGCTGGGGGTGTACCTGACCCTGCCCCGGGGCGCCGCAACGCGCTAGCGGCAGATGCCGAAGCCGCGCAGGCCGAAGTGGAAATGGTCCGCGTGGGCGGCGTTGTAGTCCGGCCCCAGGGCGGTGCCGAAGAACTCGCAGGCGCCGTCGAAGGCTTCGTGCAAGAAAGCGCCCTTGTCCCCTTCGTCGTCCCAGTGACGCTGCACCGAAATGCGCGTGCCGTCGCGCAGCGACAGCGCCGCCACGTCCAGGGCCGAGGCGGTGGCGTGATCGCTGCGACGGTCGTCCTGGCGGTGGTAGATGTTGCGGCAGGCGAAGGTGCCGTAATGCCAGACCTCCGACACCGGCTGGCCGAACCGGGCCCGCGCCAGCGGCTGCAGCCGGTTGCGCTCATACAGGGACCAGGCCGCCACCAGCGGGCAACGGGCCACGAAGCTGTTGTTGAAGTTCACCTCGCTGGAGCGCACCCGCACCACGTTGGTCAACGGGCAGCTTTCCACCGGGGTGTAATCCTCCAGGGGCAGATAATCCAGGGCCCCTTCCGGCGCGGTGCGCAGCGCCGCCAGGCAGGCTTCCGGGTCATCGCCCAGGCGCCGCAGTTTCCAGCGCGTCACCGGCGTCACCGGGTCCTCCAGATGCAACGGCAGAAACGGGTTCCAATGGCGCGGCACCGACCACCACTGCTGTTTGAGGCCGGCCACGAACAGGCCGGCGGCCAGCGCCAGAATCAGAATGACCGCGAAAAAACGTCCCATGGTCGCAGTGTACCCGGTGGCTTTTCAGAATGAATGCCCGGTTTCAATCTGCACCCCGGGCGCGCCGGCACGGAATCCCCCAAAACATTGATTTTGAAAGAGAAAATCCATTCCTCCTGTTGGCCCGTATCTTGCCTTTATTGGTGCCAATGACGACGGAGGACCTATGAATAAAAGAATCAAAGTCATCATCCCGATTCCCATGGACCAGGCCGGCATCGACGCCCGCGCCGCCCAGCTGACCCCCGGCTTTCTGCCGGCGGATTACCAGGTGGTGTTCGAATCGGTGAAAGCCGGCGCGGCCCTGGGCGACAGCTACCACGACACCCTGCTGATGGACGTCAGCGTCACCGAGGCCGGCCTGCGTGCCGAGGAGGAGGGCTACCACGCCATCTGTATCGATACGGTCAGCGATTCGGCGCTCAATGCACTGCGCTCCTGCCTGACCATTCCGGTGATCGCGCCGGGGGCATCCAGCTTCTACCTGGCCTGCAACCTGGGCAAGCGGTTCGGCATCGTCACCATGTGGGACGAATGGTTCCCCCTTTATGAGAAGACCCTGACCGACTACCACCTTTGGGACAGACTGGCGGGCATGCGTTCCATCAAAACGCGCCCGGACCTGGAAGAGCTGCTCGCCGGCAAGGAGGAAGTGGTGTTCGGCAAGCTGCTGGAAGCCGCCGAGGCGCTGATCCGGGAGGACGGCGCCGACGTCATCATTCTCGGCTCCACCACCATGCATCAGTCCCACGGCTTTCTGGCGGAGCGGCTGTCGGTGCCGGTGCTGAACCCCGGCCAGGTGAGCTTCAAGACCTGCCAGATGCTGCTGGAGCTGGGCCTCTCGCACAGCAAGAAAGCCTACCCGGCGCCGGAAGTCCCGCGCTACGAGCTGTTTCATGCCCTGGTGGGCCGCTGAGCCCACCCATCATGCCACCGACCGAAGGAGTCGATAATGAAAAAACTCAACCGACAACAACTGATTGATATGGCCACGCAGAGCTACTTCGCCAACGTGGACAAGAAGGACATGGACGCCGTACTCGCCAACTTCCACGACGATGCGGTGTTCACCATCCCCACCGATCCCATCGTGCATGAGGGCAAGGCCGGCATTCGCGCCATGTTTGAGAATCTCTTCAGCGGCTTCGAGGAAGTGTGGCACGGCGATTTCGAATGCACCGCGGACGAGGAAAGCCAGAGTGTGTCCGCACGCTTCAACGTTTATCTGAAAACCGCCGACGGTACCGAGGTGCGCCTGTCCAATTGCAACTTCTGGTACCTGGAAGACGGCAAGTTCTCCCGCGTGTTCGTGTTCATGAGCGGCGACAACGTGCTCCGCTAGGCGGTCCGCTCAGGCAGGCAACTCCACTTAGATGTCTTTCCATCACGGCGCCTCCCCGGCGCCGCTTTTTTTAACGACGGCGGTTATCCGCCTTGCTGCTTTCGCTTCTCCAGTTCCTTGAGCCGCCGCCACAGGGTGGTCTGGCTGATGCCCAGGTACTCCGCCGCCTGACTGCGGTTGCCGTTGAACTGTTCGAGCACGCGCAGAATCTCTTCCTGCTCCTTCTGCCGCAGGTGCCCCTGGTCGGTGCCGCCCCCGGGGCCGCCGTCGAACAACTCCGGAGCCAGATGAGGGATGGCGGCGGCGAACTCGTTCAGGTTGTCGTACATGGACGATGACACCATCAGACGTTCCAGCAGGTTCTCCAGCTGGCGCACATTGCCTGGCCAGCCGTAGTGCAGGAACACCGGCAGCAGCGCCTCGCACAGGGCGTCTTCCTCGATATCCATCTGATAGCGCGCGGACAGGCGGCGAATGAAGTAGCGGGTCAACGGCTCGATGTCTTCCGGCCGTTCCCGCAGCGACGGCAACTGCACGGTGAACACGTTGAGCCGGTAGTAAAGGTCTTCCCGGAAGCGGCCGCCGCGTACCTCCTCCATCAGATCATGGTTGCAGGCGGCCACGAACTTGACGTTGAGCGCCACCGATTTACGCGACCCCACCGGGCGCACTTCCCGGTCCTGCAGCACCCGCAGCAGTTTGGCCTGCTGGGGCATGGGCAGGGAGTTGATCTCGTCCATGAAAAAGGTGCCGTTGTTGGCCGCTTCCAGCAGCCCGGATTTGCCACCGCTGCGAGCGTGGGTAAAGGCGCCGTCGGCGTAGCCGAACAGCTCCGCCTCGAACAGCTCGCTGGGAATGGCGGCGCAGTTGATCGCCACGAAGGGCCCGTCCCGGTTGACGCTGGCGCGGTGCACCTCGCGGGCGGCCAGTTCCTTGCCGCTGCCGGTTTCGCCACGCAGCAATACGGAACCGGGCGTGGCGCCGTACACACTCAGCAGCCGGGTGGCCTCGTGCATGCGCCGCGAGCGGAATACCAGCTCCACCGGGTCACGGCCCTCCTCCACCCGCGACACCGGTGCCGCCTTGATGGAATAGACGTGCCCCACCCGCTCCTCGCCCACGTCGAAGGCGCGCTTGCCGACCCGGCACAGACGATCGTTGAGCAGAATGCCCTCGGCCACGGTGTCGTCGGTATCCAGAAAGCGCTTGTCCAACAGCTTGTCGATACGGCGGCCGCGATACAGATTGGCGAGCAGTTCCCGGGCCTGATCGTTGAAGGCGATCACCCGCTCCTCCCGGTTGGTCACCAGGGTGGCGGTGCCGGTGTTGGCGAGCAGAAAATCGGCGAACGCCTGCTGCTGGCGTTCGCGCTTGTACTCGCCGGCCAGATTGATCGCCCGCCGCAACAACAGGCGGCAGGAGGCCCGCGAATAGATCATCACATAGGGGATGCCGGCCTGTTCCGCCAGGTCGCAAATGTAGCTGGAGCCCACCACCGCGCCGAAGCCCTGCTGGCGCAGGCTGTGGAAGATGTTGTTGGCGTCGTCGGCGGTGACGTAGCTCTTCTGCACGATCTCCACGCCGGGCAGATGGGAGAGCAACTCCCACTCCACCGCCTGGTCCTCGTGCAGCAGAATCAGAATCTTGTGGGAAATGGCGCGGGCCTTGAGCACCGCGCTGATCAGGTCGCTCTGCCGGATTTTCAGGGCCACCACCGGCACCGGCAGGGTGTTCTTCAGGTAATAGGCGTTGGCGCCGGCGCTGACGAAGATGTCCACGTTGCCCTGCTCCACCAGATGGCGGGCGGACAGCAGGGCATCGCTGAAAATATTGTCGATAATGGAAATGTCCGCCGCCGCCTGGAACTCCGGGATCAGCGAATGCACCATTTTGCTGAGTTTGGAATTGCCAATCAGGCAGATCCGGGCCCGCGACAGTTCGGCGTTCTCGAACTCCATAGTCTCCTCCAGCCCACCAAACGTCCCGCCATTTAGAACAACCAGGGTTCTTCGCGACGGCGTCGGCTTTCATATTGTTGTATTTTTTCCGCTCTTTCGAGGGTGATGCCGATATCGTCCAGCCCCGCCAGCAAGGCGTCCCGCCGCGCGGGATCTACCCTCAGCGGCCATTCCCGCTCGCCCCACCGCAGCCGCTCCCCGGTCAGGTCGACGGTGAGCGGCTGTTCCGGGGCCTGCCGGCATAGGCGGAACAATTCGTCCACGTCCCGCTGACTGAGAATGACCGGCAGCACACCGTTATTAAAGCAATTCCCATGAAATATCTCACCCAGGGACGGGGCGATCACCGCCCGGATGCCGAAGTCCCGCAGTGCCCAGACCGCATGTTCACGGCTGGAGCCGCAGCCGAAGTTGGCCTGCGCCAGCAACACGCTGCCCCGGTCGTAGGGCGACTGATTCAACACGAACGCCGGGTTCGGCCGGCGCGAGGACGGCGGCGTGTCCACGTCGCCGGCGTCCAGATAGCGTTCGTCGTCGAACAAATGAACGCCGAACCCTTCCTTGTCGATCTTCTTCAGATACTGCTTGGGCAGAATCGCGTCGGTGTCCACGTTGCGTCGATCCAGTGGAATCACGATGCCGCTGTGCTGCGTGAAAGCCTGCATCTCAAAGCCCCCGCACGTCGGTGATCACGCCGGCCAGGGCGGCCGCCGCCGCCATCACCGGACTCATCAGATGGGTGCGCCCGCCCTTGCCCTGGCGCCCTTCGAAATTGCGGTTGGAGGTGGAGGCGCAGCGCTCGCCGGGGGCCAGCCGGTCGTCGTTCATGCCCAGGCACATGGAGCAGCCGGCGGCGCGCCATTCGAAGCCGGCGCACTCGAAGATATCCGCCAGCCCTTCGCGCTCCGCCTGCAGGCGCACCAGCCCGGAACCGGGCACGATGATCGCCTGCTTGATGCGCGGCGACAGCCGGTGGCCGCGCACCAGACTGGCCACCTGGCGCAGATCCTCGATGCGCGCATTGGTGCACGAGCCGATAAAGACCCGGTCGATGGGCAGCCCTTCCAAGGGCTGCCCCGCCGTCAATCCCATATAGGCCAGGGCCCGCTGCAGATCGTCCCGCCGGCCGGGCGGCAGGTCGTCCGGCACCGGCACCTGGCCGGTAACCGGCGCCACCATTTCCGGCGAGGTGCCCCAGGTCACCTGGGGCGCCAGCGCACCGGCGTCGAACACCTCGTCCCGGTCGAAACGGGCGTCCGGGTCGCTGACCAGGCCGCGCCAGTGCGCCACCGCCGCCTCCCAGTCGGCGCCGTCGGGGGCGCCGGGACGGCCGCGCACATAGTCCTCGGTGGTGGCGTCGTAGCCGATCAGGCCGGCCCGGGCGCCGGCCTCGATGCTCATATTGCACAGGGTCATGCGCGCTTCCACGGACAGGCCGGCCACGGTGGGGCCGGCGTACTCGATGGCGAACCCGGTGGCGCCGGCGGTGCCGAGCCGGCCGATCATCGCCAGCACCATGTCCTTGGCGGTGACGCCCTCGTCCAGCTCGCCGTGGAAACGCACGCGCAGGGTTTTCAGCTTGCGCGCCCGCAGCGTCTGGGTGGCCAGCACGTGCTCCACCTCGCTGGTGCCGATGCCCATGGCCAGGGTCGCCAGGGCGCCGTGGGTGGAGGTGTGCGAGTCGCCGCACACCAGGGTCATGCCCGGCAGGGTGAGCCCCTGCTCCGGGCCGATCACATGGACGATGCCCTGGCGCTGATCGGTAAGGTCGATGAGCGGAATGCGCGTTTGCCGACAGTTGTCCTGCAGCCGGCGCACCTGCTGGCGCGCCAGCCCGTCGCGAATGCCGGCCACGCCCAGGTCCCGGTTGCGGGTGGGCACGGCGTGGTCCGGCACCGCCAGATTGGCGTCCGCGCGCCACACCGGGCGTTGTTTTTCGCGCAGGGCGGCGAACGCCTGGGGCGAGGACACCTCGTGGATCAGGTGCCGGTCGATGTACAGCAACGACTCGCCACCGGGCAGCACGTCCACCACGTGGCGGTCCCAGAGCTTGTCGTACAGGGTGTGTTGCGTCATGGCGATTCCTCGGTGGGGGCGCCGCCGGACGGCGGCCAGGTGACCCAGCGATAGAGATTGGGGCCGTCCCGGTCCGCCAGGCGGAACCCGCACCAGCTATCCAGCTTGCCGCCCTGAAGCGGCTCGATAATGCAGCGCGGTCGGCTGCAGGTGTCCGCGTCCAGGCCCTGTTCGGCCAGATCACGGCGCAGCCGTCGCAGGGCCTCGCCGGCCCGCTCGCGGGCGGCGTCGTCGTGGCGGCTCAGGGCCGCCACGTGGCGGTGAAAGGCGCGTACGTAGTCGTCCCGGTAGGCCCCGCAGGCGGCGGGCTCGGCGGCCAGACGCGCGGCCAGTTCCGCCGGCAGGCCGTCGCCGCCGTTGGCCGGCGCCAGCTGGCAGCCGCCCAGCAGCAGCAGACCCGTCAGGCTAGCCCAGCAGCGCCAGGGTCTCGTCCACGGAAAGCACGTCCGCATACTTGATCCCCAAGTCCTTCAGGTTGGCCTGGTGGGCGTCCGGGTCCCGGTCGCCCACCGCTTCCCGGGGCACCACGGTGCGCAGATCGTGTTGCAGCGCGTCCAGCGCGGTGGCGCGCACGCAGCCGCTGGTGGTGAGCCCGGTGACCACCACGCCGTCGGCGCCGGCGGCGCGCAACCGCGCCGCCAGGTCAGTGGCGAAGAAGCCGCTGGCCCAGTGCTTCACCAGCACCGGCTCGTCGTCCCGGGGCGCCACCCGCGGGTCGATGCGCTCCAGCCCCGAGCCGGCCTGGAGCACCTCCAGGGCCGGCAGTTTCTCGCGGAATACCCGCGCCTGATCGTCCCGCTCATAAGCCACCGTGGTGAAGAACACCGGCAGCGACCGTTCCCGGAACGCCGCCAGCAGCCGGGCGTTGGCGTCCAGCACCGGGCCGGCCTCGCTGGCCAGGGGGCTGAGCCCGGGGTCGGTGAACCCCAGACTCAGATCCACCAGCACCAGCGCGTAACGACGGGCGGCGGCCAGACGCCGTGATTGCAGACTCATGGCGCCCCCTCAGTTTTCCCAGACCGGTGTGCGCGGCGCCGGCAGGCCGGTTTCCTCCAGGCAGCGCGCCTTGATCTCCTCCAGGGTGCCGCCCCGGTTGAACACCTCGTCGATGGGGCCGCGCTGCTCCGCCATCTCCTGGCGCAGGGCCTTGGTGGCGGCCTGGTCGACCCGGCCCCTGGCATCGCAGACCACGCCGTAGCGGCGCGCCCCGCCCTGGGTCACCAGCCCCTTGAGCACATCGGTGCCCACCGCCGCCGGGTCCCGTTCCAGGGGGTCGCCCCAGCCGCCACCGCCCCAGGTGTCGAAGATCACCAGGTCGCCCTTGGCCACCTTGATGTTGTCGCACTTGGAGGGCAGCACCTGGCGCTCGCCGTTGGCGCGGATCAGCTCCTTGCGGCTGCGCTGGCCGGGCAAGCCGCCGTTGACCCCCCAGGGGTAGGTGAGCCAGCGGTCGTCGTGGATCGACACCTCGCCGTCCGCCAGCAGCCGGTAGCCCACGCGAATGCCGTTGCCGCCGCGATGCTGGCCGGCGCCGCCGGAGTCGGCGATGGATTCATAGGTCTCGATGCGCAGCGGGAAGTAGGCTTCCACGAACTCGTTGGGCACGTTGGTGAAGCCCGGCCACAGGCTGTGGCCGTCCGGACCGTCGCCCAGGGGCCGGCCGGGGATGCCGCCGAAACCGATCTGGAACAGCTGGAACCATTCGCCCTTTTCGTCATAGCCGGAGTACATGAAGTGCGGCGAGTCGGAGAAGCCGGCGCCGCTCATCGCCTCCGGCGTGCCCTGGCCAAGCAGGCCGCCCATCACGTCGAAGATGCGACCCAGCAAGTGGGTGCGGCAGGACAGCGCCGCCGGGAAGTCCGGTTTGAGGATGGAGCCCTGTGGAATGCGCACTTCCACCAGATCGTAGAAGCCGTCGTTGAACAGGATGGACGGGTCGAACAGGTTGATGGTGTAGGCGCCGAAGAACATCTTGAACATCTCCTCGTTGAGGTAGAAGTTCACCGAGGACGGTGCCTGGGGATCGGTGCCCTCGAAGTCGAAGATCGCCTTGTCCCCTTCCCGCCACAGCGTGCAGCGGATGGTGTAGGGGCCGATGCCGGCGCCGTCGTCGCAGATGTAGTCCTCGAAGGACTGGCGGGTTTCCGGCACCACCTTGCGGATGATTTCGCGCATCGCCGTGTAGTTGCGGTCCAGCATCATCTGCAGAGCACTGACGTAACAGTCGTCGCCGAAGCGCTCGGCCAGATCCAGGCAGCGGCGGCCGGCGGTGCGGCAGGCGGCGACGATGGCGTTGAAGTCGGAGCGGTTCCAGCTCGGCATGCGCACGTTATGCAGGATCAGATCCAGCACGTCGCTGTTCAGCTCGCCGTTGCGGTAAATCTTCAGCGGCGGAATGCGGATGCCTTCCTCGTAGATGCTCCTGGCGTCGGTGGGCAGACTGCCGGGCACCTTGCCGCCCACGTCGGACATATGACCGAACATCGCGGCCCAGTTGATCAGGCGACCGTCCTTGAAGATCGGCACCATCACCAGCCAGTCCGGCAGGTGACTGACGGCGCCGTCGCACATGTAGGGGTCGTTGGTGAGGAACACATCACCCTCTTCCACCGTGCCCTGGTAGGACTGCATGAAGCCGTAGATGAAGGAGCCGAACTGGCCCACCACCATCTTGCCGTCCTGGTTGGCGATCATCGGAAAGGCGTCGCCCTGTTCGCGGATGCCCGGCGACATGGCGGTGCGGAACAGCACCGCGTCCATTTCGTTGCGGGCGTTGGCCATGGCGTTTTCGATGATGTCCAGGGTTACCGTGTCCACGTCCTGACGTTGGAACGGCTGGTTGTTGGTCTGTATCAAAGTGGCAGCCATGGTTCACTCCTTCTCGTTGTTATCGGCCGGTTCGATCAGCAGGTTGCCGACCCCGTCCACGCGCGCGCCGTAACCGGGGAAGATCACGGTGGTGGAGTCCATCTCCATGACGATGGCGGGGCCCGCCAGGGCATGGCCCGGCCACAGCCGCGCCCGGTCATAGAGCACCGCGTCATGATCGGCGCCCTGGAAATAGATCTGGCTTTCGCCGACCACCGCGTCCTCCAGCGCCACCGCGTCGCCGCCATAGTCACGCTCGGCGATATTGGGGCGCGGCGCCCGGGCGATGGCGCGCAGGTTGACCAGTTCGTGCTCCTCGTCCAGGGCGAAGTTGAACAGCTGCTCGTGCTCGCCGTCGAAGGTATCGCCGATCAGCGCCAGGCCCCGTTCCGCCAGCGCTTCGCGGTCCAGGTCCTGGGTGAGCAGCAGGGCCTGGCCCTGGTAGCGCACGTCCGCCTGCCAGGTGATGGTCTGGTCGTCGCCGGCGATGCCCTGGTGGGACAGCGACGCGGTGACCTGCTCGGTGAGCTGTTCGAGAATGCGCGTGACTTCCTCAAGGGAAAGTTGCGAGAACCCCTTCACCAGGGAACGGGACGCTTCGTCCTTGACCCGGGTGGTGGCGTCGCCATAGGCGCACAGCACCCCCGGCGACGGCGGCACGATCACCGGCCAGGCGTTCATCAGCATGCCCAGGGCATTGGCGTGCAGGGGCCCGGCACCGCCGAACCCGCACAGGGCGAAGTCGCGGGGGTCGTAGCCCTGTTCCACGGAGATCAGCCGCAGCGCCCCGAACATGTGCTCGTTGGCGATGCGCACCACGCCCTCAGCGGCTTCCTTGAGCGACAGGCCCATGGGCTCGGCGATGCGCGCCATGGCCTTCTCCGCCAGATCCCGGCGGATCACCATGTCGCCGCCCAGTTTCTGGTCGGCGGGCAAGTAGCCGAGCACCACGTTGGCGTCGGTCACCGTGGGCAGCTCGCCGCCCTTGTTATAGGCCGCCGGGCCGGGATCGGCGCCGGCGCTGTCCGGGCCCACCCGCAGGGCTTTGGTCAGTTCCGGCACGAAGGCGATGGAGCCGCCGCCGGCGCCCACGGTGCGCACGTCCACGGAGGGCGCGCGCACCGCCACGTCACCGACCCGGGTTTCGCGGCGCAGGCGGGCGCTGTTGTTCTCGATCAGCGCCACGTCCGTGGAGGTGCCGCCCACGTCGAAGGTCAGCACCTTGTCGTAGCCACCCCGGGAACAGAACCAGATGGCCCCGGCCACGCCGCCGGCGGGGCCGGACAGCAGCAGGTTCACCGGGGTATCGCCGGCCAGGTCACTGGCGGACAGACCACCGTCGGAACGCAGGATGGAGAGCGATACATCGTCGGCCAGCCGGTTCTCAAGCTCGCGGGCCAGGTTGTCCAGGTAGCGGGACACTTCCGGCCGCACGTAGCTGTTCACCACCGTGGTCTCGGTGCGTTCGTACTCCTGCATCTCCGGCACCACCCGGGAGGAGATCGATACCGGAATCTCCGGCATCACCTCCCGGGCGATGGCGGCGATACGTTCCTCGTGCTCACCGTTGGCGTAGGCGTTGATCAGGCACACGGTCAACGCTTCGATGCCGTCTTCCTTGAGCGCCTTCAGATCGTCGCGCAGGCGTGCCTCATCCAGCGGCGTGACCACGCCCCCGTCGGCGCCGATGCGCTCATCGGCCTCGATGGTGTCCTCCAGGGCCGCCAGCACCGGCTGCTTGTTGAAGATTACCCAGCCGCCGATGCCGCCCGGCACATAGGACCGGGCGATATGCAGCACCTGCTTGTAGCCACGGGTGGTGACCAGGCCGACCCGGGCACCGCGCCGGGTCAGGATGGCGTTGGTGGCCACCGTGGTGCCGTGCATCACCTTGTCGATGTCACGGGGGTCCACGCCGGAGGTACGGCAGATCTTGTCGATGCCGTTGAGCACGCCGATCGACGAGTCGCTCGGCGTGGACGGCACCTTGGCGGTGTAGGTGGCGCCGGTGTCGTCGTTGATCAACAGCAGGTCGGTGAAGGTGCCACCCACATCAACACCCAATCGATAACTCATTCTTCGTCTCCGTTACTTATTCTTAAGAGGCTTTGTCGACCGGCCTCAGCGCACCGCCGCCTGTTCCAGTTCGCGCAGGCTGATATCGCCCGGATCGACGCCGGGGGTATTCAGCCGTGCATCGGGACTGAGGATGAAAATGGTGGCGTGGCGGCGCTGGTAGTCGATGGTGAAGCCGGCGGAGGACACGATGCCGGTATCACCGTCCTCGGTCTGGATGGTCTTGAGGTGGTAGTTGAACCACTTCCAGAACTCCCCCTTCTTGTCGTAGACGTCGGCCATGTAGAAGCGCGGGAACTGGGTGTCCATGTACATGATTTTTTTACTGTACGGATGCTCCGGCGGCGCGATGGCCTCGATTACCCATACCTCACGGGGTTCCCACTTGTCGAGGGGATTCCAGTACGGCGGCTGGTCCAGGTCCACCACCGGGAACTCGGCGTTGCCCTTGGCGCTCTGGTCCCAGGCCTTCACGGAGCTGTGCGCCACCGCCAGCACGGTACGCTTGCCGAGCAGTTTGTATTCCGGATACCAGGTGGGATGGGCGTTGAAGATCTCGATGTCGTCGTTGAGCTGGTCGGTGCCGCCGATGGGATCCATCCAGGTGCCGCCGGACAGCCGCCGGGTGCGGCGCACGGATTTCAGATAGGCCCAGCTGTCGTCCAGCTGCGGGCCGTCGTAACGCACCGTGAACAGACCGAGACCACGGATGTCGTTCGGGTAGGTGGCGTACAGCAGCTGCTTGAACAGGGTGTTGCCGTCACCGATCTCGGTGCTGTCCTCGCCCAGACGGCCGTTGGTGTAGAAGCGCTTGAACACCCATTCCTGGCGCCGCTCCAGGCCCCGTTTGTCGTCCACGAACAGGTAGGCGAACTGCGGGTAGTCCTGGAAGTTCTTGGTGGGCTGGGCCACATGGTGGTTCCACACCAGCTTTTCGGCGGCGTGGGGCGTGTCCTCGGTGACGTTGGGGAACGGCATGCCGGCCTTCCAGCCCTTCATCAACCGGGTGTCCGCGTCGTAGGAGACGCCACCGGAATACTTCTCGGTGGCGGCCAGATAGTCCTTGCCCAGCTTCACCGGCTCGGAGTTCTTGAGAGTGATCACCAGCCCCTGCTCACGAATCAGCCGCTTCTGCACGTCGGTGAGCAGGCTGTCGATGCTGTGACCCTCGAAGGTGTCCTGCAGACGTCCGTCCAGGTTGCCGGCATCAAGCCGGTCGCCGGCGGACAGCTCGGCGGCGCTGAGCGGGGCCGCGGCGAGCGCGGACAACGACAGCACGGCGGCGGAAAGATACTTGGTTATTGTCATGATGATCTCCTCAGAACTGATAGGTGAGCCGGGCCACGAACTGGTCGTTGCCAGCGAAATAGCCGAACAGATTGGTGTCGTTGAAGTCCTGCAGGGGCCGGTCCTGCTCTTCGCGGTCGAAGAAGATGTCGGCCTCCAGGCGAACGCGGATGTGGTCGCCGTAGACGAACTCCACGGACGGAATCACGAAGCCGCCGCCGTAGGTCAGATCGCTGCCCAGCGCCAGGCTCGGGTTGATCTGGTCGTTGGCGTAGTTGGCGGCGAGGATGGCGGTGACGATGCTGCTGAATTCCTTGGTGTCACCGCTGAAGCCGGCGGTGTTGACCAGTTGTTCGCTCTTGTCGAAATCGGCGATCCAGTTGTTGAACACCTGCACCGACAGGAACGAGGGACGGCTGGTGCCGAGCACGCCGGTCAGATCCACCTGCTTGTCGATGCGGAACATGGAGCGGAACAGGTTCTTCTCCTCGATGCCGCAGAAACCCGGGAAGAAGCCGCAACCCCGGCCCTGGCTGTTGCTCTGGATGCCGGCGTTGTAGGGCGCCTCGGGGATGTAGGCCAGCTCGGTGCTGAACACCACGTCCAGGGACGGGAAGTAGTTGTTGGCGGAGACCCCGAACACGTCGATGTACGGGTAGATGAACTCGCCGGCCTCGGCGGGGCCGCCCTCATAGGTGCCTTCGTAGGCGCCCAGGAACAGCTCCGGCGCGGTGTTGTTGGTGGCCGGGTTGGGGTTGGCCACCGGGTTCGGATTGGGGCCGTGGAACCAGGCCAGGGAGTAACCCCAGTCACCGGCCAGGCCATTCCAGCGCAGACCGTAGGAGTCGTCGTCCATGTCCGCGTCCGGATGGTGGTAGTTGTAGCGCACGTTGGCGCCGAACGGCGCGGTGGCGAACGGCACGCCCCGGTTGGGCTGGTTGGCCCAGCGCCCGCCTTCCACGTCATAGCTGTTACCCCGGTCTTCCTCATCGTTAAGGCGACCGGGAATGTAGATCAGCTGCAGGCTGCCGCCGGCGTCATCGAAACGCTGGGTCAGGTTGACCATATTGAGCGGCTTGCGCAGCTCTTCGTTTTCCGGCTCCAGAAACGAGCGCCAGCGGAAATCGTAACCGTGAATCACGTCCATCAGCTGGAAGAAGTCGGTCTCGCCCCAGACCACCTGCTGGCGGCCGATCTTCAGGTTAAGGCTGTCGGTGAGATCGCCTTGCAGCCAGAACTCACGCAGCTCCTCGTCGTTATAGCTGTCGTCGATCAGGTCCACGGAGGATGCCGACACGCCGCCGGTACGTGCCCAGGCATCGGCCACGTCCTGCACATCGTCCAGGTAGCTGGTGGACGCTTCCCGGGACACCCGGCCGGTGGTTTTGAAACGCACCGCGCCGAAGTCACGGAAGATATTGAGCTTGCCCACGGTGCGCACCATGGACAGATCCCCCCGGTAGTCGCCTTCCTGGACGCCATCCAGGCCGTTGGGGCCGGGGCCGATCAGGGTCGGGTTTTCCAGGTTCCAGGACAGGTACTGGCGCGCGTAGCCGCTGATTTCCCAGTCCTTGGTGAGCCAGTTCTGGTCGTCGGCCCGGGCGGCGGAAGTGGCCGCCAGCGTGACCGCCAGGGCCACGCTGCCCGGCAGACGCCGGTCCGGCCTGGTGACGTTTTTTTTGTTTAATCCAATCATGGCAATTACCCCGTTTGGTGAGTCGTTGGCGTTTTTTACTCTGTGGAAAGCGCCGCCTTTTCCGAGGGCCCCCTGACGGCGGCCTGGTCTTTCGGCGGATCGAAGATGAAAGCGGGCTTGAGGATGCGCACCAGCGACGGCATCACCAGCAAGGAGGTGAACGCCGACACCAGCAGCCACAGGCCGATCAACATCCCCATCTCGGCCTGGAAGCGCAGCGAGGAAGCGGCCCACAGCAGCACCCCGGCGGCCAGCGTCACCGAGGTGAGCAGCACGCCCCGGCCGGCGGAAAACAGCGCCTGCCGGATGGCGTCGCGGGGGTCCGCGTTCGGGTACTTCTCCAGGTATTCCTTGATCGAATCGACGATGTAGAAGGCGTAATCCACCCCCAGGCCGATGCCCAGGGCCACCACCGGCAGGGTGCTGATGCTCATGCCGATGCCCTGCCAGGCCATGAACGCGAAGGTGACCACGTTGGAGATCAGCACCGGTACGATGAAGAACACGCCACTGGCGGAGGAGCGGTACACCAGCAGGCAGGACACGATCACCACCAGCAGCGCCAGCGCGATGGCCTCGATCTGATCGGACAGCAGCACCTCGTTGATGGCCGCCGTGATACCCATGGAGCCCCCGGCCATGCGAATCTGGAAGCCGTCCAGCGGGTTCTCGTCGATAAAGCGGCGGATCTGGAAGATCGCCTGGCGCAGGGTGTCACCGCGCCGATCGCGCAACATCAGCAGCACCGAACCGTTCTGGAACAGGGGGTCGGCGAACTGGGCCAGGTCATCCGGCGCCGCGCCCTGCATGTAGAAGCTGATCAGTTCGCCGTTCTCGATCTGCGAGGCGCCCAGTTCCCGGTAGCGCGGGTTGCCCTCGTAAAGGTTGCGGCGCACGTCCACCACGATGTCGGCCAGGGACACACTGCCGCCCACCTGGGGTAGCCGCTCCATGCGGCGCTGGAAACGCTGCATCCAGTCCAGGGCGTCCACCCGCTTGAGCGCATCGGTGCGATCCCCTTCCAGCACCACGAACATCTGCTCGGTGCCCGGGTAGCGCTGGTTGATCAGGGCGCTGTCCTGATTGAAGCTCGCCTCCGGCCACAGGATCGGCGAGCCGGGGGCGGCGTCGCCGATGGTCAGGTCGGTGGCCTTGGCCATCAACAGGCCCACCAGCACCAGGGTCACCGGCAGCACCAGGTAGGCGCCGCGTCCGGCGGCCAGCCGGTAGGCAACGGTCAGCACCGCGTCGAGCAGGAAACGCAGGTTCAACGGATGGGCGTAACGCAGCGGCGCCTTCACCCAGCTCAGCAATACCGGGGTCAGCACCACCGCCGAGAACATGATGGTCATCACCCAGAGGGCGCCGATGATGGAGACCTTCTGCAGCAGCGGAATCGGCGTGAGCAGCACGCAGAGGATGGCGCCGGCGTCGGAGATCAGCCCCAGCAGACCGGGGCGGAACAGTTCCTTCATGGTGGCTTCCGCCGCCGCCCGGGGCTGCAGACCGTCGCCGTCGCAAAGATCGTCGAAACGGGTGATCAGCTGCACCGAATGACTGAAGCAGCGGGCGGTGATGATGAACGCCACCACGATCACCAGCGGGTCGAAGTTAAAGCCCAGCATCACGCCGATGGCCAGCGCCCAGATCGCCGACACCGTGCCACTGACCAGCGGCAGCAACGCGCCCCGCCAGGTGCGGTTGAGCAGAAACAGGGCCAGCAGCATGGCACCCAGGGACAGCAGCGCGATCACCACGGTCTCGTCCAGGTAATGGTCCACCCAGCCGTACAGAATCGGCTCGCCCACCAGGTGGTACGACACCTGCTCGGGAATCGGGGAGGCGTCGAAAATGGCGTTGATCTGCGGAAAGATTTTTCCGTAGTCCACTTTCTGATCGTAGAAATCCACCTGGATCAGCGCCGATTGCAGATCGCGGTCCACGTAGATGCCGTACACCAGCGGATTGTTGATCACCGCCTCGCGCAGGGTGCGGATGCCGGCGGCATCGGCGGGCACGTCCGGCCACATCAGCGGCACGCTTTCGATGCCCATGGAGGAGGCGTTCACGGATTTGAGTTTGCGCGAGGCCAGCGACACGATCTGGAACGGGTTGACGCCGCTGACCTTGGCCAGCTCCCGGGTGACGCGCTGGATCTCGGCGAGCACCGGCGGCGTGAAGATCTCGCCCTGCTCGCTTTTCACCACGATGGTGACCTTGTTGCTGCCACCGAAGGTTTCCTTGTACTGCTCGTGGACCTCCACGTAAGGATGGCCCTTGGGCACCATGTCGCTGAAGACGGTGCGCACGTCGATGCGCAGCAGCACCAGCGACATCAAGAAAGTGATCCCCAGAATCAACGCCACCACCAAGCGACGATGCCGGATGCACAGCTCGGACAGGCCGATGGCGAAACGGCTCATTGACATTATTCTTTCTCCTCTGCCGGCCAGGCGGTCCATTGCCCCTGATGCACACGCCCCAGATCCTCGCCGGTCACCACCAGCCCGTCGGCGGTGGGCAGCGCCCGCGTGTGGTAGCCATTGCTGAAACCGCGCGCCGCCAGCGGCGACCAGTGACGGCCCCGCTCGGACGTCAGCAGCACGCCACCGGCGCCCACCGCCAGCCAGCGGCGGCCGTCGTGGGCCACGTCGTAAAGGTGCTCATGGGTGCCGCTGTCCACGGCCCGCCAGGACACGCCGGTGTCGTCGCTGAGATACACGCGACCCTGATTGCCCACGGCCACGCCGGTGGGGCCGTGGAAGGCGATGGCCTGTAAGCTCTCGCCCTGCAGTTCCTGGCGTTGCCAGCTGCGGCCCTGGTCGGAGGAATGGAACAGATTGCCGAACTCCGCGGCGATCCAGAGACCACCGTCGTCGGCGCGGGCGATGTCGTTGAGCGCCACGTCGGTGTCCAGGCTCAGCGCCTGCCAGTCGCCGGCGCCGTCGCCACGAAAAATGGCGCCCATTTCACCGGTGATCCAGAAGGTGCCGTTGAGATAGCCGACGGCGATCAGCTTGCCGGCGTAGTCGGACACCGGCAGTTGCAGGGCGGACCAGCCCTGGCCGGCGTCGGTGAACACCCAGCCCTGGTTGCCCACCGCCACCACCCGGCCCTGGCCCTCGGCGATGCCCTGCAGATTGACCGGTTGCCGCAACGCCCGCCGCGCCCAGTGGCCGCCCGCATCGCGGTGCAGCACGGTGCCGGCGTTACCGGCGAACCACAGGGCGCCGTTGCCGTCGCCGGCCACGTCCAGGAAATGATCGCGGGGCTCCACCAGGGGCTGCGGCAACGGCAGCGGCTCCACGGTGGGCTGCACGAACGCCGCCGCGTAACCGAGGCCGGCGACGATGGCCCAGGGCGCGATGCGCGCCACCCAACCCAGCAGCTTACTGATCATCGCCCTGCCCTCCCCGGCTCTTGGCGTACTGCCGGCTCAACCAGCGGAACGCCTTGCCGCCCAGGGCGGTGCCGGTGAGGCGCTCCGCCTCGCGGACCACCGGCACCAGATCGAGCGGGTCGATGCCGGTGTCCAGGCCCATGCTTCGCAGCATCAGCGCCACGTCCTCGGTGGCCACATTGCCACTGGCGCCGGGGGAGAACGGGCAACCGCCCAAGCCGCCGATGGAGGCGTCGAATTCACGCACGCCGGCCAGCACCGCGGCATGGATATTGGCCAGCGCCATGCCCCGGGTATCGTGGAAATGGCAGGACACCCGCGCCACGTCCACGCGCTCCAGCAGCCGCCCCAGCACCGCGTCCACCTTGGCCGGGTCGGCGGCGCCGATGGTGTCGGCGACGATCACCTTGCCGGCGCCGGCGTCGTTCATGCGCTTGCCGAAATGGGCCACCACCTCCGGCGCCACCGGCCCCTCGAACGGGCATTCGAAGGCCACCGCCAGATAGGCCTGGGCGGTGACGCCTTCGTCGGCGGCCCGTGCCACGATCTGCTCGCAGACCTCGGCGGTGCGCTCCAGGGACATGTTGATGTTCTTCTGGTTCATGGTCTCGGTGACCGAGAGCACCACGTTGACGGTGCGCGCGCCGGCCGCCACCGCCCGTTCATAGCCCTTCATGTTGGGCACCAGGGCGGCGTACTGAATGCGCTCCGGCGACGGCAGTCGCGGGAACAGATCCTCAGTGCCGGCCATTTGCGGCACCGCCTTGGGAGAAACAAAACTGCCGGCTTCCATAAAGCGCAGACCGGCGCCGGCCAGCGCCTCGGCCAGGGCCAGCCGTTCGTCCACGGTCAGGGTCTTGCCCTGGCTCTGCAGGCCGTCACGCAGCCCTACTTCGTTGATACGGATATCCATGCTCGCCTCCTAGCCGATCACGCCCTGGGTCATGAGCTCCTCGACCTGCGACTCGCTGTAGCCGAGCGCGCGCAGCACCTCACGGGTGTGTTGGCCGAGACCGGGCGGGGTGGTGAAGGCTTCCTCGGAATCCACCGACAGCTTGATCGGATTACCCGGCGCCTTGACCGCGCCGCCGTCGCTCTGCGGGATATCCACCACCATGTTGCGGAACAACACCTGGGGATCGCTGAGTGCTTCGGAGAATTTGTTCACCGGCGCGCAGGGGATGCGCGCGCTGGACAGCAGATCCACCCAATGGGCGGTGGTGTTGGTGACCAGCAGCGCCTTGAGGATGCCGTTGATCTTGTCCTTATCGGCGAAGCGGCCGGGCTGGGTTTTGTACTTGTCATCGCGCAGGGCGTCGATGTCGAGCAGCTCCACCAGGTTGTCCCAGAAGCTGTCGAAGATCACCGCGATGATCACGAAGCCGTCGCTGGTCGGAAAGGCGTCGTAGGGCACGTGCACGAAGTGGGAATTACCGATCGGTTTGGGATCGTCGCCGCTCAGGAAGTACATGGTGGCCATGTAGTTGAGCATGGAGATCTGGCAATCCAGCATGGAAATGTCCACGTGCTGCCCGTAGCCCCGTTTTTCCCGGGCATGCAGCGCCGACAAAACGCCCATCACCGCGAACATACCGCCGCCCAGATCGCCGATGGGAATGCCGGCGCGGGCCGGATGGTCCTGGTCGTGGCCGGTGATCGACATACCGCCACCGATGCCCTGCACCACCTGATCAAAGGCCGGCCGCTGGAAGTTGGGTCCGGCCTGGCCGAAGCCGGTGACGGAACAGGTGATGATGCGCGGGTTGATCTTGGAGAGATGGTCGAAATCGATTTTCAACTTGGCGGGCACGCCGGCGGAGAAGTTGTCCAGCACGATGTCCGCGTCCTTCACCAGGTCGTAGAAGACCTTGAGACCCGCCTCGCTTTTCAGGTCGATGCAGACGCTTTTCTTGTTGCGGTTCAGCGTCAGAAAGTAAGCGCCCTGGCCGCCGTAGGAATTGTTCGGGTCCTTTGCAAGCAGGCTGCGGGTGCCCTCGCCTTTCAAAGGCTCGACCTTGACGGAATCCGCGCCGAGGTCGGCCAGAATCATGCCGGCGTAGGGGCCGGAAAGCATGTGCGTCAGATCGAGAATCCGGACGCCTTCGAGTGGTTTTGTCATAGGTTGTTCGCACGTTGTGTTTGTTGAAGGGTCGCCACTGCCCATCGCAAACACGGTGCCAACTTTTTTGTTTGCCCCCGCTTTTGAATTAGTCGTTTGTTTTTAAAGTCTTTTTTACATTGGCGCTGAAGCGTCGCACGGCTCACCCGCCAGCCCGGGTCTTTCACCTGGAAATTTCGCCCTTTCAGCCTGAAAGGCGATGGCACGCTTGCGTCCCACGGAGCGAGTCGGGGCGCAGTCCCTCGCACTCCTTCAATCTGAAAGCCCCACCCCTCGCTCTGAAACGAAAGGCGGGCGGCCGAAAACGCCGAATACCGGCAAAAGCGTTCGCGATTCAGTCAGTTATGGAAATCGGCCCGGCTTGGCATGTGTCTTGCCCTTTTACCGGCGGAGGACGCCGTCCATACCCCGGGGGCGCCCTCGAAGGTAAGCGCCAATAACAGTAAGAAAAGGAAGGATCACCCATGACCGATTCCCACGCCTATTCCCATCTGCTGAGTCCGCTGAAGATCGGCAACGTGACGGTCCGCAACCGTCTGATGCAAACCGCCCACGCCAAGGGCTTCCATGCCGGCAACGGCCTGACCAACGACCGTGACATCTACTATCAGGCGGAGCGCGCCAAGGGCGGCATCGGTCTGATCGTCACCGGCGCCCGCCACACCCATCCGCACTCCACCGGTCCCGGGCGTACCCTGGCCCGTGGTAATCGCCAGGAGATCATCGAGCGCGACCGGGAAATGTGTCAGGCGGTGCAGGCCCAGGGCGGGCGTATCATTGCCCAGTTGATTCACTTCGGCCCCCAGGGCCGCAGCGGCGCCCTGGACGACTACCGGGTGCTGTGGGCGCCCTCCACCATGAAGTCCCCGGCCTATAACGAGTGGGCCAAGGAAATGACCAAGGCGGAGATGGACGAGGTGTCGGAACACTTCGCGCTCACCGCCCGCTATTCCAAGGAGGCCGGCTTCGACGGCGTCGAGCTGCACTACTCCCACGGCTATCTGCATCAGCAGTTCCTGTCGTTCGTCTACAACAAACGCACCGACGAATACGGCGGCAGCCAGGAAAACATCGTGCGCTTTCCCATCGAAACCCTGCAGCGGGTGCGTGACGAAGTGGGCCCGGATTTCATGGTCGGCATCCGTGTGTCCATGGACGAGTGCACCGTGGACGGCATGCACGCTGACCAGGCCATCGAGATGACCCGGCTGATGGTACGCACCGGTCTGGTGGACTACGTGAGCGCCACCGCCGGTACCTACGCCGCCCACGCGGATCAGATTCCGCCGGGGGACTACCCGGAAAACTGGCTGGTGAAGGACGGCGCGCGCATGCGCCAGGCGATCCGCGAGGAAGCGGACATCCCCCTGTTCATCGTCGGCCATATCGTCGATCCCAAGGAAGCGGATGACCTGGTGGCCAACGGCGCCGCCGACATGGTGGCCATGACCCGCACCCAGATCGCCGACCCGGAATTCGCCAATAAACTGCGCGACGGCCGCGAGGACGAGATCAACCACTGCATCCGCTGCAACCAGGCCTGCATCGCCCGGCTGATGGTGGGCAACGCCATTTCCTGCGTGGTCAACCCGGCCGCCGGCCGCGAGCGGCGTTTCGGCGCCCATACTTTGAAGCCAGCGGCCACGCCGGCCCACTGGCTGGTGATCGGCGGCGGCCCCGCCGGCATGAAGGCGGCCCTGGTGCTGCGCCAGCGCGGCCACCGGGTGACCCTGGTGGAAGCCGGCGAACGACTGGGTGGCCAGCTCAATCTGGCGGCGCGGCTGCCGCGCCGGGAGAAGTTCGGCTTTCTGCCCCGGGACCTGGAGCGCCAACTGCGCAAGGCCGGCGTGGAGATCCGGCTCAACACCCGCCTGGACGCGGACCAGGTGGCGGCGTTCGGCGCCGATGGCGTGATCGTGGCCACCGGTTCGCGGCCGCTGAAAAGCGGCTTCACCTCCACCCGGCCGGCGGTGGACCGGGTGCCCGGCATGGACCAGGACAATGTGTTGAGCGTGGTGGACGTGCTGGAAAACCCGGACGCGGTGGGCCGGCGGGTGGTGCTGTTCGACGAGGACGGTGGCCGCTATGCCCTGGGCACCGCCGAGTTCCTGCTCGACCGCGGCCATCCGGTGCATCTGGTCAGCCGCTTCAACGCCCTCTCCCCCAATCTGGCACTGACCCTGGATCTGCCGGTGAACTACCGGCACGTGTTCGAGAAAGGGCTGGAATACACCCTCAACAGCTGGGTGCGTTCCGTGGATGGCCAGCGCGCGCAACTGTTCAACCTGTTCACCGACAAGAACAGCCAGGTGCTGGAGGCGGACACCTTCGTGATCGCCGCCGGCCACGCCGCCGAGAACAGCCTTTATCAGGCCCTGCAGGGCCGGGTGAGCAATCTGCACTGCATCGGTGACGCGCTGCTGCCCCGCCCGCTCCAGGACGTGATCTACGAAGGCATGCTGGCCGGCCGCGAGATGCTCGACGACCCGGACCGCTTTATCGAACAGGGCGAACTGGAAAGCTTCGACCACGACTGGCGCGAGACGCTGGGCACCCAGGCGCAATAGGAGACGGCACATCATGACTCAGGAACGTTATCCCCATCTGTTCCGTCCGCTACGGGTGGGCAACATCGAGATTCGTAACCGGCTGATGCAGTCCGCCCACGCCATGGCGTTCAACACCCGCGACGGCCTCACCACCAACCGCGACATCGAGTACCACGCGGCCCGGGCCCGGGGCGGCATCGGCCTGATGATCACCGGCAACCGCCTGATCCACCCCACCTCCAACACCTTCTGCCGGGGCTACGCCTACGGCTACCGGGACGAAATGGTGGAGCGCGACCGCGCCCTGACCCGGGCGGTGCATGACCACGGCGCGCGCATCTTCGCCCAGCTCAACCACTTCGGCGTGATGGGCGAAACCCATGCCATGGACGACTACCGGGTGCTGTGGTCGTCGTCCAACATCAAGTCGCCGGTGTTCGGTGAACAGGCCAAGGCCATGGAGCGCCAGGACATGGACGAAGTGGTGGAAGGCTGGACCCGCTCCGCCGAGTACGCCAAGGCGGCGGGCTTCGACGGGGTGGAAGTGCATCTGGCGCACAGCTACCTGCTGCACCAGTTCATCTCGCCGTTGTTCAACAAGCGCACCGACGAGTACGGCGGCGCCTTCGAGAACCGCATGCGCTTTCCACTGGAAGTGGTGCGCGCGGTGCGCGAACGGGTGGGCCGGGATTGCGTGGTGGGCGTGCGGCTCACGCTGGACGAGATGGTGCCCGGCGGCCTGGAGGTGGACGACTGGATTCAGGTGGCGCGCACCGTGGAAGCCACCGGCTGCATCGACTACATCATGACCACCGCCGGGGTGTACCAGTCCGCCAGCTACATCATGCCGCCGGCGGACGTGCCCAATGGCTGGCTGGCCGACCCGGCGGCGCGCCTCAAGCAAGCGGTGAATCTGCCGGTGTTCGCGGTCTCGGGCATCACCACCGCCGCCGAAGCGGAGGCGATCCTGGCCCGGGACGGCGCCGACATGGTGGCCATGACCCGGGCGCAGATCGCCGACCCGGACTTCGCCAACAAGACCCGCCAGGGCCGCGAGAACGACATCTACCACTGCCTGCGCTGCAACCAGGGCTGCGTGGCGCGGCTGTTCTACGGCACCTCCATGACCTGCCAGGTGAACCCGGCCACCGGCCGCGAGGAACGCTTCGCCCCGCACACCGAAACGCCGGCGGCCACGCCGGGCCACTGGGTGGTGATCGGCGGCGGCCCCGGCGGCATGAAGGCGGCGGAGGGCCTGGCCCGGCGCGGCCACCGGGTGACCCTGCTGGAAAAGGACGGGCAGTTGGGCGGCCAGGTCAATCACATCGTCAAACTGCCGCGCCGGGACAGCTTCGCCTGGATCACCAAGGACCTGGGCACCCAGTTGGAGAAACTGGGCGTGGACGTGCGCCTGGGCAGCGAGGCGGACGTGGACAACGTGCTGGCCCTGGACCCGGACGGCATCATCGTGGCCACCGGTTCCACCCCGGACCGCAGCGGTTACTCCGACATCAACCCGCTGGTGCCGAAGATTCCCGGCATCGACGCGCCCCATGTGCTGACCGCCGTGGACGTGCTGGAGGGCGCCCAGGTGGGCGAGCGGGTGCTGGTGCTGGACGAGGAAGGCAACCGTTATTCCGCGGGCATCACCGAGTATCTGGTGGAGCGGGGGCATCAGGTGCACCTGGTGACCCGCTGGAACGCCCTGTTCCACAAGCTGGCCCAGACCCTGGATCAGCCGGTGGTGTACGGCAAGCTGCCCGGCGACCGATTCCGGGCCACGCTGAACAGCTGGGTCAGCAGCTTCGAGAACGGCAAGGTGGATCTGTACCAGCTCTACACCGGCGAAACGCAAACCCTGGAGGACGTGGACACCGTGGTCCTGGCGGTCCGCCACCTGCCGGCGGAGGCCCTTTACCTGGCGCTGCGGGAACGCCATCCCAAGGTGCATCGGGTGGGCGACTGCCAGGCGCCGCGCAAGACCGACCATGCCATCTTTGAAGGCTTCCTGGCCGGCCGGGAGGAGTTCGACAACTGGACCCGCTACGTGGAACCCGGCGCCCTGGAACAGTTCGACCCGACCCTGCCGGAGCGGCTGCGCCGGCTGCCCGGCTGACCCGGCCCGGCCACGGCCGGGTCAGTCGTTGCCGCCGCGGGCCTTCACCGACTCGAAGTCCTCGCTTCTCAGTTCCGGCAGCTTTTCATCGCAGCCCTGAATGCCCTGCCGGCGCAGGTTGTCGCACACCCGGTCCAGCTTGCCGTCCACCGCGTGCAGGTGATCCAGCAGGGCGCCGATGGCCTCCGCCACCGGGTCGGGCATGTCGTTGCTGACGCCGTAGGCCTGGAAGCCGATCTTGTCCGCCATTTCCTTGCGGTTCTTTTCCTGCTCGGTGGCCGGCTGGCCGATCACCCGGCCGGGAATACCGACCACGGTGGCGCCCTCCGGCACCTCCTTGGTGACCACCGAATTGGAGCCGATCTTGGCGTTCTTGTGCACCGTGAACGGGCCCAGCACCTTGGCGCCGGCACCCACCACCACGCCATCTTCCAGGGTCGGATGACGCTTGCCCTTGTTCCAGCTGGTGCCGCCCAGGGTGACGCCGTGATAGAGGGTCACATCGTCGCCGATCTCGGCGGTTTCACCGATCACCACGCCCATGCCGTGGTCGATGAAAAAGCGCCGGCCGATGCGCGCGCCGGGGTGGATTTCGATGCCGGTGAGCCAGCGGCTGAAGGTGGAGATCAGACGCGCCAGTTGCTTGAAGCGCCGCTGCCACAGCCAGTGGGCAAGACGGTGAAACAGCACCGCGTGCAGGCCCGGGTAGTTGAGCAGCACCTCCAGAGTGTTGCGCGCCGCCGGGTCACGGTGAAAGACGGACGCGATGTCCTCTTTGATTTGCTTGAGCATAGTTACCTCGAATCCGGGCCCCGCAGGCGCTTCTCCAAAGCCACCAGGGTACCGCGCAGGATGCTGATCTCCATTTTGTCCGGGCGGGCGCGCAGGAACAATCGCCGCATGCGCGTCATCACCTGCCCGGGCTGCTCCGGGTCCAGGAAGCCGCTGTCTTCCATGACCCGCTGCAGATGATCCAGGAACTGCTGGACCGCCTGATTGCTGGCCGCCGGTTCGTCCCAGAACATCTCCGGCAGCGGCATCTGCTCCCGGCGCGAGCGCGCCTCCGGCAGGTCCGCGTCCTCGCCCACCAGGGCCAGGCGCAGTTCATAGGCCATCAGCTGGATCGCCGAGGCCACGTTGAGCACGCCGTAGTCCGGATTGGTGGGCACCGACACGTGCAGATTGCAGCGGTGCAGTTCGTCGTTGGTGAGGCCCCGGTCCTCGCGGCCGAACAGCACCGCGATGCGGGTGTCCTCCGGCTCGCGGGCCAGCTGCGCGGTGAGCTGGCGCGGGGTCAGGCAGGGCCAGGGAATGCGCCGCTGGCGGGCGCTGGTGCCGATCACCAGGGTGGCCCCGTCCAGGGCCTCGTCCAGGGTGGCGCACACCTGCGCCGCGGCCAGCACATCGCCGGCGCCGGAGGCGCGGGCGGTGGCTTCGGCGCTGGGGTGGATTTTCGGCGCCACCAGGCGCAGGTCGCTCAGGCCCATGGTCTTCATGGCCCGGGCGGCGGCGCCGATGTTTCCCGGATGGGTGGTTTCCACCATCACCATCCGCACCTTGTCGAGCATGTGGGTTGTCCGCGTCGGTCGTGGGGGCGGGATTCTAGCAGATAACGGCCTGCCCTCCTTCCTTCTGCTCTGTTACAATCCGCCTCCCGTCCGGCCCCGCCACTCCGTGGGGCCCGCTCTTTCAAACCGATAGGATGAATGCATGCACGCGCCGCAAGTGAATATCGCCCTGCGAGCCGCCCGCCAGGCGGGCACCCTGATCCGCCGCGCCGCGGAAAACAGCGACCCGCTGAAAGTGGATCGCAAGGGCGCCAACGACTTCGTCACCCAGGTGGACAAAGCCGCCGAAGCACGCATCATCGAGGTGATCCGCAAGGCCTACCCGGACCACGGCATCCTGGCCGAGGAAGGCGGCGAGCAGCCCGGTCGCGGTGACGGCGCCGATTACCTGTGGGTGATCGACCCTCTCGACGGCACCACCAACTTCATCCATGGCTTCCCCCAGTACGCGGTGTCCATCGCCCTGAAGATCAAGGGCCGGGTGGAGCACGGCGTGGTCTACGACCCGCTGCGCGAAGAGGAATTCACCGCCAGCCGGGGCCGTGGCGCGGCGCTGAACGGCCGCCGCCTGCGCGTTACCGGCCGTGCCAGCCTGGACGGCGCCCTGATCGGCACCGGCTTCCCGTTCCGCAAGGATCAGATGGCCTATCTGGATGCCTACATGGGCATGTTCCGCGCCATCGCCGAGGACGCCGCCGGCCTGCGCCGCCCGGGCGCCGCCGCCCTGGACCTGGCCTGGCTGGCCGCCGGCCGCACCGACGGCTTCTTCGAGCTGGGCCTGCAGGAGTGGGACATGGCCGCGGGCACCCTGCTGATCACCGAAGCCGGTGGTCTGGTGGGCGACCTGGTCGGTGGCCACAATCACCTGAGCCGCGGCAACCTGGTCGCCGGCACCCCCAAGGTGTTCAAGGGCCTGCTGCAGAAGATCAAGCCGCACCTCACCGACAGTCTCAAGCGCGGCTGAGCCGCGCTCGCCCCCCGACCTGCCTCCTCGTAGGAGCGGCTTTAGCCGCGATAGCGCCGTCCAATCACGGGAAACTATCGCGGCTAAAGCCGCTCCTACGCCGTTTAGAGACGTAAAAGCCTGCCTCAAGGGATAGGACTCACCGCCAAGCTCTGCTAGCGTTAAACCCATTAATCGTTTGCGCGAAGATGCTTCTTCAGGAGAGCCCGATGAGCCAGTTTCAACTGAAAGACAAAGACCTGTTCCGCCAGCAGTGCTACATCAATGGTCAGTGGTGCGACGCCGAGGACGGCGCCACCATCGATGTGGACAATCCCTCCACCGGCGAGATCATCGGTCAGGTGCCGCGCATGCAGGAGGCGGACACCCGCCAGGCCATCGCCGCCGCCGACCGCGCCTTCCCGGCATGGCGCGACAAGACCGCCGACGAACGCGCCCAGCTGTTGTACCGCTGGTACGAACTGATGATGGAGCACCAGGACGACCTGGGCGCCATCATGACCCTGGAACAGGGCAAACCGCTGGCGGAATCCAAGGGCGAGATCGCCTACGCCGCCTCCTTCCTGAAGTGGTTCGCGGAAGAAGCCCGCCGCGTGTACGGCGACACCATCCCCGCCGCCAAGCCCGGCCAGCACATCGTGGTGATCAAGCAGCCGGTGGGCGTCACCGCCGCCATCACCCCGTGGAATTTCCCCGCTTCCATGATCACCCGCAAGGCCGGCGCCGCCCTGGCCGCCGGCTGCACCATGGTGGTCAAGCCGGCCAGCGCCACCCCCTACTCGGCCCTGGCCCTGGGCGAGCTGGCCACCCGCGCCGGCATTCCCGCCGGGGTGATCAATGTGATCACCGGTTCCGCCGCCGCCATTTCCTCCACCATCACCAGCTCGCCGGTGGTGCGCAAGGTCAGCTTCACCGGCTCCACCGAGGTGGGCAGCCAGCTGATGTCCCAGTGCGCCGAGCACATTCAGAAGGTGTCGCTGGAGCTGGGCGGCAACGCCCCCTTCCTGGTGTTCGATGACGCCGACCTGGACAAGGCGGTGGAAGGCGCCATCGCCTCCAAGTTCCGCAACACCGGCCAGACCTGTGTGTGCGTGAACCGCTTCCTGGTGCAGGACGGCGTGCACGATGCCTTCGTGGAAAAACTCAAGGCCGCCATCGAGAAACTGAAGGTGGGCGACGGCTTCGAGGACGGCGTCACCCAGGCGCCGCTGATCAACAAGGGCGCCGTGGACAAGGTGCTGGAGCACATCAAGGATGCCCGCGAAAAAGGCGGCAAGGTGATCCTGGGCGGCGAGGCCCACGAGCGCGGCGGCAACTTCGTGCAGCCCACCCTGATCGTGGACGCCACCCAGGACATGGAATTCTGCGTGGAGGAAACCTTCGGCCCGCTGGCGGCGGTGATCCGCTTCAAGGACGAACAGGAAGGCATCCGCCTGGCCAACGACACCCCGTTCGGCCTGGCCTCCTACTTCTACAGCGAGAACATCCACCGGGTGTGGCGCGTGGCGGAAGCCCTGGAAGCCGGCATGGTGGGCATCAACGAGGGCCTGATCTCCAACGCGGCGGCGCCGTTCGGCGGGGTCAAGGAATCCGGCCTGGGCCGCGAAGGCTCCAAGTACGGCATCGAGGAATACTGCGAGGTGAAATACCTCTGCATGGGGTGAAGCCAGGGCGCGGGAGCGCCGGCGGCGCTCCGGCGGAATAAGCGTTCTGATCGGGAGTCTTTATGACCGGTTCACACCGCATCGCGCTGTTGCCCGGCGACGGCATCGGTCCGGAGGTGATGGCGGTGGCCGAGGCGGTGTTGAAGACACTGATCCACGGCCACCGGCTGCCGCTGGAGTACGACGTCCTGCCCTGGCCGGCCACCGACTGGCACCGCCGCCATGGCGAGATGATGCCCGACGATGCCCTGTCACGCCTGCGCGCCTATGACGCTTTGCTGCTGGGCGCCCTGGGCGACCCCGGGCCGCTCAGCGACCCCGACCGTTACCGGCTGTCGGACGGCGTCTCCCTGGCGCCGCTGCTGACCCTGCGCAAGGGCCTGAATCTGTGGGCCTGCGAACGGCCGGCCCGCTTTTACCCCGGCACCGTCCAGTACCTGGCCGATCCCCGCGCCCGGGACCTGGACATGCTGGTGATCCGTGAAAACAGCGAAGGCGAGTACGCCGGCCAGGGCGGCCGGCTGCGCGCCGGCACCCGCGACGAGATCGCCACTCAGCTGGAAGTGTTCACCTACGCCGCCACCGAGCGGCTGATCCGCCACGCCTTCGAACGCGCCCGGGCACGCCGCGACGAGCGGGATCACGAACAGCGCCCACGCACCTTCACCCTGCCCGACGGCGCCACCCGTGAGGCGCAGGTGTGTCTGATCACCAAGCGCAACGCCCAGGCGTTCTGGGGCGACCTCTACGACCGGGTGTTCGCGGAAGTGGCGGCGGACTACCCGGACATCGCCACCCACCATGAACTGGTGGACGCCGCCGCCATGAAATTCGTACAGGCGCCCTGGGGCTTCGACGTGGTGGTGGCCAGCAACCTGCACGGCGACATTCTCACCGATCTGGCGGCGGTGCTCGCCGGCGGCCTGGGCGTGGCGCCCTCCGCCAACCTCAATCCTTCCGACCCGGACCAGCCCGCCCTGTTCGAGCCCACCCACGGCTCGGCGCCGGACATCGCCGGCCAGGGCGTGGCGGATCCCCGCGCCACCCTGTTCAGCCTGGCGCTGCTGCTGCAGTGGCTGGGTGAAAAAAACGCGATTTTTTATGGCGCCGCCCGTCATTTGCATGAGACGCTCGAGCAAGACCTGGCCGGAAAACATCCGGCGAGCGGCACCGATGCGATCGGTGTGCGGATTCAAGGCGCCCTGGGCGGGAACCTCTAAATCCGGTCTTCACGCAAGGCCGGCCTCCCCGCCCGGGTTCATGACGTGGGAGGAGCAAGCCATGAATCATCTGTCTCCATTGCTGGTGCAATCCAGCGGGATTTGCGCGGAACGCGGCGAGGGGAGCTGGCTCTACGACGGTGAAGGCCGTCGCTGGCTGGACTTCACCTCCGGCATCGGCGTCACCGCCACCGGCCACTGCCACCCCAAGGTGGTGGAAGCCGCCCAACGGCAGGTCGCCACCCTGGTGCACGCTCAGTACACCACGGTGACCCATCCGAATATGCTCCGGCTCACCGATCGCCTCTACGAACACCTGCCCCGCGCGCTGGACGCGGTGGCCTTCGCCAATTCTGGCAGCGAAGCCATCGAAACCGCCCTGCGGCTGGCCCGCCAGGCCACCGGGCGCCCCAATGTGATCGCCTTCACCGGCGGCTTCCACGGCCGCACCCTGGCGGCCGCCTCGATGACCACCTCCACCACCAAGGTGCGCAGCGGCTGGCATCCGCTGATGGCCGGCGTCTGCTTCAGCCCCTTCCCGCACAGCTACCGCTACGGCTGGAGCGAGGAAGAAACCGTCGATTTCTGTCTGCGCGAGCTGGACCACCTGTTTCTGACCCAGACGCTGCCGACGGAAGTCGCCGCCATGATCGTCGAGCCGGTGCAGGGCGAATACGGCTACTACCCGGCGGGGGCACGGTTCATGCAAGGCCTGCGGGAGCGCTGCGACCGCCACGGCATTCTGCTGATCGCCGATGAAATCCAGGCCGGCTACGGCCGCACCGGACGCTTCTGGAGCCACCAGCACTTCGACGTGCAGCCGGACCTGCTGGTCACCGCCAAGGGGCTGGCCAGCGGCTACCCGCTGTCGGCGGTAGCCGGCAGCCGGGCGCTGATGGCGGAAGGCTGGCCCGGCTCCCAGGGCGGCACCTACGGCGCCAACGCGGTGGCCTGCGCCGCCGCCCTGGCGACCCTGGACGTGATCGAGCAGGAGGACCTGGTGGCCCGGGCCGCCGCCGAGGGAGACCATCTGGCGCAGCGCCTGGACGCCCTGAAGGCCGAGTACGACTGCGTCGACGAGGTGCGCGGCATGGGCCTGATGCGCGGCATGGAGATCGGCGCCGGGCCACGCCAGCCGGATGGTGAACGCGCCGCCGCCGTGCTCAAGGCCGCCGAGCGCAATGGCCTTCTGCTGCTGCGCTGCGGCACCCATGGGCAGATCGTGCGCTGGCTGCCGCCGCTCACCGTCAGCCGCGAGGAGATCGACCGCGCCGTGGACCTGTTCCGCGACGCCCTGGAGGAGACCGCATGAGCGACACCCGGGTGACCGTGCTGCTGGCGCCGGACGAAGCGCCGCTGCCGGGCCTGAAGGCCCTGGACGGGCTGGCCCGGGTGCGTCAGCTGCAGGGCGACGACGGCCTCGCCGAGGCGCTCGCCGACACCGACGTGCTGGTGGTCACCGACTTCCGGGTGGAGGCGCTGGAAGCGGCCTGGCCCGATCCCTGCCCGATCCGCTGGGTGCATGCCACCAGCGCCGGCGTCGACGCCCTGATGATCCCGCCGATCCGCGACGGTGATTTTCCGGTGACCAACGCCGCCGGCCTGTTCGACCGGGGCATCGCCGAGTACGTGCTGGGCGCGGTGCTGCTGTTCGCCAAGGACACGCTCACCAATCTGTCCCGCCAGCGCCAGCGGCAATGGGACCACCGGGAAACCGCCCTGATCCGGGGCGCCCGCGCCCTGGTGGTGGGGGCCGGTTCCATCGGCCGCGAGGTGGCCACCCTGCTGGGCGCGGTGGGCATGGAGGTGGTCGGCACCGCCCGCCGGCCCCGGGACCAGGACCCGGCGTTTTCCCGGGTGCACGGCCAGGAAGACCTGCCGGACCTGCTCGGCGAGGCCGACTACGTGGTCGTCACCGCGCCGCTGACCCCGGACACCGAGGGTCTGTTCGACCACCATCACTTCCACCTTATGAAACCCGGGGCGGTGTTCATCAATGTGGGGCGCGGCGCCATCGTGCGCACCGCCGCCCTGATGGATGCCCTGGACGGCCACCTGGCCGGCGCCGCCCTGGACGTGTTCGAACAGGAGCCGCTGCCGGCGGACCACCCGCTGTGGGGCTTCGACAATGTGATGCTTTCCGCCCATATGGCCGGCGACTTTATCGGCTGGCGCCGGGCTCTGGGTAAGCAGTTCGTGGACAACTTCAACCGCTGGCGGCTCGGTGAGCCGCTGGCTAATCCGGTGGACACGGCGCGGGGATATGGACGCCGTTGAAGGAGGAGGAAAGCCATGGCCGAAGACATCAGGGCGCTCACCGCCACGGCGCTGAAGCGCGCCTTCGAAAGCGGCGAACTGTCGCCGGTGGAGGTGGCCGCCGGCCTGCTTGACCATGTGCAGCATCACGACCACGCCCTCAACGCCTGGTGCCTGATCGACCGGGACACCACCCTGGCCGAGGCCGGCGCCGCCGAGGCGCGTTACCGCAAGGGCGAGCCCCGGGGCCTGCTGGACGGTATTCCGGTGGCGGTGAAGGACGTGTTTCTCACCCCCATGTGGCCCACGCTCAAGGGCTCGCGCACCATCGACCCGGAGAGCACGCTGAACAAGCGCTCACCGGCGGTGGCGGCGCTGGAACGCCACGGCTACGTGCCGCTGGGCAAGACCACCACGCCGGAATTCGGCTGGAAGGGCATCACCGACAGCCCTCTGTGCGGGCCCACCAATAATCCCTGGAACCCGGAGAAAACCGCCGGCGGTTCCAGCGGCGGCTCGGCGGCGGCGGTGTCCGCCGGCATGGCGCCGCTGGCCCTGGGCACCGACGCCGGTGGCTCGATCCGCATTCCCGCCGCCTTCTGCGGCATCGTCGGCCACAAACCCACCTTCGGCGAGGTGCCGCACTGGCCGGCCAGCCCGTTCGGCACCCTGGCCCATGCCGGGCCCATGACCCGCTCGGTGGAGGACTGCGCGCTGATGATGCAGGTGCTTACCGAGGCGGACAGCCGCGACGCCCAGGCGGCGCCGCGCCGCCAGGTGGACTATCTGGCCGCCCTGGCCGGCGATCTGAAGGACCTGCGCATCGCCTACAGCAATAACCTGGGCTATGTGGACGTGGACCCGGCCATCGAACGGGCGACCGCCGAGGCGGTGGCGGTGTTCCGCGATCTGGGCGCCACCGTGGTGGAAGTGGACCCGGGCTTCAGCAACCCGCTGGCCGCCTTCGGCCATCTGTTCTACGGCGGCGCCGCCAACGCCTGCCGGGACCTGGGCCCGCGCAAGCGCGCCCAGATGGACCTGGCCCTGGTGCAGGTGGTGGAGAAAGCCGAGAAGCTGTCGATGCTGGATTACCTGGCGGCGGTCAATGAGCGCATGGCGCTGTCCGAGCGCATGGCCGTGTTCCATCAGAAGTACGACCTGCTGCTCACCCCGACCCTGCCGATTACCGCCTTCGACACCAACCGGGAAGTGCCCCGGGACTGGCCCAGCACCCGCTGGCCCACCTGGACGCCCTTTACCTACCCGTTCAATCTGACCGGCCAGCCGGCCCTGTCGGTGCCCCTGGGGCTGGCCGGCGACGGCCTGCCCATGGGCCTGCAGATCGTCGGCCGCCGCTTCCAGGACGAACTGGTGCTCAAGGCCGGCCACCTGTTCGAGCAAGCCCGTCCCTTCACCGGGCGCCCGCCGCTGGCGCTCGCCGGCCAGGAGGCGTGACCATGAGCAACATCAACCTGGACACGGACTTCTACGAAACCGAGGACCCGATCTGGAACCCGGCGCTGCTGACCATTCCGGTGCCGGGCATCCGCCGCATGGTGAATCTGGCGGCGACCATGGACGATGTGATCCATCTGTCGATCGGCCAGCCGGATCTGAAACCCCCGGAGCACGTGGTGCAGGCGGCGGTGGACGCTCTGCAGGCGGGCCAGACCGGCTACACCATGGACGCCGGCCTGCCGGAGCTGCTGGAGGCACTGGCCGAGTACTACGGCGAGCGCTATAACCGCACCCTGGTGCCGGAAAACATCATGATCACCACCGGCGCCACCGAGGCCATCTATCTGGCGCTCACCGCCACCTCGGCACCGGGCCGCGAGTTCATCGTCCCGGAACCGTCGTTCATGCTGTACGCGCCGCTGATCCGCATGAACGGCGGCGTGGTCAAGACCATCCCCACCCGCGCCGAGAACCAGCATCAGCTCGATCCCCAGGAAGTGATCGACGCCATCGACGCCAACACCTATGCCATCGTGCTGAACTCGCCCAGCAACCCCACCGGCACCGTCTATCCCCGGGAAACCGTGGAAGCCATCGTGCAGGAGGCGGCCTACCGGGGTGTCTACGTGATCAGCGACGAGGTCTATGACCATCTGATCTACGACGGCCGGGAATACCCCAGCGTGTTGTCCTGCTGCTCGGACCTGGACCACGTGATGGTGGTGTCCAGTTTCTCCAAGACCTTCAGCATGGCCGGCATGCGTATCGGCTGGCTGATGGCCAGCCAGGGCGCGATCAAGAAACTGCGGCGCTACCACATGTTCACCACCACGGTGGCGAACACGCCCTGCCAGTGGGCCGGCGTGGCGGCCCTGCGCGGCGACCGCGCCTTTATCGACGACATGCTCACGGAATATCAGCGGCGCCGGGACCGGCTGGTGGACCTGGTCCAGCAGACGCCGCACCTGACCGGCTATCGGCCCGACGGCGCCTTCTACCTGTTCCCGTCCCTGCCCGACGGGGTCAACGGCGGCAACGTGGCGCTGAAACTGCTGCGCGAAACCGGGGTGTGCACGGTGGCGGGGGAAACCTTCGGGGACAGCTGCGCCAATGCCCTGCGCATCAGCTACTCCACCTCCCTGGATCAGATCGAGGCGGCGTTCGAACGCATTATCCCGTGGATGGAAAAACAGGACTGGTGAAAAGAGACCGCTGTAGGAGCGGTCGTCCGACCGCGCCTACAGGCCCTTTTCCGCTCAAGGCATTTCGTCGATTTCTTCCTTCTCGGGGATCAGGAAGTCTTCCTTGGACACGCCCAGGGTGAACAGCAGGTTGGCAACCACGTAGATGGACGAGTAGGTACCCACGAAGATACCCACCAGCAGCGCCTCGGAGAAAGCACGCATCACCTCGCCGCCGAAGAAGAACAGCGCCACCAGCACCAGCATGGTGGTGAAGGAGGTGTTGATGGTACGGGTCAGCGTCTCGTTGATGGCGCCGTTGACGATCACATGGGGATCGGTTTCCCGGGTGTTGCGGAAATTTTCGCGAATGCGGTCGGCCACCACGATGGAGTCGTTCAGCGAGTAGCCGATCAACGCCAGCACCGCCGCCAGCACCGTCAGGTCGAACGGCCAGCGCAGCAGCGAGAACAGCCCCAGCACGATGATCACGTCGTGCAACAGCGCCGCCACCGTGGCGATGCCGAACTTGTTGGTGAATCGGAACCACACGTACACCAGCATCAGCCCCAGCGCCATCAGCAGCGCCAGACCGGACTGGTCGCGCAGTTCGTCGCCCACCTGGGGCCCGACGAACTCCACCTGCTTGAGCTGCAGCCCGTCGATGCCGTCGGCCAGGGACTGGAACACCCGCTGGCCCACCTGATCCGCTTCAATGCCGTCCTGGGGCGGCACGCGGATGCTCAGGTCCCGGGACGAACCGTACTGCTGCACCACCGCGTCCTCGAAACCGGCCTGCTCCAGGGTGTCGCGGGCGCCGGCGATATCAATGTCCGCGGGGCTTTCCACCACCACGTTGGTGCCGCCGGTGAAATCCAGCCCCAGGTTCAGGCCACGGGTGGCGAGCAGAATGATGGACGCGATCACCAGGCAGATCGACATCACGCCGAGCACCTTCCGCGCGCCCATGAAATTGATCATTTTCTTGCTGTTGGACATAGTCTTGCTCCCGGACATGACCGCCTCAGATGCTCAGTTTGGACGGCGCGCGCGCGCCGCGACCGTAGGTCATTTCCACCATCGCGCGGGTGCCGATGATGGCCGTGAACATGGACGAGAGAATGCCGATGAACAGCGTGACCGCGAAACCCTGCACCGAGCCGGTCCCGGCGGAGAACAGGATCACCGCGACGATCATGGTGGTGATGTTGGCGTCCAGAATGGTGGTGAAGGCACGGTTGTAACCTTCGTCGATGGCCTCGCGGGGACGGCGCCCGTTGCGCAGTTCCTCGCGGATGCGTTCGTAGATCAGCACGTTGGCGTCCACCGCCATGCCCACCGTCAGCACGATGCCGGCGATGCCCGGCAGGGTCAGGGTGGCGCCGGGGATCAGCGACATGACGCCGACGATGATCACCAGGTTACCGAGCAGCGCGATGTTGGCGAAAATGCCGAAAACCTTGTACCAGACCAGCATGAAGATCAGCACCAGGGCCATGCCCAGCACCATGGACTTGAGGCCGGCTTCGATGTTTTCGCGGCCCAGGCTCGGGCCGATGGTGCGCTCCTCGACGATGGTCACCGGTGCCGCCAGCGAACCGGCGCGCAGAAGCAGCGCCAGTTCCGAGGCCTCCGCCGGGCTGTCCAGACCGGTGATGCGGAAGCGGCTGCCCAGGGTGTCCTGGATGGTGGCCACGTTGATCACGTAGCGGTCGGTGGTGCTTTCCGGCACCTGGCGACGCTCGCCGTTCTCGCCCTCGACGGTTTTCATTTCCGTCTTGGTCTCGATGAACAGCACCGCCATGGGATTGCCCACGTTCTTGGAGGTGACCCGCTGCATGCTGCGCGCGCCGGTGGAATCCAGCTCCACGTTCACCTGGGGTGTGCCGCTCTGCTGGTCGAAGCCCATCTGCGCGTTGGTGACCTGATCACCGGTGGCGATCTTGGATTTTTCCAGGATCACCGGGCGGTTGTTCTGGTCACGGAACGGGAAGATCTCGGTGCCCGGGGGCGCGATGCCGGTGGCGGCGCGCTGGGCGGAATACTGATCCGCCACCAGGCGGAACTCCAGGGTCGCGGTGCGGCCCAGGATACGGCGGGCCTGGGCGGCGTCCTGCACGCCCGGCAGTTGCACCACGATGCGATCGGCGCCCTGACGCTGCACCACCGCTTCGGCGACGCCCAGCTCATTGACCCGGTTGTTGAGAGCGGTGCGGTTCTGCTCCACCGCGTAGTCCTGCAGCTCTTCCAGGGTCGAGGCGTTCAGGGTCAGTGTCAGACGCGGGGTTTCCTCCGCCTGGCTCAGGGTGAACTCCGGCAGGGCGGTGCGCAGCGGCGCCCGCGCCGCGTCGGCGGCCACCTGATCGTCGAAGGTGGCCACCAGTTTCTGGCCGTCGGTGGCCACGTCCCGGTAGCGGATGCCTTCGTCGCGCAGCGCCATTTTGGCCTGGCCGGACCAGGCCTCCATGCGCTGCTGGATCACCGTTTCCATGTCCACCTGCAGCAGGAAGTGCACGCCACCGCGCAGATCCAGGCCAAGGTTCATGGGCGAGGCGCCCACGGCGCGCAACCATTGCGGCGTGGTGGGCGCCAGGTTGAGCGCCACCACATAGTCGTCGCCGAGGCGTTCGCTGAGCATTTGCCGCGCCCGCAGCTGGTCATTGGTGCTGTCCAGCCGTACCAGCCAGGACGTATTGACGGCTTCGCCCGGGCCATGTTCCACCCCGGCCTGGTCCAGCGCCTCGGCCACCTGGCGGCGTACCGACGCGGGCACCTCCTCACCGGCGGAATTGGCACTGATCTGAACGGCGGGAACGTCCGGGAAGATGTTCGGCAGGGCGTAAAGGCCGCACCCTAAAAGCACGGCCAACAGCAGGAAAAATTTCCAGCGCGGATAGCGGGTCATAAGGCGTTACTTCAAATCGATTTGATGGTGCCCTTGGGCAGCGTGGCCTGGACACTCTGTTTTTGCAGCTTGATTTCCAGATTGTTGGCGATCTCGAGCACCACGAAGTCGTCGGTGACCTTGATCACGCGGCCCAGGATGCCGCCGCTGGTCATCACTTCGTCGCCCTTGTTCAGGCTCTGCACCAGATTCTTATGCTCCTTGGCGCGCTTCTGCTGCGGACGGATCAGGAAGAAGTAGAACACCACCACCATCACCACCAGCATGATCAGCTCGATGCCGCCACCACCGGGTGCGGCGCCGCCGGTCTGGGCGTGCGCGGGAGAAATCAACCAGTTCATTACGTTACTCCACGTTATCGTCGTTAAAGCGCGGGTACGGGACGGCCCAGGGCCGCGTAGAAGTCACTAATAAAGGCGCTCAATGTACCCGCTTCAATAGCCCCCCGCAATCCAGCCATCAGGCGCTGGTAATAGCGCAGATTGTGGATCGTGTTGAGCTGCGCGCCGAGCATTTCGTTGCAGCGATCCAGATGATGCAGATAGCTGCGCGAGAAGTGTCGGCACGTATAGCAATCACAGTCTTCTTCGAGGGGCCCCAGGTCGTGGCGGTGGCGCGCGTTGCGAATCTTGATCACGCCTTCGGCGGTGAACAAGTGTCCGTTGCGCGCGTTGCGCGTGGGCATCACGCAGTCGAACATGTCCACGCCGCGGCGCACCGCCTCGACGATGTCTTCCGGCCGCCCCACCCCCATCAGGTATCGCGGCCGTTCACCGGGCATGTGCGGCGTCAGTTCGCCCAGGGTGCGCAGCATCTCCTGCGGCGGCTCGCCGACGCTGAGGCCACCGATGGCATAGCCGTCGAAGCCGATGTCGGTGAGGCCGGCCAGCGATTCCCGGCGCAGCGCGTCGTACATGCCCCCCTGTACGATGCCGAAACAGGCCGCATCGTTCCCCAGATCGTCGAAATGGGCCCGTTTGGACCGCTCCGCCCAGCGCAGGGACAGCCGCATGGAGTCCGCCGCCTCCTTTTCCGTGGCCGGAAAAGGGGTGCATTCGTCGAAGATCATGCAGATGTCGCTGCCCAGGTCGCGCTGCACGCGCATGGCGATTTCCGGCCCCAGCTCGATGCGGTCGCCGTTGATCGGGCTGCGGAACACCACGCCCTGTTCGGAGATCTTGCGCAGCTCGCCGAGGCTGAACACCTGGAAGCCGCCGGAGTCGGTGAGAATCGGCTTGTCCCACTGCATGAAGCCGTGCAGGCCGCCGTGGGCGCCGATCACCTCGGTGCCGGGGCGCAGCATCAGATGGAAGGTGTTGCCCAGGCAGATTTCCGCGCCGATGTCGGCCAGGTCCCGGGGCAGCATGGCCTTCACCGTGCCGTAGGTGCCCACCGGCATGAACGCCGGCGTCTCCACGGTGCCGCGCGGAAAGGTCAGACGACCGCGCCGGGCGCGGCCATCGTTGCCCAGCAGGTCGAAGGTCAGTCGTGACATCAGGCCTCTCCGTCGCCGTGCCCGGCGCGTTCGATAAACATGGCGTCCCCATAACTGAAGAAACGGTATTGCTCGCGCACCGCTTCCCGGTAGGCCGCCAGCACCCGTTCGCGGCCGGCGAAGGCGCTGATCAGCATCAGCAGCGTGGACCGGGGCAGGTGAAAATTGGTGACCAGGGCATCCACCTGCCGGAAACGGTAGCCCGGGTAAATAAAGATGTCGGTCTCCGCCTCGCCGGCGCGCAGGGCGCCGTCCGCCGAAGCCGCCTCCAGGGCGCGCAGGGCGGTGGTGCCCACCGCCACCACCCGACCGCCACCGGCGCGGGTGGCCGCCACCTGCTCCACCAGCGCCTCGGGAATACGGAAACGCTCGCTGTGCATATGGTGGTCTTCCACCCGGTCCACGCGCACCGGCTGGAAGGTGCCGGCGCCCACGTGCAGGGTGGCGAAGCCGGTGTCCACGCCCTGGCCGCGGAGCTGCTCCAGGAAGGGCTCATCGAAATGCAGCCCGGCGGTGGGGGCGGCCACGGCGCCCGGTTCCCGGGCGTAGACGGTCTGGTAGCGTTCCAGGTCGGCGGCCTCGTCCGGCCGGTCTATATAAGGTGGCAGCGGCACATGGCCGATGCGCTCCAGGGCATCCAGCACGCTGTCGCAGCCGGTGAACAGCAGATGGAACAGCTCGCCCCGCCGGCCGCGCACCTGGGCCGCCACGCCCTGCTCGAAATGCAGCCAGCCGCCGGGCTTCGGCGACTTGGAGGCGCGCACATGGGCCAGCGCTTCGTGGCCTTCCAGCAGTCGCTCCACCAGCACTTCCACCCGGCCGCCACTGTCTTTCTGCCCGTGCAGCCGGGCCGGGATCACCCGGGTGTCGTTGAACACCAGCAAATCGCCAGGGCGCAAGTGGTCGGCCAGATCCGGGAAACGGCGGTGCCCCAGACCGTCCCCGGTCAGGGTCAGCAGCCGGGCATCGCGCCGCTCGGCGGGGGGGTGGCGCGCGATCAGCGCGTCGGGCAGCTCGAAATCGAAATCGTCTACGCGCACGGAACCGTCCTCACCGCTTGCCGCTTTTGCCGCTGTTGCCCTTTCCGCTGTCACCCTGGCCGCGATTGCCCTTCGCGCCGCCTTTGGCGGCGGCACCGGGCCGGGGCAACACCACGGTGGCGGTCAGCGACAGCCGGTCGTGCAGGGTCTGGTGCGGATGCACCAGGGCCACCAGGTAGCCGGCGCCGAGCAGCAGCCAGGACAGGCCGGCGGCGGCGAAACGGGCCACCGTCTGCCACGGACGCACCGGACCGCCCCGGTAGTCACGCACCTGCAGCCGCCAGGCGCGCATGCCCAGGGTCTGGCCGCCGTGCAACCAGAACCAGGCATAGAAGGCCCAGGTCTCGATCAGCAGCAGCGGAAACAGCACGCCCTTGAGGATCACCGGATCCGCCCGGGTCACGCCATTGATGTCCTGGGTCGGCAGACCGGAGTGGTTGTACAGAATCACGAACAGACCGGCGCTGATGAACCACAGCGCCACCACCAGAAAGCCGTCGTAAACCAGGGCCATCAGGCGTTTGAACAGACCGGCGGGTTGGGCGTCTTGGGTCATGGCAAGGCAGCAGGCAGCAACGAAATAAAGCCCGCTCGGGGCATACGCGAAGACCGCGGACGACGGAAGGTGGGCCGGAAAACCACGGTAACAGTCAATATCGGCAGGATTGTAGCAGACGCCAGCGACGGAGTCCTACTGGTCGGCCCCGATATCCAACCCGCTCCAAGCTCGCATTACCTCCTTGACAGGCATTCCGGCCACCGATCGTGGAGCGGTGCCATCGGCGTGGGTGGCCGGGGCGAATGCCAAACCGGCCATCGCGGGCCGGCCCCACGTAGACAGCGCGGCTCTCCTCAGGGCGCGGCTCTCACTCGCCTACGGCATGGAAGGCATCGCCTGTTCCACTCATGCTCCCGGCACCCGCGTGTGACCGGAGAGATTCGCATACACCGCCTCCATCGAACTCGCGTCGTACTCGTGCCATCCTTGAGCCAGCCCGATCATGTGCATCTGATAAGCATTGCCAAACAGGGGCACGGGGTGGCGAAGCGAGCGCGCCAGATCGGCGATGGCCACACCGTCCTTGTCGAGCAAGATCTCGTATACGTTGGCCTTCGGATACTCACCGGTGACCATCCACTTACCGCGCACTTCGAACATCCGGGACGAGCCGCCGCTCGCCACCACCAGTTCGTACAATCGCTCGGGCTCCAAGCCCGCTTTGGTAGCAAGCGTGATTGCCTCGGCGGCCGCGGCGTTATGAATCATCAGCAAATGATTGATGATCAGCTTGGCCTTCGTTGCGTTACCGAACTCTCCGACATCGAACACTTTTGTAGCCAAGGCGCCGATCACTGTTCGAACAGCGTCGGCGTGACGCCCCTCACCGCTCACATAGAAACTGTAGGTGTCATCGAGCACCATCGCCGGGTTGCCACTGACCGCGCAATCGAGCATCACCCATCCCGCTGCGGCGAGATCATCCGACGCGGCGAGCTTGACGTCACCGGGGAGCGTATTCGTGTCAATCACCCATCCCGACTCAGCGGGGTTCGCCGTCAGTACGCTCAGCAAGTCGTCGAATGCGCCCCTGGTCGGCAGCGCGGACACGATCACCGAACATCGCCGCGCCACCTCGTCGGCGGATAACGTGGCATCACCGCCCATGCCGGTCAGGCGCTCGCGCGCCTCGCCCGAAGGGTCATACCCGCATACCTCCAGGCCGCTGTCTATCAGTCGTCGAGCGTAGGCAGTACCCATCGCTCCCAGACCAATAATGCCGACCACACCCATCAAACCGTTATCGACCATGACATTACTCCTTTCTGCTCCGGATAAACGGCGGTACGCGCGCGGGCCTCAGACACTGTTTTTTATATTTATCCGGGGCGACCCACCGGCACCAAATAATCGCGCTTATAAATATCAAAAACCTTACACCGAAATTAAATAAGGCTACGAAAAAGCAAGAGACACCGACCTATTTATAAGCATCCAATTCAAACCTCGAATGCGCAGGAGAACGCCTTGCAACTCTGGCCACCAGGAATACGGTCAAAGAACAAAAAAGCGAGGCCATACCAGCGATAAGGAATAATGTGGGAAAGCCGACTTCAGCACCGATCAGAACCCCACCCACAACCGGCCCGACGATGGCTCCGACCCGGCCAGCGCCCATGGCCCAGCCGGTTCCCGTAGCACGGGTCGTCACATCATAAAGGTTTGTGCAAATGGCAACGGTGCAGATTTGAGCCCCGATACTAAAGAACCCCGATAAAAAGGTGAGTGCGAACAGCAGGGAAACAGAATGCCCTATTTTTCCTAGCGCCGTGATAGCCAGAAATCCGATTGCGTAGGCCAGGCTTACAACGATTCCCTGGCCTACCCGGTCGCCCAGCCGCCCGATTAATACGGTGCCACACACCGCCCCGAGATTGAGAAGCACCACTGCCAGAACGGCATCTTCAGGTCCGAATCCCGAGCTTTGAGCAACCAGCGGCAGCCAGTTAACCATAAAGTAAGTCAGCAAAAGGCTGGAGAAGAACACCAACCAAATACCCAGGGTTCCTGACAGCCGACCGTCCCGAAAAATATCCTTTACAGGCACCTTGCTTTCTTTCTCCGGTGCCGCCAGTTCACCATCCCAGACCCCGGATCGGCCCATTCTGGAAAGTATCAAGTCGATTTTTTCGCGCTTACGCTCACGCGCAAGGAACCGGACCGACTCCGGAAGAAAAACAATCAGTGCCGGCACCAGCAGGAGCGGCAGAATCCCGCCCATCAAGAACACACTGCCCCATCCGAATGCCGATATCAGCTGACTCGCCACCGCACCGCCGATGATCGCCCCCAACGGGAACCCGCAATACATGACCGGAACGATCGTCGCCCTCAGGTGTTTCGGAGAATACTCCGCCGTGAGCGTAATAAAATTTGGCAACGCGCCGCCCAGGCCTATGCCTGTAAAGAAGCGCACCAAGGTGAGCGTCGACACGTCACCGCAGAGAGGCGTCAACAATGAGCCGATGGACATGATAAGCACAGCGCCGATCAGCGCTGGTTTGCGGCCGACACGATCACCCAGGGGCCCAAAGATCAAGGCGCCGATTAATCCTCCGAAAAGCGCCGATGAAAAAACCGGACCGAATGCCGCAAGATTCGCCGCCCAGTCGTTCGCTATAGCCGGGGCGGCGAAGGCAATAACCTGTGTATCGAAGCCATCGAGCATGGCGACCAGTGCACAGAAGACGATGATCACCTTCTGGTATCGGCTCAGATTATAGTCATCGAACATTTCTTCCAGGCTTTTTTTATTATCTTCCATTACGGCCTCCTCGTCGCCGCTATCGATTCTTATGTTCTTACGGAAAGCGAGTCATCTCATGACACCGCTCATGTCGATGAGACCGAGTGTGATATTCAGAACACGACCAAGTCAAGACGAATGTTCGTTTTGTTTTGAGGGGAACAAAAGCCACAGCCGATGATTGGACGTGGTCACGAGAGAAGCAGGATCCGTTTATGGCGCCTGCGTTACAGAGGAAAAGTCAGGAGAGATTTTCACCGGACAAGGCCTGTGTCCACACACCGGCAAGCGCGTCGGCCATCCCGTCCACACCACGGGGGCCGTACATTGCCAACTGAAGGATGTAACCCTGCATGGACCCGAGCAGTGCCCCGGCCACGGCGGCGGGATCTCGATGTGCCGACATGCTGCTCGCCGCTTGATGCTCACGCACATAGTCGGTGAATTCATCACGCAGCTCACGCTGCAGCGTGCGGAAGACCTCGCCCAGCTGAGGATCGGTTAACGCTTTGGACCAGATTTGAACGAGGAGCGTGGCGAAGCCGTTCTCGCGATGCTTCTTCCGCATCAGGCTGAGCACGCTTGAAAGCACCTTGCCAGGTGCCTGTGAAGTCCCGCTCCGGGACAATCGGCGCACAACTTCGGAGACGTCACGCAGGTTCTCTCTGGCGAGCTCAAGAACCAAGGCGTCTTTGCCGGGAAAGTAGAGGTATACGGCGCCCGATGACAATCCACACTCAGCGAAGATGTCCTGCATGGACGTCTCATGAAAGCCTGCGCGCAGGAAACAACGTTGTGCCGCATCCAGAATCTGAAGGCGTCTGGCGTCGGCGTATTCCTGGGAGACTTTGGGCATGGCGAGAAATTAGCGTAGCGAAGGGTTGCTGTCAAATCCGCTGCATAGGGCCGACGCCATGCGCCGGACCGGCGCCCGGGCCGCCCCTGTCCCCTGCTCCCCGCTTTTGACCACAGCCATCCGATCCGGCCGCCTTCTTCGGTACAACCTGCGCCGGCGCCCTGCCCAGCGGGCTCCACACCGGCCATTCCCGCGCCCAACGGCGACCACCCCGGAGGGGGTTGTGCCTGCCTGAGGCGGCATGCATAATAAAAAACGAACGTGCGTTGTGTTTAATAACAAAAGCGGTTCTCTGATGGGCAACCGAACCCGGCGATCAGATCGTCAGGCAGCCGCCACGGCGGAACCGCGGCCCTACCGAGAGGAGTGCAACATATGAAGTTCGGTTTGATGACGGATGTCTCGGCCGGTGAGAGCGGCGGAGCTAAAGGTTTCGCCTCTGCCCAGACCCTCCAGACATTCGGCGACTACATCTGCGCGGCAGAGGATCTGGGGTTCGCCAGCACCTTTCTGGTTGAACATCATTTCACGGGCAATGGACAGGTATCGTCATCCCTATCGGTCCTCGCCTATCTGGCGGGACGCACATCCACCATGCGGCTCGGCACCGCCGTCGTTGTCTTGCCTTGGCACAACCCCGTGCTTCTGGCGGAGCAGATCGCCACGATTGATCAACTCTCCAACGGGCGCTTTGACTTCGGCGTGGGCAAAGGCTATCGGCCGCACGAGTTCGCGGGCTTCGGCATCACCCAGGATGAGGCGGCACGGCGCTACGAGGAGGTTCTCTCCTTCTGTAAGCGCGCCTGGTCTGATCGATCACGTTTTGACCACCGCGGGCAGCACTATTCATTCGATGACGTGGTTATCGATCCGCCCGCCTTTCAGTCGCCGCACCCGCCCATATGGGTCGGAGCCACCAGTGAAGCTTCCACGGTAAGAGCGGGCCGGGACGGTCACCGGCTCCTGCTTGATCAGATCGCGGCCCCGGAGCTGCTCGGATTACGCATCAAGCAATACAAGGAGGCCGCGATCGAAGCGGGCTTTGACGTTGCTCCACAGTGCGTGGGCGTCAACCGTGCGCTACATCTGGTCAACAACGACGAGGAACTCCGCCAGGCACACATCGACCGCGCAGCCAAGCTCGACGCGCTTGGCGCCCAGACAGGTAAAAAATGGGCCTCGTTCTCGGAACGGGAAGGTCTCCCCACCGGGGGAACCGATGATGTCGTGGTCGACGAGGCCGCGCTCATCGGCTATCCGGAGGACGTGATCGAGAAACTCAAGGTTCTGGAATTCCATGGTGTCGATTACGTACTGCTGGCGGACTTCAGTGCGAACACGGATTCACTCCGCCGCTTCTCCGAGGAAGTCATGCCGCACTTCTCCGAGGGGGCGCAATGAAAGAGGGCTTTGTTCAAACGGAGTACGGGCGAATCCACTATGTCGAGCATGGCACCGGCAAGCCGCTGCTGCTGGCGCATTCCGGCGGAGCCTCGATCCACGAGTTCGACCACAACTACGAACACCTTTCGACGCGGTTTCGAACCATCTCATGGGATCTGCTGGGGCACGGTGATTCCGACGCCCTGACTCAGCATATGAGTGTCCGCGATCACGCGCGGACCGCCATCGCGCTTCTCGACCATCTGGGCATCGCGAGTGCCAGCATCGCCGGCTGCTCGATCGGCGGCATTCTGGCCGTGGAGTTGGGTGCGAACTTCGCCGACCGGATCGACCGATCAATCATCGTGGATATGCAATTACGGCCCCAGCAGTGGTGGGTCGACCACTTCCTGATGATCGAGTCGATGTTCACTGACGTCACTCAATCATTCGACACCGTCGCCCCCCGATTCCGCGCGCTGACTGATGAAACATTGCAGCGCTGGAACATCGATCGGGCCAAGGCGGGAGCGCATTCGATGATGGACGTTATCTGGGCGGTCCGCGACTACGATCTGATGTCCGCGATTACACAAGTCAAGGTACCGGCTCTGACGATCCTCGGTGAGGACGGACCTTCCATCGATTGCTTTGAAGACTTTCAGCGACTGTTGCCGGGTGGCCAGGTAATCACGCTACCGCACTGCGGGCACTTCCCCATGATCGACGATCCGATGGCGTTCGGCACCGCCCTCATCGACTTCCTCGACACCATCAAGGAGTAATCATGCCGTCAATTAGAAAAGAAATGCGAAACCACGTTGCAGTGATCACGATCGACCGTCCCGAGAGCATGAATGCGCTGGACTACGATCTCAACCAGGAGCTCATACGCACTTTCCGGGAGTTTGAAGACGACCCCGACGCCTATGTCGCGGTGCTCACCGGTGCGGGCGAGAAAGCGTTTTGCGCGGGCGCGGACCTCAAAAGCTATACGTACTCGTACGTGAGCCGGTCGGCGGCTGATTTTCGCATGGACTACACCGACGGTCCCGGATTCGGCGCGATCACCCGGAACTTCAAAGGTAACAAACCGGTAGTGGCCGCGATCAACGGTTACTGCATCTCCGGCGGTCTGGAACTGGCTCTGGCCACCGACATACGGTTCTGCTCCAGCAACGCCGTGTTCGCCTTGCAGGATGTGAACTGGGGTTTCCATTGCGCTGACGGTGGGAGCATCCGGCTTCCGTTGGTTGTCGGTCAGGGCAACGCCATGGAGATGCTGCTGTCCGGCGACAAGTTCAATGCCGAGCATGCCTATCGAATCGGCTTGGTCAACCGGGTTTATGCGCCAGAGGAGTTGCTTGAGCGGACCATCGAGTTCGCTGAGAAGCTGGCGTCGCGCGCCCCGCTGGCCCAGCGCTTCGCGAAGGATGTCATGCACCGCGCGATTGGGCTGAACCTTGACGAGGCGCTGCGCATGGAAACCCGGTCGTTCTATGACCTGGCTCATACGCAGGACCTGCATGAAGGCATCGCTGCATTTGCAGAGAAACGCCCGGCAGCGTTCAAGGGGGAGTGATGATGCACAGCTCCGACCCCGTGATCATCGAGCAGCATGACAATGTCTCGGTCATCACATTGAATCGCCCCGAAGCAATGAACGCCCTGGATTATGACGCGAACCATGCGCTCATCAAGGCGTTCTCGGACTTCGAAGCCAACGACGATGCGCGCGTCGCGGTCGTGACCGGCGCCGGGAACAAAGCATTCTGCGCCGGAGCCGATCTCAAAACGTACTCACTGGCTTACGCCACCAAGCCCGCGCCGTACTTTCGGCAACATTTCGTCGATGGGAACGGCTTTGGTGGCATCACGCGTGGCCTGCGGATCGGTAAACCGGTTATCGCGGCCATCAATGGTTATGCCATGTCGGGAGGCCTGGAGCTGGCACTGGCCGCTGACTTCCGGTTCTGCTCCACCGATGCCGAGTTCGCGATTCAGGATGTCCAATGGGGTATGCACCCCTGCGATGGCGGGTGCGTTCGACTCCCCCAGATCGTGGGCATGGGCCACGCCATGGAGATCATTCTGTCGGGTGAGCGGTTTGATGCCGAGCACGCGCTGAGAATCGGACTGGTTAATCGCGTCATCGCGCCGGAGTCGCTTCTCGACGAAACGGTGCGGTACGCCCGGCTGTTGGCAACGAGAGCACCGCTTGCGCAACGCTTTGCCAAGGATGTGTCTCGTCGTGCTCCCGGGATGACATTGGTCGACGCCATCCGTATGGAGGAGAACTCGTTCGCCGATCTGGCGCATACCGAGGACCTCAAGGAAGGCGTGACGTCATTTGCAGAGCGGCGGGCGCCGCGCTTCGGGGGGCGGTGATATGAGCAAGATAATGCGCGAGGACCGCATCTACATCGTAGGCGTTGGTATGACCCGGTTTGGACACTATCCCGACCGAAGCATCAAATCGATGGCGGCGGAATCGGTCACGGCCGCACTGGCCGATGCCGGAGCCACCACCGATGACATCGGGGCGCTTTTCTTCTCAAACTCCGGTCAGGACATTATCGAAGGGCAATCGGCCACGGCCGGACAGATGGCACTCAGGCCGCTCGGCTTCGAGAACATCCCGATCGTTAACACCGAGAACGCCTGCGCCTCCGGCACCACTGCGCTGTATCTTGCCTGGTCGCATGTCAAGGCCGGTTTGTCGGACGCCGCGATGGCGGTCGGCGTCGAGAAGCTATCGACGGACCATGTCGAACGACGAAACGCCCTGTTCGAGGGCGGCATGGATGTCCACGACCGGGAATCGGTGATCGCGGGACTGAAGAAGCTGGCCGGCGATGAGGAGCTGCCCGAAGTCGATGGTGATCGGTCGATCTTCATGGATATCTATGGCTTCTGGACCAGAGCTCATATGCGTGATTTCGGCACCACCCAGCGGCAGCTGGCGGAGATCTCATCCAAGAACCATAAGCATTCGACACTGAATCCGCTTTGTCATTTCCAGCGCGAGTTCAGCGTCGAGGAGGTTCTGTTGGCCCGCCCCCTGTCATTCCCGCTCACCGTGCCGATGTGCTCTCCATACTCGGACGGCGGGGCGGCGGCACTGGTATGTACGGCGGAGAAGGCCCGGCAATTGAAGGCCGAAGGCCGGGCGGTATCGATCGCTGCCCTGGAACTTGCCTCGGGCCGGGATCGTGATCCCGGTGATTGGGACTTACACCTCACCAAACTCGCAGCGGACCGGGCTTACCAAAAAGCCGCCATGGCGCCGTCGGACATGCATCTGGCCGAGGTTCATGACGCCACCGCCTTCGGGGAATTGCTGAATTCCGAAAACCTGGGCCTGGTGGCTCGCGGGCAGGGCGGGCCCGCCGCCGAGCGTGGCGAGACCCGCTTGGGCGGCCGCATTCCAATCAATGTGTCCGGCGGCCTGCAATCACGCGGGCACCCCATCGGCGCAACCGGCCTCGCACAGACCTACGAACTGGTGACCCAGCTCAGAGGAGAAGCGGGAGGCCGGCAGGTGGCCGGTGCCCGACGCGCGATTCTGGAGAATGGCGGCGGACTCTACGGCGTCGAAGAGGCAGCGGCCCTGGTGGGCATCTTTGAGTCTGACGCCTCCTAATAACGAAAACAGAGGATTCTGACATGTTGTTCACGCATTTCCTCGACCGGGGAGCCACCTACGGTGGTGAGGCAACCTGCATGGTGGAGGGTGACCGTTCCTGGACCTACCGTGAGGTGCAGCAATTCACGTACCGCATGGGTAACAAGCTGCGGTCGGTTGGGCTCGGGCCGGGCACACACGCGGCCGTTCTCTCCACCAACAGCGCGCTGTCTTTCATGTGCGCCTTTGGTTTCCATCGTGCCTCCGTGACCTGGATCCCGGCGAACCCGAAGAGTGCGCTTGAGGACATGCACTATGTCCTCGATAAGTTTGACTGCACGGTTCTGTTCTTTCAGAGCGAGTTCGCGGGCATGGTCGAGCAGCTTCGTACCGCGCTGCCTGATCTCAATACGCTGGTCTGTCTGGATCGCGATCTGGACATCGCGCCCTCGTTGGATAGATGGCTGGAAGGCTCGGCAGCGACACCTCTGTATATCCAACGCGACCGGGATGAAATCGCCGTCCTGATGCCGACGGGCGGCACCACCGGGCGTTCAAAAGGCGTGATGCTGACGCAACGCAACCTCTACAACCTTGTCGCCGCCTACATGGTCAGCTTCACCTACGAGGCCGATGAACGCCCGGTAGTCATGGCGGCCGCGCCACTCACTCACGCCGCAGGGATGCTGTCGTTACCGGCATTGGCGCGCGGCGGCTCATTGGTTGTGCTGCCGAACGCGGACATCGAGACGATGCTCGACACCATCGAGAAGCACCGCGTGACGGAGTTCTTCCTGCCGCCCACCGTGGTGTATCGACTACTTGATCATCCCGGCATCGAAAAGCGGGACTTTAGTTCGGTTCGGTACTTCGCGTATGCCGCGGCGCCCATGTCCCTGGATAAGCTGAAGCGCGCCCTCCACTTGTTCGGGCCATGCATGACTCAGTTCTTCGGCCAATCCGAAGCACCCGCGTTGGTGACGTTTCTTGCTCCCCAGGACCATTGGGATGGCGACCAGATCGCGTCGGACGAGGTGCTCACCAGTTGCGGCTATCCAACCCCGTTTATCGAGATTCGCATCATGGACGACGACAACGCCGAGGTCGCGCCGGGAACAACCGGCGAGGTGTGTATTCGCGGCGACCTCGTGACCCCGGGCTATTACGGAAACGAAGACATCACCGCTGAAACCATCATCGACGGCTGGCTGCACACCGGGGACGTCGGGTGGATTGATGGCGGTGGCCGTCTCCACCTTTGCGATCGCAAGAAGGACATGATCATTTCCGGTGGACTCAACATCTACCCGCAAGAGGTCGAACAGGTGATCTGGAGTCATCCGGCGGTCCAGGATTGCGCGGTGATCGGTATTCCCGACGACGAATGGGGCGAACTGGTCACAGCGATAGTCGAACTGAATCCCGGCGCGGGGCTCGATGCCTCCGAGCTACTCAGCCTGTGCAAATCCCGACTCGGAAGTGTGAAAGCACCTAAACGGGTTGAGTTCGTTGACACCCTGCCACGCAGTCCGGCCGGCAAGGTCCTTAAACGGGATCTGCGCGATCAATACTGGTCTGGGCGCGCCCGGCTGATCAACTGATTTTGAGAGAGGATGATCACATGACCACCAGTGCATTACCGATGAGCTCTCCAGACGTTCTGGAACCACGCAACCTTCGCACCACGTTCGGGTGCTTCCCCACCGGCGTTATCGCCCTGTGCACCCGGGGCCCGGAAGGGCCGGTGGGTATGGCGATCAGTACGTTCACTTCTGTCTCGCTGGCCCCCGCGCTTGTCTCGGTCTGCGTGCAGAAAGGCTCCCGTACATGGTCTCAAATCCGCGAGAACGGTGCTGTCGGTGTCAGCATCCTGTCCGCTGACCAGGAAAAAATCTGCCGCGCCCTGTCATCGAATGTACCAGACCGGTTCGCCCAGGTCGCCTGGTCGGCGACCAAGACCGGCGCGGTATTCGTTGATGAAAGTGTTGCCTGGTTAGAGTGCGTCGTGCACGACGAGCTTGATGGCGGCGATCACATCATCGCCCTACTGCGCATCACCGGTCATGGCGTGGCCAGCGCCGCCGAGCCGCTGGTTTTCCATCGTAGCGATTTCCGCGGGCTGATGGATATGGAGGCAGGCCAATGAGCTCTTTCACGTTGCGCGATGTGGTGATCACCGCGCATGACATGGAATCGCTGATCGCTGACGCAGGCGCGTTCTCAGCGCGGATCGCGTTCCGGGATGGCGACCGGTATGCCGCCGTGGACCGCTCGGACCTGAGTCTTGGGGTGACGTTCGCGGCGCCAGAGGACCATCCGGCGCCAGGGGAAATGGTACTGACGGCAAAGGCCGAAAGTGTCGAAGCGGCCGTTGCCGAACTTGTCGCCTCGGGAGCGGAAGTGATCCGGGAACCGTGCCAGGGCGCGCACGAGGTGCGCGCCCTGGTACGGACAGCCGGGGGCCTGTTGATCACGGTCTACGGAGCGCGGGCGTGAAACGCCCGTCACCCGGTGCGCGACCCGGCCTGCAATCCCGGTCCCGGTCGCGCCTGGCTCACCCATCTTCGTCAGTCTGAATTTAGCACGCCCCAGGAAAGCGGGCTCTCACCCTCTCGGCAAAGGTGCACCTGCTTATTATCGAAAACCCGAAAGGCCAGCCACAACCCCCTTTCCTTCCCCGCAAAAGCATAACAGCCAGAACATAACACCAAAAACATCCACTTCGGACAAAGCTCTACTTTTGCCCGAAACAAGAGGAAGAACCATGATTGTGGGAAATTTTTATATTAAATTAGCGACTTTTATAATCATAGCCGCGCTGTCAATCTTTCCATCCGCCGAGGCACAGACCAGGCCCGCGCCAGGCAAGGACGCCCCGTCAGGACTCGACATCCGGCAACATGAAAGCTTGAAATCCTGGCTTTCGAAAACGGAAGTCACCGGCCAGCTTCGAGCATATTACTTCAGCCAATTTTATGAAAATATTCGGCCATCACAACTAACGAACTCAGTAGGCGGCTGGCTCAAGCTCGAAACGCCTGACATCAGTGGCTTTAACTTAGGTTTGGCCGCATACACAGCTCAGAATATCGGGTCTCGGGAAGACGCCAGGGAAAACACAAGTTTGCCCAACAAGGACGTCACCACCCTTGGCCAGGCCTATCTCCAGTACAAGAACGCAGGTTTGAAATTAAGGTTTGGGAGACAACCCATCGAGACGCCACTTGCGGAATCCATGGGCGTGGATTACAGAATGATCCCGCCCTTCTATGAAGCACTGGGCGGATACTACAAGCTCCCCTCCAAAAATCTGGAAATACACGGATACAAAGTCTTCAGGTTCAAAGGCTATGGGTATTCGGGATTCAATAAACTTGATACGGGTGCAAACCCGGGCAATCAGATCGGAGTGCTTCCACAGACCTCCAGCAGCGGATTTGAAACGATCGGCGTAAAATCAAAATATCGTAATAGCAACCTGGATTTCTGGTACTACCACTTCGACAACAGGCTAAACGCCTTTTATACGGAAGGCAGCCACCGAATTGACACAAACAGGAACTTTTTAAAAAGCGTTTCTTTAAGTGCCCAATTTTCTCATGAATGGGACACCAGCGATCAGAAAGGTGATTACAAAGATGTTGACTCGGACCTCTACGGCATAGAGATTGCCGCGCAACTTCCGTACAACGAGGTGGCCCTATCCTACAATGAGGTTGTCAGCCACCCTGGCGCTTACCGAGGCGGCGGGTTCATATCGCCTTACCAGCAGGGCAACTACAACACCACCAGGTTTTATACCAATCAACTCGGAGCTTCCCTTTCCAGCGTTGATGTCGCACCTGGTCGAGCCTATTCACTCAATGACACTATCAGGCTTCCCAACCACGGACTGACCCTTGCGTTTGGTTACACTCACCTGGACAGCCCCGAACTGGTACGCGGTTCGAATGGCTTCTTCAAAGGATCTGGAAGTAACGCGCGTTCGTATCAGCTGGTTGCGAGATATCAAATCTCTAAGAACTGGAAGCTGCAGTCGCTCTTAGCTCGCATCGACAGAAAAGGACCGCTGGGAAACATCCGGGTCGCTCATTTTTATCTGACCTACGATTTCGGCGGATAAGAACCCGGAGATGGCCCCGTTGGGTCGGCAAACCTGCCAGTGCCAGGCCGGCACCACGGGGAGGAACCGCTTTTGCCTGAGGTTGCCGACGTTGTTCCCGGCCTTGGCAAAGCGGACTCTGGTGCCCTTAAGCTTTTCGGTTCCCCTGCCCGGCGCCGGTTTGCGAGCCATGGAGTTGGACCCGAAACCGGCCCCGAGGGGCCGATATCAACAAACGCAGGGGCGGCAGCGGAGAGAGCCAGCCAGCAAGATAAACTGATGATTCCATAGTTTATCGAGGCACTCTTTGCACGCTACCGCACATCTATCTGGTACCAGAGGCCGGACTTGAACCGGCACGGGTTTTACCCCAACGGATTTTGAATCCGTCGTGTCTACCAATTCCACCACTCTGGCTTTGGCGGAGGCCCGCCCGCGCGGGCCGTCCAGGGCGGCGAGTATACCAAGGTACGGCCACAATGCCAGCCGGCCCGCGCCGCTGGCGGCTCAGCCCGCCAGCCGGAAGCGCTGAACCACCCGCACCAATTGCACCGACTGGGAGCGCAGGCTTTCCGCCGCCGCCGCGGACTGCTCGACCAGCGCCGCGTTCTGCTGAGTGGTCTCGTCGATCTGGCTGATCGCCACGCTCACCTGGCGCACCGCGGTGCTCTGCTCGCTGCTGGCGCTGCTCATCTCATCGACGATGTCGCTGACATTGGTGATCGAGGACACGATCTGCTGCATGGTATTGCCCGCCCGGTCGGCCAGGGCGGCGCCGTCCGCCGCCCGGGTCACGCTGGCCTCGATCAAGGCCTTGATCTCCTTGGCCGCCTCGGCGCTGCGCTCCGCCAGATTGCGCACCTCCACGGCCACCACCGCGAAGCCGCGGCCCTGTTCACCGGCCCGCGCCGCTTCCACGGAGGCGTTCAGCGCCAGAATGTTGGTCTGGAAGGCGATGCCGTCGATCACCGCGATGATATTGCTGATGCGGGCGCTGCTGCTGTTGATCTCGCGCATGGTTTCGACCACGTCGCCGACCAGCTCGCCGCCCTGCCTGGCCACCGAACTGGCGTCGGACGCCAGGCGACTGGCGTTGCCGGCGTTCTCGGCGTTCTGCGCGGCGCTGGTGCCGACTTCCTCCACCGAGGCCGAGGTTTCCTCCAGGGCCGCCGCCTGCTCTTCGGTGCGCTGGCTCAGGTCCACGTTGCCCTGGGCGATCTGCTGGCTGGCGGTGGATACACTTTCCGCGTTGCGCCGCACCTCGGCCACCACCTCGGCCAGCCCTTCCACCATGGCGCGCTGCGCGAGCAGCAGCTGGCCGATCTCGTTGCTGGAGCGCACCGCCACCCGGGTGGTCAGATCGCCGGCGGCCACCGCCTTGGCCTGTGCCACCGCCAGGCCCAGGGGCCGGGTGATGCCCCGGGTGATCAGGAAGGCGGCGCCACCGGAGAGCACCACGGCGACCACGCCGAGCAGAAGGGTTTTCAGCAGCGCCGCCCGGTATTCCGCCTCGCTGCCCTGCATGCCCATTTGGGCTTCCTCAAGTTGGAGATCGATCAGCGCGTTGATCTTGTTGCTGATCGGGTCGATGGAGGTATAAAGGCTGCCGTCGTAGGCGTCCAGCGCGCCCGTGCGCACGCCGGAGTAGCCCTGCAGCGCCTGCTCCAGATCATCCAGGGCCTTGCCGGCCGGCGCGAACAGCCGGTTCGCCTCCCCGGCCAGGGCGGCTTCGCGCTCGGTCAACCGGGTCGCCATGTAGGCCCGCCATTCGCGGTCGATGGTGGCGTGGGCGTCGCGCACCGCGCTCAGTGCCTGCTGCGCGCTGATCAGTCCGGCGTTCGCCTTGTTGACGGCGTCCACCACGTCCACGGCATAGGCGTCCGAAATCGTTTTCAGCCCCTTGAGAGGCACCACCCGGTCGGTGTAGAGCGAACGCATGGTCTGGTTGATATGACTGAGGCTGTAACCGTTCAGGACGCCGCTGACGATCAGGAAGAAAACGGCGACCAGGGTGCTCAGCGCCAGTTGCCTGGCGATGGAAAGATTTTTGAAATCCAATGGATGTTGCTCCGGCTTGGGATCGTCACGGTGCGAGAGGCAAAGGTCAGGTGGACGGCCTGCTGTCGGCCGGCCGTCCACCGTCACAGGATTTTTCGACCGGTCAGTCGCCAACTTTAGGGGAGCGGACAAGAAAGGGTCCCGGGTGACGGGACGCGGCGGGCCGTTCGGCCCGCGCTCAGCGGACCCGGGCCAATAACCAGATGCCGACGATCACGCACAGGACCGGCGGCAGGGCCGCGGCGATCAGCGGATCGGTGTGGAACACCAGCGACAAATGGCCGAAGAACTGCTGCCCGTAGTGGAAGGTGAGGCCGGCGACGATGCCCGCCGCCATGCGCAGCCCCATGGTCACTTCCCGCAACGGGCCGAACACGAAGGAAATGGCGATCAGCACCATGCCGATGGTGGCCGCCGGCATCAGCAGCTTTTGCCAGAAGGCCAGCATATAGTCGGCGGTCTCCAGGCCCTGCTTCTTGAGATAGGCGGAGTAGCTCCACAGCTTGCTCATCGCCAGCCGGCCCGGTTCCAGCACCACCACGCTGAGCAGCTGCGGGGTCAGGCTGGTGCGCCATTCGCCGCCCCGTTCGGTGTAGGTATCGGTGCCGCCGCCGGTGAAACGGGTGCCCTGGATGTGCTCCAGGGACCAATGGTCGCCCTGGTAGATGGCGCGCTCCACGAACTGGCTTTCCGCCAGGGTATGGTTGTCGGTGAAGCGGTAGCGGGTCAGCCCATAGAGCACGCCGTTGGGCTGCACCGTATTGATATGAATGAACTCATCCCCTTCCCGGTGCCAGAAGCCATAGTCCGAACGCAGCGCCTCGCCGCCGCCTTCCTGCAAGGAGCGGTTGCTCTGCGCCACCTGCTCCGAATAGGGCGCCAGGTATTCGCCGATCAGCAGGGAAATCACCATCAGGAAGATCACCGGGCGCAGCACCATGGCGCTGACCCGCAGGGTCGACAGGCCGGCGGCGCGGATCACCGACAGCTCGCCGTTGTTGGCCATCAGCCCCAGCCCGATCAGGGTGCCGAGCAGGATCGCCATGGGCAGATATTCGTGCACCCGGCGCGGCACCGTGGTGAGGATGAACTGCAGCGCCTGCAGAATCTGGTAGTCGCCGCGCAGGAATTCCAGCTCGTAGATAAAGCCGAACAGACAGTCCAGCGCCACGATAATGGCGACGATGGCCACGGACGGAATCAGCACCGCCCGCCAGAAATACCGATTAAGCAATTTCATGCGCGCGCCCTCCGGGACAACAGTCGGCCGCCGAAATACAGCATGAACACCGCCATCAGGGCGATCAGATGAATCCATAGCATGGAGTAGAACCAGGGCCGGTCACTGCCGGGCACATCGGCGATCCAGCTGCGCATGGTAAGCAGCATGCCGACGTAGAGCATGTAACCAAGCACCGCCGGGATCATGCGCAGAAAGCGCCCCTGGCGCGGATTGACCCGGGCCAGCGGGATCGCCGCCAGACACATGATCGGCACGGTCAGCACCAGCGAAAGGCGCCACTGGAGCTCGGCCCAGGCCTGGTTGGTACCCTCGTCCAGCAGTTCCGCGGTGGTGCGCCCGCGCACCTTGGGCGGCCGGCTGCTGGAGCGCTCCTCGCCGATCCGCACCCGCGCCTGCTCGAAGGCCACCTCCCGATAATCCGCCTCGCCGGGCTTGCCCTGGTACTGGTAGCCGTCCTCGAGCAGCAGATAGCTGATGCCGTCCTGCTGCTCCAGCCGGCCGCTGCGCGCCCAGACGGTGAGCAGCCGGCCCGCCTCCTGGTCGTCGAAGCTGGCGTCCGCCACGAACACGTTCTCCAGGAAGCCTTCTTCCCGGTTGAGGCTCTCCGCGTAGGTGGCGCGCTGGGCGTCGCCGTCGCCCTTCACGTGAAAACGCCCCGGGGTCAGTAGTTCCAGCGCCGAGCGATCCTTCTGTTCCTCGAAGATGCGGTTGACCTCCGCATCCCCGTTGGGGGTCACGTACAAGGAGAACAGGGCGATCACGCCCATCGCCACCAGCACCGGGATGATGATCGAGCGCACCACCCGTCCGTCGCCCTGACCGCCGGCGCGCAGCACCACCATTTCGTTGTCCATGTGCATGCGGCCGAGCACCAGCAGAATGGCGATGTACAGGCTCAGCGGCAGGATCATCTGCAGGAACTCGGGCAGCCGGAACGCCATCACCATGAACAGCGCGTCGGCGGCGATCTGGCCAGCGGCGGCCTCGGCCAGGTACTTGATAAAGCGCCCACTGACCAGCACCATCACCAAAATGAAGGTCACCATCACCGTGGTCATGAAGATCTGACGATTGATATAGCGGTGTAATATCAACGTTGGCCCCGCCTATCCTGCACTGAAATGAGTGCGGCATTGTAACTCAGGAGAGAGCATGGAGTACGCCATCAGTCATTCGGCCCTGCCGAAATTGAAAGTGGATTGCCTGATTTTACCCTTGGGCGGCAAAACGGCCCTGCCGGAGAGCCTGCCCGATGAGACCCGCAAAGCGGTCCAGGCGTTCATGAAAGCCGGTGATTTTTCCGGCGACAAGGGCCAGATGGCGTGGCTGCATCAACCCGCCGGCATCAGCGCCGCCCGCCTGCTGCTGGTGGGCGCCGGCGATAAAGCGCTGGATGGACGGGGCTTTCTCAAACTGGTGCAACAGACCAGCCGCGCGCTGCAGAGCGGCCCGGTGAAACACGCCGCCTGGGTGCTGGGCGGTCTGGAGGTGGACAAGGATCTGGACTGGCAGGTCCGCGAAGGCACCCGGGTGGCCGAGGAAGCGGCTTACCGTTTCGACCTGTACCGCAGCAAACCGCCCAAGCCGGCGACCCTGGCCAAGTGGACCTTCTGGCTGGCCGAGCGCAACAACGGCCTGCGCAAGGCCGCCGAGGTGGGCCGCGCGGTGGCCGCCGGCACCGCCCTGGCGAAAGACCTGGGCAACATGGCGCCCAACGACTGCCACCCGGACTATCTGGCCCAGCGCGCCCGTGACCTGGGCAAGGACTACGACAAGCTGTCGGTGAAGGTGATCAGCTACGCCCAGGCGGAAAAAATGGGCATGGGCGCCTTCTGCGCGGTGGCCCGGGGCAGCGCTCGCAAGGGCTGCCTGATCGTCATGGATTACAAGGGCGCCGCCGGCAAACCGGTATCCCTGGTGGGCAAGGGCATCACCTTTGACACCGGCGGTATCTCCCTGAAGCCCGGCGCCACCATGGACGAAATGAAGTACGACATGGGCGGCGCGGCCAGCGTATTCGGCAGCGTCAAGACGGTGTGCGAGCTGGGTCTGCCGATCCATCTGGTGGCGGTGGTGGCCGCCGCCGAGAACATGCCCGACGGCGAGGCCACCCGGCCCGGCGACATCGTCAAAACCCTGTCCGGCCAGACCGTGGAAATCCTAAACACCGACGCCGAGGGCCGGCTGGTGCTGTGCGACGCCCTCACCTATGTGCAGCAAAAGCACAAGCCGCACACGGTGATCGACATCGCCACCCTCACCGGCGCCTGCGTGGTGGCCCTGGGCGCCCACGCCCAGGCGGTGTACGCCAACGACGACGACCTCAGCGAGGCGCTGCTGGCCGCCGGCCAGGACACCGGCGACCGGGGCTGGCCGATGCCGTTGTGGGAGGACTACCAGAGCCAGCTGGACAGCCCGTTCGCGGACATGCAGAACATCGGCGGGCCCAAGGCCGGCTCGATCACCGCCGCCTGCTTCCTGCATCGCTTCGCCCGTGATGTGAAATGGGCCCACCTGGACATCGCCGGCACCGCCTGGGTGAGCGGCGGCAAGGAGAAAGGCGGCACCGGCCGCCCGGTTCCCATGCTGACCCGTTACCTGATGAACCTGGCGAACAAGGGCTGAGGCGTTGACCGAAATCCTGTTCTACATCACCGACCGGGCCGGCGACGGGGTGCAAACCGCGCTGGCCTGGCGCATCGCCGAAAAGGCGTGGCGCCAGGGGCGGCGCATTTATGTGCATTGCGGTGACGCCGCCCAGGCCCGGGGCGTGGACGCCGCGTTCTGGTCGCACCCGACCACCGGCTTTCTGCCCCACGAGCCGGCCGGCCCGGAGGCGGCCTCGCCGGTGCTGGTGGGCCACGGGGACGACCCGGCCGGTCACCATGACGTGATGATCAATCTGGCCGTCGAAGTCCCGGACTTCGCCACCCGCTTCGAGCGGGTGGCGGAGATGATCACCGGCGATCCGGACCTGCGTGAGGCCGGCCGCGCCCGTTTCCGTTTCTACCGGGAACGGGGCTTTGATATTCAGAGCCACCGGCTCTGATCGCCCATACCGGCCCCTGCCGCCCGCGCCACGATGGGCGACGGGGGCCGCCCCGTCCGCTATAATTCGCCCTTCGTTTTTTGACGGTGAAGACAGCGGAGATCATGGACAAGACCTACCAACCCGAGCGCATCGAGCAGGCCTGGTACGAGACCTGGGAAGAGGCGGGGCATTTCCGCCCGTCCGGCGAGGGCGACCCGTTCACCATTGTGATTCCGCCGCCCAACGTGACCGGCAGCCTGCACATGGGCCACGCCTTCCAGGACACCATCATGGACACGCTGGTGCGCTACCGGCGTATGCAGGGCCGCAACACCCTGTGGCAGGTGGGCACCGACCACGCCGGCATCGCCACCCAGATGGTGGTGGAGCGGCGGCTGGCCGCCGAGGGCACCAACCGCCATGAACTGGGCCGCGAGAAATTCCTGGAGAAGGTGTGGGAATGGAAGGCCGAGTCCGGCGGCACCATTACCCGCCAGCTGCGCCGCATGGGCGCCAGCGTGGACTGGAGCCGCGAGCGCTTCACCATGGACGAGAGTCTCTCCCGGGCGGTGCGCGAGGTGTTCGTGCGCCTGCACCAGGAAGGTCTGATCTATCGCGGCAAGCGGCTGGTCAACTGGGACCCGGCGCTGCACACGGCGATCTCCGACCTGGAGGTGGAGAACCGGGAGGAGCAGGGTCACCTCTGGCACTTCCGTTACCCGTTGTCCGACGGCTCCGGCCATCTGGTGGTGGCCACCACCCGCCCGGAAACCATGCTCGGCGACACCGCCGTGGCGGTGCATCCGGAGGATCCACGCTACAAGGATCTGGTGGGTCAGAGCATTCGCCTGCCGCTCACCGACCGGGATATTCCGATCATCGCCGACGATTACGTGGACCCGGATTTCGGTTCCGGCTGCGTGAAGATCACCCCGGCCCATGACTTCAACGACTATGAAATGGGCAAGCGGCACGACCTGCCGATGATCAACATCCTCACCGACGACGCCCACCTCAATGACGAAGTGCCAGCCGCCTACCGGGGCCTGGAGCGTTTCGAGGCGCGTAAGAAGGTGGTGGATGACCTGGACGCCCTGGGCCTGCTGGAAAAGGTCGCCGACCACACCCTGCAGGTGCCGCGCGGCGACCGCTCCGGCGTGGTGATCGAACCCTATCTCACCGATCAGTGGTTCGTGGCCGTGGAGGCGCTGGCCAAGCCGTCCATCGAGGCGGTGGAGAACGGCGACATTCGCTTCGTGCCGAAGAACTACGAGAACATGTACTTTTCCTGGATGCGCGACCTGGAAGACTGGTGCATCTCCCGGCAGCTGTGGTGGGGCCACCGCATCCCGGCCTGGTACGACGACGACGGCAACATCTATGTGGGCCGCGACGAGGCGGAGGTGCGCGCCGAGCACGACCTGGGCGGCCGCTCCCTGCGCCAGGACGAGGACGTGCTGGACACCTGGTTCAGTTCGGCGCTGTGGACCTTTTCCACCCTGGGCTGGCCGGAGCAGACCGAGGACCTGAAGACCTTCCACCCCACCGACGTGCTGGTCACCGGCTTCGACATCATCTTCTTCTGGGTCGCGCGGATGATCATGATGACCCTGAAGTTCACCGACCAGGTGCCCTTCAAGACCGTCTACGTGCACGGCCTGGTGCGGGACGCGGAAGGCCAGAAGATGTCCAAGTCCAAGGGCAACGTGCTTGACCCGCTGGATCTGATCGACGGCATCCAGCTGGAGGATCTGGTCGACAAACGCACCCGCGGCCTGATGCAGCCCCAGAAGGAAAAGCAGATCGCCAAGCGCACCCGCAAGGAGTTTCCAGACGGTATCAACGCCTACGGCACCGACGCGCTGCGCTTCACCTTCCTGTCCCTGGCCTCCACCGGCCGTGACATCAAATGGGACATGGGCCGCATCGAGGGCTACCGTAACTTCTGCAACAAGATCTGGAACGCGGCCCGCTATGTGCTGATGAACACCGAGGGCCAGGACTGCGGCCTGGACCCGAACGCCGGCGAAGTCAGCCTGTCCCTGGCGGACCGCTGGATCACCAGCGCCCTGCAGCGGGCCGAGCGGGAAGTGAGCGAAGCGCTCGATCAATTCCGCTTCGACGTGGCGTCACAGGCCGCCTACGAGTTCATCTGGAACGAGTACTGTGACTGGTACCTGGAACTGTCCAAACCGGTGCTCTACGGCGATGACTATAGCGAAGCAGAAAAACGCGGCACCCGTCGTACCCTGGTACGGGTGCTGGAAGCCATTCTGCGCCTGTCGCATCCGTTCATGCCGTTCATCACCGAGGAGATCTGGCAGAAAGTGGCGCCGCTGGCCGGCAAAGGCGCCGGCGATGACGCCGCGCACGCCACCATCATGCGCCAGCCCTACCCCGCCGCCGACGCCGATCGCATCGACGAAACCGCCGAGCAGGACATCGAGTGGATCAAGGCGGTGATCACGGCGATCCGTAATATTCGCGGCGAGATGCGCATCCCCCCCGGCAAGGCCCTGGACGTGTATCTGCACAACGGCAAGGACAGCGACCGGGCCCGCCTGGACGCCAACCACAACTTCCTGTGCCGTCTGGCCCGGCTGGAGGCGATCACCTGGCTGAGCCCGGAAGACTCCGCGCCGGCCTCCGCCACCGGTCTGGTGGGCGATATGGAAATCCTGGTGCCGATGGCCGGCCTGATCGACAAGAACGCGGAGATCGAACGGCTGGGCAAGGAAATCGACAAGCTGCGCAAGGAAGTGGCCCGCGGCGACGCCAAGCTGCGCAATCCCAACTTCGTGGACAAGGCCCCGGATGCGGTGGTCGCCAAGGAGCGGGAGAAGCTCGACGATTACCGCTCGCAGCAGGCACGCCTGGAAGAGCAGCTGGAGAAGATCAAGTATCTCTGAGCCGATGGACGCCCACGACCCGCGCCGCGCACGTATCCTCGCCGCCGCCCGCGACCGGTTCGCCCGGGAGGGCTTCCGCCGGGCGGAGGTGAAGGCCATCGCCGTGGACGCCGGCGTGGGCAAGGCCACCATCTATCAATTCTTCCCGTCCAAGGACGCACTGCTGCTGACGGTGGTGGAGGAAAATCTCACCGTCATCCGGGATCTGGTGCTGCGGGAACTGCTCTCCGGGGCCCCGCCGCTGGAGCGGCTGGAACGGGTGTGCCGGGCGGTGGCCCGATTTCTGGAGCGGGAGGCGGACTTTTCCCGGCTGCTGATCCAGGAAGCCGGCGAGTTTCTCGGCGCCATCCAGCAGCGCTATCTGCAGCTGGTGGACGACAACCTGCCGGTGGCGGAGGCGTTCTTCGAGGAATTACGCGGCCAGGGCTACTTCACCGCCCTGCCCACCCGGGACATCGTACTGATGATGGTCAATCTGCTGGTGGGGACAACCTATACCTGGGTGCTCACCGGCGAAGGCGAGCCGGAACGCCAGGCGGTCACCTATATGCGCGTGCTGATCCGGGGCCTGCGCGACGGCCCCTGAACCGGCCCACTCAGCCCGGCCGCGCCTCCAGCAGCTCCGGGGAGGCGTCCCCGCCCAGCACCACCGCCTCGGCGATGCCGATCATCACCCGCTGGCATTCCTCCAGCCGCTCGGCGGAAAACGCCCCGTTTTCGAAGATATACAGCGAATAGTTCTCGAGGATCCACAGCATGGTGCGCAACACCAGCGGGTCCAGTTGGCGGCCGGTGAGACGATTGATTTCCGCGGTCACCACCTGGGCGGCGATGCGCTGGGCGCGCTCCCGGTGCGGCGCCAGGGCGGAGCCGGAGGACCGGGCCTCTTCCATCATCAGATTGATCACCGGCCCCATGCTCAGGTGGTAATCGAAATACACCTTCGTGGTGTTGTGAATGATGGCGCGCACCGACCGGGCCTGGCGCATTTCCTGGTGGAAATGCAGCAGCATGTTGTCGATGAAGATGCGATAGATGTGCTCCAGCACGTCCATCTTGTTACGGAAATATTTGTAGAAGGTGCGGCGCGACACCTTGGCGGCGTCCAGCAGGTGCTGAACCGTGGTGCGGGCCAGGCCGCGCTGGGCGAACACGTGCATGGAATGGATCAGAATCTCGGCGCGCGCCTGGGAGCGTTGGCCGCCCTCTTCCTCGGCGTGGGCTTCCAGAACCTGATTCACCACCTGGCGTATGGCGTCGAGATCGTCGGGTCCGCGTTGCACGTGACTTATCCCCTGTTTTTGTTTACCCGGCCGCTAGCTTAACCAAGCCCGGCCGGGGCGTAAACAAGGAGTTTATCAAGCCGCCAGCGGCTGGCCGTCGGGGCCGCCCGGGCCCGCTTTGCGGCTTCTCAGCCGCTTCCAGACCTTCTCGTGGAAATGGTAGGCCACGGTGTTCACGCACGGCTCCACCAGCGCGGTAGCCCCGCCGATGCGCCAGTCTCCGGTCATCGCCCAGACCACCAGAAACGCCACGCTGATGTGCATCACGCCGAAACTCATTGTCTTGATCATGGGACACCTCCTGGCTGTTCGTCGCGCCGCCGTTTGCCACGTCGCCGCACATTTCTAAATGATATCCATTCTCACAGATAGGTAAATGCCGTTGCGAGCTATTTTTTCAATAGCCCCCACCTATTCTTTCCGCCGTTAATTGTTGTAAAGGGCCGCACTTCGACGATGCGCGCCGGCCCCCTTCCGCTTACTCTGAGCCGGTACCGGCGGGCGCCCCGCCCTGAATGGATAAGGAACTTCTATGGACGACCGCAAAGCCCTTCTGATTCTGCATGGCAAACAAGCCGCTAATGGAGACGTGCGCGAAGCGGTGATGGCCCGCCGGGATGAAGGCTGGGACCTGGCGGTCAGGGTCACCTGGGAAGGCGGCGACGCCGAGCGTTATGTGGAGGAGGCGCTGCAGCTGGGCTACCGCACGGTGATCGCCGGCGGCGGCGACGGTTCGGTACGCGACATCACCCAGGCGATGATGGCCTCCGGCCGCGACGATCTGACGCTGGCGGTGATCCCCCTGGGCACCGCCAACGACCTGGCCACCGCCGCGGGCGTGCCGGAAGCGCCGGCGGATGCCCTGGCCTTGCTGGATAGACCGGCGGTGCCCGTGGATGTAATCCAGGTGAACGACAGCTACTTTCTGAACATGGCCACCGGCGGCTTCGGCACCGAAGTGACCACCGAAACCTCGGAGGACCTGAAGGAAATTCTCGGCGGCGCCGCCTACCTGCTCACCGGTCTCACCCGCTTCACCGAAGTGCGCGCCGCCGAGGGCGAGTTCGAAGGCCCCGACTTCCACTGGAAAGGGGAATTCCTGGCCCTGGGCATCGGCAACAGCCGCCAGGCCGGCGGCGGCCAGCGACTTTGCCCGGAGGCGCTGATCAATGACGGCCTGATGGACGTGGCCATCCTGCCTTCCGATATGGATCTGCTGGCCGGCGTACGCGGCCTGTTCCGCAGCGGTGAGAATGGCGGCAAGGAAGGGCTGTTCGAACGGGCCCGCCTGGATCACCTGACCATCACCACCCCGGAACCCATGCACCTGAACCTGGACGGCGAGCCGCTGGAAGACACCCGCTTCGAACTGCGGGTGCTGCCGGGTGCCCTGAAGCTGGCGCTGCCCGACGGCAGCGAATTGCTGGCCTGATCTTCTCCAGCCGGCCCCCGCCTCAGCCTTCCTCGTCGGAACGTTTCCGGGCCAGCGCCGCCACCTGCACGTTCAGGGCGTTGGTGGAAATCAGTACCTCCCACAGGGAAAAGATCAGCGACAGGGACAGGCTGATCAAGCTGGCCCCGAACAACACCACCCCGGTCAGCTCCAGATGCAGGTACAGCCCGAACATGGACAGGGTGCACAACAGAAAACTCAGCACCCCGGCCACCTGCATGTACTTGGTCAGCACCACCCGCCGGTGCAACAACCCGATCTGCCGCGACGCCACCTCCTGATGGTGCGTCTTCTCCTCATCCGCCAGCTTGCGAATGATCTGCGACAGCACCAGAAAACGGTTGGTGTAAGCCAGCAGCAGCAGGGAGATGGCGGGAAACAACAGCGCCGGAGTAGTCAGGGTCATCGTCGCAATCTTCGTTGTGGGATTGCTGAAGACTGTACCGGATTTACGCCCCGCGGAGGAGCCACCGAGCGGGGTCGGACCACCGGAAGTGCTTGATTCAGGTCGGCTTTCTGGCCTGGGAGCGGCCTGTGGCGGCGTCAGACATTACTTTTTGGCCTTGGAAATGGTGGCTAAGTAGCGCTCGCGTGGGCTTAAGGCGGTGTTTCAGGGTGGGGAAATCGAGCGCTAAGCCGCTTTGGCGGCGCGCTTTTTGGGGAAAGGGGCGAAGCAACAAGCGGTTACCGAGGTCCGACCCCGAGGGGACCATGTGAGGGTGGGCTGACCTACTTAGGTGGCGAGCGGTGCTCGCCATCGCTGCGCGACGCCTTCGGCGCCTCCGCCTGGCACCTGCGGTGCATCGGCGGTCACATGGGCCGTTGTAGGGACAGAAGGACACCGTGTCCTAAATACAAAAAACCCCCGACACGTTCGTGACGGGGGTGTTTTGTATTTAGGAGCCTGACGATGACCTACTCTCACATGGGGAGACCCCACACTACCATCGGCGCTGAGTGGTTTCACTTCTGAGTTC